>CAZFPP010000012.1:0-29560 GCA_964521125.1 uncultured Clostridia bacterium
GGGAAACCTCTTTAAAAATTTTGTTCGACGAGCCGCAGCGCGCCGTTACCGAGGGTCAGTACGCCGTGCTTTACGACGAAACGCAGTGCCTTGGGGGCGGCGTGATCACGGGGACTTTCAAGAGAGATTGACGGCGCATGAAATCGGACAGACTTTATGCCGTTACGCGATATCCCGTCAGTTACAATAAAATCGCCGCTCCTTTTCTCGTTCCCCGTGCTCGAACGGGCAGTTTCCCTTGTTGCCGCGAGGCGGCGTCGCGCGTTCACGCGCGACGAAAGGGAAAACAGCGAGACAAAAGGGCAAAATAATAATCCACTCGCTACGCGGGTGGATTATTATTGGAATTGCTTGAAAGCACAGCTCTATAAAAATTTAGTTTTTTAATTTTCTATGGGAAGTGCGCTTTAACGCTCTTTCCGTATTTTATCGCTTTAAAAACATCATTCGGCGGTTTCAGAATAGTAATAAATACGGGTAGAGGGATAGTCTTGATAACTATAGGTATTGACCAACTCTCCGTCCTCGTAATAATTATATGTATACGATATACTACTTCCTTCCGCCGCGTTGCCTTGGATAGAATAACGATATACTCCTTCAACCAACTCGCCGGATCTATAAACCGTTTCAACGCCATAGCACATTATGTCGGTGAGAACGTATTGACCCTTATAAATTCGGGTAGTTGTCCAGTAGTGATCTTCGTAGTCATAGTATTCATAGTCGCTGTAACTAATTGCTATGTCCAAATTGACCGTCAAAGACACGGTTCCGTCCTCCGCTATATGCACTACCGCGTAAGAATTATCTACAACCGTCTCTCTGTCATCTACATAATAAGAGTGTTCTCCAATATTATCCATGCGGTAGCCGTCTACGAGGATATTGCCGTAAAGTCCGTCGACCTCTTCAACAAGTTCCGAAACAAAGGAATCATCCGTCTCACCGCCGTTTACAATCTGAAGTTCGCCCGTTACTTTATAATGCTCGTCTTCGTCGGGTTCAAATTCGCCGTCGTAATTTACGGAAATATCAACACTCTTTAAATTGCCCTGTCCGTCCGCAACCAATTTTACGTCTAAAATTTCAGCCGCAAGTTCGATGAAATCTTCGGCGTTTTGGGTTATCGCTGTTGTATCCACGCCCGAACTTTCAAGCAACTCGAACAAAGTCGAATCTTTTAACTGCTCCAAATAACCGCCCGCAACCTCGGAGAGCGCAAAACTTTCGTCGCCTATATAGTTACTTACGATTTCATCTACGGTTAAGGCTAACATGTCATCCGTAAGATACTCGGACAAGTCGACTTCATAACCCGCCGCCGCGCAAGCGTCGTTTATAATTTTTATAACTTCTGTGCGGCTTATTTTCGTGAAGTTTTCGGCGTAAGTAATTATCTGCCCCAAGGTCAGCTTATCGAAGCCCGATACAAGGTTCTGCACCGCATCATAAGAGCCGTCGCCGAGATAGTAATCTATCACTTCGCTTATCGTAGAACTGCTAATCATGTGATACGTGTCTTTTAAAGCGTCCTTATCGAGCGAAAGCGTTACCTCGCCGTTCTCCGTCTGTCGCGTGAAAACGCTGCTGAAAACTTTTTCCAGAACTTCGTTTATCCAAACCGAATTACCCGACAGCACTTTATTTGAAAGCGCAACTAAACCGGGCGTCATGTTCCGGACAATCATAAAGGAAAGAGCGGCGGCTTCATCCATTTCAGCCGCCATCATATCGTCCACCGACATTCTCATCCAGCCTAAATCGCCTTCGTCATTTATCTTTATATAATATACTCCGTCTTTGAGATAGACCTCTATCCCCACAACATTGCTGTGCGCTACAATAATGGCGCCGTCCGTTTCGGCTTCGCCGTTGAACCACGCTTCGGTAATATTGCCGTTTTCGTCGAATTTATAGGTGACCTCGCCCACGTTGAAAGTCAATACCTCGTTGCCGTAACTAAGGGAAGTATTATCCGTATCCAAAACGATTGAAAAACCGCCCTGTCCGACAAAGGATTTCAAGATATTGTAATAGAACGTGGAGCTTTCTTCCTCATCTCCGCAAACGGTGCAAACGCCGTTTACATAATTGTGTCCCGTCGCTTTTTCCGTTTTTGTTTCGCGGCTGATTTCCGCTTCGCAAACGGAACAGTAAACCACGCTGTCGTATGAACCGTCAGTCGTGCAAGTCGCTGCGACTTCGTTCTCTTTCACCGCTTCCGCAGAGGTGTGACCCTTGGCGGGAATCGCTTCCGTATAACTTTCGCCGCAAGAACAGGTATAGGTCGTAACGCCCGCTTCCGTGCAGGTCGCCGCCGTCGTTATCTCGCTCGTATAGCTGTGCGTGTGTTCTTTTTCGCCGCACGCCGCCAAGCCGAAGCAAAGGCACGACGTTGCGCATACAGCGAGTAACAAAGTTAACAATTTCTTCTTCATAAAAAACTCCTCCGTTTATTTTTTTGCAAAGGGTTTTCCCGAAAAAAATCGGGCGTACTCCAATCGGAGCACACCCTTTGCATCAGTATCTCCGATTGTTGTCACACAAAACTTCCGCGTAATAGGAATAATGAGATACAAAATGCCGTCTTGTACCTATTACGCATGATATTAAGTTTTGTGTGACGTGTTCAGTATACCACGGCGGACTCATTTAAGCAAGTAATTTGCAAAAAAAAGTGCGCCAACCGAAGTTTAGCGCACGAAAAACGCAAACTCCGGTAGTCGCTACACTAACCGAATATACAGCAAAGACAATGCTATAATTTCTCATTTGGAATTTGCATTTTTACCAAATTCAGTATGAGAAAAAATAGCAAAAACAGAACTTAAAAATATAAAAAGCCCCTGCTATTATAATATTCAGTTAGCGTAGCATAAACAATATAGCATATCTCGGGATTTTTTGCAAGCGGAATTCGCTGCGTTTCGCGCATCTTGCATGAAAACAGGTTGATATTACGGGGTCTTTGGGATTTACGAGCAGCTCTGCGCGCTCGTTTCCCGAACAAGAAAACCGTGAAACTTGCATAAAAAAATAAATTACAGTCAATAACTTCCCCGCAAACGGGGAGGTTATTTTCATGAAAAAGGTAATTGTGATCATATTGCTGATTGCGGGAATCTGCGGTCTTGCGTTGGCGTTCGGGGGGACGGGCGGAACGCAGACAGAGGCGCAAAACGCGTATTTGCGGGTACACATCCGCGCCAATTCCAACTCGGCGGAAGATCAGGAGGTCAAATATAAGGTGCGCGATCGGGTGGTGGAGTTTCTCACGCCGACCGTCGCGGAATGCGCAACAAAGTCGGAGGCGATGGAACTGATCGGCGGCAAGCTGCAAGAAATCTCTCGCGTTGCCGACGAGGTTTTGCGGCAAAACGGATTTTATTACGGTGCGAGCGCATTTTTGCGCGAAGAGGAGTTTCCCACGCGCGTCTATGAAAACGTCACGTTATCGGCGGGCGTGTACGACGCGTTGATCTTGGAACTCGGCACGGGATCGGGCGATAACTGGTGGTGCGTCGTTTATCCGCCGCTGTGCTTTGCGGGCGGGAACGGAAATATTGTCTATAAGAGCAAGATTGCGGAGATCGTTCGCGGTTTTTTTGATTAAAAACGCGCCGCCGTCCTTGGAAAAGGGCGGCGGCGTAAAAATTTTTTCGGACGGAAAGACGCTGATTTTTTAATAGTGAAAGCAACGATTGAACGGGAATCGGCGCAAAACGCGCCGATTTTCTTGTAAAATAAGAATTTTTATGATAAGATAGAATGCAGAAAAAGAAGGAGAGGGAGAAATGCAGACGATATCGCAAATTCTTGCGAAGGAACTCGATAAGAAGGAAGAACACGTTCGGAACGTGATCGATTTGCTCGACGAGGGGAATACCGTTCCCTTCATCGCACGTTACAGAAAGGAAATGCACGGCACGATGGACGATCAGACCATACGAAAACTTGCCGACAGACTGCAATATCTGCGCAATTTGGAGACGCGGCGACAGGAAGTGAAGGGCGCGATTGAGACGCAGGGGAAGCTGACGGATGAATTGGCGGCGCAGATCGATCGCGCCGCAACGCTTGCGGAAGTGGAGGATCTGTACCGTCCTTACAAACAGAAACGGCGCACGCGCGCCACGGTTGCGCGGGAACGGGGGTTGGAACCGCTTGCCGATTTGCTGTTTGAGCAATCACCCGACTGTCCTGCGCCTCTTGCCGAGGCGGAGAAGTACGTCGATCCCGAAAAGGGAGTGGAGAGCGCGGAGGACGCGCTTGCGGGAGCGAGCGATATCATTGCCGAGCGCATTTCGGACGACGCGGTAATTCGCGGAAAAATGCGCGATTATTGGCAGAAAAGCGCGGATATCCGTTCCTGTGCGGCGAAAAAGGAGCAGGAGGACAGCGTTTACCGCAACTATTACGATTTTGTCGCAACCGTGCAGAAAGTGCAGGGACATCAAATTCTCGCCATGAACCGCGGCGAACGGGAGGGTCTTTTAAAGGTTTCGGTGGAGGCGGAACGCGCCGTCGCGGCGGAGCTTGTTTGCCGCGCCATCTTAAAATCGCCGTCTTGCGCTTCGACGGAGTTCGTTCGGGCGGCGGCAGAGGACGCCTATGACAGATTGATTGCGCCGTCCGTCGAACGCGAGATCCGCGCTTTTCTCACCGAGAATGCAAGCGAAGGGGCGATCGGGCAGTTTGCGCTTAATTTACGTCCGTTGCTTATGCAACCGCCCGTCAAGGGATTCGTTACAATGGGGCTCGACCCGGGGTACAGAATGGGTTGTAAGGTCGCCGTTGTAGACGGTACGGGCAAGGTGCTCGATACGGCGGTCGTCTATCCCACTTACGGCGAGCGGCAGAAACAGGAATGTATTCAAAAGCTTTCCGCGCTCATTAGAAAGCACAAAGTGCGGCATATCGCGATCGGGAACGGTACGGCGAGCCGCGAAACCGAACAAATGACGGTGGAACTCATTGCGGGACTCGGAAAAGACGCGGGTGTGTCGTACGCGATCGTCAACGAGGCGGGCGCGTCGGTGTATTCCGCTTCTAAGTTGGCGGCGCAAGAATTCCCCGAATACGACGTCAATTTACGTTCGGCGGTGTCCATTGCGCGGCGGTTGCAAGATCCGCTTGCCGAACTTGTAAAAATCGACCCCAAGAGCATCGGCGTGGGACAGTACCAGCACGACATGCCCGAAAAGCGGCTCTCCGAAGCGCTTGACGGCGTGGTGGAAGATTGCGTGAACGCCGTGGGAGTGGATGTAAATACCGCGTCGGCGCCGCTTTTAGCGCGCGTGGCGGGGTTGAATGCGGGCACGGCGGCGAACGTTGTAAAATACCGCGAAGAGAACGGTCTGTTTACTTCGCGCAAACAAATTTTGAAAGTTCCTAAATTAGGCGCAAAAGCGTTCGAACAGTGCGCAGGTTTTTTACGCGTACCCGAGAGCGAGCAGGTACTCGACAACACCGCCGTGCATCCCGAATCGTACGCGGCGGCGGAAAAGTTGTTGGAACTGTGCGGCTATACCATGGCGGACGTGAAACGCGGAGAACTGAGAAATTTAATGGAGCGGCTGCATTCTTACGGCGAGGAACGCGCGGCGGCGGCTTGCGAAGTAGGACTCCCCACGCTGTTCGACGTCTGTAAGGAGTTAAAAAGCCCGGGACGGGATCCCCGCGACGAGCTTCCCGCTCCCGTGTTGCGTACGGACGTGCTCGATATCAAAGATTTAAAACCGGGCATGGAACTGAAAGGCACGGTGCGCAACGTCATTGATTTCGGCGCGTTCGTGGATATCGGCGTTCATCAGGACGGGTTGGTACATATTTCGCAGATCTGCGATAAATTCATCCGTCATCCCTCGGAGGTGTTGAGCGTGGGGGACGTCGTTACCGTTTGGGTGAAGGAAGTGGACGAGAAGAAAAACCGCATTTCCCTCACGATGAAGCATTGACAAACGGCTGTTTTTGCATATAATGTAGAATGTAAATAGGAAAAGGGGAAAATAATGCTGGTTTCTACAAAAGGGCGTTATGCCATAAGAATTATGATCGATGTTGCGCAGAACAGCGCAAAAGGACCCGTGAGGATCGCCGACATCTCTGCCCGGCAGGAGATTACCGTCAAATATGCCGAGCAAATTACCGCGATGCTCGTAAAGGGGGGATTGCTCCGTTCTGTGCGCGGGGCGGGCGGCGGATATTCTTTGGTGAAAAAAGCCGAAGATTATCCCGTTTCGGAAATTCTGTATAAGACGGAAGGCGATTTCGCTCCCGTGGAATGCGCCGTGAATAATACCTATTGTCCGCGTCAGGAGCAGTGCATGACGAAAGGGCTTTGGAGCGGACTTTACCATGTGATCGACAATTACCTGAAAAGCATTTCTTTACAGGATCTGATCAACACTGCCGGAAACGGCTCGGATATGTATTACATCTGAAAAAATTTTTTTAAAAAACTTACGAAAAACGCTTGACAACGTTTTTTTCTTCATGTATACTAATTCCACAGTAATCCGATAGGAAATCAAGATTTCATCGGAAAAACAAAAAAAGGAGAGATCAATCATGGCAGTACATCAAAGCATTCTCGAACTCGTAGGGAAGACCCCGCTTTTGGAGCTTTCGAATTACGAAGAAAAACATCAGTTACAGGCGAAAATCTATGCGAAGCTTGAATATTTCAATCCCGCAGGCTCCGTAAAAGACAGAATTGCAAAAGCGATGATTGAGGACGCGGAAAGAACAGGGAAACTCAAACCGGGTTACGTTATCATTGAACCCACTTCGGGGAATACGGGAATCGGGCTTGCGGCGGTTGCCGTGGCGAAGGGATATCGCATCATTCTCACAATGCCCGAAACGATGAGCGTGGAGCGCAGGAACCTGTTAAAGGCTTACGGCGCCGAAATCGAGCTGACCGAAGGCGCGAAGGGAATGAAGGGCGCAATTGCAAAAGCGCAGGAACTTGCCGAACAAATAGAAGGCAGCTTTATTCCCGGGCAGTTCGATAACCCCGTCAATCCCAAAATTCATTACGAGACAACGGGTCCCGAAATCTGGGAGGACACTGCGGGCGACGTCGATATTTTTGTCGCGGGCGTCGGCACGGGCGGTACCGTAACGGGCGTGGGTAAATACTTAAAAGAAAAGAAAGCGAGCGTGAAAGTCGTTGCGGTAGAGCCTGCTACTTCGCCCGTTCTTTCGAAGGGCGTTGCGGGTTCGCATAAAATCCAGGGCATCGGCGCGGGCTTTGTTCCCAAGGTGTTGGATACGAACGTTTACGACGAGATTATTCCCGTCGAAAACGAGGCTGCTTTTGCCGTGGGTAAGGAGATAGGTCTGACGGAGGGATTCCTTGTGGGAATTTCTTCGGGCGCGGCGCTTGTCGCCGCTACCGAGCTTGCAAAGCGCAAGGAGAACGCGGGCAAGAAGATCGTCGTCGTGTTCCCCGATTCGGGCGATCGTTATCTTTCGACCGCGCTCTTCCAATAAAATAGGCAGCCTTCATAAATCTTCCGATATCTTGTTTTCGCCCTTCTCCGGTTTGGGGAAGGGCGAAACGCGTTGACAAGTTTTTGCCTTATTGCTATAATTTGAGAAAAAATACAGCGGGGCGGGATAAATGCTCAATCAATTCTCAAGGACGCAACTCATTTTCGGGAAAGAGGCGATGGAAAAGCTTGCCGCCTCGCGCGTTGCCGTATTCGGGATCGGCGGCGTGGGCGGGTATACCGTAGAGGCGTTGGCGCGTTCGGGCGTCGGCGCGCTCGATCTTGTAGACGACGACAAAGTGTGTCTTACCAACCTCAACCGTCAGATTTTCGCCACTCGCAAGACGGTGGGAAAATATAAGACGGACGTCGCCGCCGAGCGGATCGCCGAAATCAATCCCGATTGCGCTGTGACGGTGCATAAAACGTTTTATATGCCTGAAACCGCGGGCGAATTCGATTTTTCGCATTACGATTATGTGGTAGACGCGATTGATACCGTAACGGGGAAGCTCGCCATCATTGAAAATGCAAAGAAGTGCGGCGTGCCCGTTATCAGCGCGATGGGAGCGGGAAACAAGGTCGATCCGACGGCGTTCGAGGTTGCGGATATCGCAGAGACGTCCGTCTGCCCGTTGGCGCGCGTCATGCGCAGAGAGCTTAAAAAACGCGGAATCGAGCACGTAAAGGTCGTTTATTCCAAAGAAAAACCCGTCCGTCCCGAAGAAGATTTGGAGATCAGTTGCCGTACGCACTGTATCTGCCCGCCGGGGACGGTTCGTAAATGCACGGCGCGCAGGGATATCCCCGGCAGCAACGCGTTTGTTCCGTCCGTCGTAGGACTTATCATTGCGGGCGAGGTCGTCAAAGATCTCACGGGGTTTCAAAGAGTATGAAAGAAGAAATTACGGTAGAAGAAATCGCGCAAAAAAATGCGGAGGATTATCTGATCGTCGATGTCCGTGACGAAAGCTCTTTTCTGTACGGGCATATTCCGCACGCCGTCAATATCCCGCAGGAGCTGCTTAAACAGAGCGAATTGCCCAAAGAGAAAGAACTTTATATCTGTTGCCGCAGCGGGATCGTCAGCTTTGAAATTGCGGAGACTCTGCGTGAAAAAGGCTATCGCGCATACAATCTGAAAGGGGGATACTACGAATGGCTTCGCCGTCATATCAAAGAACTTTCGGGCGGGGAGACGGCGCAGAAAATCGAGCAATCCGTTCGGACGAAATTTCACAAACAGCTTTTCAGTAAATTTGCAAAAGCGATCGTCGCTTACGATCTCATCCAACCGAACGATAAAATCGCCGTCTGTATTTCCGGCGGAAAGGATTCCATGCTCATGGCAAAGCTCTTTCAGGAGATCAAACGGCACAATAAATTTCCATTCGAGTTGGTTTTCCTCGTTATGGATCCCGGTTACAGCGCGGAGAACCGCGAAATCATCGAGCGCAACGCGCAAATGTTGGATATTCCCATCACCGTATTCGAGACGGATATCTTCGAAAACGTCTTTACCATCGAAAAATCGCCTTGCTATATCTGCGCCCGCATGAGAAGAGGACATCTGTATCATCAAGCGAAAATTTTAGGTTGCAACAAAATTGCATTGGGACACCATTACGACGACGTGATCGAGACCATTTTGATGGGAATGCTTTACGGCGGACAGGTTCAAACGATGATGCCCAAACTCAAAAGCGCTAATTTCGAGGGCATGGAGCTGATTCGTCCCATGTATTTTATCCGCGAGGACGATATCAAGGCATGGCGGGATTATAACGGTTTACAATTTATTCAGTGCGCGTGTAAATTTACCGATACCTGTACTTCGGAAGGGTGCCAATCTTCGAACACAGGCTCCAAACGCAAAAAAGTTAAGGAGCTTATTCGTTCTCTCAAGGAGGAAGATCCCGAAATCGAGCAAAATATCTTTAAAAGCGTAGAAAACGTCAATCTTTCCACAGTCATAGCCTATAAGGGGAAGGACGGCGTCAAACATTTTTTCAACGAAGAATAGGGAGGAATTATGCAATTCAAATCCATTTTAATCAAAGATACGACGAAGGAAGAACGTATGAAAATCGTTGCGCAGTCGCTGTCTTTCTGCGGCGGAATGTGCGACTTTTGCGGCGCATGCGACAATATCGGCGGAGGAAGCATCGACGATTTATACCGTCCCTATATCGAGGGAGAAAAAGAAATCGCGGAAATCAACCGTGAATACGACAGAGGAATCGTAAAAGGCTGATCGTTTTGTGCGCTAAGCCGAAATTTTCAAATGCATGAGCAATCGGCATTTTTCAACAGGAACGTCGTTTTCGTGTACGGTATTTGCACGGAAAACGTATTCGTTGCAGAAGATATTGTTCAAGCCTACAATTTTTTGAAGAACTTTATGTGAAACACTTGACGTTTTTCGGGGAGGGGGTTTATAATAAATATAATATCACTTTATCAGGAAGCGGGGAGTATTTTATGAAAAGGGAAAGCGGAGGAAAGTTATGAAAAAGAAACTTATTATCGGATTAATCACGGGCTTACTGATAATTGCAGTAGTAGCGGTAGTTATCGTGTTCGTAGTGTTAAAACCTTTCGAGAATAAACACACGCACGACTACGGCTACGGCGTGATAACGAAAGTGGCAACCTGCACGGAAACGGGGGTAAAAACGTTTACCTGCTCCGTCTGCGGCGAAACGAAAACAGAAACAATTCCCGCCAAGGGGCATACCGCCGTATCTGCAAACAACGGTACTGCGGCAACCTGCACGGCGGCGGGCAAAGAGAGCGACACGGTCTGCTCGGTGTGCCGGACAACGTTGACGGTGGGTAAAGAAATTCTTGCGCTCGGGCACAGCTACGAAAACGGCGCATGTACCCGTTGCGGCGCGAAAGATCCTTCTGCGGATCAGCTGTATACGCGCGTGGACGAAAACGGGAACGAAAGTTCTACGGGCAA
The DNA here is from genome assembly GCA_964521125.1 of uncultured Clostridia bacterium. Classification (GTDB taxonomy): domain Bacteria; phylum Bacillota; class Clostridia; order Christensenellales; family Borkfalkiaceae; genus Gallimonas. Next base: position 10,465 of record CAZFPP010000012.1, read on the forward strand.
GTATATCCTGTTCGGCTCGTATCCCCAGTCGGAAGTCACGGATAGCGCAACGAAAGCAAACCTCACCTGGAAAGACGCACAGACGACGGCGCTGCCCACCTCGAAGAACGCCAACGGCTGGACGGACTACGGCTATTATATTTCGGGAAGCGTAAGCAGCTATATGTGGTATAAGGACGTAACGTATAGCGGCAACGAATACCGCGCGGTGTACTTCACAAGCTACCGCCCGTATTGGACGGATTATTCAAGCTCTACAGGCAACAGCTATCAGTATACTAGCGGTTACTATCTTTCCACGGTGTATTGGTTTAAATACGAGCCAATCAAATGGCGTATTTTAGAGGAGAGCAACGGAACGGCGTTCCTGATGGCGGATATCATATTAGACAGTCAGCAGTACTACCACACGACAAGCAGCAGTACGCGTACGGCTGTGGAGAATTATAGCGACGCGTATTATGCGGGCAGCGGAAGCACGGTTACGGCAAGCGCATATGCAAACAACTATCTGTACAGCGAGATAAGGTCCTGGCTGAACGAAACGTTCTACGAGACGGCGTTCACGGAATATGAAAAACAGCTTGTGCAGACGACGCTCGTAGATAACAGCGCGGCAACAACGGCGTCGAGCACGAACTCGTATGCGTGTGCGAACACGAACGATAAGGTGTTTTTGCTCAGTTATCAAGACGTAATGAATTCCTCTTACGGGTTTAGTACGTCAAGCAGTAGTTACGATACGGCGCGGCAGTTAAAGAGCACCGCGTATGCAAAATCACAGGGATGTTATGCAAGCACAGAAAGCTCATATTCCGGCAACGGCTGGTGGTTGTTGCGTTCGCCGTACTACAGTGTTAGTTATAACGCGAGGTACGTCAATGGCGGCGGCGACGCCGGCGAAATCGGCGACGTCAGCAGGGCAAGCGGAGGGGTTGTTCCCGCTTTGCACATTCGGCTTTCGTGATTTTAATAAAATCGAACGAGGAAACGGCGTGCGCCGACTTTATGTCGGCGCACGCCGCCTTTATTATATCCTGAGTTCGACGATTTGTTCGAAGTTCGAGAAACAGCTTATAACGGCAACGACCGATAAGCGCGTTATTTTCCGAGGGTTTTACCGTAACATTCCGGACGGCGGTCGCGGAAGACGCCCCATTCCAACCGCTTTTTCGCAAGTTCCGTCAAATCATAGGTTGCATACAGGATTTCTTCTTCCGTGCGGGACGCCGAAGCGACGATTTCGCCGGTTTCGTCGGTTAAAAAGGAGGAGCCGTAAAAGAGAAGTTCCGACTTTTGACCGCCGTTTTCTCCGTCGGGCAAGACGGCTTCCTTGCCGATTCTGTTTGCGGCGACGACGGGAACCAAATTGCATGCGGCATGCCCCTGCATACACCGCCTCCAATGGGGCATGCTGTCGCAACCGAGAATGGGTTCGCTGCCGATCGCCGTCGGAAAGAATAAAATTTCCGCGCCCGCTACGGCGAGACACCGCGCCGTCTCGGGAAACCACTGATCCCAGCAGATCCCGATCCCGAGCCTTCCGAAGGCGGTTTCAAACACCTTAAAGCCGCTGTTCCCGGGCGTAAAATAAAATTTTTCCTGATAATAATGGTCGTCGGGGATATGCGTCTTGCGGTAAACGCCGAGGTTTGCGCCTCCCGCATCGATGACCGCAACCGAATTATACAGTACGTTTTTGTCCCGTTCGTAAAAACTGACGGGCAATACCACGTTCAGTTCTTTCGCAAGCCGTATTGCCGTTCGTACGGCTTTATTTTGTTCCGCGGGTTCGGCAAACGAATAAAATTCGTACCTCCGCTGTTGGCAGAAATATTCGCGTTCAAACAGCTCGGGCAACAAAATCACATTTGCGCCGTTTTCGGCGGCTTTGCGGATAAATTTCTCCGCTTTCTTTAAGTTGTCTTCCCGATTTTTCGAGCATTGCATTTGCACGGCGGCGATTTTTACTTGCATGTTTCCGTCTCCTTATGAAAAGCGTTTAATATACGGTCTGTTATTTTTCCCGCCGGAATTTGTTGCGTAATACAGTGAATATTGCCTCCGCCCAAAAGGATCTCCCGCGCGGGGACGGGAACGACCTTTCTTTCGGGACAAAGTCTTTCCAGGAGCGCGATTGCCCTGCGGTCGCTTTGTTCGTTTTCTCCGCCGAATACGGGAAGTACGACGGCGCCGTTCGAAAAATAAAAGTTGCAGTAGGAGGCGGCAAGCCGTTCGCCCGCTTCCCGCACGGTCTCGCCTTCTTCGAACACAAATCCCGCCAAATCTTTTTCGGAGACGGTGATCGGCACGTCGGGAATGGGGAGCTTATGCACTTTGATTTTTCTGCCTTTTGCGTCGGTCGCGCTTTCAAGATAGGTAAGATCGGCATGAGAGAGCGGGTATTGCGGGTCATTTTCTTCGTCCGTCCAGGCGAGCGCGACTTCTGCGGGGCGAACGAAAGCGCACACGTTATCGACGTGTTCGTTCGTCTCGTCATGAAAAATCCCGCGGGGCAGCCATAAGATCTTTTCCGCGCCGAGGTATTCTATTAAGGTCTCTTCGATTTGAGCTTTTGTTAAATCGGGATTTCTTCCTTTGCTCAACAGACAGCTCTCCGTGACGAGGAGCGTACCTTCCCCGTCGGAATGAATGCTGCCGCCTTCCAGCACGAAAGGGGACGCGTTGTAGACGGGAACGTGAAATTGATCTGCAAACTGCTTGGCAAAGGCGTTGTCTTTGTCCCAATGCGCATACAGTCCGTCTACCGTGCCGCCCCAAGCGTTGAATTCCCAACTGACGGCGCGGATTTCGCCCGTGAAGCGATTTTTAACGAACGTAGGCGCAATATCGCGCGCCCAGGAATCGTCTGTTTCCGCGTCGCAGAGCGTCACGTTTGCGACGCCGCGTAAGGCGCGGCGAACGTCGTTTTTCTTGTCCTTTTGACAGCAGACGAAGACGTGTTCGCTCTCGGCGATTGCCTTAATCACGTTCGCAAACGCTTTTTCCGCGGGTTTTGCGCCGCAGCGCCAGCTTCCCGCTCTGTGCGGCCAGATGAGAATACAGCCGAGGTGCGCGTCAAATTCGGCGGGCATGAAAAATCCGTCCTGTTTGGGGGTCGTCATTTACGATAATCTCCCTTTAAAATCGTCGTAGCCGAACTGTTTGATGAGTTTTACCGCGCCGTCCTTTTGCAGCAGATAGATCGAGGGAAGCGGCATGCCGTTGAACGTGTTGTTTTTTACCATGGTATAGATCGCCATGTCCCCGAAAATGAGTTTATCGCCGATTTCGACGGGCGTTTCGAACGAATAATCCCCGATCACGTCGCCTGCAAGACAGGTAAGCGACGAAAGACGGTAGGCGTACGGTTTTTCTCCCGCGGGAAATCCGCCGAACAGAGGAGGACGGTAGGGCATTTCCAAAACGTCGGGCATATGACATTCCGCCGAAGCGTCGAGAATGAGAATATCCGTTCCGTTGCGTACGATATCTTCCACATTTGTCACGAGATACCCTGCGTTTAAAGCAATCGCTTCGCCCGGTTCAAGATAGACCTGCACGCCGTATTTCTCTTTTACGCGCAGGAGAAATTCCCGCAATTCCGCGAGGCGGTATCCCGCGCGTGTGATATGGTGACCGCCGCCCATATTGATCCACTTCACTTGTTTGAAGTAGGGCGCGAAACGTTGCTCCGCCGCGGAGAAAGTATCTATCAGGTCGGGCGCGTCCTGTTCGCAGAGAGTGTGAAAGTGTAGCCCATCGATATCTTCGGGTAAGGTCTCGCCGAAGGCAGATGAAAAATTCCGAAAAGTCATTCCCAAACGGGAACCTTTGGCGCAAGGGTCGTAGATTGCGCTCTCCTGCGTGGAGAATTCGGGATTGATGCGAATCCCGATACTTATTTTTTGATCGGAACGCGCATTATGTTCGGCGATAATCGCGCGGTGTTTTTGAAATTGCGTTGCCGAATTAAATACGATATGATCGCAGATTTTTACAAGTTCTTGCATATCCTCGCTTTTGTAGGCGGGGGCGAAAACGTGGGTTTCTTTCCCCATCTCTTCAAAGCCGAGCCTTGCCTCGTATAATCCGCTTGCCGCCGTCCCCGAAAGATATTTTCCGATGAGGGGATAGAGAGAAAAGCAGGAAAACGCCTTCTGCGCCAAGAGGATTTTGCAGCCCGTATTTTCTTGTAACGCGTTGAGGACGAGAAGATTTTCTTCCAGTTTTTTTTCGTCTATCACGTAACAGGGCGTAGGCAACGTTTTTAAAATTTGTTCCGTGCGCATTTTTAATCTACGGTTGCGGGATTCTCATCCACAATCCAGGGTAAACCGTATTTGCTTAGCATATCCATGAAGGGATCGGGATCGAACTCCTCCACATTGAACACGCCCTTTTTGTTCCACACTTTGGAAACGACCAGCGCCGCGCCGATCATGGCGGGCACGCCCGTTGTGTAGGAGATCGCCTGAGAGCCGACTTCTTTATAACATTCCTGATGATCGCAGACGTTGTAAATATAGATCGTCCTGTCTTTGCCGTCCTTTTTGCCTTTGAAGATACAGCCGATATTGGTTTTTCCCACCGTTCTGGGTCCCAAGGAGGCAGGATCGGGCAAAAGCGCTTTCAAAAACTGAATGGGAACGATTTCTCTCCCTTCGTATAACACGGGGGAAGTGGAGAGCATGCCCACGTTTTCAAGACATTTCATGTGCGTAAGGTAGCTCTGTCCGAACGTCATAAAGAAGCGGATTCGTTTGACGCCGGGCACGTTTTTGGCAAGCGATTCGATCTCCTCATGGTGCAAGAGATACATATCCTTGCGCCCAACTTGCGGAAAGTTGTATTCGCGCTTAATTTCCATGGGTTTGGTTTCCACCCAATGCCCGTTTTCCCAATAGGAGCCGTTTGCCGAAACTTCGCGCAAGTTGATTTCGGGATTGAAGTTGGTCGCGAACGGATATCCGTGATCGCCGCCGTTGCAATCGAGAATGTCGATGGTCTCGATCTCGTCGAAATAATGCTTCAAAGCATAAGCTGTAAACACGCTCGTCACGCCGGGGTCGAATCCGCTGCCCAAAAGTCCCGTAATTCCCGCCTTTTCAAAGCTTTCTTTATATCCCCACTGCCAGGAATAGTCGAAATAGGCGGTAAAACCATCTTCGCGGCACCGTTCTTCGTAAATTTCCCGCCAAACAGGATCGTCGGTATTCTCGGGTTCGTAATTCGCCGTGTCGATGTAATCCACTTTGCATTCGAGGCACGCTTGCATGATCGTTAAATCCTGATAGGGGAGCGCAACGTTTAATACCGCGTCGGGACGATAACTTTTGATGAGGTCAATCAAATCGTCAATATTTTCGGCATCCACCTTTGCGGTTGTGATGACGGTCTTTGTTGTCGGCTGCAATTTCGTTTTCACCGCATCGCATTTTTCAAGCGTTCTGCTCGCAATGCAAATTTCTTGAAACGTTTCGCTGTTCTGACAGCATTTTGCGATCGCTACGCCGGCAACGCCGCCGCAGCCGATGATGAGTAACTTTGCCATTTTATCACCTCGTTATTTTTCTTCTTCTATGAGAATATCTTCCACGTATTTGGGGAGCATAAACGCGCCCTTGTGCAAATTCGTTGTGTAGTACCAAGTTTTGATCTTTCTATCGTTCCACCGTTCAACGTTGAGATCGTTAAGCGGGTGATATTTTTTCGACGTAAATCCGAACAGCCAATATCCCGAAGGACAGGTGGGGATATGCGCCTGATACACTCTGCTTATGGGGAAGGAATGGCTGGCTTTTCGGTGCATTTGGCGGCAGGACTCCTCGTCCTCGTCGTAGAACGGGCTTCCGTGCTGATAGACCATAATCCCGTCGTCCCGCAGAGCGCGGTAACAGCTTCCGTAAAATTCCTTGGTAAACAGTCCCGCGGTGTGTCCTAAGGGGTTGATCGCATCATTGATGATGAGGTCGTACTCGTTCGCTTTGGAGCGGAGAAAGCGTAGACCGTCAAGATAATAGATATTCACTCGTTTATCGTCCAGCCCCTTGGCATTGTCGGGAAAGAATTTTTTGCAGATTTCAACGAATGTCCTGTCTGATTCCACAACATCGATTCGTTCGATTTCGTCGTAGTAGGAGAGCTCCCGCGCTACGCCGCCGTCGCCGCCGCCGATAATGAGCACGTTTTTTACGTTGGGATGAACCGCCATAGGAACGTGCACGATCATCTCGTCGTAAATAAATTCGTCCTTTTCCGAAAAGACGATACTGTCGTCGCAGGCAATGAATTTACCGAATTCCTGCGAATCGAACACGACGATGCGCTGATAGTCCGTTTGGACGCCGTAAAGCTGTTTTTCGATTTTGACCGATAATTTGACTTTATCGGTGTAATAATCTGAAAACCAAAGTTCCATCTGTATTTCTCCTTCGTTTATTTCCAGATCTGCCGCTCGTCCGTTAAAACGTTCAGATATTCAACGTCGATATCTTCCGGCCCCTGCATGGAACAGCCTTTTCCCTTAGCATAAAAGATATATTCGATGATCGCTTCCGTGATCATTTCTCCCGGAGCGAGAATGGGAATACCGGGAGGATAACACATCACGAATTCCGCGCAGATTTTACCCGCGGCTTTCTTGATAGGAACGCTCTTTTTCTCCGAGTAGAACGCGATTTGCGGGGAGACGAGCACTTGCGGTGCGATATATTCCGTATTCAGCATTTTGGCGGGGTTTTTCGTATACAGGCGGCGGATATCGGAAAGCGCTCCAACCAACTGTTCAATGTCCTGCAACCTGTCGCCGATGGAGAGATAGGCGAGAATATTGGCGATATCGCCAAACTCGATCTGAATATCATATTCGTCCCGCAGAAGATCGTATACCTCAATCCCCGCAAGCCCGATGTCCCGCGTGTATACGGAAAGCTTGGTCACGTCGAAGTCGAAAACGCTGCTTCCGTTGATAATTTCTTTCCCGTAAGCGTAGTATCCGCCGATCTCGTTAATTTCCGCTCTTGCGTATTCCGCCATTTCGGCTACTTTTGCAAACGATTCTTTTCCGCGAAGCGCAAGATTTCTCCGCGAAATATCGAGACTCGCCATTAAGAGATAGGAAGCGCTCGTCGTTTGCGTAAGGTTGATAATCTGTGAAACGTATTCCCAGTTTACGTTTTTTCCCGTAAGCAAAAGAGAACTTTGCGTTAAACTTCCGCCCGATTTATGCATAGAGACCGCAGCCATATCCGCGCCCGCTTTCATAGCGCAGACGGGGAGCCCTTCTCCGAAATAGAAATGCGTGCCGTGCGCTTCGTCGGCGAGCACAAGCATTTCATGTTCGTGCGCTAATTTTACGATGGAACGGATATCCGAACAGATTCCGTAGTAAGTGGGGTTATTTAAGAAGACGGCTACCGCGCCCGGATTGTCTAAAATAGCCTTTTCCACTTCGGAAACTTTCATACCCAAAGAGATCCCGAGTTTTTCATCTACTTCGGGATTGACATATACGGGGATCGCGCCGCAGAGCACCAACGCGTTGATCACGCTCTTATGCACGTTACGGGGCAAAATGATTCGGTCTCCCGCTTTGCAGACGGAAAGAATCATGCTCTGCACCGACGAAGTGGTTCCGCCCACCATGAAAAACGCATGGGACGCGCTGAACGCCTCGGCGGCAAGCTCTTCCGCTTCTTTGATGACGGAAACGGGATGACAGAGGTTATCCAGCGGTTTCATGGAATTCACGTCGATTCCGACGCATTTTTCTCCCAACAGTTCGACAAGCTCGGGATTTCCTCTTCCGCGCTTATGTCCGGGAACGTCAAACGGGACAACCCGTTTCTTTTTCAGGACTTCGATTGCTTCGAGAATGGGGGCGTTTTGCTGTTTTTTCATCTTTTGCGACTATAACCTCTCAACCAATAATAAAAAAAGCAGGCTATTCGCCTGCTCCGTAAATATCTTTTTGTTTGATTTTTACCGCTAAGGGATATATTACATCGTACAACTGATAGATTGAAGTCGGATTTCAGGCGAAATCCATAAATATAAAATTTACTTTAGCTACGTTTTCGCGCGGCTAAAAACCACAATGCGGCAGTTGTATGATTTTGATTCCTTTCTCTGCCTGTTTGCTATACTACGATTATATCTTATTTTTTGTACGTTGTCAAGGGGAAAAGATTATTCTCGCAAAATTTAATATTTCGGTTTAAAAACTATTTCGCAGGAGGGTTTTAAAGTTTACCGATATGTCAATCGCGCCGATGCCCTGAGAAGATACGGTTACCGCCGTTACGAAAAATGAGTTTACGTTACTTCCTTCAACGGGTGAGGACGCAAAACAATTATCGCAACACGCCCGACGGAGTTTCCGTCGGGCGCTTGAATGATCGCATGCGGTTTTTTAATCTTTTTTGCCGATTTTTACGATTGCTATACGTTCCAATACACGCCGTTTGCATCTAAATCGTAGCTTGTCGAATTGGCGGAGGATATGTTTGCGCTTGTTTTCCCGAGGAGCACAACGAAAGAGTTAATCGCAACGGGCATTTTAACCGTTGCAACGTCGGATACGACTAAATACGCGTCCTTTTGCAAATTTAGCGTTTTACTCGTTCCTACCGAAGAAAAGTTGGAACAGTTAATCGATTCGTTTCCCATTCCGCCGCTTCTGCCGATACCTATTACATAACCGCCCGAATATTGATATCCGCGCTCGGTATCTATGCTCGAATCGGCTTGTCCCGTCGAGATAATCACGCTCGTGCCGCCCGAAAAGGAAGCGGCGCTGTTCGAATCCAAGCCGTCGCCGCCTGCGTAGACGTAAAGATTTCCGCCTACAACCGAAATCGCCGTTCCCGAGGTCGCCGTACCGTTAATACCGTCGTCGGTAGATTTGACGGATACGTTTCCGTTCGAAATTTCCACGGTATTGCCTTCGATTCCCTCATACGAATTTACTACATATATTGTTCCGCCGCTGATTGTAACTTTGCCGTCGCCGTGAATGCCGTCGTCGTTGGAGGACAAGGTTAAGATTCCGCCCGTTATTGTTACGCTACCCAAGGGGGTTGAACCGTTTTCCAAAGTAGAGTCGCAATTTGCATGAACGGCATCGTCGTAAGAGCTAATCGTAACCGCGCCTGCCGAAATCGCAATAGCGTTTCCGGCTTTCATTCCTTTGGTTGAATAATCGCCCTTGTCCGTATTGCCTTCGTTCATGTCGCCGAAGCCGCCCATGTTGCCGCCGTTCATGTTGCCGAAGCCGCCCGTGTTTCCCGCGGAAGATGTGGTATAATTCGTCCATTCGCAGAAAAACGAATTTCCCATCTTTTGCAACGCCAACGTGTCGTAGTTGCTGTTCATCGTAAAGGTGTCGGTGCAATATACATAGTTTTCGCTCTGTCCCTGTTCCTGAGCGGAAGAATAGACAAATAACTGCATATTTGAGTAACCGCTCGGCTTTGTGACGGAATAATAGTAATATTTGTTCCTGCCTGCGTTTACGGCAGAGTAGGAGGAGGAACTGTACCAAACCTCGTCTTCGTCGTTAAAATATCTTATGGAATATTTATATAAATCAGATGTGTACCTGACGTAATAAACGTTCTCCGCAGTGGCGGTCACTTCTTCGGAATATTTTGAGTATTTGTCGGTAAATATCTGTAAGTTGACGGTTGCCGTGCTTTCGTCTATCACAACGTCGTAAGCGGCGTCTATTCCGTCGCAAGCGGCATAAATAAGGATATCTCCGCCCGAAATCGTAACCGCGCCGCGCTGGTTGCCTTTTGAGGAAACGTCGCTGTTGGTCGTTTTAATGCCGTCGCCTTGACGGGCGATTAAAATCAAACTTCCTGCTTGAACGGTTACGCTGTCGTTGCCTTTTAACGCATTATCCTTGCAATCAACCTGCAAAGACAAATTTTTTACGTTTAGATCGTCTTTTGTATGGATTCCGTTATTATTGACCGACGTTACAAAAAGACTGCCCTTGCCCTGGATATCCAAATCACACAATGCATAGACGCTTGCCGAAACGGCGTTCTCGTCCGTTTCATCAACGGCTTCACGCATGTCGTAGATATAGTTTACGGTAGACTTTTTTGCGGATAGCGTAACTTTATCGCCGCTTAATACGGCAATCGGGCAAGCGTTATAAGAATACATTTCAAATCCGCTCATCTGTAATTCGAATTTGTAATCGTCGGTTACGTCAATAACGATATTGCCGTGAAAAGCTCCCTGTATATCGTATACGCTTTGCTCGGAAATTTGTTGGAACGTGATTGTATTTCCTTCAACCGTATAAGCGCTTTGCGTTCCGCTTTCGCACGTTATGCTAACAGTCAATTCTTCGCCGCAGTCTTTGCACGTATAAGTGAATTTACCGTCTTCCTGCGACGATAAGGTATAGTCGTGTTCGGCTGTATCCGGTTCGGTTACTTCAACCTCGTTTCCGTCCGATATTTCGGCGTCGATAATGCCGGGATCGTTCGTTCCGCCCTGAACAGACGGCGTCTGCGGCGTATCGCAAGCCGTACAGGCGGCAAGTAATGTAAAAACGCACAATAGACAGATTGATTTTTTAAAGTTCATTTTGCGGTTCCTCCCTACTCGAAATCATGATTTCAAGATTGCCGTTTCGGCAGCGAAGTTCGTCTATAAATTGTTTTTCTTGCGTAATATCCTTTAATACAATATTATACTTCAATTTGAACATACTTCCCATATTTGCCGTCTTAACGGAGACGGTTTCATAAGATACTGTAAATTCATTGAATATATCGGTAAACGCCTCGGTGTAATTTAAATCTTCGGGAATGGTAATACGCAACGTTTTTTCTTTGGGCAGTTGCTTTTTGTTCCAAATTTTTGCGATATTCAAAACGAGCAGAATTACCGCCATAACAACGGTAAAGATAACGGAAAAGGCGACGTAACCCATTCCTATTAGCAAGCCGGAACACATTGCAATGAATATTGCGACGATTTCCTTTGCAGAACCGGGCGCCGAGCGAAAACGTATCAGACTGAATGCTCCCGCAACGGCTACGCCTGCGCCGATATTGCCGTTTACTAACATAATAACGACGCATACGACGGCGGGAAGAATGGCGAGAGTAATGGCAAAGCTTTTTGTATATTTGCTTTTTATCGTATATCCTACTGCAAGCAGAACGCCCAAAACGAGCGCCACCGCAAAACAGATAAAGAAATTCTCTACCGAAATAGAGCTTGTGGAACTACTGTTAAAAATACTGTTAAACATATTAAGCGACTTGTTGTTCTCCTTGTTTTTTTTCTTTCATCATCAGCGTATACGCCGTGCCGTATTTTGAAAACGACGTTTTATAAATTTTGTTTTTACTTAATATCTCTACCAGCCACAGGGGGATAGCCGTTGTGGTTTTGATTTCCATAAGAACGTTATCTTCGGGCAATACGGGTGACCCGTATATTCCGCTATTGAAAGAGAGGTCGCGCGTTCGCCATAATATAGATTTATCGAACGTGACTCTGAAATCATTGTCGTCATTTTCGTAAAATGCTTCCCGTCGGTACGAAATAAACATTTTGGGTTGAATTCCCGAATATATTTTTGTAAAGTACGCAATTTCCCTGCCGATTTGACTGTCTGCTTCCGTATTTTGAGAAAGTAAATTGAAAGCGGTCTTTTCATCGGTTGCAATCCTGCGCTTGTAGACGACGGAATTGTATTTCTTTTTTATTTCAACAAAAACGTCGGCGTCTTTCTTCGCGATGCCGTAACTACGTATTCGCAATTTTTCCTTATAGACGGGTCTTTCAATGGAACGCCGTGCAAGTAAAAAATCGGGAGTATCGCAATATAGATTGCAGATATCGCTTTCGCCGTATTTATCGCCGCTCATATATTTTCCCAGTTCCGTTTTTATAAGACGGTATTGTTCCATAGAAAGAACATACTTCAATTCATATCGTTTGAAAATATCACAGTAGTCTGCCATAACCATCCTCAAATTCGTTCTGATTTCGGATATTTTAAAATACGAACTTAAAATAAAACATAAAAATAAAACATAAAAATAAAACATAAAAATAGCCCTGCGATTTTATTTGCAAAGCTATTTATGCCGTTTTTAAAGCGTTACCGCAAATACGACCGTTCCGTTTTTGCTGTTAGCCGCGATTTTTCCTTTATGCGCTTCTACGATCGCCTTCGCTACCGAAAGTCCAATTCCGTGTCCGCCCGTTTTGGAATTTCTTGATTTATCGTTTCTATAAAACCTCTCGAATAAAACGTTTAAATCGCCGCTCAACTCTTGCGCGGGGTTCGCAACCGTGAGTTGAATTTTTCCGCCCGTTGTTTTTAACTGTACGAAAATTTTGCCGTTTTCGTCGGAATACTTCAAGGCATTATCAAGGAGCAACGAAACAAGCTGCCGTATCAGCGTTTCATCGCCGCAATACGATATGTTTTTCCGTATATCGTACTCTATCGTAAGCCCTTTCGAAACGGCAACCGCACAAAACGGTTTTACGGTTTCTTCAACGGCGTCCGAAAGGGAAAAATCGGTCGTCTTTAAAGTTTGGTTTTCTTCGTCCATGCGTGCAAGAAAAACCAACTTTTCGGTTAGGGAAGACAGCCTTTTTACTTGTTCTTTTATGTTTTCCGTCCATTCGTTGGAAGTGCCTTGCATTTCCAGGACTTCGGTATTCGCCCCGATAATGGTAAGAGGCGTTTTAATTTCGTGGCTGGCGTCGGTAATGAAACTCTTTTGCTTTGCGTAACTTTCCGCGATGGGTTTCATGACTTTTCCCGATAGAAAGAATACAAGCAAGAATACCGCAACGAACGCCGAAAATCCCACGACGACGCTCACAAGAAAGAAGTTTTTAAAACTTGCAATCTCGTTGGTGCAGTCTACGAAGATATACATGGTATCGTTTTCGGATATCGCCGTAGCGCCGTATCTGTAATTGCCGAAAAAGCCCGCATATTCGTTATTTTCATAAAGAGATACGGCGTATGCGGCGGCAAGCGTTTGATTGACAGATACGATATAGTCGGTATTTACGTTCTTCACTGCGCCCTCGCCGTTCAAAGTAACGGTAAAATATCTCGTTTCAAACGGCGTTTCGGGCGACATGGGTCGTTGCTGCTTCACTAATCCGCCGCCGAAAGTTCCTCCGCCTTCTTTGAGCAGCAGTATAATTTGATCGGCGTTTTGTACGACATTGGCATAATTAACGATATTTATGATACCGACAATTAAAACGAGTACGGCAAGTACGGAAAACGTAGAGATCACAACAAATTTTTTGCGTAACCGTTTAATCATCGAGCTTCTCCAAAGTATAGCCTACATTACGGATAGCTTTTATCTGCGCCTTATCGGATAGCGCAGATAATTTTTTCCTTAAATAGGAAATATACGTCCATACTACGGTAATTTCCGTGTCCGTATCGTAGCCCCAAATCTTTTCCATAAATAGTTCGGCGGAAATAATAGTTCCTACGTTAAGCATCAGCATTTCGAGCATCTGAAATTCTTTGTTTCCTAAGCGGAATGAGCCGCAAGGGGAAGATAGCTCAAAAGTCGAACGGTTCAGAGTAATATCGGCAAACGTAAGGGTATTTACGGCTTCCCCGCTTTTACGGCGCAGCATCGCGCGAATGCGGGCAAGCAACTCTTTTGTATCAAACGGTTTCCCAAGATAGTCGTCTGCGCCGCAGTCAAGCCCTAAAACCTTATCGTCTATTTCGGTTTTAGCGGTAAGAAGAAGGATGGGGAGATTTTTATTTACGGCACGAAAAGTTTTAAGAACGCTTATACCGTCCATTTTCGGCATCATGATATCCAAAATCGCGCCGTCGTAATTGCCGCTTTTCAGATATTCAAGCGCATCCTGACCGTTATAAACGGCGTCAACCGAATAATTATTGTGTTTCAAAATAGTTACCAGTGCGTTGGATAAAGCTTTTTCATCCTCTGCAAGTAATAAACGCATATTCCGCTCCCGACGCTTTTTCTATATTATATTTGCCGTTCTTAAAATTAACCTTAAAAATGATAGCGAATTATCTAAATTTGAACAAGGCGCAAACTGTAATGCCCTATCAATCCGTACTTATTATAGCATTTCTTGAAAATTATGTCAACGATGCATATTCTTATGCGTCTGTTAGTTTGAATTGAGCCGTAAGACTTAATAACGGAAGTTTTTTGAGAGTTTCATACAAGGGAAAGGGCATTGCTTCGGCAATGTCCTTTTCTTGTTTGTATACTTTTTTGTCATTCTCGGCTCGATGGGGACGCGGTTTGCGTGCGGAATCGGGCGTGAGAAATCTTATCGCGGAACGACATATGGTCTACGGCGGGTCTTCGCTTGCGGTGAAACGGTTTACAATTCCGTACGCAATTTTTTTGCCGCATTTACAAGATTTTTCAGGCTGGGCGCCGTTTCGGCGTTGCCCCGCGTCTTTAATCCGCAATCGGGATTTACCCACAATTTCTCTTTGGGGATCTTTTCCAACATTTTGCGGAGAGCGAGTATTATTTCCTCTTCGGAAGGGATTCGCGGCGAATGAATATCGTACACGCCGGGACCGACTTCCGTGCGGAAATGATTGGCTTTCAGCACGTCAAGCAGGGTTAAATCAGAGCGCGATGCCTCAAAGGTGATTACGTCGGCGTCCATTTCGTCGATTTCCCGAATGATATCGGCAAACTCGCTGTAACACATATGCGTGTGGATCTGTGTATCGGCTTTCACGCCGCTGTGTACAAGACGGAACGCGGGGATTGCCCAGTCGAGGTAGTTTGCGCGATCGGCTTTACGAAGCGGAAGTTTTTCACGCAGAGCCGCCTCGTCTACCTGTATTACGGTAATCCCGTTGTGTTCGAGATCGAGTACTTCTTCGCGAATGGCAAGCGCGATTTGGAATGCGCTCTCCCGTAACGGGACGTCCTCGCGCGGGAACGACCAGTTGAGAATTGTAACGGGTCCCGTCAGCATGCCTTTCACGGGCTTGTCCGTTAGACTTTGCGCATAGACTGACCATTTCACCGTCATCGGCTTTGCACGGGAGACGTCTCCCCGGATGATGGGCGGTTTTACGCACCGCGTCCCGTATGATTGCACCCATGCTTTTTCCGTAAACAAAAATCCGTTCAGACATTCGCCAAAGTATTCCACCATATCGTTTCGTTCGAACTCGCCGTGAACGAGCACGTCCAATCCGATTTCTTCCTGAAATGCAATGCATTCCGCGATTTTTTCTTTGAGAAACGCCTCATATTTTTCCGTTGAAAGCGCTCCTTTTTTGTATTGGGAACGCGCCGATTTAATTTGCTCCGTTTGCGGGAAGGATCCGATCGTTGTCGTGGGAAGCAGAGGCAGATGAAATTTTTCTTTCTGAATGCGTTCGCGGACGGAAAACTCAGGCGTTCTCAAAAAATCCTGTTCGCTCAAAGCGGCGATCTTTTGGCGGATTTCGGTATTTTCGCTCTCGCGGGGAGAAGAAAAGAGCGCGGCGTTTGCCGTATATTCGGGCGTTTCGAACGGCTTTTCTGCCGATAGAATGGTTTTTAATTGTGCAAGCTCGGTAAGCTTTTCTTCGGCGAAGGCAAAGTATTTTTTTTGACTTTCCGGAAGCGCAGTTTCATTTTTCAGCGTATAGGGAACGTGCAAAAGTGAACAGGAAGTCCCCAGAACAAGTTCGTCGCAATATTGTTGTAACTCTTTGATGAGAGAAAGCGTTTTCCCATAGTGGTTTTTCCAGATGTTTTTACCGTTTATCACGCCCGCAATCAGAGTTTTCCCTTTCGGGAAGCCGTACGTGTTTATGAGTTGAAGATTGTTCGCGCCTTCCGTAAAATCCAATCCGATTCCGTCAAACGGCAGAAGACAGAGATTTTGATAGCAGTCGCGTACGTCGCCGAAATAGGTTTGTAAAAGCGTTTTTACGCGTTTTTGAGATAAGATTCCTTCATACAGGCGGCTGAACAGGCGAATATCGTCTTCCGTCATATCGAGAACAAGACAGGGCTCGTCAAACGCGACCCATTCCGCACCCAAAGCGGCGAATTTTTCGAGAATTTTACGATATGCCGCGATAACGTCGTTTACAAATTCTTCCGCGTGCTTGTGTCCCGTATAACGGGAAAGCTTTAAAAACGTATATGCTCCCACGATCACGGGTTTTGTTTGTATGCCGCAAGCTTTCGCTTCTGCATATAAGTCGAACGGCTTTGTGCCGCACAGTTCGATTTTCGTTTCATCGTCGATCTCTGCAACCATGTAATGGTAGTTCGTGTTGAACCATTTTTTCATGGCGAGCGCCTTCACGTCGCCTTTTTCGCCCTGATAACCTCTTGCCATGGCGAAATACGTATCGAGCGGGGAAAGCTCCAATCGGGTATATCGTTTGGGAATTGCATTCAGCAGCACCGCAGTATCGAGGAATGCGTCGTAAAATGAAAAGTCGTTGCAGGGAATCAGGTCGAGTCCGCTGTTTTTTTGAAGATAGAGCGCTTCGCGACGAAGCGTTTTTGCCGTCTCGAATAACGCCTCTGCGGATATTTCTCCCTTAAAATAGTGTTCGCACGCAAATTTTAATTCGCGTTGCGCGCCTATGCGCGGATAACCGATGATAGATGTTTTCATAAGAATACCGTCCTTTCGAAATGACCTTTATTATATCACGTTTTTTATTTATAGGATAATACTTAATAATTATAGACAGATATAGTTTTTATCTATAAAATTTCGGTGGGTTTCCGTGAAATCACCGGGAAAACAGTTGACAAATATTGATAACATCGTTATAATAACACCGTTATTAAATGAGGTCATGCCGGTATGAGAAGGAAAGACGATTCGGCGGTTGGAAGAATTCTGGAATGCGCCAAAGAAGAATTTACGGAGAACGGGTACGAAGGCGCGTCTATGCGGACGATTGCCGAACGTGCCGGCTATACGACGGGGATGCTTTACGGCAGATTCGCCGATAAAAGTCAACTGTTTAAAGAACTTGTAGAAGAAGGCGCGGATAAACTTTTCAATTATTATTCGGGCATTCAGGAGGAGTTTGCTTCCTTTCCCGCCGAAAAACAGAGAAAAGAAATGCACTCTTACGTTGACGGCAAAATAGATATAATGATAGATATTATTTACGAGTATTTCGACGCGTTCAAGCTTATAGTTACGAAAAGCGCGGGGAGCGGCTACGAGTACTATATAGATAAAATGATTGATATAGAAACCTCGAATACCGATAGATTTATCCGTGAATTGAACGAGGCGGGGTATCGCACCAACGAAATCCGCGCGGATTTGAGTCATATGCTTGCAAGCGCATTGTTCAACGGCATTTTCGAGGTCGTTGCGCACGATTTTCCCAAAGAGGATGCAAAAGTCTATATCAAGCAGTTGCAGGACTTTTTCAATGCAGGGTGGGATAGATTACTCGGCTTGCCGTCGGATTGGAAAAGCTCGCTTATATAAATTAAAACAGAGATTGAAGAAATCTCTTTTTTAACGGGTATATGTTAGCTAACGCTAACGAATTTAATAAGAAAAAATCAGGAGGTCTATATGAAACAAAAAGAAGGCAGCAAACCGAAGAAGCGGAAAAATCTTTCCGAGCTTATGCAGTTTGCGGGCAAACACAAGTATCTGACATATTCGTCGTGGGTACTGTCGGTAATCAGTGCGGCGCTTGCGCTTGTGCCGCTTGTCTACATTTTCTTTATCGTAAAGGAAGTGATAGAAGTCGCGCCCGACTTCTCACAAGCCACGCACATCGTGTTCAACGGTTGGATGGCAGTGGTGTTTGCAGTAGCGTCCATTGCCGTGTATATAGCAGGACTAATGTGTTCGCACCTTTCGGCTTTTCGCATTGCAAACAATATGCGTAAGAAAATGCTGACGCACGTTTCACAGTTGCCGCTCGGTTTTATCGGGGAGCAGGGAAGCGGTAAGATTCGCCGTATTATCAACGACAGCGGCAAGGCAACCGAAACGTACCTTGCTCATCAGTTGCCCGATATGGCAGGCGCAATCGCAACCCCTATCGGTATGATAGTTATGTTATTCTTATTCGATTGGCGGTTTGGACTGATATGCTTATTGCCTGTTATTTTTGGATTTGCTTGTATGTTCAAAATGGTAGGTCCGAAAATGGCAACGGATTTGAAACTATATAACGACGCCCTTGCGGATATGAATAATCAAGCGGTTGAGTATGTGCGCGGCGTTCCCGTGGTAAAAACTTTCGGGCAGACCGTACATTCTTTCAAACGCTTTCAAGGCAGCATAGATAACTACTATAACTACTGTATTTCCTATACAAAGCGTTGCCGTATGCCTATGCTGTTCTTTACAATGTTTATTAACAGCACGTTTGCATTTCTTATAGCGCTTGCGCTGATACTTTCGCAGGGCGGCGGTATAAGCGAAATACTCTTAAACTTTATCTTCTACGTTATCTTTACGCCTATTATTACAACGACACTAACGAAAGTTATGTATATGAGCGAAAACGGAATGATAGTTGCGGACGCGCTTGAACGTGTTCACTCTATACTCGATATGAAGCCGTTGCCCGAAGCTGTAAACGGACAAAAACCGCAAGATAATTCGGTTGAGTTTCAGAACGTTTCGTTCAGATATTCGGGCGCGCAAACGGACGCGCTCTCGAACGTGTCGTTCAAAGTAAATTCGGGAGAAAAAGTTGCGTTCGTGGGTCCCTCCGGCGGAGGTAAAACGACGGTTGCCGGACTTATTTCCCGGTTTTGGGACGTGCGGGAAGGCGCGGTGAAAATCGGCGGCGTAAACGTAAAAGATATAAAACGCGAAGAACTGATGAATACCGTGTCTTATGTGTTCCAAGACAGCAGATTGATTAAAGCGTCTATACTCGACAACGTAAGACTCGGCAATTCCCATGCAAGCGAACTCGAAGTTTTGCAGGCTTTACATAAGGCGCAATGCGACGATATAATCGCAAAACTTCCGGACGGAATACATACCGTAATCGGAACGAAAGGCGTATATTTATCGGGCGGCGAACAGCAAAGAATCGCGATTGCCCGCGTAATGC
>CAZFPP010000013.1:0-29261 GCA_964521125.1 uncultured Clostridia bacterium
CTGCAAGGCGGTAAGGTTGCCGAACAGGGTACGCCTAAAGGACTCAAAGCAAAGGACGGACTGTATGCGAGAATGCTCTCGTTTCAACAAAAATAGTTTGATTTCTTAAAGATTAAGACCGGTTTTATAAGGAAGCCGGTCTTATATTTAGTTAAAATATTTTCATTCGGAGCTTAATTTTGATTGACTTTTCCGCCATAGTATACTATACTTTTCATAACGGTTAGCGATTGCTAACACGAGTGGTTTTTTAAAAACCGTTTTTTAAAGGCATATCGTTAGCAAATGCTAACAAAAAAGGAGTCGTATGAAAATTGTTGAATTTAAAAACGTAACGCGCGTTTACAAAAGCGGAGAGCATGAGCAAAAGGCGCTTGATGGGGTGAATCTTTCGTTGGAAGAGGGAAAGTTTATCGTCATTCTGGGACCGAGCGGGGCGGGGAAAAGCACGCTTCTGAATCTTTTGGGGGGATTAGACAGTCCTACAAGCGGAACGATTACTGTAAGGGGAAAGGATATTTCCATGCTTTCGAATAACGAACTTGCCGAATACCGCGCCTCGACTGTCGGGTTCGTTTTTCAGTTTTACAATCTCATTCCCACTCTCACCGTCTATGAGAACGTATCGTTAGTGCGGGATATTGCGCCCAATGCGCTCGATCCGAAAAAAATGCTCGAAGAAGTGGGACTGAAAGACCATTTGAAAAATTTCCCCGTCGAACTTTCGGGCGGCGAGCAACAGCGCGTATCGATTGCCCGCGCTCTCGCAAAAAATCCCAAGATTCTTTTATGCGACGAACCTACGGGCGCGCTCGATTCGGAGACGGGCGTCATGGTGTTAAAATTGCTTTTGAATATGGCGCGCAATTACGGGAAGACCATCGTTATTGTTACGCATAACCAGAATATTGCGAAGATGGCAGACGTCGTGATTCGCGTGAAAAACGGAAAAATCAAATCGTGCGAAGATCAAGCGAATCCCATGAGTGCAGACGAGGTGGAGTGGTAATGCTGTTCCGTAAACTTATTAGAACTGTATGGAAGTATAAGGCGCAGTTTCTTTCAATGATTATTATGATAGCCATTGGCGTGGGCGTGTTTATCGGGTTTAACGTGGAATGGTACAGCATCGAAAAGAATACCTCTTCGTTTTTCGAAAAAACAAAATTTGCCGATTTCCGCATTTATACCGAACAGGGATTTACGGCGGAGGAAGCGGATAAGATAGGCAACATTGACGGCGTGAATGCGGCGAGCCGCGTTCTTTCGGTTAATGTAGGCATAAAAGACAGTAAAAAATCGCTTGCACTGTTCTGTACGGAACATTACAATGTTTCGACGATGCTGATTACGGAAGGCGCGGATTATGACGAAGAAGGAGACGGCTTTTGGCTTTCCGACGATTTCGCCGCGGCAAACGGCGTAAAGATAGGGGACTCCCTCACTGTTACATATCGTAATTTTGAAATCAGCGGTACGGTCGTCGGGCTTGTGAAAAGCTCCGAATATATGATTTGCGTTGCCGATGAAAATCAGCTTATGCCCGATTATAACGCGTTCGGTTATGTTTATCTTTCGCCGGCAAAACTCACCGCCGCCATGTACGGACTGGAATATTATCCCCAGATCAACATTCTTTCCGATTTGGAAAAGGCGGAAATGGAGATTGCGGTATCCGAGGTATTGGGTAAAACGACGCTGGTTCTTTCCAAAGAAGAAAATTATTCCTATGCGGGCGCTCAGAGTGAAATCGAAGAGGGACAGACAATGGGTTCCGTTCTGCCCGTTTTGTTCCTGTTGATCGGAATTCTGACGATGATAACCACTATGCACCGGATTACGGCGAACGAAAAGACGCAAATCGGTACGCTCAAAGCGCTTGGTTATAAAGATCGGCGTATCTTGCGGCATTATACGTCTTACGGGTTTGTCATCGGGTTAATCGGCGTTGTCCTCGGGATCGGACTCGGTTACGCGATCGCAGCCGTCATAATGAATCCGAATGGCATGATGGGAACTTATTTTTCCATGCCGACTTGGAATCTTTGTATGCCCCGGGTCTGCTGGCTGGCGGTTGCCGCCACGGTGGCGTTTTTAACGTTGATCAGTTTTCTTTCCGTCAAGAAAATGCTGAAAGGAACGGCGGCAGACGCGTTGCTTCCCTACGTCCCGAAAAAAATGAAACCGTTGGCGCTTGAAAAAACAAAAGCGTGGAACAGCCTGTCTTTTTCGGCAAAGTGGAATCTGCGGGATGTATTCCGCCACAAATCGCGCTCTTTGATGACGTTCGTGGGGATACTCGGCTGTATGATTTTATTGGTCGGCGGATTGGGAATGTCGGAGACTATGGCGGGTTATCTGGACATCATAGATACAAAGCTCTATTGTTATGAGACAAAAGTTAATTTTATCGAATCTGCCGAAAATGCGGAAGTCCTCACGTTTGCTCAAAGCGCAGAGGGAGATTTACTTGCTTCTTCGAGCGTAAGTTTAAACGGAGAAGCGATTTCAATGGAAATTTACGAGATATCGCACGATCTTATCCGTTTTGTAGACGAGAATAACCGCGTTGCGCCTCTTACAAACGACGGCGTTTATATCTGTATCCGTCTTTCCGAAAAGGTGAAAATCGGGCAGAGCATTGAAATTTCGCCTTACGGGAGCGATAAGACGTATTCCGTGAAAGTCGCGGGCATTTTGCGATCGGTTTTAACGGAAAATATCGTGATGACGCGGCAATACGCCGAGTCCGTGGGGATCCCGTACCATTACGATGCAGTGTTTACCGATTTGGCGCAATCGGAAATACAGGCATCCGATATCATTTCGGGCACGCAAACCAAACAGGCGATCATGCAATCATACGATAGCTTTATGGATATCATGAATATCATGGTTGTGATGCTCGTACTTGCGGCGGTCATTTTGGGAATCGTCGTATTATACAATCTCGGCGTAATGAGTTATGTGGAGCGTTACAGGGAGCTTGCTACGCTCAAAGTCGTTGGTTTTAAAGATAAGCGTATCGGGAGAATTTTAATCAGTCAGAACCTCTGGCTTACAGTCATCGGCGTGATTATCGGTTTGCCGGCGGGCGTGGGCGTTTTGCAGTGGCTTTTGCTTGCACTCGGCAGTGAATATGAGCTGGAACTCGTGCTCGGTGTACTTACTTATTCCGTGAGCATACTTCTTACTTTCGGCGTGTCCCTCGCCGTCGGATTGCTTGTCGCGCATAAAAACAAGAAAATAGACATGGTAGAAGCGTTAAAGGGAGCGGAATAAGCAAGACGGAGAGAAAAAACGTTTATTGTAGAATTCATCCTTGTGTTTTATGCCGAAATATGGTACAATTTAACGGAAGGTGAAACTATGACTTTACAACAACTGAGATACGTGATCCAGGCGGCGCAGTCCGGTTCCATCAACCTCGCGGCGCAAAAGCTGTTTATCTCTCAACCTTCGCTTTCCAATGCGATCGCAGAGCTTGAAAAAGAGATGGGTATTACGATATTCAACCGCAATCGCCGCGGCGTCTATCTTACGGAGGAGGGGAGTAAATTCCTTTCTTATGCGCGTCAGGTGACGGAACAGGCAGATCTGCTGGAACGCGAATACAAGAATAACGCGCACGTGCGCAGGGTGTTTGCCATCTCCGCCCAGCACTATGCGTTTGTCGTGAACGCGTTTGTCGCATTGGTAAAGGAGTACGGCGGGGAAAAATATGAATTTTCTCTGCGGGAAACGCGTACGTCCGATATTTTGGAGGACGTTCGCACGGGGCGTAGCGAACTTGGGATCTTGTTTCTGAGCAAATTCAACCGTGACGTCATCCTCAGTATGATCAAAAAGGCAGATCTTGTTTTTTCGCCGTTGTTTACGGCAAAACCGCATATTTTTGTAAGCAGAAACAACCCGCTTGCGCGGCAGTCGTCTGTAACGCCGAAACAACTCATGCCTTATCCCCGTTTAACATACGAGCAGGGGATCAATAACTCTTTCTACTTTTCGGAAGAATTACTGAGTTACGAGGACAGTCCTAAGAGTATCATTGTATCGGACAGAGCAACGCTTTTTAACCTGTTGATAGGGCTAAACGGTTATACGATTTGTTCGGGCGTTTTAAGCAGCGATCTGAACGGAACAGATATCGTCTCTGTTCCGCTTGACAGCGACGAAGAAATGCAGATAGGGTATATCTCCTCAGAGGGCAGACCGAAAAGCGCCGTTGCGGAGAGATATCTCTTTCATCTGAGAGAATATATCTCCAATTATTAAGCGTAAACCCGATGAGAAATTACGGCGAAAGAGTTGTCTTTAAGCCGATCAAGCGGACGTAAACGAAACGTCCGCTTATTTATATTTTGCGTTTTAAACATTTTAAGCTTTACAAAGCGAAAAAAAGAGGGTATAATAAATAAAAGAGGAGTGAACGCATGAAAAATCATGAATCGGAAGAAATGTATCTCGAAACGATATTACTGTTACAGCGGAAGAAACCGGATGTTCGCTCCATCGATATTGCGGAGGAACTCAATTATTCTCGTCCGAGTATCAGTCGCGCCGTTGGGATACTGCAAAAGAAAGGCTATATTACGATAGACGCAAAGGGCGTGATTTCTTTCACCGCTCTTGGGAAGAAAAAGGCGGAAAATGTATATGACCGGCATTGTGTGATCACACGGCTTCTTATGAAAACAGGTGCAAGCGAGCCGATTGCAGAGGAAAACGCATGCAAAATCGAACACGTGATCACCGAGGAATTGTTTGAGATCCTGAAAGATTTTCTCAACCGCAGTTGATTTTGAATTTCAATAGCGGACCCGAAGTCCTTTTGCGGATACCGCATTGCTTTACCGAAAAAATTTTCTAAATAAAGCGCGTATAAAATTTTTATAGTCTGTCAAACATTCTCCCGAAAAACGGGAGGATTTTTTATGCGGAAATTATTGGGTGCAATCAAAGGAATCGGCGCTATACTCGCTGCGGTCGTATGCGCGTTCTTACTATATGCAATTAGGAACGCCCCCGTGTTTGATGCGGGACAAACATATACGTATTATCTTTCCGCAAATTCATCTGACCTTATCGTTCAAACGCAATCTCCCGTGAAACAGAAGCTATTTTTGGGCAGAACGGCAGGGGAAAGCACACAGTACGAAGGAAACCGTTATCTTCAATTAAAAGAAAAATTTCACGCGGCGCTCTTATTTTCGGAAGACGTCTATGAGATTACCAACTATTATTTATATTCTCCATTGCTTGGAGAAGGCGTTTTGTTGAACGGATACGCCGTGAATTTGCATATTGCGGTAAGCGATGAGCGTACCGCCGTTGGAACTCCGATCATTTTCGGCGGTTACTGAGAAAAATTGCCCGAAACAGGTATACGCCGGCGAACATCGGGCAATATTACATAAAAATCGGAGGACTTTCATGGACGAAAAAAATTCAGGAGATAATACGATTAAGAGAAAGAAACTGATTTATTCCCTTATTATCACGGTCTGCGCGCTTTTGCTGATCGCGGCAACGGTACTCACCGTATATTTTGTGACGGCGAACCACAACGAAGTACTGGAAAATCCGGAAGAACCGGTTGAACCGGCGGATCCTGTGGAACCGAATGAACCGGACGAGCCTACGGGACCCGTTGAACCCGATGGACCGACAGAGCCGAGCAATCCCACAGGAGGGGAGGATACGGTAATTTTCGTTTCCCCGCTTGAATCTGCCGTCTGTTCTGTTGAATACGGCGCTATTTACACGAACGAATCGCGTGCGGGAATGATTTACAGGCATTACGGAGTTGATTTTGCCGCGGAGGAAGGCGCTTCCGTCTGTGCGATTGCCGCGGGTACGGTTACGTCTGTAAGTTATTCGGATGTGTTGGGTAACGTGATCACGCTCGATCACGGAGACGGGCTTGTTAGTTATTATCGCTTTGTGGAACCCGTAGACGGATTGAAAGAAGGAGACACCGTTGCAAAGGGAGCTCTCATTGCGACGGTTGCAGCGGCATACGGTACGGAATACCGTGACGGAACGCATCTGCACTTAGAGATCAAGCTGAACGAAGCTTCGGTAGATCCCGCAGATTATTTCGATATCACATACGAAGAAAAATAACCTGCGAAAGAAACACCGGCGCCTTAGGCGTAGTCCAAAAGAAATACGGTTTTACGGAAGCGAATTTCCACTTAAGGAAAAGCACGGGGTCCTATAAAAAGGACCTCGTGCTTTTTGCTGTCTGAAAAAAAAGCCTTCCAAACGGAAAGCTTTTTGATCTTATTTTTTTAAATGATGCCGCATATCATCCAGATAACGAGTAGCCAAACGAGGATTCCCCAAACGCCCATTTTGCCGCAGACGTCTGCAAAATCTCTATCCCTTCTGTGGTTGACGAAATACAGAACGATACCCGCGGGCGCAATGATAAAACTGAGCAGTTGCCATCCGATGAGCGCCGTATTGGTGAACGTTGACTTTGCCCATGTACCGATAGAGCGGTAGAATCCGAGCGTATCCTGAACGCTGACGGCAAATCCGAGAGCAAGGAATAATACCGCAATTCCGAGATAGAGCCAAGCAAGCACACGCGCCGATTCGCTGCCGTTTGAGCAAAGATTCATGATCATGGAGATAATTCCTACGCTCAGAAAGAACGAGACGTCATGATCGGTATGGCGGGCGATATATCCGTAAAAAATCAACATGAACGCCGTCAAGAACAATGTAACTATACCTAAAACCAACATAATATTCCCCCCATGTGGATATAATTTATTTTATTATAGTACAGACTCGGCGATTTGTCAATAAGTAAAATAAAATTTCAGGGGAAAAGAATGCATGATTTTTACCCATAAGCAATCGCTTCTATTTTTCTTTGGAGCGAAAATGATTGCGGAATCCGGCATAAAGAGCAGGGATGAACAATAAAATACCTCGTCGGGAAGTGCATGAAAAGCCTTCCGCGGAGGTTGTTCGATGCGTAGATTATTATGTTGCGCCGTGTGCGCGCTGTTGCTGTGTTCATCGGTCGGTTTTGTCGCATGCGCCAAAACGCAGGCGCGCTGTCTTTATCAAATTACGGCGGAATATTTTCCCGAAAGCAGAACGCTTTCCGCCGAAATGCGCGTTACCGTTCCAAACGTCACGGAGACGGCGTTCGGCGAGCTGAAATTCGAGCTATGGGGGAACGCATACCGCGAGGGGGCGAAATATAAGCCCGTATCCGCCCTCTACGCCTCCGCGGCATACTATAACGGGGAAAGTTACGGAAGGATGAATATTTCCGCCGTAGAGGGAGCCGCGGGCTTTGAAATCGGCGGCGAGGACGAGAATATTTTATGCGTAAAGCTAAATGAGGAACTCTATCCCGATGAGAGCGTAACATTGACGGTGAAATTCGATGTTTTGCTTGCCGAAGTCAATCACCGGCTCGGCGTGGGGGAGCATAACGTCAACCTCGCAAATTTTTATCCTATACTCTGCGCCTACAACGACGGATTTTTGGAATACGTTTATACGGAAAACGGCGATCCCTTCGTCAGCGAATGCGCCGATTATACGGTAACGCTCACATTGCCTGAGGAGTACACGGCGTTTTGCAGCGGGAAGAGCGAAAGAGCGGAGGAGAACGGAAAAGCGATCTATTCGGTGACGGCGGAAAATATGCGCGATCTCGCATTTGTATTCGGAAGCGATTTTCAAACGGTATCTTCCGAGGTTTCCGTCGGCGGGAAAAACGTGACGGCGGTATACGCCTATTTTTCCGATGAGACGCCGGAGACGACTCTTTCCGCGGCGACGGATAGCTTAAAATATTATTCCGAAACGTTCGGGGATTACGCTTATCCGCAGTATACCGTGGTTCAAACGGATTTCCCTTACGGCGGTATGGAATATCCCGCGCTCTCTATGATTTCCCCGTCGCTTGCAAAAGACGACGTGCCGCTCGTCGCCGCGCATGAAACGGCGCATCAGTGGTGGTATGCGATGGTGGGAAGCAATCAATTCGAGGCGGCGTGGCAAGATGAAGGACTTGCGGAATTTTCCACTGCGCTCTTCCTTGAAAACTTCCCGCAATACGGAGAGACTTATGAGGAGTTTGTGCACCGCTGCGAAAACGGCTACCGCGCCTTTTTTTCGGTAAAATCGCAATTGGAGGGGAAGGCGGACACCTCCATGACGCGTCCGCTCACGTCCTTTTCGGGCGCGTACGAATACCGCAATATCGCCTACGATAAAGGGGTTATTCTGTTCGATCGCGTACGTTCCGTGATCGGCGAGAAGAAGCTCCTCGCAAATTTACAGAGTTATTTCCGTTCTTACGAAGGGGAAATCGCATCGCCCGATGATCTGATCGCCTGTTTCGGCGGTCCCGGTTCCAACGCGGGTTCCATGATGCGCGCGTTTACCGACGGCACTTGCGTCATCTGAGTCTTGACAAACGCGCGAAAAAGTAATACAATCAATGTATGCCTATTTTGCAGTATCATTGTCCCGTCTGTGGGAACAAATTTGAAGAATTGGTAAAAAAGCACGACGACGTCGTGCTTTGTCCCGTTTGCGGTAAATCCGCAGAGCGGGAATGGTCGGGCTGTTTTTATTCCGCTACGGGAAAGCCCGCGAAGCATTGCAGCGGAAATTGCAAGACGTGCGGCGGTTGCGACTGACCGATTTCTACTGTCCGAAAGAAAAATTCTACCGTAATTCGACAAAATTCCATTGATAGAATTGCGTTTTTCTTGTAAAATAACAGGGAAGAAATCATTTTAGGAGTACGTTATGAACGCGTTCGGAGAGTTTTTGTATCAATTGCGCAAAGAACATGGAATGACGCAGGCGGCGCTCGCCGAAAAATTGGGCGTTACCAATAAGGCGGTTTCTAAATGGGAAACGGGTGAGGCAATGCCCGAAACGGACTTACTTGTGCCTCTTGCCGAGATTTTCGGCGTGACGGTCGACGAATTGTTAAGAGGCGGAAGATCGGGAGAGAGCGACGCAAAGACGGCTCCCCGGCAAGAAGACATACCCGTTTCCGACGGAGCGGATGTAATAAAAAATAATCCCTTTACAAGGGGGAAAGACGACGGAACCGATTCGCTGCCCGAAAAGATTTGCGGCGTCGTTTGCGCCGCGCTTGTGTTTGGCGGAATCGCCGTCTATCTGTTTTTCGGCGCGCTGGCGAATTTGTGGCATCCGTATTGGGTCGTGATTCCTTCGTGTGCGCTGGGAAGCGGTATCATCGGAATCGTTTCCGAATGGTTCGACAAAGAAAAGTGCAAAAAGAAATGGGCGAAAGGGGAAAATCCCTATACGGGCGGAATATGCGGAATCGTCGTTCTCGCGTGTATCATCGCCTATCTTTTGTTGGGTGCGTTAGCGAATTTGTGGCATCCGTATTGGATTGTCGTCATTGTGGGGGTTGCCGTCGGCAGTCTCATCGCCGCAATCGGGAATTGTTTCGGCTTGAAAAAAAAGTAATTTCCCCGCGTGGCGAAGCGGGCGCGGGAACCGTTGAAATGACTTGTAATAAAATGGTCCCTCCGTACAGATACGCACGGAGGGTATTTCAATTTCATTCAGTTGTAAAGTTTGGGCGGCGCCGCTCCTGCCGTTCGCTGTTTCCGTCGGAGAGGGCTTACCGGTTACCCTGTTTCTCCGCTTAACGTCCAACTCGTTCTTTTTTCAGTGAGGCGATCAGCTTTTTGCGGCGTATGTTACCGACTGTTTTTCTCTGTGGTTTTCATCCGTTGCGGTGTAATTCCCTTTACCGCTATTTTTCTTGTAAGTCGGCTATTTTTCCGCCCTTATCATATAATGGTACATTGGTCTATCCTCCCGTTACTTGATGTTCAAGCCTTGGAAAATAATTCTTAACATATCGTAGTACCTCCCCGATATGAATTTCGGAGACTTCTTCATCTTTCCACAGTCTCCCTGCGATTACGAACTTTCCTGTCCGTCTCTCAGTCTGTCGTCAGTTCCGGTAAGTTACTTGTGCATTGGATTGGTCTCCTTCTGAAAACAACTAACTTTTTCTGTTAGTTATTTTCTTTTTGTACCCTTATTATAACATGGTTTTTTCATTTGTCAATAGGTTTTCGGAAATTTTTTTAAAAATTTTTTTAAAATTTTTTTCTTCTACTGTAATGCCTTGATTTCTATTTCCGTAACGGGTACGGCAACGGAAAATAGAGTGTCTTTCCATTCCGCATATTTTTTGAGGGAAGAGCGGTAGAGGGACTGTTTGAGCTTGAATAAATCGCATTTGCTTTGTATTGTTCTTTGCCAAAGAGAGTCGATTGCCGCGGAGATTTTCTCTTTTGCACGGTTTAACGCTTCTTCAGACGGCTTGGATTGCGAGATATCTTCGATGGGCGCGGGTGCGCTTCTGTCATAGAGGCGCACCCGCAGACCGACGGCAAATCTTGCCGTCGGAGCGCCCTTCATGTTCAAAGAGACGTTTCCGCTGTTTTTTAAAATGGTGAGAGAAACGGGTTTTCCTTCCTCTTCGGAGAGAAAGACGCCAGAGAATACGTTCCCGTTTAAAAGGTTAAAAGCGAACGTTTCTTCCGGAGAGAGCAATTCCACCATTTTTCCTTTCGCAAAGAGAGCGGTTTCCTCGGCGCGGTAGATTGTATCCTCGCTCCCGTCCGAATTTCCGGAATTCGAAGATCCCGAAGATCCCGACCCCGCCGTGCTTTGCGATTCCGACTCTCCGTTTTGAGAACCTTCTTGTTCGATCATGCGTACGAAAGGCATGAAGCCGCTTTGGGAGACGCCGAAGCAGCCGATTGCGAATTCGCGCAGCGTGTTCTTAGCGACTTTCCCCGATTTTTCCGCCGCATCCGAAAAGAGCTTTTGTACGGCAAGAGACGAGGTATCGTCTACCGCGCTGGTAGAGGAGAGCAGATCTCCGGCGTATCCTTCGCTCACTGCGAGCAAACAACTGTCGGGCATATATTCGTTGCGGAGAAAATAGTCGAGCGCGGCGATCGCATCTTCTTTGGCGGCGGCTTCACCGAGTACGACGAGGTCGCAAAACACGAGTTTGGGCACCCAGCCCGTCTCGGCGTAGACTTGCGCGATACAGTCGGAAACGGTCTCTCCCGAGCAAGTGATATTCACGCTGGAAGTTCCGCCCGTGCTACGGTCGCTGCCTTTGGGTACGGCGATTTGCACGGTGACGGAATAACCTCCTTCCGTCTTGTCTACGCCCGCGGCGAGAATTACCGCCGTTTTCTGAATATCCACCAGCCCGAAGTCGTTGGAAAAGAATGCAAAGACGACGATTGCGGTAAGCAGGATATACAGTTTCATGGGGATCGTTTTAAAAAATTTACGTAGTCTTTTCACGGGTTCTCCTTAAAAGATGCGCGCTCGCGGGAACAAGAATACAAAATATGGGGAATATCCAGAAGAGCGTTTGTGAAATAAAGCGGAGCGTTGCCAGAAAAGAAAAATTGAGAACGGACGAGACGGTGAACAATACCGCGTTAATCGTAACAGCAACGAAGGCGGCAAACGGTTTTCCTCCGCCGTATGCCTCTTTTAAACCCTCGGCTCCCGCTTGCAGAGGGAGCGCGCAATAGAACGCCATTACGAGCGCGAGCGTGAAGATGAAGAGATAATCAATGCGCCCGAGAACGGTGATCCCGGAGAAGTACTTGGAAATTTTCGTAAAAGCAAAAATCTGACGGAGCGCGATGTCAGAAAAAATACCGTAGAAGACGGAGAGAAACAAAAGCGTCGCTATCCCGCCCAACGCATAGCAAAGCGTACCTTTCCAGGCAAGTCCCTTTTGGTAATCGAATTTTCCAATAAGCATAAGGACAATCGCCGTATCGAAGAACCAATTCGAGGTAAATGCCGCTCCTCCGAGAATCCCCTTCGCGCCCGAAGCGCCAACGGGAAGCAGTGCGCCGTAATCGGCCTGTCCTGCGGAGAGAACGATAATACCGAGGAATCCGATGAGGGAAAGCGGCGCCAGAATGTCCCAGGTTCTTCCAAAAGAGGAGATGGGCTGAAAACACAAAAAGGCAGACAGCAGAAAAAAGGGAGCGAACGCAACGGTAGAGGGCAGCGTATCGTAAAATACGCTCTGCACAAAGAGTTTTTGTTCGATCAGCGGAATGAGAGCGGCGTAGAAGAGAAAGAGCGAAAACACGGTAATCAATATCTTTGCCGCGATTTTTCCGAATGTGTTGCATAGTAAGCGATAAAATGTTTCGTTGCGTTTAGAAAGCAGCAGGACGAGGAAAAGCGCACCCGTCTGTAACGCGTAGTTGATGGCGGCAGAAAACAGCAGATCGTTTTTTGCGTAATAGACGAGTTGCGAAGGCATGAGTATGATTTTCCCTACGGGTGCGATGCACGCCAGAAAAAATAACAGTTGGCGGGAGGAAATCTTCGTCATAGTTTCATTCTCCTTTTATTGGGGCTGTTCAACGTTTTAGGCCGCTCGGAAAGGGCGGTTAAATTGTATTTCACGAGACTGTCGCGCAAATCGTGTTTTACAAGCGGAGAGAAGGGGGCGAAAACAGGCGTTCCGAAGTTATCGGTTGTTACGAGAACAAATAGAACGAAAGCTGTGACGAGAATAATACCGTAAGTGCCCACGCTGCCTGCTACAAGAAGAAGGATAAGCCTTAAAACGCTGGTAATTTCAATGAGATTCGGAACGGCGTAGAGACCGATTCCGCTGAAAGCGACGATGATAATGGCGGGCGTGGAGACAAAGCCCGCGCTCACTGCCGTTTCTCCCAATACGAGCGCGCCCACGACGGAGAGCGCCATTCCCACATATTTCGGCATGCGGATACTCGCCTCGTTGAGAACTTCGAGCACAAAGAGAACGAGCAGCATTTCCAGCGAAGGAGAGAGGGGGATATCGCGAATGCTTCCCGAAATGGTAAGCAAGAGCTTTACCGGGAATAGCTGTAATTTATACAGTTGCGCAGCAACGTAAAACGCAGGCAGATAGATGGCGACAAACATCGCCAAAAAGCGCAGGACGCGTGTGAACGTCGCGCGGTAGGAGGGAACGAAGTAGTCCTCGCTCGATTGGAAATCCTCCACCATGAGATAGGGAACGGTGAGGGCGATGGGCGTGCCGTCTACCAGAAGCCCGACTCTTCCTTCCGCCATTTTTGCGCAGAAGATATCGGGCTTTTCCGTCGTCCCCACTTGTTTGACAAGCGAATAGGGGCGGGAGGCGAGAAAGTGGGAGATGTAAGAGGAGTCCGGAATCGTATCGATATCGATCTCCTGCAATTTACGTTTTACCTCGTCCACCGTCTGATTTTCGGCGATCCCTTCTATCCAACACACGGCGACGAACGTATTCGAGCGGCGTCCCACATTCAGATATTCAATCTTTAGGTCCGGCGTTTTCAGACGGCGTCTGACGAGCGAACTGTTTATTTTTACGTCCTCGATAAATCCTTCGCGAGGTCCCTTTACCGTAACGTCGGTAGAAGGTTCGGAGATTGCGCGCACGAATACCTTTTTTGTTCCCGCAATAATCGCTTCTTCCGCGCCGTTCCAAAGGAGTACGGGATTGCCTGCAAGAACTTCTTCCGTTAGCTTTTCAAACGATTTCTCGGTGCGGATCTCAGGCAAAGTAAGTTTTTGCTTTACGTTTTCCGTCATGGAGGCTCCTTCGTAGTGAAGAAGGGGGCGCACGACCTGTTCTCCCAACAGCTCCTTATCCGTGACTGCGTCAGAAAAGACAAGCGTAAAGCGAGTTCCTCTATCCGTTTTAAAATCAAAAGTAAGAATATCTTCTGCGGGAAGGATTTTCTTCAGCTTCTCTACATCCTTTTCGCGGTTTCCCGTTATGTCCATAGCAAAAGTATGGGGAAAGAGGGGCTTTTTATGCAAACGGCGGAAAAGAAGGGGAAGGGCGGAAGAGCCTCAAAGGGGAAAGGATAATAAATGGTTAAAAGCTGTCCGAAAGAGAAAAAACGACAAAATTACCTATATTATGCGTAACATAGTACTATTCAAAACGACAAAAAACATTAAATTACGTTTCGCATAGTACTATGCAAAACAATAAAAAACAAAATTTCGACAAAAAATACCCGATTGCGAATAAATGCAATCGGGTATGGGTGAAAAAGACGGAATCGTTATGTTTTTGTATGGTCTCTTAATGAAATCAGGAATTCTTTTATCAACAGACAAAGGGCTTCCAGTTCGCCTTGCGTCACCGTTTCTGCGATATAGGAATTCAACGTCTCTTGGAGAAAGTTAGTCAGTTCGTCGCCCGAAAGCAATTCGCTTCCCGTATATAGCGCCTCGGCGGCCTCTTTCCGTACGCTCTCTTCCACAAATCCTGCAAGTAGCGGATAGACGGGGGAGAGCGTTTCATCGGGCAGTCTGAAGAACTGTTCCCATACCACGTAATAGAGTGTAGCTGCGCACCCGCAGGCGAAACCGCCTTCGAGCGTAGCTCCGAGTTCTTCGGTAAGCGGTTTAAAACTTGTGCTTACGATCATGCGAAACGCCGCATAAAATACAAGCCCCACCGCAAACGGCAAAAAAACATAAACCTTACTCTGAAATTTTTTCAGCAGCGTCTTTTTCAAAAGGGATGTAACGAGCGTTACTCCCAGCGCGAGTAGCAGCACTTCCGTGCTATAAAGACGGAATGTGCTTAAGTATTGCATCATAGTCATATTCACCTCGTCAATACCCGTCGCAAGCATATTATAAAGCAATATGGCGGAGTATTTGGCGGTATGTGACGGATATATTTCAAATTGAGAGATTTACTTGCTTATTTTAACGTGATATGATATAATGATTTTAAGTCCGCGAGAGGTACTTCTATGAAAATTACGAAATACAAAATCATCCTGCTTGTAATATTGATATTTGGTTTGATTTCCGCGCTTTTTCTGCTGCCGGACGGCGTATCTGTGTTTGCCGAAGTGAAGTCGGATGAGACGGGCGAAAGAGAAACTTCCGCCGTCGCTTCGGTGGGCGATACGGAATATTCTTCCTTGGAACAGGCGCTATCGGATTGGACGGACGGCGATACGTTGCTCCTTCTTGCGAACGTTTCGGCGGAGCGCCGCATTGAAGTTTCGGGAGAAAAGACGCTTGATTTGAACGGTTACACATTACAGGGTACGGGGAGCGGGCGTACGGTGCAAGTGGAAGGGACGCTTGTGCTCAAAGACGGAAGCGCATTGAAATCGGGAAAGATCTCCGGAGGCGGCGTGCGCGTTAACGGGACGCTTAAAATGGAGAGCGGAAACATTACGGAAAACTCTGCCGAGGACGGCGGTGGCGTCTATATCGCAGAAAGCGGCACGTTCGTGATGAACGGCGGCAGGGTGACGGGCAATAATACCGCGTACGGCACGGGCGGCGGGATCTACGTCGGAGGCGCGTTGTGTTTGGGCAGTATGGCTGTCGTCACGGGCAACACGGACGAGGCGGGCGTTCAAAATAATATCTATCTGCCAGCAGGAAAGACAATCGAACTTTCCGCATTTACGGGTGAGGCGGGCGTGAGTTCGCTTACTCCTGCAACCGTTGCTCGCGGAGAAAAGGGAGGAACATTAAAAGCGGACAATCTTATCTATACAATCAACTATTCAGACGGGGTATATTCTCTTGCGTTGAGTCCGCTTGCATCCGTTTCGGCGCAATACAAAGGCGAAGAGATTTATCCTACGACCGAACTGCAATCGCTAAAAGACGAATTTACGATTACCGCACGCAATGCAAACAGCGTGAATTATGCGGGACAATACGGGATTTCGCTTGACGGAACGCTTACTATCGGGGGGAGCGATATTACGCTTACGGTAACGGGCGAGGGCGGCGAAAGGATACAGGTGGTCGTTACCGTATCCGTATCTTCGCCTAAGCTCACGGGGATTACGGCGCTCTACGACGGTGAGAATAAAATTGTTTATTTCGATACCGCCTTAATTTCGCTGCAAAGCGCTCTTACGGTTACGGGGGCTTACAGCGACGGATATTCGCGTGGAATTTATCCCACTGCGGATGAGACTGCCGCTGCGGCGCAGGAAGAGTATATTACGGATTATTATACGCTTTCGGGCGATTTGGGCGATCATGACGGCGGAGCGGCAGAAATTACCGTTCGGGTGGGAACTTTCTCGCAAACGGTTTCCGTTCCCGTGAGTAAATACGTGATAGACGTTTCCAAGACGGAGACGGTTCCCGTTACGATCGTAGAACAAAGCGCGGAAACGCTCGATCCGAAAGCGTTCGTGCCTTCCGTGCCGGACGGGATCGAAGTGATCGCAACGCTGAACGGAAAAGCTTTGCAGGCGAGTACGTTATCCGCAGGCGTTTATACGGTGGAAATCTCCTTCCGCGTGATCGATACCGATAATTACGAGGAGATCGAGGACGGCATGAAGGCAACGCTTACCGTTAACTATGCAAGTATTTCGGGCGGAGCGGATGAGGCGGAATACACCGTTCAAACGGAAGGCGGAATTCCGCTCAACTGGGATATGACGATCACGGAAATTTCTTCTTCGGTAAAGCTCGAAGGAGATATGGAAGTCAAACAGGCGGTTACGATTACGCTTCGTGAGGACGGCTATATTGTCACGGAAACGGATAAATC
This sequence comes from uncultured Clostridia bacterium, assembly GCA_964521125.1. GTDB lineage: Bacteria > Bacillota > Clostridia > Christensenellales > Borkfalkiaceae > Gallimonas. The sequence continues at coordinate 16,628 of CAZFPP010000013.1, forward strand.
GGTCACTGTGCGGTTATTGCTTGCGGAAAGTCTCAGGGGAAAAGATTTTGTTCTTTACCGCGTACTTTCGGACGGTTCCACGGTAGAAGTTGCCGCCCAAACGGACGGGGATTACGTCATATTCGAAACGGCGCATTTGTCCGGCATAGAATACGTGCTTGCAGTAAACAGCGGTTACGGGGTCTATCTTGCGTTGACGATTGTATTCGGCATTGTGTGTCTTGCGGGCGCCGGACTATTGATCTGGTATTTCAAAGTTCGTAGAAACATGAGCATTAAATAAGAGAATTGCGGAAAAGTCCTTCGGTTTCGAAGGACTTTTTATCATATTCCGTGGGACAAGGGAATACCTTGAAGATATGGAATTTTATTCGCTGACCAAGCGGGAAACGCTCGAAGAACTGCGCGCCGCCGAAGGGGGACTTTCCTCCCGCGAAGCGGAGCAAAGGCTGGAAAAGTACGGTAAAAACGTACTCAAAGAGGAAAAGAAAATTAGTCTTTTAAAACTGTTCTTTGCGCAGTTTAAAGATTTAATGACGGTCATTCTTATCTGCGCCGCCTGTCTTTCCGCCGTCTTGGCTTATTTCACGCGCGACGTTTCCGAACTTGCCGATACCGGAATTCTGCTGTTCATTATTTTACTTAACGCTTTTGTCGGTTTTTTGCAGCAATACCGTGCAGACGCAGCCATAGAAAAGTTAAAAAAGCTTTCAGTTGCGACGGCCAAGGTCGTGCGCGACGGGAAGATTTCGATTGTTAATGCCGAAGATCTTGTTCCCGGAGACGTTGTGGAAATCGAAGGGGGCGACAGGATCCCCGCCGATTGCCGCGTATTGGAAAGCGAGGGTTTCCGCTGCGACGAATCGACGCTCACGGGAGAGAGTAAACCTGTGCCTAAGCGCGACTGCGTCGTAAAGACAAGCGCGCTTGCCGAACGTGCGAATACCGCGCATTTTTCCACCTTTTGCGTGAGCGGTCACGCAAGGTGCGTCGTTACGCATACGGGCATGAATACCGAGATGGGTTCGGTCGCGAAGTTGCTGCACGAATCGGCTCCCGTGCTTTCTCCCCTCGATAAAACGGTCGCAAAGTTAGGGAAGATTATTACGGTGACCGTTCTCACGGTTGCCGCTCTGCTCTTTATCGGCGGATTATTCGCTCGCCGTGTGAGTTTTTTGGAAAACATTATGACTGCGATCGCCGTTGCCGTTGCGGCGATTCCGGAAGGGATGGGCGCGGTCGTCACAATCATTCTTGCAATGGGCGTGCAAAGAATGTCAAGCGCGCGCGCCGTTATGCGTAAACTTTCCGCCGTTGAGACGCTGGGCAGCTGCACCTGTATTTGTTCGGATAAGACGGGTACGCTCACGCAAAACAAGATGACGGTTGCCGAGGTCGCTCCCTCCGGCGACGAGGGACGTTTGCTGGAATGTATGCGCGTATGCCATACTGTAAAGGGGAACGCGGGCGGATATGTGGGCGATCCCACTGAAATTGCGCTTTTGGAGTATTCGGACAGTCGTTCGTATTTGAAAGAATTTACCGTTTTGGGGGGCGAGCCGTTTTCTTCCGAACGGAAAATGATGAGTGTTGCGGCACGGGTAGACGGCAGGAAAAAACTGTATGTAAAAGGAGGGGCTGACGTTCTTCTGAAAAAGTGCAGCAAAATCTTTGCGGGCGGCGGCGCGCGTCCGCTTACGGAAACCGATCAAACGGAAATCGGGAAGACGATGAGTCGGTTTTCCTCCGAAGCAATGCGCGTTTTAGCGTTTGCGGAAGGGGAGTATGACGGACGAGTGAAAGAGGACGGTCTCACCTTTTTAGGACTGGCGGCGCTGTTCGATCCTCCCCGCGAAAGGGCGAAGGAAGCGGTAAGCGCTTGTAAAAAAGCGGGAATCCGCACGGTTATGATTACGGGAGACAGCGCCGATACGGCGTTCGAAATCGCGCGTCGCCTTGGGATTGCAAAAAAACGAAGCGAAACGGTCACGGGAGAAGATATCGATCATATGAGCGAAGAGGAGTTCGTTCGCCGTGTGCCGGAATATTGCGTTTATGCGCGCGTTTCCCCCAAACATAAGCTCGCTATCGTGAGGGCTATGCAAAAACGGGGAGAGATTGTCGCTATGACGGGCGACGGTGTGAATGACGCGCCCTCCGTTCGCGCCGCCGATATCGGCGTAGCGATGGGATCCGGAACGGACGTCACGAAAAACGCCGCCGATATGGTAATCACCGACGACGACTTTTCCACAATGGTGCATGCGGTCGAAGAGGGGCGCAACGTCTTTTACAACGTAAAAAGAACGATATCTTTCTTTTTGAGTACCAATCTTGCCGAGGTCTTTTCCGTTCTCTTTGTGACGTTGTTTTTGTGGAGATACAGCTTTCTTACTTCTACGCAGCTTCTCTGGATCAATCTCATTACCGATTCTCTGCCCGTTCTCGCGCTCGGCGTAGAGCGGACGCATGACTCTATGAACCGTCCTCCCGTATCTGCCGACGAGATATTCGGGAAACGTTCGCTAACCTTCATGTTGTTTTTCGGCGTCGTACAAACGGTCGTCGTGATCGCTGTTTTCTCGGTGGGAATCAGATTGTGGGGGAATGCGGCGGCTTCTACCTGCGCCTTTCTCGTACTGTCTCTTTGCGAGCTGTTTCACGCCTTTAACGTTCGGAAAGAGAGCGGCAGACTCACTCTGCGGGATTTGTTTTCCAATAAAACAATGCTTGTTACCGTCGCGCTCGGAATCTTGCTTAACGTGCTTCTTGTCGCCGTGCCGCTGTTTGCTGCTCTGTTCGATCTCACCGCTCTCTCCGCGGCGCAGTGGATTACCGTCTTTGCTTGTTCGTTATCCGTAGTTCCCATCGGCGAACTTTATAAGACGGTAGCGAGTTTGTTCGCCCGTAGAAGGAAAAAACAGGGCAAAAAGCTTAAAACGCGCGGAAATCATATCCTTGTTCGCGATAATACGAGATAATGCGGGGAAGAGCGTCCGCCGTCTCTTTATGATGCGCCGAATCGTGCAGGAGCAGAACGACGGGATTTTTCCCTTGCGAAGTTTTTACCGTTTCCCGCACAAGAATATCGGCGTTCGCGCCAATAATTTCTTCGTCTCCGCATACGGCGTTCCAACCCACGACGCGGTAGCCTTTTCGGGTCAAAAGAGCCGTCTGCCGTTCCCTGTCTTTGCTTCCTCCGCCCGGGAAACGATAAACGGTAGGGATGACGCCCGTCGTCTTTTGGATAAAGGCGGCGCACTCGTCTACGTCGTTTAACAGCGCTTCGTCCGAAGCATAGATTTTCGTATATTCATGGGTTGCGGAATGTACGCCGATGGTGTGGCCTTCGTCGGCAATGCGTTTGAGTGTTTCTGTGCGCGTGCGGGCGCGGTCGCTCACGATAAAAAAAGACGCCTTGATATGCTCTTTGCCGAGTGTATCGAGAATGCGGTTTGTCACAACGGTGCTCGGTCCGTCGTCGAAGGTGAGATAAATTACCTTTCTCTCTTCGGCAAGGGAGAATACGGGCGCCGTGTTTTGCATTTGAACGCCGAAGCAGGCAAATAATACGAGGAGAATGACGAGGAGTAACGTTGCGGGAATATATTTTTTCTGCATATTCAAAGTTTGCATAAATTTTCCGTTTTTATTTACATTTCAAGATTTCTATGTTATAATACTTTTATGGGTGATTCGGGCGCCTTCGAAAAAAGAAAAGAATATCTTGACCGCCTATTTGTTAACCGCTACTCCTCTCATCCGCAGCGGTGGGTTTCATCGCCCGGACGGGTGGAAATCATTGGAGATCACACAGACTATAACAAAGGAAAGGTTATCGTTTCGTCGATTTCCTGCGATATCTTGGGCGCCGTCTCCGCGCGTGACGACGGCACGGTAGAAATTGTTGCAGAGGATTATACTCCCGTTTCGTTCTCCGTCCGCGATCTGGGTATGAGGGAGAGGGAAAAGGGAAAATCCATTGCCTTGGCGCGCGGCGTTTTACGCTATTTGAAGGACGCGGGGTATTCCTTTGGCGGGTTTCAAGCGGTTACGCACAGCGAGGTGTTCTACGAGGCGGGCTTTTCTGCGGCGTTTGAAGTGTTCGTTGCGGAAATCGTAAACCGTTTGTATTTGGGAGGGACGCTTTCTCCTCTTGTGAAGGCGTATGCGGGTCAGTATGCCGAAAACGCCTATTTCGGAAAACCAAGCGGATTTTTCGACCAAGCGGGCGCTGCGCTCGGCGGGTTTCATGAAATCGATTTTGGCGGCGAGGGCGGTATCGTGCGGGTCCCGTCGCTCGAAGGTTATAAAATCGTTATAACGAATACGGGAGGACCGCACGAGAAGCTTCTCGCTTGTCATGCGGATATCAGACGCGAGATGAGTGAAGTCGCGGCGTATTTCGGCAAGACCGTGTTACGTGAACTTACGGTAGATCTGTTACAGAGTGAATTGCCATATTTGCGGCAAAAAGTAAGCGACAGGGCGATTCTTCGCGCCTTTCACTTCTTTGAAGAAAACGAGCGAGCGGACCGTGCTGCAGAGGCATTGAAATCGGGCGATCGCGAGCGGTTTTTCGCTCAAATCCGTTTAAGCGGAGAGAGCAGCCTTGGCTTTTTGCAGAATTGCTATGTCCCGGGGGAAATCTACCAACCCGTTGTTTTGGCGCTCAAACTCTCGGATCGCTTCATCAAAGACGGTGCGTACCGCTTGCAAGGCGGCGGCTTGGGTACGGTATTTGCGTTTTGCAAAGAGGGAACGGAGCGGAGATACGGCGGAGAAATGGCGCGTGTTTTTGGGAAAGAGAACGTGTATTATGCCGATCTGCGTTCTGAGGGCGCATGCGAATTGATAATTTGACCGCATTTGCGGATAGAAGGAGATAAGGATGATTACAACTAAGATTTTTGGGAAAACGGCAGAAGGAGAGGAGGTGCTCGCCTTCACGTTGCAGGATGGGAAAAGAAGCGCAACGATTTTAAACTTCGGCGGTATCGTACAAAGCGTTGTCGTCCCCGATAGGGAAGGAAATCCGACGGACGTTGTTTTGGGATATAACGACGTAAAGGGTTACGAAGTCAACGGAGGCTATCTTGGCGCGCTTATCGGTAGATTCGGCAATCGAATCGGTGAAGGAAAACTTACCGTGGACAGGAAAGAGTATCAGCTATATTGCAACGACCGCGGCAACCATTTACACGGCGGAAAAGTCGGGTTCAACAAAAAGATATGGGCGCATGAAATTTGCGGCGACGCGCTGAAACTCTCCATAGTCTCTCCCGACGGCGAGGAAAACTATCCCGGGACGCTGCGCGTTACCGTTACTTATACATTTTCAGGGGGCGAGTTGAAAATCAAATATCATGCGGTCAGCGATAAGACGACGGCGGTCAACCTCACCAATCACGCCTATTTCAATCTCAACGGCGAGGGAGACGGCAGTATTCTTGACAATGTGCTTTGGCTCGATTGCGACTATATCACGCCGACCAATCCCACAATGATTCCCGTGGGAGGATATCGCGCGGTCAAGGGCACGGCGTTCGACTTCAATACGCCCAAAGAGATCGGCAAGGAAATCGAAGCGGACGACGTCGACTTAAAGCAGGGCAACGGATACGATCACTGTCACGTACTCAAAAATAAGTGCGGAGAATATGTCAGGTATGCCGTTGCGGAAAGCCAAAAGACGGGAATCAAAATGACATGTTGCACCGACATGCCTGCTGTTCAGTTTTATGCGGGTAACGGACTGCACCAACAGGGAAAGACGGCATATTACGGGAAGCGCGCGGGATTCTGTTTAGAGACGCAGGCGATTCCAAACAACGTGAACGTGCCCGAATATGCCGAAAAGGGCAGTTCGATTATACAGGCGGGCGAGGTTTACGAATTCACCGCCGCATATAAATTCGAAGCGTAAATTTTCGGTATGAAAAATGCCCGCAAACGCGGGCATTTTTCATACAAATTTTCTGTCTGTTAATCGGTATTCAGCAGATCGCATGCTTTTACGAGAAATCCCGAAATAGGGAATGCGGCAAGCATAATGCAGATGATATACAATATCTCCGTTACGGTAAAGCTCAGTTCTCCCCAGCCTTTATAGATGATATCTCCCAACACGGGAACACTCATGAAGATAATGCAAATTGCAAAACATCCTCCGTAGACGAGAGCGCGAATGAGATTCATGGGTTTGAGAATGCGGTATAACATGACGATTCCGCCGAAAGTGACCGCCATAATGAGCAAGGGAGTGAAATTATTCCCAAAACCGACGACCGCTTCTTCGAGGAGCGTACCGTCTTCTGCATACTTAGCGGGTGTCATCACCAGATTTTGGTTTCCGAAATAGACAGCCAGTACGCAGAGTATAAGCGTCAGTGCGCCCGGGATAGAGCGGGAGAGAACGTAGAGAATAAATCGGCCTTTTACGCGTTCGGTGTTGGGTTGAAGCGAAATAACAAAGGAGGGGATCGCCGCTACGAAAAATTCAAACAGAATGAGATTGTTGGTCGTAAAGAAATATGCCTGACCGGGAATCAACATACAGATAAGCGACAACAGCATGGTGAACAGTGTTTTCATGATATAGAGAGAAGCGCTGTTTTTAATGTTGTTAATCACGCGCCGTCCTTCTTCCACGACTACGGGAAGATTCATGAAGTTGTTGTTCATCAGCACGAGGTGTGATACATTGCGCGCCGCTTCGCTGCCCGAGGCAACGGAAATCGCGCAATCTGCTTCTTTCAGCGCGAGGATATCGTTTACGCCGTCGCCGGTCATCGCTACGGTATTTCCCTCGCGTTTGAGCGTTTTTACGAGGATTGCTTTTTGTTCCGGCGTTACACGGCCGAACACGGTATATTGGTTTGCAACGTTTTCTACTTCGATATCCGTGAGCCCGTCGAGGGAGATGAATTTATTCGCGTCTTTAATGCCGGCGCGCCGCGCAACTTCCGAAACGGTTACGGGGTTGTCTCCCGAGATGATCCGAATATCCACGTCGTTTTCCCGGAACCATTTTACGGTTTCCACCGCTTCGGGACGGATGTTGTCGGCAAGGGTGATCAGCGCAACTGCGCGCATATTTGCGGGAAGTTTCTCTCCGCTGATTTTGCCGGGTGCATATGCAAGCAAGAGAACGCGGAGTCCCATTTGCGCGTATTGTTTGGCAATTCGCTCAATGCGGGGAGGCAGAGGACGAAGCACAAATTCCGGTGCGCCGAAAGCGAACGTTCCTTTCTCGCCGAACGTTACCGCAGAAAGCTTTCTGTCCGAGGAGAAGGGCAGAACGGCTGTTGCGTTCAGAGAAGAAGAATATCCGAATCGGTTTTGCAGCGCGATGGAGGTCTGATTGTTCCCGTCGAGCGCGGCAAGCATATTTGCCATGATCTCGTCCACGGAGTAATCCGTATCGTTATTTACAATCATGCAATCGCTCACCGTCATTCTTCCGTCGGTGATCGTCCCTGTTTTATCGAGGCAGAGCACGTTCACGCGGGCAAGCATTTCCAACGAATAAAGATCTTGCACGAGCGTCTGTTTTTTGGAGAGCCGCCGAACGCCCATTGCCATGGCAAGCGAAGTTAAAAGCAGCAATCCGGAAGGGATCATGCCTACGATCACGGCGCCCGTATATTGTATGGATGCCGAAATTTGCATCCAAAGCGCCTCTCCTTCGAGGTTGGAAGAAACGCCTTTCCAGTTGGTCCAGAACATCAGCGCGGCGACGGGTATGATGAGAATGCCTATCGCGCGGATGAAGAGACGAATGGAATTCATGACTTCCGAGCTGGGGCGTTTGTATTTTTTTGCTTTGGCGGTGAGATTGTTTAGATAGGACGCCGCGCCCACTTTTTCGGCGCGTACGCGGCAAGAGCCGCTTGCAATGAAGGAGCCGGCATAAAGGATATCGCCCACCGATTTTTTGACCGAGGCGGATTCACCCGTTAAAAGCGATTCGTTTACCTCCACGTGCCCGTCGGCAAGAATGCAGTCGGCGGGTACCTGCTGTCCCGCTTCAAGGAAAAGCACGTCGTCAAGCACGATCTCTTTGACGGAAATTTCCTGTTCTATCCCGTTGCGTACGACTTTCGCGGTAGAAGAAATGAGAATAGAGAGGCGGTCTATCTGTTTTTTTGCAAGGATTTCCTGAATGATGCCGATCACGAGGTTGGCGGTGAAGATCGCGACGAACAAAAACTGCGAGAGTTCCGCCTGCGCGATGACGAACGCCACCGCCACGATCACGCACAGCAGGTTGAAGAACGTGCAGATATTTCCGATGAAAATACTTGCGTAAGACTTGCTGTAACGTTTGTTTACGTCGTTGAAGAGAAATTGATTGAACCGTGTTTCTACCTGCTCGTCAGAAAGTCCCTTGTCGAGTGCAGGGGTAAAACGTTCCACTTCCGCTTCGGAAGGAATATGCTTCGCCTTTCGGAATTTGCGCATGAGCTTTTTGCGTTCTTTGTCGGGCTGAGGAGAGATAAGCCCCCCTCGTTCGAGAATGCGCTTGAAGAAATTCCGGTCGTTTCTATCGGTGGTTCTTTCCGCTTCGGGTTTGCCCGTATTCGGTTCGTTCGATTGCGTTTTCAATCCCGCACCTCAGAATTTATTCTGAATTCATTATACACGAGGAAGGAAGAAATGTCAAAAGTTTTTTTCTTTTTCGAAATTTTGCGCTGTAAAGTGAAATCTGCGCGGTCAAATTATTGATTTTAACGGGAAAACGTTGTATAATATGGAGAGAAAATACAAGAGGTAGTTATGATTGACATCAATCTTCTCCGCGCCGATCCCGAACTTGTGCGCGAGAATATCAGAAAAAAATTTCAGGATAGGAAGCTTCCGCTCGTTGACGAGGCGCTTGCGCTTGACAGTCAAAAGCGTGCCCTGCAAAACGAGGGGGACGCGCTCAGAGCTGCCCGTAATGCGCTCTCCAAAAAGATCGGGCAGCTCATGCGCGAAAAAAAGACCGCCGAGGCGGAAGAGGTAAAGGCGCAGGTCACAAAGAATGCCGATCGACTTGTCGAAATCGAAAAAGAAGAAACGGAAGTCGGCGAAAAGCTGAAAAAAGTGATGATGAGTATTCCCAACATCATTTCCCCCGAAACGCCCATCGGGAAGGACGATTCGCAGAACGTGGAGCGTGAACGGTTTTTGGAGCCGAAAGTGCCCGATTTCGAAGTACCCTATCATCTCGATATTCTTGAAAAACTGAACGGGATCGATATCGACAGCGCGCGCAGAACGAGCGGACAGGGTTTTTACTATCTCACGGGAGAGATTGCGCGGTTGCATTCCGCGGTTTTAGCGTATGCGCGCGATTTTATGATCGATAAGGGTTTCACCTATTGCATTCCGCCTTTCATGATCCGTTCGGACGTCGTTTCGGGCGTGATGAGTTTCGAAGAGATGGACGGTATGATGTATAAAATCGAAGGAGAGGATCTCTATCTCATCGGTACCAGCGAGCATTCCATGATTGGGCGTTTTATGGGTACGACGATCGAAGAGAGCAAACTTCCTTTAACGCTTACGAGTTATTCGCCCTGTTTCCGGAAAGAAAAGGGCGCGCACGGCATCGAGGAACGCGGGATATACCGCATTCATCAATTTGAAAAGCAGGAAATGATCGTCATTTGCAAGCCCGAGGACAGCTGCGAATGGTACGATAAAATGTGGCATTATACGGTAGAGTTGTTCGTCTCCATGGAGATCCCCGTGCGTACGTTAGAATGCTGTTCGGGCGATCTTGCCGATCTCAAATACCGCAGTGTAGACGTAGAGGCGTGGAGCCCCCGTCAAAAGAAATATTTCGAAGTTGGCTCGTGCTCCAATCTCACGGACGCGCAGGCGCGCCGCCTCGGGATTCGTTACAAAGGAGAAAAGGGGAGCGCTTATGCGCATACGCTCAACAATACCGTTGTCGCGCCCCCGAGGATGCTCATCGCATTCCTTGAAAATCATCTCCGCGCGGACGGCAGCGTGTATATTCCCGAAGTGCTCCGTCCTTATATGGGAGGCTTAAAAGAAATCACCGCAAAGTAAAAGGCTTGCATGAAGTACGTGTTTTTTGATATCGAATGCGCTTGCGTCTATAAAAATGTGGCGAAGATATGCGCGTTCGGCTATGTTCTGACCGACGGGAACTTCAACGTTCTCGAAAAAGAAGATATTTTGCTCAATCCCAAAGGCAAATTTCACCTCACCGACCGAAATGGCGGCGAGGGTTTGGTGCTTCCTTATGTGTATGAGGATTTTACACAATATCCTGTTTTTTCGGCGGAGTACAGGCGGATAAAAGAACTTTTGGAAAACAAAGAACATATCGTCTGCGGGCACGCGACGAACAACGACGTCAATTATCTGAATTTGGAAACGCGGCGTTATAAATTGCCCTCATTCCGTTTTAATTTTTACGACACGCAGTTTTTCTATATGAATATGGAAAACTGTTTTTCCCGTCAGTACGGCTTGCAGACGATGGCGGAGGCTTTGGGCGTAAAGTTTATTCCGCATCGCGCGGTAGACGACGCCTATGCCACGATGCGCGTATGCGAAATGCTTTGTAAACGGGAAAAGACGGACGTGAAAGGTCTTGTCGAACGGTTTGGAATCCGGGCGGGCGTTATTGCGAATTATCAGATTTCGCCTCTCCATTCCAAAGGACTAAAAACGTATCTCGCCGAACGGGACGAGCGGAAAGAAGCCCACGCAAAAGCGCACGAGGAGTTCTATCGATTTGTCAATAAGAATATGAACCGCCGCAAGAAGGGCGGATCTCTCGACGGAAAGGTTTTTTGTTTTTCCAAGGATATCGAAGACGATGTGGAAATCTCACGCAAATTGGTTGCGGCGATCTTTGCTTCGGGCGGACGGTATACGTCGCACTCCGCCGAATGCAACGTATACATTGCGCGCGGAGAGGGCGATGTGCGCTGTCAGAACGCCATTGCGGCGGGCGCGGCGTTTATCCCCTTGGAGAGTTTGAACGGCGCGTTGGAGAGTGTATGAAGTTACCCGAAGAATTTATGGACAGAATGCAAAAAAGGCTGGGGGAACAGTACCCCGCCTTTTTGCGCTCTTACGATGTTCCGCCGTATAAGGGTTTGCGCGTCAATCCGCTGAAAATTTCCCGCAACGAATTTTTAAAAATTTCTCCGTTTCCGCTGGAACCTATTCCATGGGAGGAGAACGGGTTTTATGTGAAAGAAGAAAAAGCGGGCGCGGATTTACTGCATTTTGCGGGACTGTACTATTGCCAGGAGCCCTCCGCTATGTGCGCCGCACCGCTGTTGAACGTGCAAAAAGGAGAGCGCGTGCTCGATTTGTGCGCCGCTCCCGGGGGGAAGAGCACGCAACTCGCCGCCCGCATGCAGGGAGAGGGAGCGCTTCTCTGTAACGAATATGTAACTTCGCGCGCAAACGTCCTTTTGAGCAATTTAGAACGTTTGGGGGTGAAAAACGCCGCCGTTGTCAATACCGATGCGGGCAGACTTGCCAAGGAATTTCCCGCTTACTTCGATAAAATCCTTGTGGACGCGCCCTGTTCGGGCGAGGGGATGTTTAAAAAGGAACCGTTTGCGGTTGAGGAGTGGAGCGTCGACAATGTGCGCCGCTGTGCATTGCGGCAAAGAGATATTTTGGAGAACGCAGCCGCCATGCTTTCCGTCGGAGGGCGAATCGTATATTCCACCTGTACCTTTTCCAAAGAGGAGAACGAGGAGCAGATCGCGGGCTTTCTTGCCCGTCATCCGGAATTTACTTTGTTGGAGCAGAAATTGCTTTTGCCGCACGAGATCAGGGGCGAGGGGCATTTTGCGGCGCTCCTCGAAAAGCGGGAAGGAGAACGGAAAGAAGTAAAACCCTTTCCCGTACGGCATGACAAACGCGCGGAAGCGGCATATGCCGAATTTGCCAAATCCTGTTTCACGAACGGGATAGGATTTGCGGGCGATATCACAACGCTCTCGAGCGGAAAGCTGTTGATGCTGCCCGGGGGGTTTCCTTCTTTAAACGTGTTTACTTTGCGAGCGGGCGTGGAACTCGGCGAATGGGACGGGAAAAATTTCAAGCCTTCCCATGCGCTTGCCATGGCGCTGAAATCAAAGGAGACCGCGCGGTATGTTGCGCTCGACCGCGAGGAGGCGGAACGGTATCTCAAAGGCGAAACGCTCTCCGTGGCGGAGGAGAACGGCTGGTGCGTCGTCGGCATAGGGGAGTATCCGCTCGGTTGGGGAAAAGCCGTCAACGGCACGCTGAAAAATCATTATCCCAAAGGACTGAGAAAAATAAAATAAACCGCGCGTCTTTCTCCAAAGCAAGTGTAAAACACACCGAACATGATAGCATAATAAGGCGATAAAAGCAAGGAAATATAAAATAACCTTACTTTTTGTTATATACCAAGTTTATAATCTCGATAAAATAAGTAAATCTGCTTGACCTAAACGCCGGAATACAAACGGGTTTGAGTTTGACTTTTAAAACGGCATCCCCATAAAAAAACCGACTTTTCGTCGGTTTTTTGTTTGTGTAAGGAGAAACTCCGTTATACGCGGGGATATTTTTTACGTTCGTTTTCACTCTGCCTGCGTTCAACGTCCGAATGCGCTTGCGG
>CAZFPP010000014.1:0-21063 GCA_964521125.1 uncultured Clostridia bacterium
TTTATTCTATACCCAAATTTCAATTCCGGGGCGACGGGCAGGGAAAGCTCGGCGGATCTTTGCCGCAGAAAAAACGCCCCATTCCGCTAAAAACAAAAGAATGACGGTTGCGCCCGTGTTGACAAAAACGCGGGCGTTTGTTATAATGAACTTACTATGAACACAAAGGGAAAATTCATTGTATTCGAAGGGACGGACGGCAGCGGCAAGAGCACGCAGATGAAGCTTCTCGGGAAATATCTCGTTTCAAAAGGCGTAAAAGTCTTTCTTACGCGCGAACCGACCGATTCTCCCTTCGGAGCGCAGCTCCGTTCCTGTCTCACGGGCAGGATAGAGACCAACGAATATACCATCGCCGCGCTGTTCGCGGCAGATCGGCTCGATCATATTTATAACGAAGTAAACGGGATCAAACAGAAATTAGAGAAAGGCGTGAGCGTGCTTTGCGACCGCTATTATTTCTCGTCGCTTGCTTATAACGGCGGATTTGTGCCGTACGAGTGGGTGCTGTCTCTCAATGCGCCCGCAATGCAGGCGCTCAAAGCCGATCTTACCGTATTCATCGATCTTCCCCCCGAAGAGGGGATGCGGCGCGTGGAAAAGCGCGGCGCGGAGGAGCGGTATGAGACGCTGGAAAAGCAGAAGAAAATCCACGAACGGTACTTTGAGCTGTTTGAAACGTTCGGCGCGGGCGAAAATATTGCCGTAGTTCGCAGCAAAGAAAACAAAGAGGAGACGCAAGCGGATATCCGCGCCTTGGCAGACGGGTTGTTCGCATTCTGAATATGGAAAAGACGTTGCTTGTAGGGGAAATTTTAAAACCGCAGGGAATTCGCGGCGAGGTCAAAATTAAACCGTTTACAGACGCCGCCGAGGAGTTTCGCGCCTATAAACGCGTGTTTCTCGACGGAAAGGAGTATAAAGTGCTCTCCGTCCGCATTGGGGAAGGCTCGGTATTTTTGGGGCTGAAAGGCGTACCCGACCGTAACGCGGCAGAGCTGTTACGCGGGAAAGAAGTCGTCGTTTTACGCGAGGACGCGCCGCAGCCCGAAGAAGGACGGTATTATATCGTCGATCTGTTGGAAAGCGAGATTGTTACGGAAGACGGCGAGCGTTTGGGCGTTCTCACCAATATTCAACAGGCTTCCTCCGATATTTATACGTTGGAACAGGACGGCAAAGAGATTCTTTTTCCTGCGGTGAAAGGCGTGATCGTGCACATCGATTTGGAAGCGAAAAAGATCACGGTGAATAAAAAGAGATTCAAAGAAGTGGCAGTTTTATAAATGAAAATTACGATATTAACGCTCTTTCCCGATATCTTTGCGCCGTTGTTCGCGAGTATCGTGGGCAGAGCGGTGAAAGAGGGAAAATTGCAAATCGAAGTGGTGAATATCCGCGACTACACCGAAAGCAAGCAGAAAAAGTGCGACGATTATCCTTTCGGCGGCGGGGCGGGGCTTGTAATGACGGCGCAGCCCATCGGCAGTGCGATCGAAGCGGTTGATCCTCATCACGGGGCGCGCCGCATTTTTCTTTCGCCCAAAGGCAAGGTGTTTCGCCAAGAGATGGTGTTTTCGCTTGTGCAAGAGGAGCATCTCGTGCTCTTATGCGGACATTACGAGGGCGTTGACCAGCGTGCGATCGATCTGTTTATCGACGAGGAAATTTCCATCGGCGATTATGTTTTAACGGGCGGCGAGCTGCCCGCCATGGTCGTTACCGATTGCGTGGCGCGGTATATCGACGGCGTTTTGTCGCCCGAATCGCTTGTGCAGGAGAGTTTTTCGGAAAATCTGCTCGAATATCCGCACTACACTCATCCCGCGGAATACCGCGGTTTGAAAGTGCCCGAAGTTCTCCGAAGCGGAAATCATGCCGAGATCGATAAATGGCGGCGCGCGCAATCGCTTGCAATCACAAAGAAAAACCGTCCCGATCTCTTAAAAGGGTGAACGATGAAAACCATTCAATGGTACCCGGGACACATGGCGAAAGCCATGCGGGTCATGGAAGAAAATTTAAAATTGTGCGATGCGGTCGTGTTCGTGCTCGATGCGCGCGCTCCCGCCGCAACGTATAACCCCAAACTTCAAGAGTTAGTTGGGAATAAACCCGTGCTGTATCTCTTCAACAAGGGAGATTTGGCAGATAAACGGGCAGACGAACTGTTATCTCTCCTGAAAAACGACGGAAAATACGTCTTGCGTCTTTCGGCGACCGTGCAAACCGATAAGCGCAATTTGGTTGCGGCTATGAACGCGCTCGTCAAAGAAAAAGCGGATCGTCTCAAAGAAAAGGGCGTGCAAAAACCGTTGCGTTTTATGATCGCAGGCGTGCCCAACACGGGAAAAAGTACGGTGATCAACCTGCTGTGCGGTTCGCGCCGCGCCGTCACGGGGGATAAAGCGGGCGTCACAAAAATCAAGCAATGGGTAAAATGCGGCGCGTTCGATCTTTTAGATACGCCCGGAACCATGCCGCCGTCTTTTCAAAATCAAACGCTTGCGCGTCGGCTTGCCTATATCGGCAGCGTGAAGGACGATATTCTCAGCATGGACGAAATCGCGCTTGCGCTTTTGGAAGATCTTTCCTCGCTCAACCCTGCGGGACTTTCGGAGCGTTACGGAATCGGGAAGGGAAGCGCGCCGCTTGAAATGCTGAATCAAGTATGCGCGCGGCGGGGCTTTTTACTGAGGGGAAATAACGACTATGATTACGAGCGCGGCGAACGTGCCGTTTTAGACGATTTCCGCAAAGGAAAACTCGGGAAGGTCTGTTTCGATTGCGCGGACGATATGAAAGAGGTTGGCTTAATTTAGCGTTATGGATTTGCTTACAACGGAAAAAGAGTATTTTGATCGGGGCTTTGTCGCGGTAGCTGGCGTAGACGAAGTGGGACGGGGACCTTTGGCGGGACCGGTAGTGTGTGCGGCGGTTATTTTGCCGCTTGAAGAAGAAAAGCGTATCGTCGGGATCAACGACAGTAAACAGCTTTCCAAGAAAAAGCGTGAATATCTTTCGGAAAAAATTAAAGAAATTGCCTGCGCCTATGCAATCTGCGAGGCGGACGAAACCGTCGTTGACGAGATGAATATTTTACAGGCGACGAGGCTATGCATGAAACGCGCCGTAGAATCGCTTTCTCCCGCTCCGGATTTTGTCCTGACGGACGGGAACATGACGCTTGATCTTTGCGTTCCTCAGAAAAGTATTGTGAAAGGGGACGCGCTCGTCTGTTCCATCGGTGCGGCAAGTATCCTCGCAAAGGTGTACCGCGACGCGCTTATGATGCGTTATGCGACGGAATATCCCGAATACGGATTCGATCATAACATGGGTTACGGCACAAAAGAGCATATCAACGCCATCCGGGAGGTGGGCATTTGCAAAATTCACCGAAAGACTTTCGTAAAAAAGTTTTGGGACGGACGGGAGAGGATTTAACCTGTAAATATTTAAAAAAGCGGGGCTATCAAATTCTCGAACGCAATTACAAAACCCCGTTCGGCGAAGCGGATATTATCGCGCTCAAAGACGGCGTTTATTGCTTTGTCGAAGTAAAAACACGGGAAAACGATGCGTTTGGGCAACCTTTTGAGGCGGTGGACGCGCGCAAACGGGAGCGTTACCGCAAAATCGCCTTGTATTATTGCAACATGTTGCGGGAAGAACCGGAATGCCGTTTCGATATCGCCTCCGTGTTCGAAGGGGAGATCGAATACTTCGAAGACGCTTACTTTTAGGGGAAGCGGTTACGGACTGCGTATGAAGATTCGCTACGCTCCTTAGAATGACAAAAAGACGGTCATTTAGAGCAGCATAGCGATTATATCACCGCACAATTTGATGAAACCGCGTTTTTGAGGTTGCACCTTTGGGAAAAATCGGTATAATAGAAAAAACGGGAGAACTATGGCGAATACCAAATCGAAAAATCAGCTCAAAGAGAAAATACAACTTACCGTCCGGACGCCCAAATACGTCGGTTATGCGGATTATCCGTTGCAGACGCCGATCTTAGTGCAAATCAAGAACAGCTTTTCGGAGGCTGTTTTTCTGCGCGTGACGATATCCGACGAAAACGGGCTTGTCGTCCCCTATGAGGCGACTGCAGAAGTCCCCTTCGAAAGCGCGGTGGAACTTAAAGCGGAGGGGATTTTTTCGCCCTTGAAACTTGCCGAAAACAACGAACTCGGCGTTTCTTCCGTCGATATCGTCGTCTATCATGAGGACAGGGAGCTTTGTCGCAACAAGAGCGAAATCACATTGCTTCCTTACGATTTTTGGGAGGGGCTGGAAGGTAATGCGGAACGGCTTGCCGCGTTTGTCCGTCCCCGCCTTTCCGATTGCGCGCGCATTTTGGAGGACGCGGGTAAACGCCTGAAAAAGTGGAACGCAGACGCCGAATTCTACGGCTATGCGGGCGCGGATAAAAACGCTGTCCGTCAGATCGCTGCGTCCGTTTTTGCCGCGATCAAGCGCGTTTCCTTCGAAAAATCGGAAGAAACGCGTCTTTCCAATCCCTCCTCTGCCGTTTCCAAGGAATCTCTGCTCAAAAGCAAACGCGCAAGCTCGTTGGAATTGGGAGTATTCGCGGCGGCTTGTTTCGAGGCGGCGCGCCTGCACCCCGTGCTTGCGGTGGGAGAAAACGCCGTCGCCGTGGGCGTATGGCTGTACGACAGCTGCTTCCTCGACAGTGTGACCGACGATTGCGAAATCGTTGCGAAATACGTCTCCGACGGGATTAACAATTTAAGCTTTTTCGACGTAGAAGATCTCTTTTCCGCTTCTAACGCCGCGTTTACCCCTTCGGAAGCGCACTTTAAGCAAAAGCTGAAAGAGGGATGTTACGAATATTTTACGGATATCCGCCGCTGCCGCCTCGGAAATATTTTTGCGCTTCCGCTCAGAGAAAAGGGCGTGCGCGGGGTGGAGCTGTTAAAGGAAGAGGATATGTCGGACGAGAACGCGCCCGCGCCTCTTCCCGAAAACCGCAAACTCAACATCGAGGGCAAACAGCCAAAAAACAAACAGTGGGAGAGGCGGCTGTTAGATCTTACGGCAAAGAACGCGCTTCTCAACTTTAACGGCAGGAACGCGCTACACGTCTGCTCTGCGGGCGTCAACGAGCTGTATTCCCTGCTTGCAGAAAAGGGGAGCATGAAGCTCAAAGCGGGCGAACAGGAGCAACCGTTCGGCGGGGAACTCAATTCCGCAAAGAAATCGCTTTTCTTGCTGGAACAGAAGAAGGGGATTTTGCGCGCTTTTGCAGACGGTCAGACGGTTTCGGATACCGCGGTAAAGCTTGCCCGCCGCAACCGCGAGGCGAACGAGGAGACGGGCGCGAAAATTTTATATCTCTCCTTCGGATTTTTGCGCTATTGCGCCAAAGAGGACGGTAAGCCTCGGTATGCGCCGCTTGTGCTCGCGCCCGTGGAAATTAAGCGCGCCAAGGGCAACGAGGACTATTCCGTTGAATATAACGAGGGGGAATATTTCGTTAATACCACGTTGCTCGAATATCTCAAACAGGAATTCAATATCGACGTCCGCGGTTTGGGCGGCGACGTTTCTGCGCTGAAAATTTCTGAAATTCTTGCCATGATGCTGGCGGAAACGGCGTCGATGAAAGGTTGGACTGTCGTACAGGACGTGTATCTTGCAACGTTCTCCTTTCAAAGTTTTCTCATGTGGAACGATATCCATAGTCATTTCGGGGAATTACAGAAAAACGCAATCGTCTCTGCGCTTTTAAACAACCGCGCGGAGCGTAAAGAGGTCGAAGCGGAAGAAGAGGACGAGGGCTATCCCGCCGGAACGCTCGTTCCGCTTCCTGCCGACAGCTCCCAGTATTCCGCCGTCGCGCTCTCGCGCACGGGCGCGAGCTTTGTTCTGCACGGACCTCCCGGAACGGGCAAGAGCCAGACGATTACAAATATCATTGCCAACGCGCTCAACGACGGAAAGCGCGTCCTGTTCGTTGCGGAAAAGAAAGCGGCGCTCGACGTTGTGAAAAAGCGTCTGGACGGTTTGGGAATAGGGGAATTCTGCCTGGAACTGCATTCCAACAAGACGGACAAAGCAGACGTTTTACGGCGTATGGAGAGCACGCTCGCCTTAGCGGGAACGGGAGAGAGAGCGGATCTTGCGCCCCGCGCGCGGGAAATCGTAGAACTGCGGGAAGAACTCAAAGCGCCCATGATTGCGTTGCATAAAAAACGGCGGTTGGGGATTTCCGTTTATCAGGCGATCCTGCTCTATCTTCAAAACAAAAATGCACCCGATATCCTCGATATCGAAAGTTCCTTTTACGATTCTTTGACCGAACAAAAACTTTCCGAATGTAAAAGCATGATCCTTTCCGCCGCGGCTGCGGCAAAGGAGTGCGGCGGCGTCTATCATTCTCCCTTCGAGAACGTCAACGTCACCGAATATTCGCGGGAGCTGAGAGACCGCGTTTTCTGCTCGTGCGAAGTCGTCATTACCGAAATCAAGCACTTGAAGGCTTATCTTGCCCTCTTTTTGGAATTTTATCGCCAAAAGATCTCGACCGTCACGCAGAAGAAATTGGAGGATATCCGTCTGATTTGCCGCAATCTTTCCGCGGGCGTATACGATAAATATTTTGCGGACGTGAGCGAAGAAGAGTTCTACGTCTTTTATAACGCGAACCGCCGTCTCGACGACTTACTTGATTACTATAATAAGCATTTTAAGAGTTTGATTGAGATTGGCAAAGACGCCGGAGACTTGAAGCGGCTCTTGGAAACGGAGGGAAATTGGCAGCTGAACAAAACCGCCTTAGCCGCCGTCAAACGGTTAAAGCGCGTTGCGCTTCATGACGTTGCGCCCGAGGACGTTCCCAAATATTTGCAGACGGTACTCGATATCTCCGAGGCGACAGAGCGGATCAAGAGCGTTCCTCTCTCCAAACAGTTTACGGGCAGAGGCGGAGATATCGTCTTTAAAAAGCGGACGGAATATCTCGCAGAACTTTATCGCCTGCATGCGCTCTGTGCCGCCACGTTTATGGATTATAACCCCGACGCGTTCAACGGCATGTGTATCCGCGCACAGAGCGGCTATACGCTGCCCGTACTGGAAGGATACTTAAAGGCGGCGGAGGCGTTCCGATGCGCGCAGGAGAGTTTTCTTCAAATTACGGGCGCGGATAAAAATAAGATCGTGCAGGAGGACGTGCTCGATTACTTTTCTTCGAAGGCAAGTTCTCTCATCGACAATGCGGATATGCTCCCCAACTGGTGCATGTATCAACAGACGGGCGAGCGGCTGAACCGTCTCGGCTGTCACTTTATTACCGAAGCGTTGGAGAGCGGAAGGCTGACGGGAGAAAATATCCTTGCAGGCTTTGAGAAAAACGTCTATAAAAATTTTTTGGATATCAACATTCCCGCCGATCCCGAGCTTTCCCGCATGACGGTGGGAACGATGGAAGAGACGATTGAAAAATTTCGTACCGCATGGGAAACCTTCTCCAACGCGGCGCGCGAAGAAATCCGCGGAAATCTGTTGTCCCGCCTGCCCGTTCCGGGAAGCGACGGCTCGCTTTCCGTCGAACTCAACGCCTTTACCCGCCTTGCAAAGAGCAATTTGCGCGGATCGGGGTTGAGAGGGCTGTTTTCGGAAGTGCCCGAGTTAACCCGCCGGGTGTGCCCGTGTATGCTGATGAGCCCCGTCACCGTGGCGCAATATCTGCAACCGGAGGCGGATTTGTTCGACCTCGTCATCTTCGACGAGGCGTCGCAGATGAACACGGCGGAAGCAGTTGGTTCTATCGCCCGTGCCAAAGCCGCGATCGTCGTGGGAGATCCGAGGCAACTACCGCCCACCGCCTTCTTCCGTTCGGCGTACGTGGACGAGGAAAACCTTGAAAACGAGGATTTGGAGAGCGTTCTCGACGACTGTCTCGCTCTCGGCATGCCCGAAAGGCATCTGCTTTGGCATTACCGCAGCAAGCACGAATCGCTCATTGCGTTTTCCAACAGCATGTATTACGAAAACCGTCTGTGCACGTTTCCTTCGCCGGACGCTTTGGAAAGCAAGGTCAAACTCATGCTCGTGAACGGAACGTACGACCGCGGTTTTACCAAGCGCAACCGTAAGGAGTCGGAGGCGTTGGTGCAGGAAGTCGTGCGACGGCTTTCCGATCCCGTGTTGTCCCGTTCGAGCATGGGGATCGTTACCTTTTCGAGCGCGCAACAGAGCGATATCGAAAAATTGCTCGGTAAAGAGTTGATCGCGCGCAAGTTAGACGGCGCGGCATACGACCGCGACGAACCGCTGTTCGTGAAGAATTTAGAAAACGTGCAGGGCGACGAACGGGACGTCATTCTCTTTTCCGTGTGTTACGGTCCCGATTCCACGGGCAGAGTCTCTCTCAATTTCGGACCGCTCAATCAGGTCGGCGGTTGGCGGCGGCTCAACGTCGCGGTTTCCCGCGCCCGCGAGGAAATGCTCATCTTTACCACCATGACGGCGGGAATGATCGACCTTGCCAAGACTTCTTCGAAAGGCGTTGCGGGGCTGAAAGCCTTTCTTGAATTTGCGGAGAAAGGCAGGACGACGCTTGCCGTTAATTCCGCTTCCGTGAAGGGTGGCGCGGGAATCGGGAAATTTATCGCGCAGGAGCTTTCGGAATACGGCTATGAATGCCGCTGCGACGTGGGCGCGAGCGATTTTAAAATCGACGTCGCCGTTGTCGATCCCAAAGACGAACATCATTTTATTCTTGCAATCGTCTGCGACGCGACGGATAAATTTTCCGTCAAAGACCGCAACGTATTGCAGATTCAAACGTTAAAACGCAGTAACTGGAACGTTCTGCGCGTGAATTGCGTGAATTATTACAACAATCCCAAACGGGAATTAAAACGCATCAAAGATATGCTCGATAAGCTGACGGGCGCGGAAAAACAGAGCGGCGCATGGTTAAACAAAAACGCGAGAGCATACTGCGCGGTGAAACAAACGGGCGGCGAAGTGGCGGCGTTTATAACGAGCGGCGTAAACGATGCGGAAATTGTAGCGCGCCTTCGCGAGATTGTTGCAACGGAAGAGCCGATTTCGCGTACGTTTTTGAAAACGCGTTGCCTTGCTACGTTCGGGATCGTGAAATCGGGCGCGCGAATGAGCGCGCGGCTCGATTCCCTTATCGACGGATGCGGATTTCGGCGGGAACGCGTGTTAGACAGGGATTACTTTTATAAGACGGAGAAAGCAATCTCCATCGGGAAGTTCCGCACGGAAAACGAGCCGCCTCTTCGCAAAACGGAAGAGGATTTCACCCCGTTCGAGCTGGTTTCCTTCGTCAAAAGCGCTTTGGAAGAGCGTGTGAGTTTGTATTCCGACGAGCTGATCTCTCTCATGGGCGCCGTTTTCCATATCGACCGCCCGAGCGAAAAATTTGTCGCGTTCGTGCGAGACTGTATTGCGTTCGGAGAACAAAAGGGGATTCTCGTGCGGTCTGTATCCGACCGTATCACCTTGGCATAAGGATTGATTACCGAAGATGAGAGAAGGCGAATTGCAAACGAAACAAAGGGAAAAAGAGGGCGCGACGCGTATGCCGCGCGTCAATTTTCGTCCGCTTCTTTTCTGCGCGCTGGGACTTGCCTTCGGTATTTTTCTCTACGGCAAGATTGCGTTCGGCGGGTTTCTGGCAGCCGACTTGATCTTCGTAGCGTTGTTCTTATTGTTTTCTCTCCGTCCCCTGTCGCTCAAACGCACGGCGGCGGTTTTGTTATGTATTTTTCTCTGCGCGGGGCTTGGCTTCGGACTTTCCCATGTCTATACGCAACGTTTTAGCAATACACGGGAAGCGGGCGCTTATTCGCTCTCCGGAACGGCGACTTCCGTCACGGTAAAAAACGGATATTCCGTCGTCGTTCTGTCCGATTTGTTTTTCGACGGAGAAAAGACGGGCGGAAAGTGTCGCGTTATGCTCTCCGAAGACATCCGTACGGGCGATATTCTGCTTTTACAGGCAAACGTAACGCCCGTCTCTTTGGACGGCATGACGGGCAATTCTTATACGCAGAGTCTGTACGTTTCAAACGTGCGTTATACGGCAAGTGCGGGCGAATACGTTGTAACGGGAAAATCAAAGAATATATTTTTAAAACTCAACGCGTTGCTTTACGATAGTCTAAGCGGCAATATGGAACGGGACGAAGCCTCGCTCGCTTACGCGCTTTTAACGGGGAACTCGGGCGCGGTAGACGGAGAACTCCTCAATGCGGTGCGTTTTAGCGGAGTGGCGCATATCTTTGCCGTTTCGGGTCTGCACATCGGCATTCTGTTTTCTTTGGCATATTTTTGTTTTCGTCCGCTCGGGAAATACCGCTTTCTTCCCGCATGGCTGCTTGCGCTCGGTTACAGCGCGTTATGCGCGTTTACCGTCTCGTCGGTGCGTGCCGTGATCATGTGCGGCGTAATTGGTTGTTCCCGCGCATTCGGGCGGAAATCGGATTTTTTGCATTCGATTTCATTTGCCGCAATCCTCATTTTGCTGTTCGCGCCCGCGCAGTGGTATTCGGCGGGATTCCGTCTTTCGTTCGGCGCGTGCTTGGGGCTTGCGCTCTTTTCCGGAACGTTCTCCCGTGCGTTTAAGCGCATTCGTCTGCCTCGCGCGATCGGCGGTTATCTTTCGGCGACGCTGTCCGTGCAGATTTTTACCTTTCCCGTGCTTTGGGAAACATTCGGTTATTTCCCCGTTTGGGGGATTCTCCTCAATCTCGTTATTGTTCCGCTCGTTCCCGTCCTCTTTATCGGGCTTTTACTTTGCGCCGCGCTCGCGCTGTGCATTCCGCCCGCCGCGGCGTTTTTCCTCGCATTTCCCCAAGGAATGCTTTCTCTCTTTATATTTTTGTTTTCCGTTGTTGATTTTTCGCTCGTATTCACGGGATTTTCTCTCGGCGCGGGCGGAATCGTCTGGCTGATCGCCTGTGTCGCGCTTTCCCCGAGAATTCGCATTTCGAGGGGTGCGCGCGCGATTGCCGCGGCGGCGTTTGCGCTTGTGTTCTGCCTCTGCGCCGTCTTAGAGAATATCGTCTTTACGGGTTGCCGAATCACCGTTTACGGGCAGGAAGGCGTTTGCGCGGCGCTTGTACGTACGAGGGAAAACAGCGTTCTCGTTATCGACGATCAAATTACGCCGGCACAGTGCGAGAGGTTTCTTTCAAAAACGTACGGCGGAACGCTCGATATGGTTATCGTACTTTCCGATAACGAAGTTGCGGCAATTAACGTTGCGGCGTTCCTGAATACCAAAGAAGTGCGTGCCGAAGAAGAGTGCGAAACGGGACTCAGGAATACAAGCGTTACGTTCGGTAAAAACTTTTCGTGCGGCGATCTGCAATTCTATTACGAGAGCGCGGAGTGTCTTTCCATGTTGACGGAGGGCGTGGTCGTAGAATTCAGTTTTGGCGAAAACGCGCTGCTTTCCGCCGATTTGTGCGTAGGGGAATCTTTGGAAAACTTGAATTTTTATTTGAAAGATGGTATAATTAAAGCGAAATGAAATTTATACAGCTTGCGAACAGTTTAAAGGAGAAGTTGGCGCCCGTTTACCTTGTCGAGGGAGAGGAGGCGTATTTTCGCGATCACGCCGTAAAGAGCATCCGTGAGCGATGCGCGCTCACGCAACCGTCGTTAAACGACGTGCGTTACGAGGGCGAAACGCTGAAAGGGGAAAGGCTTTCGGCTTTTCGCGACAGTCTTTACAGTTTACCCTTTTTCGACGAGAAGCGGCTCGTGCGCGTTTCAGAGTTTTATCCTACTGAAAAAGAGTGGGAGAACGTTCTTGCGGCGTATGTAAAAAAGCCGAGTCCTTCCACCGTGCTCGTCATTGTCAACAGCGGTAAGAAAGCGGGCGCGGCGGACCTTAAAAAGAAAGAGGGCGTGACGGCGGTGGATTGTTCGCGCGAAAGCGAAGAAACGCTCACGCGCTGGCTGTTTTCCCTCATGCGGCGGGAGAGATTGCAGGCGAATTCCGACGCCGTAGGACTCATGGTGCGCTATTGCGCTTCGGACGCGGCGCGCATGAGAATCGAAACGGACAAACTCAAACTTATTTTAGGCGACGGCGGAGCGGTGACGCGGGAGATCGTGGAAACGTACGTCGCCAAAGACGCAGAATATAAAATTTACGAACTGACGCAGGCGGCGTCGCGAAGAAATTTTACCGCTTTTTCGGAAATTCTAAGCGATCTCATGGACAAGGGATACGACGAAAACGCCGTGCTTTCCGCGCTCGTTTCCCATTACAGAACGCTCTGTGAGATTTCCGTTCTGCGCGGAACGGACGCGGAGATTGCCAAAGCTTTGAACAGTAAGCCCTATGCGGTACAGAAAAACCGCGAGCTGGTTTCCCGTTTGGGGAAGAACCGCGTCTATACGCTCTATACGGGGCTTTATGCGCTTTCTTCCGATATGAAAAGCGGTTTTTATACCAAATCGGGCGCGTTAAAAGCCGCGATTGCAAAATTATTTTTCGAATAGACCAAAATAAAAGAGAAAACTTCGGAAAAAACTTTGCTTTTTTTTGTCGTAAAAGATATAATAAAAGTATAGGGCGAAAGCCAAAAAAGAGGAATTGCCATGTGGGAATCGATCCGGAATGCGTTTGCAAATTTTAATTTGGTTTATATTGCGGAATGGATCTTATTCTTTTTGATCATCTACTTTGTGTTCCGTACGTTGAAGGATAACAACGCAAAACGGCTCATCGTCGTTTATGCGGTTCTTATCGTGTGCGTCGGCATTGTCATGATGCTTTCCCCCGTTCAATATAATGCGACGGCGTATCTTCTTTTCATCCTGTTGATGTCCGTTTTCTTTCTACTGTTATTCGCTACGGAAATCAAGCGGCAGATCTGGACGGGGAAGCATGTTTCCGCGGCGACGTTCGATTTATCAAAATCGACTGTCGGCGCGCGTGCGGAAGAATATATCTCAAGCATCGTGAAGGCAGTGCAAAGTCTTTCCAAGAACAATACGGGTGCGCTCATTGTGCTGTCTAACGGCAATCTGCCCAAAGAGATCATAGAGAGCGGCGTTACGCTCGGCGCACAGATATCCAACCAGCTCATTGAGGGGATTTTCATCAATAAAGCTCCCTTGCATGACGGCGCAATGATCATTTACGGCGACAAAATACAGGCGGCGGGTTGTTTCTTACCGCTCACCCAGAAGGATTTTCCCAAAGATTACGGAACGCGTCACCGCGCGGGAATCGGAGTTACGGAAGTCGCAGACGTTTCTACGATCATCGTATCGGAAGAAACGGGGATTGTTTCCGTTGTGAAGCGCGGCGAAATCACGCGGTATGCCGATTCGGAGATGTTGCGCAAGTTCCTGCACGAATATTATTGGAAAGAATTTAACGCGGAGGGCAGAAAATAATGAAATTCGGTAAATTTTTAAAGAACGTATTTACGAAAAATATTGTGCTGAAATTGCTTGCCCTTGCGCTCGCGTTTGTTACGGTCATACTCATTCACGCTATATGAAAAATTGTCTCAGAATTCCGCGGATTTATATCCCGCGGTTGGGGTTTCGCAAATGGGCGGTCATCGCCTGCGATCAATATACTTCCGACAGAAACTATTGGGAAAGCGTTGCGCGTTTCGTAGGAGACGCGCATTCTGCGCTTTCTTTTATTTTACCCGAGGTTTACTTGGGAGAAAACGACGAGGAGCGTATCGAAGAGATTCACGAATCGATGTATACCGCGCTCGAAGACGGTTGGATGCGCAAGCTGGACCGTGGATTTGTCCTTACCGAACGGACCACGAAATCGGGCGTCCGGAAGGGAATTCTCGCGTGTATCGATTTGGAAGAGTATACCTATGAGAACTCGAAAGACGCGCTCGTGAGGGCAACGGAGGCGGTAGTGCCGTCCCGTTTGCCGCCGCGCGTAGCGGTTCGCAGGGGTGCGCCGTTGGAATTTCCGCACGCCATGGTATTTTACCGCGATAAAAAGAACAAGGTAATGCGCTCCTTAGAAGGGGAGGAGCTTGAAAAGCTGTACGATTTCGACCTTATGAAGGGAGGCGGACATTTAACGGGTTATTTTATTCCCGAATATTTAGCGATCGACGTTGCGCACGATTTAATGGGACGCGCCGATCCGTGTTTTGCGGTTGCGGACGGGAATCATTCCATTGCCGCCGCGAAAGCCTATTGGGAAGAAATCAAAGCAAAAATTCCCGAAACGGAGCGCCGAAATCACCCGGCGCGGTTTACGTTGGCGGAATTTGTCAACGTGTTCGATCCCGCAATCGTATTTCACCCCATTCACCGCTTAGTAAAGGATACGGACGCCGAGGCGTTCTGCGACTTTTTTATGAAATCCGTTCCGTGTGAACGAAAGGGAAAGCTACTCTACCCCAAACTTCCTGCAAGCGGCGAGAGTGTGGAAAAGACGGACGCCCTCATTGCGCAATTTTTAAAATCGGATGGCGGAAGCGTCGATTATATTCACGGCGAACAGGCGCTTGAAAAATTTGCAAAAGAGGATGGCTGTGCAGGCGTTGTATTGCAGGCGATCGACAAGGACGAAATTTTTCTCGCGTTAAAGAGCGGGAAACGTTTACCGAAAAAGACCTTCTCCGTTGGAGAGGAGAAGGAAAAGCGCTACTATCTCGAAGGTAGGGAGATCAGCTATGATTAAAGTGTGTAAGTTTGGCGGTACGTCGATGGCGGACGGGACGACGATGTTGCGTGTAAAAAAAATCATCGAGAGCGATTCCGCGCGGCGTTATATTGTCGTTTCGGCGCCGGGAAAGAGGTTCGGCGGCGATATTAAGATTACCGATTTGCTTTATGAAACTTACGAGAACGTAAAATCTACGGGAAAATGCGGCGCGCAGTTTGAGAAGATCGCCGATCGTTTCCGCGGGATTGTGCGGGAACTCGATCTCTCATTGGATATCGACGCGTTATTGCAGGAAACGGAACGGGAGATTTGCGAAGAAAACAGCGCTGATTTTACAGCTTCGCGCGGGGAATATCTTGCCGCCCGTATTATGGCGGATCTATTGCGTTTCCCCTTTATCGACGCGCGCGACGTTGTGAAATTCAACCGGGAAGGAAAGTTGGACGAGAGATCGTATTCCCTTCTTGCAGAGGCGCTCAAAGGCAAGCGCAACGCCGTCGTCTCCGGGTTTTACGGGGAGGACGTGAACGGCAAAGTGAAAACATTTTCGCGCGGGGGGAGCGATATCTCAGGCGCGATTGTGGCGCGTTCGGCGGGCGCGGATCTCTATGAAAATTGGACGGACGTAAGCGGATTTTTAGCTTGCGATCCGCGGATCGTGGAAAATCCCGCTCGAATCCGCGCGCTTTCCTATAAAGAATTGCGCGAGCTTTCCTATATGGGAGCAAACGTTTTGCATAGCGAATCGATCTTTCCCGTACGCGAAGCGGATATGCCCATTCGTATTAAAAATACTTTCCGTCCCGAAGATGAGGGTACGGATATTCTTCCCACTTCTAAATATCGTTTCAGCGGGCAAATCGTCACGGGAATTGCGGGGAAAAAAAATTTTACCGTTATTTTCGTGGAAAAATCGCTTATGAATCTCGAGATCGGGTTCACCCGTAAAATTCTCACCGTATTCGAACAATATCGCGTTTCGTTTGAACACATGCCTTCCGGGATCGATACGATGTCGTTCGTCATTGACAGCGCCGCGCTTGGAGAGGACGTTCTCGAAAAGGTGACGAAGGGAATTCGGGAAGCGGTTTCTCCCGACCATATGCGCGTAATCTCGGATATCGCGCTCATTGCCGTCGTCGGTCACGGAATGAGCCGCAACGTGGGTACTTCGGCGCGCGTGTTTCAAGCGATTGCGCGGGCGGGGGTCAACGTGCGTATGATCGATCAGGGATCTTCGGAGCTGAATATCATTATCGGCGTTGATAACGAAAATTACGAGCGAACGCTCCGCGCCGTTTATGACGAATTTTTTAAAAACTGAGCTGAAAACAGACAAAAACCGCACGGGAGTTCGTGCGGTTTTCACTTTTTTTTCATATCTTTCATAGTATGCGGCATGATATGTTCCTTGTTCGATTTATCTCATACGATTGCAGAAGAATATCTGATGAAATTTGCATTTCCTTGGGAGGCGTTAAGCGGTTTAGGCGGTTTTATTTTAGAAACGGGCGGAAAGCTTGGCGCGGAATATCGGCAAATTTTACCGAAGGTTTGGGTGCATAAAAGCGCAACCGTTGCGCCTACGGCTTATTTGGGCGCGCCGTGCATCGTATGTGCGGGTGCAGAAGTGCGGCACGGCGCATTTATCCGCGGGAATGCGCTCGTCGGAAAAGAAAGCGTCGTCGGTAATTCGACGGAACTGAAAAACGCCGTTTTGTTCGACGGCGTGCAAGTTCCTCATTTTAACTATGTCGGAGACAGTATTTTAGGCTTTCGCGCTCATATGGGCGCGGGCGCGGTCACTTCCAATGTAAAATCGGATAAATCGTTCGTATGCGCGAAGGACGGCGGGAAAAAATACGAAACAGGTCTCAAAAAATGCGGCGCATTTTTAGGGGACGGCGTGGAGATCGGTTGTAATTGCGTGCTCAACCCCGGGACGGTCGTAGGACGGCATACGAGCGTTTATCCACTGACTTCTCTGCGCGGCGTTTATCCCGAAAACAGCATAGTAAAGAGCGGAAAAGAAATAGTGAAAAAACATCGATAAAGAGTGAAGCCGCCGCGCATTCCGCGCAGCGGCTTCAAGTATGTCTTTTTAATGAAACATATTTCGTGGATTTTACACATTGAACCGAAACAGTACCACGTCGCCGTCTTTCATAACGTAATCTTTTCCTTCGGAACGCACTTTTCCTTTCTCCCGCGCGCCCGCTAAGCCGCCGCACTCTAACAGCGTTTCCCATTCCACGACTTCCGCGCGGATAAAACCTTTTTCAAAATCGGTATGAATCTTTCCTGCCGCCTGAGGGGCTTTCGTGCCCTTTACGATCGTCCAAGCGCGCGTCTCTTTTTCTCCTGCGGTCAAAAAAGAAATCAGTCCCAAAAGAGAATAGCTCGCCTTAATAAGTTTATCCAGACCGCTCTCTTTCAGTCCGAAATCCTCTAAAAAGACAGTCCTGTCCGCTTCGTCCATTTGCGAAAGTTCTTCCTCCGTCTTGGCGCAGATGACGACGACGCCCGCATTGTGTTTTGCGGCATACTCTTTCACTTTGACGACGAGGGGAATTTCATCTTCTCCCGCGCCCATGTCCTTTTCGGAAATGTTCGCGCAATATATGACAGGTTTTGAGGACAGCAAAAAGAGATTGTCCATCAGCGGCTGTTCTTCTTCGGTTAAGGGATAATTATTAGCGGGTTGTTCGCTCTCTAAATGAACAAGCAGTTTTTCAAGGAAAGCAAACTCTGCGGCGGCATTTTTATCCGCGCCCCCGCGCGCCGCGTTTTTAATGCGGTCCTGCCGTTTTTGCACGGCTTCGATATCGGCGAGAATGAGTTCTAAGTTGATGGTTTCGATGTCGCGGACGGGATCGACGGAATTTTCCACATGCGTGACGTTTTCGTCCTCGAAGCAGCGCACAACATGAACGATCGCGTCCACTTCACGGATATGCGAAAGGAATTTGTTTCCCAATCCTTCGCCGCGGCTTGCCCCTTTCACAAGACCCGCGATATCGACGAATTCGATGACGGCGGGAGTCACTTTTTTACTGTTGTAGAGGGCGGCAAGCTTTTCCAGTCGTTCGTCGGGAACGGCAACGACGCCCACGTTTGGTTCTATCGTGCAAAAGGGATAATTTGCAGCTTCCGCGCCCGCATGCGTGATTGCATTAAAGAGGGTGGACTTTCCCACGTTGGGAAGTCCGACTACGCCGAGTTTCATATTTTCACCATATTTATGATTTTTTTATTATGTACAATTATACAATAATCTTTCGCAAACGGCAAGTCTTTCGCTTGCCGTTTCGTTAAAATTGTGTTAGAATTGTTTGCAAATAAGAGGAGAGAGAATTCATGGACTATAAAGCATATATTTCGGAACATATTTCTGCAGAGGGAATATCCCGCGAAGAGATCGCAGAGGCAATCGCCGTCCCGCCCGATCCTTCGATGGGGGATTACGCGCTTCCCTGCTTTAAGTTTGCAAAAGCGCTGAGAAAAAGCCCCGTTGTCATTGCGGAGCAACTCAAAAACGAATATCAAACGGATGACGTGATTTCGGAAGCGACAGCCGTCAACGGATATCTTAATTTCAAGGTAAATAAACAGGGACTTGCGCAGGAGGTTTTAACAAAAATCATTGCCGAGGGCGAGCGGTACGCCTCTTCCGATCTCGGCGCGGGTAAGACCGTTTGTATCGACTATTCGTCGGTGAATATTGCAAAGCCGTTCCATATCGGGCACCTTTCCACGACCGTTTTGGGCGGCGCGCTCTACCGTATTTTCAATTTTCTCGGATATCACACCGTCGGGATCAACCATCTCGGCGATTACGGCACGCAGTTCGGAAAACTCATTTCCGCCTATAAGCGTTGGGGGAACAAAGAGCTTGTAGAACAGGGCGGGATCCGCGCTTTAAACGAGCTTTACGTGCGGTTCAACAAGGAAGCTACGGAAGAAATGGAGGCGGAAGCGCGGGAATATTTTCGGCTTATCGAGAGCGGTGACAAAGAGGCGGTTTCGCTCTTTGCGTGGTTCAAGGAACTGACTTTGACCTATGTACGGAAAATCTATGATAGATTGCATATCAAATTTGACAGCTATGCGGGCGAGAGCTTCTATATCGACAAGATGCAGCCTGTCATTGACGAACTGCGCGAGAAGGGTCTGTTGAAAGAGAGTCAGGGGGCGCAGATTGTCGATCTGGAAGAGTACGGTATGCCGCCTTTCATTGTATTGCGCTCGGACGGCGCGTCTCTCTATGCCACGCGCGATTTGACGGCAATCAAGTACCGCAAGGAGACCTACGACTTCGA
The DNA here is from genome assembly GCA_964521125.1 of uncultured Clostridia bacterium. Taxonomy (GTDB): domain Bacteria; phylum Bacillota; class Clostridia; order Christensenellales; family Borkfalkiaceae; genus Gallimonas. The sequence goes on from CAZFPP010000014.1 coordinate 19,000, forward strand.
TAAGTGCCTTTACGTCGTTGCCTATCAGCAGAACCTGTATTTCAAACAGCTCTTCAAGGTTGTCGAGTTAATGGGCTACGAATGGGCGAAGGATCTCGTTCACGTTGCTTACGGTATGGTGTCGCTTGAGGATGGGGCGATGTCCACGCGGGAAGGGAAGGTCGTTTGGCTCGAGGACGTGATGGACAAATGCGTAGAAAAGGCGTATGCGGTCATCGACGAAAAAAATCCTGAGCTTGAAAACAAAGAGGAAGCGGCGAAAAAGGTGGGCGTCGGCGCGGTTGTGTTCGGCGCGTTGTATAACAATAAGATAAAGGATATCGTCTTTTCTTACGACAAGGCGCTCAATTTCGACGGCGAGACGAGCGTCTACGTGCAATATTCCTGCGCCCGTGCTTCATCCGTGCTTTCTAAGGCGGCGGCGGAGGGGTACTCGTGGAAAAACTTCCCCGATTCGGAACCGTGCGCGCAGGAGTTTGAGCTGTTAAAGACGCTCGGAGATTTCCCCGATATCGTAAAAACGGCGGCGGAACGGTACGAGCCGAGCTGTATTGCGCGGTTCTGTGTGGAAGCGGCGCAGAAGTTCAATAAGTTCTATTTCGACTGTAAAATTTTGCAGGCGGAGGAGGGAACGCGGGAGTTTCGGCTTGCCTTGACGCAGGCGACGCTGACCGTGCTCACGACCGCGCTCGGACTGCTCGGGATCGGCGTACCCGAAAAAATGTGAATGAAAGCGATTTTATTCGATTTGGACGGTACCCTTCTCGATACCGTTTCCGATATTCATGTTACCGTCAATGAGACGCTGCGGCGCTTTGGCTATCCGGAAATTACGTCCGAACAAACGCGGGCGTATATCGGAAACGGCGCGCGGCGGCTTTTGGAACGCGCTCTGCCTAAGGACGCAGACAATTTTGAAGAGTGCTATCTTTTTTACCGCAAACGGTTTTCCGAGAGCGAAAACGCGAATACGCGCCCTTTCGAGGGGGAAATCGAGGTTTTGCAGCGGTTAAAGGAAAAGGCGCGGCTTGCCGTTATTACCAACAAGCCGCAAGACGCGACGGAGAGTTGTTTGCGGAGATTTTTTCCCGAGGGATTGTTTGATTTCGCGGGAGGAGATGCGGGGATGTTTCCCTGTAAGCCCGATCCGTCGTTGGCGTTGTATGCAGCTTTGCGTATGCGTGTTCCCGTGAGCGAGTGTATTTTCGTTGGAGACGGAGAAACAGACGTAGAAACGGCAAAAAATGCGGGAATGAAACAGGTAAGCGTGTTGTGGGGGTACCGTTCGCGGGAACAGCTTTTGGCGGCGGGCGCCAAAACATTTGCCGCCGATTTTTGTGATTTGGAAAAAATTCTAATAAAAGCCTAAGAATTTCACAAAAAATTTCCGAAAAACTATTGATATTCAGTCTCAATTATGATATAATACAGATAATCCGATCGAAGGAAATAAAATATCAAAAGGAAAGGAGAAAAGATTTATGAAGAGATGTGCTGTATGCGGCGAGATCGTTGCAGATGATGTGGAAGAGTGCCCCGTATGTCATGCGAAGAAGTTCGTTCCCGTGGAAGAGAATAAGGGATTCGCATGCGAACACCATGTCGGCGACGGCAAAGTAGAGGACGCGGAGATCATGGAAGGGCTCCACGCTCACTTTGAAGGGGAGTGCTGCGAGGTAGGTATGTATCTTGCAATGGCTCGCGTTGCAGAGAGAGAGGGTTATCCCGAAATTGCAGAAGCTTACAAGCGTTATGCCTATGAAGAGGCAGATCATGCAAGCAAATTTGCAGAACTGCTCGGCGAAGTGGTTACCGATTCCACGAAGAAGAACCTTGAACTCCGTGCGGCTGCCGAGGCAGGCGCTTGCGAGGGCAAGCTTGCCATTGCAAAGAGAGCGAAAGAACTCGGTTATGATGCAATCCACGACACCGTGCACGAAATGGCGAAGGACGAAGCGCGTCACGGCGCAGGCTTCAAGGGACTTTTAAAGAGATACTTCGGCGAATAATTCTCATACAAAGAGCAAAGGATAGACTTTACCGCCTATCCTTTTTTCTTGCTCT
>CAZFPP010000014.1:21163-28494 GCA_964521125.1 uncultured Clostridia bacterium
TTCTCATACAAAGAGCAAAGGATAGACTTTACCGCCTATCCTTTTTTCTTGCTCTGAAAAGGGGGATAAAACGATAGGGGAAGCGCCCAAAGCGTTTTTTTGGGCGTCTTTCTGTTTACACTGCGGGCGCGTATTTCTTTTTTTCATGCTTCAGCTCTTTTTCCAACTCTACGCACGTTTCGGCAAGTTCTTCTTCCGTTTCTGCAACGTCTATGCCGTCAAGAATGTCCTGCAAACGGTATTCTTCGGTTAAGTATTTGATTGTTTGATATCCGATGACGGCGGTCAGCGTGCCGTTTGTCAGTCCCTGTACCGAGGAATCGACCAGCGCGGCGATTGCCGTGCCCAAAAGCGGAATGCCTTTTACGGCGTCTCCCATCGAGCGAACTACGGTATTGCCGAGTTTGAGGTTGCCAAGTCCGTACGCAACGAGAGAATTTTGCAGCACTCTTCCGAATATCTTCACAAGTTTTGCGTCGGAAGGGCGGAATCCGTACAAAAAGACGAGATCTTTGATTAGTTGCAGATTGACGATGACGACCAATGCAGTATCTACTTTTGCCGCCTGTGATACGGCGGAATACGTTGCCGATTTCAGCGCGCTTTTGAAAATAAGATCGCGCGCGGTTTTTTTGACGGATTCGTTATAGAGGGCGGTAAGATGATGTTTTATTTCCTCTTCGTCGCCTGTCTTTGCCGCAATGGCGAGTTGACCCACTAATTGCGAATCGTACCATCCAACCCCGTCTACACGGGCTGTGAGGTCGATGATTTTGTCCGCAATCTCATGACGAAGTTTTTTATTATGTTTTTTCGCTTCGCGCGCCGTGTAGGCGTTCACGTTTACGATAAAATAATCGGACTTCATGATTTTGATAAGCGGAATAAGGAAAAAACAGAGATACAGAATCAGGCAGATCGCACCTGCGGCGTATCCCGCGTAAACGTTTATTTCCCAAACGTGATAGGCAAGAAAAAACAGACAGGCAAATAGAAACAATCCTATGACCGCCGCCAAAAAGCGCACTAAGAATTTTGCTCCTCGTACATTCTGGCGTTTCACGTATTTCTGCTCATAATCGTAAATCGTCATTTTGCCGCTATCCGGCGGCGTTTTTTGGGCGTCCTTTTCGGCAAGAGCAACGGCTTTTTTAATATTTTTACTCATGGAGTACCTCCCTTGTGAAAGTATCATACAACAAATTCGCCGTTTTGTAAAGAGAAATGCGGGAAGGCGATCAAACGGTATAACGGGAAAAGAAGAACTCCGCGCATGATGCACGGAGTTCTTCTTAATTGGAGAGTAAAAGCGATGCGGCTGGGACCGCTACGCTAATTGGCAATGAAAATACTGTTCGTTTTCCTTCATTTGCATAATCATTATATCGCTTATAGGCCGCAAGGACAACCTATTATTTTCGTTTTCGCCTCTATTCGTCGTTTTTTGCGCAGTAGAGTGGAATTTTCACACTCTACTCACAGTAGAATTATTGACATTCCGAACTCTACTGAGTATAATATTGGTATGGAAGATCGCGATACATTGGCGGAGATCATTGGAGAAAATATTACCCGCCTTAGAAAAATGGCGAATATGACGCAGCTTGAGCTTGCGGAGAGTTTGAATTATTCCGATAAGTCTGTTTCCAAATGGGAACAGGGGAACGGAATTCCTGACGTACGGATCTTGTTGCAGATGTCTGAATTGTTTGGAGTCACGCTCGATGATCTGGTCAAAAAACACGATAAACAGGTCGTCATGCCGCGCAAAACAAAGCGTATACAGCGGTTTATTACCGTAATTTGCTCTACGGGATTATGCTGGTTAGTTGCGGTATGCATTTATGTGTTGCTCATGCTCATCGATTCGCAACTGCCTTACAGTTGGCTACCGTTTATCTATGCGGTGCCCGCGTCGGCAATTGTCGTGTTGGTATTTAGCTGCGTATGGCATTGGAAATGGGTGCGCATTATTGCCGTTTCCGTGATTATTTGGACGGTGATCGCCTGTATATTTTTAACGGCTCTCGCCGCGGGCATAACTTCGCATGAAGTTTGGTATTTATTCCTGATTGGGATTCCTTTGCAGGTTCTCGCGCTGTTTTACTTCGTTTGGCGCAAAGGAGCGCATTTTCATGACTGAACAGAGCAATTTGCAAAATTATACCTGTCTTGCGGGGAAGTATCGCAACAGACGGAAAGCAGCGGGTATTTTGAGTTGGATCTTGATTGCGCTTGTTATTATCGGAATCATCGGTTTGATTGTGACGCTCATCATGCTTGGCGTGGGGGACGGAACGCACGAAACACTGCTTTTCATTCTCAGCGGGTGTTGCTTGGGCGCTATCGCTTTATTCGGAACGTTCGGTTTCCTGTTTATCCGGCTTTCGGAGAAGTTGGGAAAACGGGAACTTGACTATGAAGAGCTTTCCGATAGCGAAGACAGCTTTTTTGTGGGTGATGGAACGATTGCCAGGTTTTGTGAAGGAGAATTGCTTATTTACGGGGAAACAAGTCGCGGAAAACGGGCGAAAACAGTTCGCGTTCCCTATCGCGAAATGCGTTTTTTTTCGATATGTTCCCGTCATAGACCCAAAGAAAAGGGGGAATGGAGCGTCGTGCTTGAAATTCCCGTGAAATATCTTGCCAAAGACGGAAAGACGTCGAAAAACGATTCGCCCGCGCTGATTCAGACGGACTCGAAAGAGCGGCTCTACGCGTGTTTGAAAAAATACGGACTCGGTTTATCTGGGGAATTGCCTGTCGAAAAACACGATTCAAAAAAATTCTTGCGACTGCAAAAATATATTTTGCCCGATACCGAAAAACGGAAAAAATCGTTATTATTTTTACTGTTTGGCGGCGCGGTGTTTATCGGGGGCATTGTTCTCGCCGTTTTGTGGAATGTGACGATTGGCGCTCTCGTCTGCGTATTGGGGTTTTATTTCGCTATACACAGCGCGATCAATTACGCAAAGGAAAAATCGACGTTTTATATCTATCGCGAGGGCGTTTTCTGGAAAGAAAAGACGCTTGCCGACAGTACGTTTTTAAAGTGGGAGGAAATCGTCTCACTATCCAAAGAGGAGAAGAACGGAACGCCTTGTCTCAAAACGGAGTGTTTGTACGGTTCATACAGTTTTCCGTGCGTCGGTAGTGCATATGAATACATCAAGGAACATTTTCCCGAAAAATGTCGGAAATGAAGAACAACGGGGCGGAAACGTCTCGTTTTTTTTCTTTTTTCCGTACATTATCATGTACGGGATTGACTTTCACACAAGAAATGATATAATAATTGAGGATAAGAGCAGAGGGGAAATTTCGGTTTGGAGGGAAAATGTTCAAGGTCTGTTCGGTTTGCGGTACTACAATAGAAGATTTTCGCCGCACGGGTCTTTTGGGCTGCGCGAATTGTTACCGTGTATTTCGGGAGGAGATCTTTCCTGTCGTACAAAACATGCAGGGATCGGCGCAACACGTGGGAAAAAAGGTCGACCGGCTGTTCTTGGAGAGGGAGAGACTCAAATCAGAGCTTGAAAAGGCGCTTCGGGAACAAAATTACGCCGAAGCGGAAATTTTACAGGGGAAACTGAAAGAAATAAGAGATCGGGAGGAGAAATAACGTGGAAATGAAAATGGAAAACGTTGCGGTTTCCACGCGGATACGGCTTGCCCGCAATGCCGCCGATTATCCGTTTCCCAACCGGCTACGCGATAAAAAACAGGCGTGGAGTATTGTCGATATGGTAGAAAGCGCGCTGAAAACGACGGAAACGTTTCGGTTCTACCGAATGAACGCGGTATCGGACGAGCAGGCGGCGTTTTTGAAGGAGAGGTATCTCATTAGCCAGACGCTTATTGATAACCGTTCTATTTCCGCCGCGCTCATTTCAAAAGACGAGAGCATCTCCGTCATGATCCACGAGGAGGATCATTTGCGCGAGCAATATTTCATGAAGGAGTTCGATTTGCAGAAGGCGTATGAACGCATTTCGGGAATAGACGATATCATCTCCGAACGCATTCCGTTCGCCTATGACGAAACGCTTGGTTATCTGACTGCCTGTCCTACCAATCTCGGCACAGGGCTGCGCGCTTCCGTCATGCTGTTTTTACCCGCGCTTTCGCGGCGCAACAAGATCCGTCCAATCATATCGCAACTCAAGAGCAAAGGACTCACCGCGCGCGGCGTATACGGCGAGGGAAGCGGAACGGAAGGAGATCTGTTCCAAATAAGCAACGAAATTACGCTCGGGTGGTCGGAAGAAGAAATCCTTTCGGTTGTTGAACGCTCCGTAAATCGCATTGTCGAAATGGAATTTCTCGAACGGGAGCGCATGCAGAAAGAAGAGGGCGCCGCGCTTGCCGATGCGGTGTTGCGTTCCTACGGTATTTTAACGAACTGTCTCTTGATCGACGCGCGCGAATTCATGCTTCGCATGGCGGACGTCAAGTTGGGAGTGGCTTTGGGCTGGTTCGATGGAAGTATGGAAGAACTGGACAATTTAATCGTCGATATGCGTCCCGCGAATATCAACCGACTCAACGGTGCGCCGCTCGATCCGCACGGAAGAGACCTCTATCGTGCAGAATATGCGGGAAAAGTTTTACGCGGCATGGGACTGATCACAGAAAAACAACGCAATGAATTGTTGACAGGAGTTTAATGTATGGCTAATTCTAAATATTCCGATCATTTGAATAAGGTACTTGCCGTTGCGCAAGAGCTTGAAAAAAACTACCATACGGGCTATATCGGGACCGAGCACATTGCCTATGGTCTGGTTTGTGTGCAAAACAGCGCCGCGGGCAGGTTGCTTGCAGGGGCGGGAGTGACCGCCAAGGGATATGAGGATCATTTTAAGGGTTCGATTAACAGAGCTTGCATCATACAAGGATATACTCCCCGTGTGAAAAATATATTTGAACGTGCAATCATGTATTCTATGCACGGCGGTTCCTATAAAACGCTTACGGGGACGGAGCATGTGTTGCTTGCGATTTTCGATAACAAAGACTGTATTGCCTATCAGATTTTAGAGGCATTAGTCGGTAAAGGCAATATCGACAAGTTGTATCAAAATGTGAAAGATCTTGTAGGGGTGGAGAGCATAGAAGATCCCGATTCTTTTCGGCTTCAGGAAAAATCTCCGTTTAAATTTGATTTTGATTCTTCCGTTCGTTCCGCAAAGAACGGTTACAGCGCGCCGAAGCGCGGAGAGACGGAGAATGCGTCGGCGGAAGAAACGCTTATGCAATACGGCGACGATCTCACGCGAAAGGCGCGCGAAGGGAAGCTTGATCCCGTTATCGGTCGGCGAAACGAAATCGAGAAAGTAATACAGATTTTATCCCGCCGTACCAAGAATAACCCCGTGCTCATCGGCGAGCCCGGCGTGGGCAAGAGTGCGGTCGTCGAAGGTCTTGCGCAGGCAATCGTTGCGGGCGACGTCCCTGAACTTCTTCGCAACAAGATGGTGTTTTCGCTCAACCTGACGGGGCTTTTGGCGGGCGCGCGCTATCGCGGTGATTTTGAAGAACGGTTGAAAAGCGTGATGGATATTATCACGCGTAATAAAGATATCATTCTGTTTATCGACGAGATTCATATGATCGTTGGAGCGGGTGCGTCGTCGGACGGGACGATGGACGCTTCGAACATTTTAAAGCCTATGCTTGCCCGCGGCGAATTGCAGACGGTGGGCGCGACAACGCTCGAGGAGTATCGCAAATTTATTGAAAAGGACTCGGCTCTCGAACGCAGATTCACCCCCGTTACCGTTGATCAGCCGACGGTGGAGGATACGATCACAATATTGCGCGGACTCAAAGACAAATATGAAGCGCACCACAACGTTGTGATTACGGACGATGCGATTGAGGCGGCTGCGAAGCTTTCCGACCGCTATATCACCGATCGTTTTCTGCCTGATAAAGCGATCGATCTCATTGACGAAGCGGCGTCGCGCGAGCGGTTGCGTTCTTATAACGGACCGAGCGGCTTGCACGATTTGGAGGATCGTCTTGACAGAGCGGTTCTCGAATGCGACAAGGCGGTGAAATGGCAGGATTATGCACGCGCCGCCGAACTTTCCCAAGAGATTTCTTCTCTTAAGGATAAGGTGACGGCAATGAAGGAGGAATGGAACAGTAAACGCAATGCGACGCATCTTTCCATCGGTATGGAGGAAATTGCCGAGATTGTTTCGAGCTGGACGGGCGTGCCTGTGCTCAAACTTACGGAGGAAGAGAGCGAAAAACTATTGCGTCTTGAAGAGGAACTGCATAAGCGGATCGTGGGGCAGGAAGAGGCGGTTTCTGCCGTTTCCAAAGCCATTCGCCGTGCCCGTGCGGGTCTGAAAGATCCATCCCGTCCCATCGGCTCGTTTATTTTCGTCGGTCCGACGGGAGTAGGTAAGACCGATCTTTGTAAGGCGCTTGCGGAAAGTTTGTTTGGAGACGAACGTTTGATGGTTCGGTTGGATATGTCGGAATATATGGAAAAACACTCCGTATCCAAACTAATCGGCGCGCCTCCCGGATATGTCGGGTACGACGACAGCCAAGGCGGACAGCTCACCGAGCGTATCCGCAGAAAGCCTTATTCCGTCGTATTGTTCGACGAGATCGAGAAAGCGCACCCCGATGTTTTTAATATCCTATTGCAGATCCTTGACGACGGACGTTTGACCGACAGCAAGGGCAGGGTGGTATCTTTTAAGAACACCGTCATTATCATGACTTCCAATATCGGCGCGCACGAAGTGAAAGAGGTGGGCATGCTCGGGTTCCGTACCGACGACGAAGAGTCGGAATACGAGAACATGAAAAACAGGATAGAAGACGCGCTCAAAGCGCAATTCCGTCCCGAGTTTTTGAACAGGCTTGACGACGTTATTATCTTTCATAAGCTTACCAAAGAGGACGCGCTGAAAATTTGCGAAAAGATGATTGCATCCCTGCAAAAGCAGCTCAAAGAGAAAGGAATTAACATTAAGGTGAGTTCGCGTGCCCGGTTGAAACTTGTGGAAGAGGGGTATAACGAAGATTTCGGCGCGCGCCCCTTAAAGCGGGTGGTACGCAAGCTGGTGGAAGACCGCCTCTCCGAGGAAATTTTGCAGGGCAAGATTACGGCGGGCAGCGCTGTGATTGTGGACGAGGAGAACGGAGAACTCACCTTTCAAAGAGAATAAGCGCAATGGTTGTCAACGGAAAAGAGTACGAGATCGTCAAACTGCTCGGTAAGGGCAAGGGCGGTTATTCCTATCTAGCGCGTGACGGTACCCACCGCTACGTTTTGAAACAGATCCACCACGAGCCGTGCGATT
>CAZFPP010000015.1:0-10622 GCA_964521125.1 uncultured Clostridia bacterium
TTACAAATCGAATGCGATTGCCGTAAGATCGTCGTTAAACGTTCCGCAAAAAGCGGTGAGCGCCGTTTTTAAGCGTTCGATAAACCGCTCCGCATTTTCCGACTTTTGTAAGATCCCCTCTACGCGCTCCAACGAAAACTGATCGCCCTTTTCATTACGGCTCTCCGTTACGCCGTCGGTGAGCAACACAAGGATATCGCCCGCACGGTAGAAAATAGAGTCGTCTTCGTAAACAAAATCGGAAATCCAAGTAGAAACGGGAGGCGCGCTCATAACGATCTCGTCGATCGACGTGCCGCTCTTTAAAAGGATAGGCGCATTGTGTCCCGCCACGCAATAGCGGATCCGCTGGTTTTCCCGCTCTATTCGCACTGCCGCCGCCGTCACATAAGAACGCTCGTCGAGATTGAGTTCCTGAAATTTGGCATTGAGACCGCGAATGGCGCGCGCAGGAGAAGGCTCGCTCCTGTCCCAGCCCGCTTTTACAAATGCGGAAAGCATGCCCGCCGAAATGCCTTTCCCCGATACGTCGGCAAGCAGCCCCATCGTCTCTCCATCCGTCTCATAAACGTCGGGCAAATCCCCGCCGATCTCGCGGCAAGGGACAAACATGAAAGAATACGGCACGCCGTTCCCGCTCTGCGCGGGCGGCAAAAGCCGTTGTTGAATATCTTGCGCGGAATACATCTCCCGCGCGATTTCAGTCTCATAAGCGTTGTCCACGACGCCTAAAAAGAGTTTGCCGAGCGGCTGCACTTTAATGGTGAGCGGCACGCTCTCGCCGGCAGAACTGCGAAGCGCAAGTCTGCGAAACGCCAATCCGCCGTTTTGCACGGCGTCTAAAAATAAATTACGCAACGGACAGTAAGCGCACTTTTCTCCCTCGCCGCATACCGCCGTTTCTCCGCAACACAGCGTATCTTTCAGCGTACCCTTCCTCCTTGACGAAGGAAAATAATCGCGAAACGCACGGTTCGTGTAACGTACTTTAAAATTTTTATCCACAACGACCGCTGCCGTCGGGATATTATCTAATACGTTTTTATACAGATTCGACATGATTTCCTCGATATAATTTCAGCTTCCCGTGCACGAGCGTCGCTTCCATTGCCGAAACCGGATACAGCTCGCCGTCATACTGCGCAACGCAAGGCTGTGACGGCGTAATCGTCACGCTCTCGCACAGCGTATGATGCGCAAACGGCAGAGAAAGCACTTTCCCCCGCATGAGTTTGATGAGCGCGAAGGGAATCTTGCGGCGTTTGGGATATTCCACGACGACCAAGTTTAATTTCCCGTCCTCAATGGAAGCGGGCGGGCACATGGGGATTCCCCCGCCAAGCTGTTTTCCGTTGCAGATTGCCGCAATGAGCGCATGATACTCCCGCGCAACTCCTCCCTCCTCGACGGTAAATTTACACCCGCGGAATTTACAAAGCGACACGAGCAAGCTGAGAAAATATTTGCATTTTGCGTGTAAATGCTTCATGTTTTCACAGCGCACGAGAATATCCACGTCGATTCCCAGCCCCGCGATATTGAGACTGCGCCTTCCGTCGGAAAACTGAATATAGTCGGTAGGGGTAGGCTTCGGCTGATCGTTTAAAATAAGTTCAAGCGCCTTCATTCCGCGGGGTATTCCCGCGCTCGCCGCAAAATCATTGCCCGTCCCCGCAGGAATGAGACCGAGCGTACATTTGGAAGGATCGGAAATGCCGGAAAGTACGTCGTTCAACGTTCCGTCGCCGCCGATCACGACGATCTCAGTCTCGCCCGCTTCGGTGAGCTCCCGCGCAATCGCCTGTCCGTCCCCTTTGGATTTCGTCGTATGCAAAAGATACGGCGTTCCGTTTAATCTCTCTTTAATTTGCGCAAGCAATTTCTGTCCGCGCTTTTTCATGGGTTTTGCAATCAGGTGCAACATATTCTCTCTTTTTTGTAAATCCGACAACTGTCTGCGTTTATTATACAATATCTCTCGAAGAATTGCAATTTTTTTTAGAATACGTTATAATGATTTCGGAAAATTTTCACGTAGAGGCATTATGCGGCGATTTCTCCCGAAAAATCTATTGAAACTGGCAGACGTCTGCGATTCTCTCTATATTGTAGGAGGGAGCGTACGCGATTTCCTTTGCGGATATCCTTTGAAGAAAGAAACCGATTGGGATATTTGTTCGCCGTGCGAGGAAGAGAAGCTGCTTTCCGCCGCGACGCAATGCGGATTAACCGTGCGCGCCGTTTACCGCAACACGGGTACGGTAAAACTTCGGGACGGGGCGGGAATCGACTACGAATTCACGCGATTCCGTTCCGATCAATACGTTCGCGGGATTCATTCTCCCGCCGCAATCTCCTTTACCCGCGATATTTCCGTAGACGCAAGGCGACGGGATTTCCGCGCAAATGCCGTTTATTACGACGTAAAACACGGCGTATTCTGCGATCCTCTGGGCGGAATTTCCGATATCAAAAACAAAATTCTTCGCACTGTCGCTCCCGCCGAAAAGGTATTCGGCGAGGACGGACTGCGACTCATGCGCCTTGCCCGACTTGCCGCGCAAACGGGGTTTTCGCCGGACGGCGAATGCATGGAAGGCGCGCGGCAAAACAGCGCGCTCGTGCGCGATATCGTTCCGGAACGCATCTTTACCGAACTCGATCTCTTGCTTCACGCCGATTTAAAACACGGTTTTCAAGAAGCGCCCTACCGCGGACTGAGTTTCTTGCGGGAAACAGGCGTACTGCGGGAAATCCTGCCCGAACTTGCGCTTGGAGAAGGCATGAAACAGCGCAGCGATTTTCACAATTACGACGTGCTGGAACATTCGCTGCGGTGCGTACGCTATTCTACGCCCGAAATCCGCTTTGCCGCTCTCCTGCACGACGTAGGGAAACCGTTCTGCTATCTTCGCGACGGAAATTTTCACGAACATCCGCAGGAGGGCGCGCGCCTTGCGGAAGAAATTCTAACGCGTCTCAAAGCGCCGAAAAATCTCGTCGGGGAGACAAAGACGCTCATTCTTTTGCATATGCGGGATTATAATCTGCAAATGCGCGAAAGCAAAATACGGCGGGAAATCGCACAGAACTATGCGATCTTGCCCAAGCTGTTCCGCTTAAAACAAGCAGACTTTTCCGCCTGCAAGGACGACCTCGCCCCTGCGCCCGCCGTTTTGAAATGGGAAAAGATTCTTTTGAAAATGGAACAGGAAGGCGCGCCGCGCGAACTCAAAGAGCTCGCCGTAAACGGCTTAGAACTGCAAGCGGCGGGAATCGAGCCGCAGAACACGGGGCGCGCTCTGAATGAACTTCTGCTCTATTGCGCGGAAAACGGCGCGCGCAATGAAAAACAGTCCCTCGTATCTTACGCAAAAAGACATTTCACGGAGAAATAAATGCAAACCACCCTATTGATCGTTTCTATCATCTTAAATATCGTCTGTATCGTTTTGCTTATCGTCGTCTTATCCAAGCGGATGGGAAACGGCGCGCCCGAAAATAAGGAAATCAGGGAAACTTTGCGCCGTCTCGAACAAAAAACGGAAAATATCGACAACCTTGCCGAATTCAACGCGCGTTCAACGGAAAGTTTAAGCCGTTCGACGGAAGCCCGCCTTGCCAACATCCAAAACCGCTTGACGGACGATATAAAATATATCGTAGAATCGAACGCACACAATTTGGAAATCATCCGCCGTACGGTAGACGACAGACTGACGAACTCTCTCGACGGAAAACTCTCCGAAAATTACGCGCGGATTTCCGAACGACTGGAAAATATGTACCGCAGCGTGGGCGAAATGAAAAGCCTTTCAGATAACGTTGCCGATATCAAACGCGTGTTCACCAATGTGAAACTACGCGGAACCTGGGGCGAGGCGCAGCTGAATTCTTTGCTTGAACAGATGCTCTCGCCCGAACAGTACCGCCGTAACGTTAAACTCAATCCCCTCGATAATTCCCTTGTCGATTTTGCCGTGCTACTGCCCGCAAAGGACGGATATACCTACCTTCCCGTAGACAGCAAATTCCCCGTGGAATGTTTCGAACGGTTGTGCGAAGCGAGCGAGCGCGGCGACCGCGACGGCGAAGAACGGGCGCGCAAAGAGCTGGAACGCGCAGTGAAATTGCAAGCGGAGAGCATTTCCCGAAAATATATCCTTCCGCCGACAACAACGGATTTCGCCGTCATGTATCTCCCCTCGGAATCGCTCTATGCCGAAGTGCTCAAACTTTCGGGACTTGCCGATTTCCTTCGTACGCGCCGTATCATGGTAAGCGGACCCACAAACTTTGCCGCGTTGCTTTCCGCTCTGCAAACAGGATTCCGCACCGCGGCAATCGAAAAACGGTCGGGCGAACTTGCCAATATGTTGGAACAATTCCGCATCGATTTCGCAAAATTCGCCGAAGGATTGGAGAAAACCAAACGAAAATTACAGGAAGCGCAGGATGCCGTAGACGGCGCCGCAAAGCGGACGAACACCATCGGACGGCAACTTGAAAGTTTCCGCTCCGTTACGCCTCAGCCGTCTACGCTTCCCAAAGGAGACGACGAATGAAAAAACTCGTAAAACTTACGGATTGCGCCGAGAATTTCAACTGCGCAGAAGCCTTTTCCGAACCTGTAAAAGTACAGGGCGGCGAAATGCGCGCGTGCGGCAATTTGCTTGAAATCAAAAGCGGAGGCAGATATAAGCTGTTTACGCACTCCCGCGATTTCATTAAAATCGTTGACGGAAACGGGCGTTTCAAGTGGTCGCGGGGAGAAACGCCTTTTGCCGCGGGGGAAATCTTCCTCGCCGAAGAGACGGGAGAATACGAACTTAACGGCGTCGGCGTTTTTTATGTTTTACGCAAATAAACTGCGGGAATTTTTGCAATTTTTCTATAAGCGACGGAAAAAACCGTTGACTTGTTCCGACAAATATAGTAAAATAGACAAACAAGAACCTTGCGTGCCGAAAAGGTACGCCGTAAAGACCGGGAGGTGAAAAATATGCAAAAATACGAAATGCTCATCCTTCTCAACAGCGAGTTGACGGAAGAGGCGAGAGAGGCGGAACTGAAAAAATATGCCGATATCGTAACTTCCATGGGCGGAGCCGTCGAATCCCTCGATAAATGGGGCGTAAAAAAGACGAGCTATCCCGTCAACTTCAAGTCTGAAGCGTTCTATACGCTTTTGACGTTTGTTGCCGAGGGAGTTACCGTAAAAGAGCTCGACCGTATTGCGGGAATTTCGAGCGATGTTTTGCGGCGCGTAATCACAAAAGTAAACTAACGGAATATTAAGCGAGGGTAATTATGAACAAGGTGTTTTTGATTGGGAACTTGACGCGCGATCCGGAGCTGACGGAAACTGCAAGCGGCGTGAGCGTATGCCATTTTTCCATTGCCGTGAACAGATCTTATTCCTCTCCGGACGGAGAGAGACAAACGGATTTCTTTAACGTCACTGCGTGGCGCGGACTTGCCGATACCGTCGCCAAATACACCAAAAAGGGAAATAAAGTCGCCGTGTCGGGCAGCATTCAGTTGCGTACTTATGACGACAATCAGGGCGTGCGCCGCACCGCGGTAGACGTAATTGCGCAGGATGTAGAATTCCTCACGAGCAAAACCGCAACTTCGGGCGACGATTTTTATGATGCGCCCGCTCCATCCCCCGCAGGAAACGCACCTGCCCGCAAAAAACCTGCGCTCCAATCGTTTGACGACGACGGAGACATCCCGTTTTGATAAAATAGCGGGAAAAACAATCAAATTATAAGGAGACGATCATGGAAGAAAACGAAAACGTCGAAACCGCTGAAACAGCGGAAGAAACCGAGACGGCGCCTGCGGAAATCGCGGAGAATGATTCTACCGAGGAAAAAACGGAAGGCAGAGAACCCAGAGAGGGCAGAGAACGCCCCGCAAAAAAAGGGTTTAAAAAGCAAAACTTCAAAAAGGTCTGCCTGTTCTGCCAAGAGAAGGCAACGAGCATCGATTATAAAGATACGGGCAAACTGAGGAAGTACATCGCGGAAGGAGGGAAAATTCTCCCCCGCAGAATGACGGGTACTTGCGCAAAGCACCAAAGAGAGCTTGCCGTAGCTATCAAGCGCGCACGCGTGGCAGCGCTCCTGCCCTTTAAAGCGGACTGAGTCACGCCTATAAGAAGGTACAAGCTCGACCGTCGCAGAGAGTACGGAAATTTCCGTCGCGCAGCCGGTTTGAAACCCGAAAAGAAATTCAAAGACTTCGTGAATAACGGAGTCTTTTTTTGCGTCAAAAAAGCCGAAATAACCGGATTTTGCGCTCTTTCTCCGTCCTATTTACGGGTTTCGACGGCGTCGGAATTGTTCGGCTTAAGGAATAACGGTGATTTGAAATATGTTTAAAATATGACTGTGAAACTTGAATGGAGCGGTAATCGGTCGCATTGAAACGGATCGATTCAAACACAGTACGCCTGGCGGAATTCGGCGGTATGCCTTCTTTAATAGGCGCACTCTGCAACGGAAATATCTCCGTCAAGACAACGTATCATAACTTCCTCTCCGTTACACCACGATTTTCCCAATTCGACCGTCCCCCATTGAGCCGTTGTCCCCTCATAAATAATCGTTGATAAGCCGATGCAGTCATAAAAAGCAAAGGCTGCAATCTCCGTAATACCGGAAGGCAGAGTAACCTTTTTCAAGCTTTCCATTCCATAAAAAGCATACATGCCTATTTTTGTCGTATACGAAGGTATTTGCGCCGAGTTGCTACCTAAAATGAGCGTTTCATTTTCCAGAAGACAATTACCCTCCGCGCGATATACGGAATTCTCTTCAGAGACGGTAATTTCCCTAAGAGAATAACAGGCAAAGAATGCAGACTGCCCGATTTCCGTGACTCCGCTCCCGATATGCAATTGCTTCAGATCGGTACAGGCGTAAAAGGCATAAGCGCCGATGATTTGTACGCTATCGGGAATCGCAACCGCTCTCAACGATATACAATCACGAAACGCGCTTTGCCCGATAAATGTAAGATCGGCATAAATATTTACCGAGCGCAGCTCGGTTTGTTCAAAAAACGCGCCGTTTTCTACCCCGACGATTGGCAATCCGTTGAAATATTTTGCAATCACTATCTCTTTCGTATTCGCTTCGCCGCCCGTCACGGTATAACCGGAAACTCCGTTCGAATCCGTCATATTGTAGACAAGTCCTTCCGTAGGAACAATTTCAAACGAACAAACACTGCAGATGTTATCCGTACCGAACAAGTGACCTGAGGCGGGAATAGTACGCTTTTCTACAATATTGCAAACAGCGCAAACACGCTGTTCTTGTCCGTCCTCCGTACAAGTGGCGGGAACCGTTACCTGATAGGCATAAAATGTGTGTTCCGACGGAGCAATTTCTTCTTCAGAGATATCGCCGCAGCGCCGGCACTTTTTAATTCTCTTACCTTCTTCGGTGCAGATCGACGCGCCAACCACTTTGTATAACTCATAATCATGCCCTAACGCGGAAATAACCGGATCTACGGGCTGCATTGCCTGATCATCGGCAAAGCAAGCTCCTGCGTTATCCTGCCAAAATTCTATGTTTCCCGCTTCCGTACAGGTAGCCGGAACCGCATTATAATGAGTGAGCGACACCGTCGGCGCGCACGACGCAAACAGACAAATCGCCCATATAACCGAAACCATCAACGCCGTCATTTGTATTCTTTTCATCATCCCACCTTTTCGTTCATTATATTACAAATATTCAATTATGTCAAGATAAACGCATTCCTTTTGTTTTCGTTTGAAACAATAAAATGCGAATTATTTACGAAAAAAACAATTATTTTTCTTTTCCCCTCTTGATTTTTCGAAAAATAGCGGTATAATGAAAGAGACGGCGATTTCTTGCAATATGCAAAAACGACCGCAATTTTTCAATAAGGGGACTACTTTATGAGCGTATCGGCAAACAATATCCGCAACATTGCGATCGTCGGACACAGCGGCGAGGGAAAAACGACTTTGTGCGAGGCAATCCTTTTCAACGGAGGCTCGATTGAGCGCATGGGCAAGACTGATCTCGGTACGACCGTTTCCGATTTCGATGAGCAGGAAATCTCACGAAAAATGTCCGTTTCTCTTTCCGCAGCATATACCACCTGGCAAGACGCCAAGATCAACCTACTCGACGTGCCCGGATTTTATGATTTCGAGGGCGAATTTAACGAAGCTATGAGCGCCTGCGGCGCGGCAATCGTTGTAATGGGCGCAAACGGCACGGTAACCGTTGGCGCGGAAAAAGCTATCGCTCACTGTCTTCGCATTAAAAAACCGCTTATCATCTTTATCAACGGAATGGACAAAGATAACGCCGATTATACGGGTACTGTGCGCGCTTTACGCGAAAAATACAAAAATAAAATCGCACCCATTCAGATTCCTATAATGGAAGGAAATAAGATGTCCGGTATCGTGAACGCCCTTACGGGGAAAGCGTTCCGGTTTACAAACGTTGGTCCCGAGGAAATTCCCGTCCCCGAGGACTATCATCGGGATTTGGAAGCAATGCAATCCTCCTTAACGGAATCTGCTGCGGAAAACGACGATGCTCTTCTCGAAAAATATTTCGAGAACGGGTTCCTTTCCCGCGAGGATATGATTCACGGAATCCGCAAGGGAATTTATAATATCAATTTAATTCCCGTTATGGCGGGAAGCGCGATCCAAAATAAAGGCGTCATCAACCTGATGAACGAAATCGTGAAATATTTGCCCGAAGCGGCGGAGCGCGGCGCGATTCCCGCAACCGATCTTTTAAAAGATACCGTTGTGAGTATTTCCTGTGAAGAAGATAAGCCTTTCGCCGCACAGGTGTTTAAGACGGCGGTCGATCCCTTTGTGGGAAAACTCAATTATCTGCGCGTATGCCGCGGCGTTTTAAAAACGGGCATGACGGTACTCAACCCCAACACGGGAGCGCAAGAGAGAATCAACACCATCTATCTTGTGAGCGGAAAGAAGCAAACGCCCGTTTCGGAGCTGGGCGCGGGAGATATCGGCGCGGTAAATAAACTGACGAATACGGGCACAGGCGACACTCTCTGCGACGAGAACGCGCCCGTGAAGTTCGACGCAATCCCCTTCCCCAAACCCGCTCTCTATATGGCGGTCTATGCCAAAGTGCGCGGCACGGAAGATAAGGTATTCACGGGGCTTGCCCGCCTCACCGAAGAAGATAAGAGCTTTGCCGTCGTGAAAGATCCGGATACGGGCGAAACGCTTGCGGGCGGACAGGGCGAAATCCATCTCGACGTCATTCAGAAAAAACTCAAAGCCAAATTCGGCGCGGAAGCGGAGCTTCGCTCTCCCGCGATCGCTTATAAAGAGACGATCCGCGGAAAGTCAAACGCCGAAGGAAAGTATAAAAAACAAACGGGCGGGCACGGACAATACGGTCACTGTAAAATGCGCTTCGAACCGACAGAGAAAGACTTTGAATTCGCCGAAGAAGTCGTCGGCGGCACAGTGCCCAAGCAATATATCCCCGCCGTAGAAAAGGGAATCACTGAATGCCTTGCGCACGGTGTACTCGCAGGATACCCCGTTATTCGACTGAAAGCCGTATTGTATGACGGAAGTTACCACCCCGTGGATTCCTCGGAAGCGGCGTTCAAAGCGGCCGCGGAACTTGCGTTCAAGGAAGGCATGAAGAACGCTTCTCCCGTTCTGTTGGAACCCATTTCCCGGTTGAAAATCGCCGTGCCCGAACAATACGTCGGCGACGTTATGGGCGATTTGAACACGAGAAGAGGCAGAATCATGGGAATGGACGCACAGGACGGCATGCAGATTATTACCGCCGAGGCTCCCAAAGCGGAAGTTCTCACCTATGCGACGTCGCTGCGTTCGATGACGCAGGGAAGAGGCAAATTCTCGGAAACGTTCGCACGCTATGAACAGGCGCCCGATAGTGTTTTAAAAAATTTAAACGCTTAAATAAAAGTATTGGAAACAACCGCGGCAGCGGTTGTTTTTTTGCATCAAAGTTCTTCTATAATTAAAGTCACCGTCTCGTTTGTCTCTGAATAATTGAGAATGATGATCTCTACGATACCATCGGAGTCCGCTGTGAACTCAGACGACCAACCTGAAAATTTGATATCACTCGTCCCGCCGACAATCGTTACGGAATACTGTTTCCCCGCTATTCCTCGATAATAAAAATAATTACAACCATTTGGATTATCCCCGCCGGAAAGCTCTTTCATAGGAACAACCACGACCGATTGTCCCGATACGATAAAGGCGCCGTCCCCCTCTCCTTCGTTCTCATTATTTTCTTCGGGATCTTCTTCCTCACCATCCGTTTCGGTTGGCAGAACTTCGGCAATCACTTGAAAACAATTGATACAATATCTGATTCCCAGCCCCGTTTTTTCCGTTGTAGGAGAAACCAAAATATACAAATCGGACAAGCTATGTTCGCAAACGATAATTGTAGAGCCTTGTTCGCCGGTATCTCCCTTTTCTCCCTGCTCACCTTGCTCGCCTTGCTCGCCCTGCTCTCCTTGCTCGCCCTGCTCGCCGGTTTCTCCTTTTTCTCCCTGCTCTCCTTTTAATGAAGCAAGAA
>CAZFPP010000015.1:10722-27954 GCA_964521125.1 uncultured Clostridia bacterium
CGGTTTCTCCTTTTTCTCCCTGCTCTCCTTGCTCGCCGGTTTCTCCTTTTTCTCCCTGCTCTCCTTGCTCGCCGGTTTCTCCTTTTTCTCCTTGCTCACCTTGCTCGCCGGTTTCTCCTTTTTCTCCCTGCTCTCCCTGCTCGCCGGTTTCTCCTTTTTCTCCCTGCTCTCCTTTTAATGAAGCAAGAAAGTCTTCCGTTGTCCCAACATTCCCGCAACCGAGCCAAATATCATAAGCCGAAAGTCCCTGCTCCCCTTGCTTGCCTTGAACGCACGCCGTCATAGAGATTGTACTTACCGATAGTAGACCGACTGTAAAAAACAGTAATAAAATTTTCGATATTTTCATAATTTTCTCTCCTGTTAAAAATAATTTTCTCGATTCCGTAAAAAAAAATATGCACCGTGATCGCAAATTGCGACCGAAGTGCATATAGCTTATTTTTAATAAACGCTGACTTGTTTTTTGTCTCTTCCCAAGCGCTCATATTTCACCACGCCGTCTTTGAGTGCAAAGAGAGTATCATCTCCGCCGATACCGACGTTGTTTCCGGGGTGGATTTTCGTTCCGCGCTGGCGCACGAGAATGCTGCCCGCGAGCACGTTCTGACCGTCCTGCCTCTTTACGCCAAGACGCTTTGCGTTAGAGTCTCTGCCGTTGTGGGAGGACCCCGTACCCTTTTTATGAGCGAATAAACTGATGAATATCATGTCTTTATTCTCCTTAATAGATTTAAATTCGGGCATTCCCTGCCCATGCGGTTAAACAGAGATCTTCTCGATTTTTACCGCAGTAAACGGTTGACGGTGACCTTGCTTTTTGCGTTCATTTTTCTTCGCTTTGTACTTAAAGACGATAATCTTCTTGTACTTGTCCTGTGCCTGAACGGTTGCGGTCACTTTTGCAGATTCAACGTCTTTCCCTACTTTAACGCCGTTTTCATCCGCTACCATAAGCACATTGAAAGAAACTTCCGCTCCGACTTCCGCGCTCAATTTCTCTACTTTGAGCACGTCTCCTTCGGAAACCTTATACTGCTTATTGCCGTTTTCGATGATTGCGTACACTGTTTTTACCTCCTCTCCCCAGTCTCGCAAGTTGCTTAGGCGGCTTCTGTTTCAAAGCGCTTGGATACCCGTCCTTAGCGGCTCATATTACAATCTATCACAGCCGCAAGTAATTGTCAAGCGGTTTTTGCAAGATTTTGTATACTTTTTTGCAATTTTGGGTAATCTGATGGTAGATAAAGGAGATCGTATGGACATTAAAAAAAGTGAAGAAGTTCTTGCGGAAATTTACCGCAACAGCCAGCTGGCGCTGCAATCCATTTCGGATATTCTACCCGAAGCGGAAGATTCTGACGTGCGTGAAGAACTTATGCGCCAACATGAAGAATATGAAAAAATCGGCGGTAAGGCGGCGATTCTCGCCAAAGATAAGGGAATCGAACTAAAAAATCCGGGTCCTATCAAAAAAGCCATGATGTGGTCGAGCATCAAAATGAATACAATGACGGATAATTCCCGCGCGCATATAGCCGAAATGATGACGCAGGGGACGGTGATGGGTATCACTTCCCTAAAAAGCACGCTCGCCGATATGAGCGACGATAATGCCGATCAAGATATCCGCTCGCTCATCGAAGAACTCGTCAAAAAGGAAGAGGAGTTTGAAAATAGTTGGAAAAGTTTGATCGCATAATATTTTCTTTGAAAATCGCCGCCCGATTTCGGGCGGCGGTTATGTATTCCTAATATAAAATCTGCGCATCATCGGGCAATGTGAGAACCCGGTTATTGTCCCCGCGAATTTCGAACCGCTCCTCATGCCATGTGGAATGCGGAACCATATAAATGCGCTTTTGCTTCCATACCCCTGCCGATTCAGTAGCAAAACACCGCTCGGAGAGAATATATTGCATTAAAGAACGGTTGAGCTCAATGACGACGGCATTGTATCCGTCGGCAAAATAATCGAGAATCGCGCTACGGATGCGCATTGCCATATACTGATCGGAAAGGACATAGCCTTGCCTTGTGCAATGGGGACAGGGCTTGAGCAAGAAAGAAGAAAGTTCGCGGTTGATACGTTTCCGCGTAAACAGCGTAACGCAAAGATCGCTCATGGGCAATACTCTGCTCTTTGCCCTATCCCGAAAAAGCGCCCGCTCCAATTCTTCTCCAACCGCCTGACGATGCGTCTCTTCCGCCATATCTATGAAATCGACGGCAACGATTCCTCCTATGTTTCTCAACCGCACCTGCCGTGCGATCTCCCGCGCCGCCAGCAAATTGGTCTCGAAAACCGTGCTCTCTAAGTCAAACTCGCCTGTATATTTGCCCGTATTTACATCAAATACCGTCATTGCCTCGGTATGATCGATCACAAGGTAAGCGCCGTTATCAAGTTTTATTTGCGTACTTGCCAGTTCAAGAACCTGCTCGTTGAGTTTGAAATGCGCAAACATACTTCGCTCGCCGGTATAATGCACGATTTTTTTTTCGCCGAGATCGGAACGCAATCTGACAAGCTGTAACAATTTTTCATATAATTCGTCGTCGCCTACGATCAAACGGCTCACGCCGTCTCCAAGACTGTCGCGCATAACTTTGATCGGAAGATCGTATTCACGATATACCGCTGTGCCGACGGGCGCCGTCTGCGCCGTCTCCAAAACGGAACGGTACATGCGTTTGAGATACTCCGATTCCGTCTTTAACTGCCGTTTGGTTGCGTTCTGCGCCGCCGTACGAACGATGAACCCCTCTCCCCCCTCGCGGAATTTTCCCGCTTCTTTCAAAAGCGCCTCGCGGATTACTTCGTCGGTAATCTTTCGGGAAATACCCAAAAAATCGGTCTTAGGTAGATAAATGAGGTTTTTCCCGACAAAAGAAAGGTTGGACGAAACTTTTGCGCCCTTATTCCCGCGGGCGGGCTTAACCGCCTGCACAAGAATCTCGTCCCCTTCGTTCAGCGATAGAGTTTCACTTACATTTCCCTCTCCGTCATATAAAGAAAAGCGCGACGTACCCTCGTCGAGAGGCAAATAACAATTGCGTTCCATGCCGCAAGAGACGAACGCCGCCTGCATACCGTGAACAACGTTTGTAACTCTGCCTTTATAAATATTGCCGACGACGTCTCCGTCCCGCTCATCTTCAAGACCGACTTCTACAATTTTACCGTTTTCTGCATATACGACGATTTGTACCCCGCAGAAACGGTCGAAAAACCATTCCTTTTTTATCATTCTTCTGTTTGAGCTCATTTGAAGTTTTTTATTGATAGTTATTGTATCATATCTTACCGTTTTTTTCAACTCTTTTTTATTCTTCAAAAAGAGAATCCCGCAATCTCCTGTTAAGACTTCCCCGTTCCACTTCCCTAAGGAACTCTTCCTCGGGCAACTCTCCGAAAAACTCTTCGCCGTCGAACAAAACGAACACGAGATATCTGTCCTCGCGGAGATAGCGCAGCGCGTACTGCAAGGTACAGTCGACGGAAATAGCAATGCGTTTTTCTTCCACGCCACGGGAAAACCTCTTTTTGTGCGAAAACGCAACCCGTTTGTAAGAGCCGCCGCCGAAACTTCCCGCCGCCACGCAGACGGAAAAGGCGAGCGCGCTCCATGCGGGGGAAGAAAAACAGGTATAGAGAAAATACCCCGCAATTCCCGCCGCCACGCTAAGTGAGACGATTCGGCAGACGAGACGGGCGCGCGCCTCCCCGAGCGGGCGCAGCGCAAGCCGCAGAATGCGCCCGCCGTCCAAAGGATAGGCGGGGAGCAGGTTGACGAGAAAGAGCGAAAGGGAAATATAGGCGGCGACGTCGGTATAGGGATAGGTTTCGGGATACAGCCACCAAAGCGCGACGAATCCGAGCGCCGTGAACGCGTTACAGAGCGGTCCCGCTATCAGCACGCCAAGCTCCTGTTTGGGAGAAATCCCCTCGATGTCGCCCGCTATGACCGCGCCGTACGGCATGAGCACGATTTGATTGAGAACAAAGCCCTCCCGCCGCGCGACAAACGCGTGGGCGCATTCATGCTCTAAGGCGGCGGCGGTTGCCGAAAGGAACAACAGCAGATCTCCCGTGAGAGCCGATAGCACGCCGAGGAGAAAAAATAGCGGATGAATGCGCAGTTTCAGCTTCGTTTTAGCTCCAAGAAAGCGACGTGCCGTTTACGGAACAGTTGGAAATGAGCGACCCGTCCGAATAGAACATGACGCGCACTTCCCCCTCTCCGTCCGAATATCCGAACGGGAGATTCGCCTTTACTTCATCCCCTTTGCTCAGATAGACCGTGTCGAGTCCGCTCATGATGGTAGAGAACGTATCGGAATGCTTGATTTCTACCGTATAGCCCGTCTCCGCGTTGCCGTTTACGGACACGAGAGAGCCGTCGCAGGGGGAATAAACGTTGCATTTTGCCGTAAAGGACAGAACGCCTGCGGAAGATACTGCGATCTCGGTATTCACCGTATCGTTGAAAAGGGAAGATAGCTGAAAGTCGGTATAGACGCGCGTATCCGTCGTCGACGCAGCGCTCCCCTGAAAGAGTCCGCGGACGAACGTATTGATAGCGCTGTCCGTCATAAAGATATTCGTGAGGAAAATCGTCGCGCAAAGCGCGCATACGGCGATAAATTCGCCGACAATGACCATGCGGGATACGCGCTGTCTGCGCCCTTCCAACCGCGTTTCCCGCGCAATGGGCGTACTTTCGGCATAAGCGGGATCTTCGGCGGCGTCCATGCGCTCGTTGACTTCGTTTACCAGCTGTTCCTGCAAATCGGGCTCGTCTTTGCGTTTTTTGCGCTCTTTGCGGTTGACTGTCACCGTCTCGACGGGAATTTCCAACATCTCGGCATAATCGAGTTCTTCATTCATAACCACACCTCTTGATTTTGTTTGTGCAATAATTTATGCCGTAAATCCCCCGTTTAGAAGAAAAAACCTCTGTCGAATTCACACGACAGAGTGAGTTTTTCATATAATAAAGGTTTTTCCGCAGAAAATTCACGCATAGGACAGCAGATTGCGCCTGCGATAAAACGCAACGCACGCCGCGATTGCAGACAGTACGCCCACGCAAAGGCAGCCTACCGCCACATATTTTCACTTTCTTTATTTCGCCGCTTACACGATCGCTTGACCGCCACCTCAAATGCGCGCGCACTTGATAATTTGTTCCACTGCGAATAAAACTTCTTTCTCCGCAGTGTTCTTGCCGAAAGAAAAGCGGACGCCGCGCTTTGCCTCCTCCTCGGAACGCCCCATGGCGAGCATCACGTGCGAGGGAAGCGCCGCGTGCGCCGAGCAAGCCGCCCCGCCCGAACAGGCGACGCCGCATAAATCAAGTTTGTTCAAAAACGCCTCGCCGCCCCGTTGGAACGTGAGATGGGATATATTCGGCGCGCGGTTGATCCCGTCCCGTTTGACGCGCTCTTTGAGCGCGCTGAAAATTTCTTCTTCGAACGCATCGCGCAACCGCGCCGTATGCGCGCAGAACGCTTCCCGCTCTGTTTGCGCCTTTTCGAGCGCGGCGGCAAACCCGACGATTGCCGCGGGATTGAGCGTTCCGCCGCGAAGTCCCCGCTCCTGCTCGCCGCCTGCAATGAGCGGAGTTATTTTCACGCCTTTTTTTACGACGAGAACGCCCACGCCCTTTGGTCCGTATAATTTATGCCCCGAAAGGGAGACGCAATCGCACAATGCGCAAAGGCGTTTTAAATCCTGCGAAGTCGCCGCCTGCACGCAATCGGAAAAGAGCAAGATCCCCCTTTCTTTACAGAGCGCGGAAATCTCTTCAATGGGCTGGATACAGCCCGTCTCGTTATTCACCGCCATTACGCAGACTAATCCCGTTTCGGGCGTGAGCGCCCCTTCTACCGCGCTTGCCGTAACGATTCCGTCTTGATTGCTATGCGCGAAACAAATATTGCCGCGCAGCCGCGCCGCAGAGAGAACCGCCTGATGTTCGATATCGGAAAGAACGGCATGCCGTCCCTGCGCGAGCGAGCGCACCGCCCAATTATCCGCTTCCGTTCCGCCCGAAGTAAAATAAATTTCATTCGGTCGAACGCCGAGCGCGCGGGCAACCGAATCCCGCGCCTGCGTGACGGCATACGCCGCGTTGCGCCCGAACGAATGCAACGAATCGGGATTGCCGAAATTGTCCCGCATGAGCGGCAACATTTTTTCCAGTACATCCTTATCGAGCGGCGTCGTCGCCGCGTAATCGAGATAGACGTTCATGTTATGCGCCGTATTGCTTGCGGTACTCTTTCATCGCTTGCAAATACTCTCTGCCGCCGATCACGCCGTCTTCGATGGTTTCGATGATATCCTGCATCGTGACGATAGAATACACTTTTACGCCGAATTCGTCGTACGCTTCCTGCACCGCCGATTTTTCACCTGCGCCCTTTTCCTGACGGTCTACCGAGATGATCATCGCGCACACGTTGACGTTTGCTTCCTGTTTGATTTTGGGAAGAACTTCCCTGAGCGCTTTGCCCGAGGTCATAACGTCTTCGATGATCGCGATTCTGTCGCCGTCGTTTAACGTTTGTCCGACGAATAACCCGCCTTCGCCGTGATCCTTCGCCTCTTTGCGGTCAAAACAGAATCCTACGTCCACGCCGTGATTTTTGGCGAGCGCGATCGCCGTAGAAACGGCAAGCGGGATTCCCTTATATGCGGGTCCCATGAGCGTTTGCGCCTCTACCCCGTGGTCGAGATAGCATTCCGCGTAATACTCGCCGAGTTGTGCAATCTGCGCGCCCGTGCGGTATTTTCCCGCGTTGATGAAATAGGGAGCTTTCCGCCCGCTCTTTAACGTGAAATCGCCAAAGAGCAGCGCTTCGTTTTCCACCATGAATTGAATAAACCGCTGTTTGTAATTGAGCATATTTTCTCCTTTCAATTTATTTTCAACGCGCCCGTCAGTTCGGAAATGCGTTTTACGCCGTGCCTGTCGCACCAAGCGTTTAATCCCTCAATAATTTTGGGACAGGCAAGCGGATCGGTAAAATTCTGCGTGCCCACCTGCACCGCGCTTGCGCCCGCCAATAAAAATTCAATCGCATCCTCCGCGCAGGTGATCCCGCCCATGCCGACGACGGGAATTTTGACCGCGCGGCTTGCCTCATACACCATGCGCACTGCGATCGGCTTGATTCCCGCGCCCGAAACGCCGCCCGTCACGTTGGCGAGAATCGGTTTGCGTCTTTCGATATCGATCGCCATACCCGTAAACGTGTTGACAAGCGAAAGACAGTCCGCGCCGCCCGCTTCCGCCGCCCGCGCATTGCGCGCAATGCTTTCCACATTGGGCGAAAGTTTCACGATAAGCGGCGTCTGCTTTAAATTTTTCTTTGCAAGACGCGTGACTTCTAAAATATTTTCGGGCTTAATCCCGAGCGCCATGCCGCCGCATTTCACATTGGGACAGGAGATATTCAGTTCGATGAAATCAACCTTCCCGTCTAATTTCGCGCAAATTGCGCCGTAATCTTCGAGGGTATTCCCCGCGACGTTGGCAATGACGCGCGTTTTGCTTTTCAGCCATGCAAGATCGTTTTGTATAAACGATTCTACCCCGGGATTTTGCAAGCCCACGGCGTTCAAAATCACCGAACGGCTCTCTGCAATTCTCGGGGTGGGATTGCCGAGACGGGGCAAGAGCGTAAGTCCCTTTGTCGCCACGCCGCCTAAGACGGAAATATCGTAAAGCTCGTTAAATTCCCGCCCGAACCCGAACGTTCCCGACGCGGGAATCACGGGGTTTTTCAATTCTACTCCGCATAAATCAACCGTCAAATTCGCCATTATAGATTTACCTTTCCTATTTCGAATACGGGACCGTCCTTGCACACTCTTGCGTGCGCGCCGTCCGTCTTTTCGCAAACGCATACGAGACACGCGCCGATTCCGCAGCCCATGCGCTCTTCTAAAGAGACGTAAACGGGTACGTTCTTACCCGCTGCCGCCTCTTTTAAGGCGCGGAGCATGGGAGTCGGTCCGCACGCAACGACGACGTCGGGCTTGACTTTATCAAAATCCTGCATAAACGCCTGCACCGCAGTACCGTGGAAGCCGAAGCTACCGTCGTCCGAGGCAAGCGTCAAAGACGCGCTCTTTTGCAGCTCTTGCACCATGCAAAGCGCCGCTCTGTTGCGGAATCCCATGTACGAGAAAATCTGTTTCGTCTCGGCGTACTGTCGTATCACGGAAATAAGCGGAAATATCCCCACGCCGCCACCCACGACGGCGACGCGTTTTTCCTCCTCTTTCAGGAAGAATCCGTTGCCGAGCGGCAAGAGTACGGAAAGAAGTTCCCCCGCTTTTAACTCGCTCAAAACGCGCGTGCCGCCGCCCTTCACGCGATAACAGACGGTCACGTTCTCCCCTTCCGTCATGCAAACCGCAATAGGACGGCGCAGAGAAAAGCCCTTTACGCCCGGCATGACGAACTGCCCCGCGCGCACGGGAATTTTTTCCCCGCAAGCAAACGTGAGCGCGTAAATTTGATCTGCAATACATTTATTTTCGACGACCGTCGCGGTTATTTCGCGCATATCTCCCCCAATACCGACTGTAAATCCGCCTTCATATCGAGACACGCCTCCCGCGCCGCCTCGTAGTAACTTCCGCCGCGTTTTTTATAAGCGCACAAAATACCGCGCGAATTGTTGACGACGCCGCCCAAACCCCGCCCGTCGAAACAGTTTTTGAGCATTTCCGCGTTCGCGCCCTGCGCGCCGTACCCGGGCACGAGGAAAAACGTATGCGGAAGTCTTGCGCGCAAAATTTTCGCCTCTTCGGGATAAGTCGCCCCCACGACCGCGCCGACCGACGAATAACCGTATTCCCCGATTGTATCTTCGCCCCAACGTTCTACCATGTCGCCCATGCACTCGTACACGGTGCGCCCGTCGGCAAGCTTCAAATTCTGCAATTCCCCCGAAGAAGGATTGCTCGTTTTCACAAGCACAAAGATTCCCTTGCCGCGCCGTTTACATTCGTCGGTAAAGGGCGCGATTCCGTCCGTGCCCAAATAGCCGTTGACGGTGAGAATATCGCTTGGGAACGCCTCGCTTTCCGTGTCGTTTATCTCCGTTCTCCCCAAAAACGCCTGCGCATAGCGGGAAGCCGTCGCGCCGATGTCGTTACGCTTTGCGTCGGTTATCACGATAAGCCCCTTCTCCTTCGCATATGCGCACGTTTGACGGAACGCTTTCAGTCCCGCTGTGCCGTAGCCTTCGTAATAGGCGATTTGCACTTTGACGGAAGGCACGATATCGAAAACGTGATCGATAATTTGTTGATTAAACTGTAAAATCGCGTCTGCCGCGCCGCAAAAATCTGTCACGCCCGCTTTGAGTTCGTCGGGCAGATAGTCGAACGAAGTATCCAGCCCTACGCAAGTCGGGTTCTGCAATGCGATAATTCTTTCCGCCAGTGAATCGAAAATCATATTATTTCTCCTCGTATTTGATTTCGCCGTCTACGACGGTGAGCTTCACCCGTCCGAACGCCTTTCTGCCGCCGAACGGACTGTTTTTGCCCTTGGAAACAAACTGCGCGGGATTTATCGTCCATTCCTCGTTTAAATCTGCCGCCGTGAAATCGGCAGGCGCGCCGACTTCTATCTTCCCGCCGTTGAGTCCGAGAATGCGCGCGGGAGCCAAGCTCATCTTTTCCGCAAGCTGAGAAAGCGTGAGAACGCCCGATTTTACCAGCCCAGTATAGGAGAGCGCGAAAGAAGTTTCCAATCCGCTGATGCCGAACGCCGCGAGGTTATACTCCACGTTTTTATCGTCCTCGTGGTGCGGCGCGTGGTCGGTCACAATACAGTCGAGCGTGCCGTCGCGCAAGCCCTCTATGACCGCCAGCCTGTCCTTTTCCTCTCTGAGCGGAGGATTGACTTTGGTAAACGTATCGAAAGAGGCGATCGCTTCGTCGGTGAGCGTGAAATAGTGCGGGCATGTTTCAGCCGTCACTTGCACGCCGCGCGCCTTCGCCTCGCGAATGAGCTCAACGCCGCTGTAAGTGGAGACGTGGCAGATATGCACGGGAAGACGCAAACTCTCCGCAAGACAGATCTCGCGCGCGATGATGATGTCTTCCGCCGCGCGGATACTCCCTTTGAGCCCCGTGAGCGTGGAATAATACCCCTCGTTTACAACGCCGCCGTCCACAAGCGAGCTATCCTCGCAGTGACAAAGGCATTTCAACCCGAAATCGGAGGCGTACTGCATAGCGTTCGCCATGATTTTTGTGGATAGAACGGACTTTCCGTCTTCCGAAAGCGCGACCGCGCCCGCCGCTTTCATCGCGCCGATTGCGGCGAGTTCTTCCCCCTGCTGTCCCTTGGTAATCGCGCCGATGGGGTGAATTTTACACAGATTCACCTCTTTTTCGCGCGCTTTGATATAGGCGACGACGACCTTATTATCGATGACGGGATTGGTATTGGGCATACAGCAAATTTGCGTGAACCCGCCCTTGACGGCGGCGCGGCTGCCGCTTAAAATATCCTCTTTACGCTCGAACCCCGGCTCGCGCAAATGCACGTGCATATCGATGAGTCCGGGAAAGACCGTAAGTCCGTTCAGGTCTGTTCCCTCTCCCGCGATTTCGGGCGCAATTTCGGCAATCACGCCGTTCTCCGCGCGCAAATCGAGGCGTTTCACCCCCTCTGCCGTTACAACGTCCGCATGTTTGAAAATCATGATATCTCCTCCTTCGTGAGTAAAAAGAGCATTGCCATTCGCACGGCGATTCCGCTTAACACCTGTTCTTCGATTCGGCTGCTATCGCCGTCGATGAGTTCGCTCGTAAGCTCCACGCCGCGGTTGACGGGACCGGGGTGCATGACGAGCGCGCCTTTTTTCGCATAACGCATGATCTCCTCGTTCACGCCGTAATATTTGGCGTATTCCCCGAGCGAGGGGAAGTTCCCGCCGTGCATGCGTTCGAGCTGTATGCGCAGTCCCATTACGACGTCCGCGCCCTCCACGGCTTCTTCGCGGCTCTTTGCAATATGCGCGCCCATTTTGCCGATATCCGTAGGCATAAGCGTTTTGGGAGCGAATAAACGCACTTCCGCGCCGAGCTTGGTAAGCCCGAACAGATTGCTTTTCGCAACGCGCGAATGACGGATATCCCCCAAAATCGCCACTTTCAGACCCTCGATTTTGCCGAAGTTCTCGCGCATGGTGAGCATATCCAAAAGCGCCTGCGAGGGATGTTCGTTCATGCCGTCGCCCGCGTTGACGACGTGCGCTTTCACCGTTTTGGCGAGCAGCGCGGGCGCGCCGCCCATAGGGTGACGGATAACGATGACGTCGTTTTTCATGGCGTCGAGCGTCTTACCCGTATCGACGAGCGTTTCGCCCTTCTGCACGGACGAGGACGCCGCCGTAATGTTGACGACGTGCGCGCCCATGTACTTTGCCGCAAGCTCGAAGCTGCAACGCGTGCGCGTGCTGTTCTCGTAAAACAGCGTCGTCACCGATTTTCCCTGCAAATGCGGCAGTCTTTTAATGTTCTGGCGGAGCAGCTTCTTCATGCTCATGCCCGTTGTGAGAATTTCGTCGATTTCCTCGGCGGAAAGCCCGTAAAGTCCTAAAATATCCTTCTGTTTCAGCATGGTAAACCCCGTTATCGTTTGATGATTGAGAGCGAATCTTCCTTTGCGCCAAGCTCGGTAAAACATACTTCCACATATTCCGATTTCGCCGTCGGCACGTTTTTTCCCACAAAATCGGCGCGGACGGGAACTTCCCTGCCGCCGCGGTCGACGAGCACGAGCAGCTGTATTTTTTCCGCGCGCCCAAGGCGGAATAACGCCTCCACGCCCGCCGCCGCGCTTCTGCCCGTGTGGAGCACGTCGTCGCAGAGGACGACGGTTTTTCCCGCGATATCGAACCCCAACTCGTTTTTTTGCGCTTCGGGCACAAAAAAGGCGGAAACAAGGTCGTCGCGCGTCATTCCGATATCGATTCCCGCGCAAGGGAGCAAAACGCCCTCGAAGCGGAAAATCTCCTCTTGAATTCGTTTTGCGACAACTTCTCCGCCGCGTTTCACGCCGATGAGAACGAGATTTTCCGTTCCGTCGTTGCGCTCTACAATTTCATGCGATAGGCGCGTAACCGTCCGTCTCATACCCGCGCCGTCCATGATAACCGACATGCTCTGTCCTCCGAAAAAATGAAAAGATCCTGCGGCGTATGCCGCAAGACCCGAAAATTCCCAATCAAACAATGCGTCTTGTCGGCATCACGGTACCGCTCTTAAAGATTATCGGTATTATACCGCAAGACGCAGACAAAGTAAAGCGTTTTCAATATATTTCCGTCAATTTAAAATGCGTTTTGTCGCAGGAAGTGAGATAATATTCGATTCCGTTCTTTTGCGACCTTAACGGAAAATAGCTTGCGCCGTGGAGATGCCCGAACACGACTTTATCCACGCGGTTTTCCTCGAACAGCTGTGTGAAAACGGTATCCTCCTGTTTGAAATTCATGGGGGGATAGTGAATGAGCGCGATTAAAATATCGCCCGCTTCGCGCACTTTTTTCACCTCGTTGAAGCAGAGCTTGAAGCGTTCCCCCTCGCGGCGGTAGAGCGTCATATCGTGTTCGGTAAAATCGATGCTTCCGGGGCAAGTCCAGCCGCGCGAGCCGGCGACGATAAACTTTCCGATTTTAACGCAATCGTTCTGTAAAAAGGTAAACGAGGCGTCGGGCGCGCCCGCGCGGACGCGGGTAATCCCGTTCCACCAATAATCGTGATTGCCGCGGACGAATACTTTGCGCCCTTTTAAGGGGGCGAGAGAACGCACGTCGTATAAACCCTCGTCGAGATACATGCCCCAAGAGGTGTCGCCGCCGACGAGCACGATATCGCCGTCCGCGACTTTGCTCTGCCAGTCGGCTTTGATTTTATCGAAATGTCCTTCCCAACCCGCGCCGAATACGTTCATCGGTTTATTCGTCGCGCCCGAAAGGTGCAAATCGCTGATTGCGTAGACTTTCATAATAACAGTATAGCACAGTTATTGAAAAATGGCAAGGAAATTGCCGTTCCCGTGGGACGGTAGGGGCGCGCGCTTTGCGTTCTCGGATTAAAAGTAGCAAAAAAAGAATCCCGCAACGCGGGATTCTTTTTTCGTTCAAAAGATTACTCTTCTTCTGCTACTGTTTCTGCTACTGTAACAGTTCCGTAAAGAGCGGTGTAATTACTGCACCAGTCGGTGCTACCGGACAATTTCGCCGTGAGAGCTTCCGTTGTGAAACCTTCCATGGTAAGATTTGCCGTATACACAGACCCGGACGTCGTTTCAATTACCCATTCAATATAGAGCGTTGTACCGACTCTCAGAATCGTGACCGTATAGTGTCCTTCATAGTAATTCTTGTCCGACGCGCCTTCCGTAGGCAAGGTTTCTACCGTTTCCCCGTCTATTGTATAAGAATATGTGACGTTATTCGTCTTCAAACCACCCCAAGGATTGCAAACGCTGCCGGCTTCCGTTTCATAATCGACATGTCCCCAACCCTTCTCATCGTTCAAGTTGCAATCGAAATATAGTTCGGAACTATTATAAAATTCAACAACAACATCGCGGCTTGCGGTTGGATCGTTGATGTTATCATATTCCCAAATGAGAAGGAAATCATTTTCCGCAATATCAAGAGTCGTCGTTCCATTCCAATCCCAGCTTACGACAGTAGTATCGGTTACTTCATAGTAGCTCGCTTCGTGTACCTGAATTGTATTTCCAAACAATTCGGTCTCGCTGGCATTGATATACTCCATATAAACATTCGACTCTGCAATCGCAGCGGTGTAAAGCGTTACGTTGGAAACATCGTCCCCTGCGCGGTTGAACACAGCAGTACCGTCTTCGACCGCTTTCAAGATATAATCAATCATATTGCCGATACTTGAACCGTCGTTCAAAACGCCGTTTGCGGGATAATTAACAACCTTCACGCCGTTCTTATAATATGTGATACCTGTACTAGGACTTACCGTAATCGTGACATAAATTTCAGTCTTCGATTTATACCACTCCCATGTAGCGCCGTTATAAAGCGTATAGGTAGCGTCGCCGCCGTTCGGATATGCGTTCGAAGTGGAAGGATAATTTACCGCAACGCCGCCGGCTTCTGTCTGCCAGTAGCAGTCCAAGTTCACCAAACAAACTGCAATGTTGTCTGACGTACAAAGAATGGAATCCCAGTCTCCTGCATATGTCCAAACTTCATCTCCGGACTCATCCACTTCCATAACGCCTGCGGCAAGAGTAAAGCCAACCGATACGCCTCTTACCGTTGCGTTGTCTACCTGAACGGTCACTCCTGTGTTCTTTTCATCGGAAATCTGTTTGGATCCGCAAATCGAGCAAACGCCGTCTACCCAGTTATGCTTACCGTCTGCCGTACCGGTAGTGTTCGCAAACGCAAAGTCAAGGCTTTCATATACATAATAAGCGGTAGCGGCATAGACGCAGTCGCCGGCAATACCCACAGGCGTCATTGTACTGACATCTGCCGTAATCTCCTTAATGCCCTTAGACGTAAAGTTGAGAATCGTATAAATCTTATTATTCGCAGCTCTTGCAGAATCCACTACCTCTACGCAGAAGCCGTTATCGTCGCTCAGTTTCAAACCAAGCGCAGTCGTCACGTTCAGTTTCACCATGTAAACCGCGCCGTAGTCGCCGTCCGTATCGTCGTTAATCGAACCAACAATACCGATTGTCGTTTGAGCGTTGGTCGTGAGCGTATTTACCTTTTCAAACGTAAACACAGCCTTCGCCGCGTCTTTGCCGTCGGACTCAACCGAGAAGGACAAGTCGTAAGCTTCGCCGATTTCATTCTGAACGTTGAGAAGCAGATCTTCAACGGTACCCTTCAACTGACGGCTGTCTTCCAATACGACAACCGAAAGCGTAGTGGTTCCGGCGCTTTCCGCAGCGACGAGATATTCGGTATCGCTCACCTTGTACCAGCCGTCCGCAGGCGTTTCGCTTACTTTCAGGTTATAGGTAAGCGACGTGAGAACGTCGGGAGAAGTAGCCGAACCGCCCGCTCCGTATACTCTGAATTCTACGGAGAGATTCGGGTTGGAAACCGTTGCCGTAAGCAACGCGGGAAGCTGATAAGTGACTTTGAGAATGTTGTCTTCGAATTTCGCGGAAGCCTTTACGCCACTTGCTTTAAACGTATAGCCGCCGTCTGCCGTAAGTTCGCTGTATTTTGCTCCGGTTATGTTATAAACCGTTACGTTGTCAATCGTAGACAACGTGTAACCGTAGTACCAAACTTCGACGTTGCCGCCCTTATCGAGCGTGCTGTCGTTACTTACGACCACACCGCTGAAATCGGGTACCGTCACCTTGCTCAAATCGACGTTGACAACCGTTTCTTCTGTGACGTCGGAGCCTACGGTAATTGTGAAAGAAGCAGGAACGGACGAATCAACAGGAAGAATTACATTAACGCCGTTATCTTTATACCAAACAACCGCAGAAGTATTGGAGCATTTGACTTCTTCCGCAAGTTTTTCGGAATCTTCACCGTAAAGGTGGAACGCCACATAGTAGTACTCGTTGCTCGTTCCGAGCGCCGTTTGCTGCTCTGCAGTGAGCCTATCGGCAGTTCCGGAACCGATGAGCGCGATCTTGCCGCTCGCGTTCACGTCGTAATCATAGCTTGCGTTGCCGTTTTCGAACTGCACGCCGTTATAAGTGAGATCGAAGCTGGTGGTAGCGCCCTTCAAGGAGGAAGGCACAACCGTTATTGTTCCAAGATCAATCTCCTTGCCGCCGAACGAAATGTAGAACTTGGTCATTTCAGCCGTTACGGGATTGACAAGCGTACTGCCGTTCGTAAGAAGGGTCGCTACGCCGTCTGCCGTTTCGCCGTAAATTGCATACGCCGTAATCGTAGCGGGATCGCCCTTGGAATAGGTACCGATAAGGTTAATACCCGTTCTGTCGATATACGTATTTTCCGCATAAACGGTTTTTTCTAACGCGCCTTCGTTTTCAAGTTTGGTCATCTCGAATTCTTTCGTGATTGAAAGCTCGGTGACCGTCGTCTCGCATTCTTCACCGAAGAACAATACGTCGTAGACGTTTGCAGGTACTTTCATGCTATACGTAGCATTACCGGATACCTCGCCGTCGAGAATCGTCGTATAGTTAATGGTAATAATGCTGTTTTCATCATAGGAAACAGTATAAATAAAGTCAGCTGTTCCGCCTTTACCGCCGCACGTCGTATCGGTTACGGCAATCGGTCCGGCATAATAAACTACCCAATCTTCGGAAGACGTATCCGCCGTACCGGAAGACGCCGCGCCGTCGCTAAGAGGCGTGGAATACAAGTTCGCATAACCACCTATTGCATTTCCGGCATGGATAATCCAGTTATCCGTTCTTACTGCAAGGCCTTCACCGTTTGCAGCGATCGCGAACATGGGCGTATCCCAACCTTCACTGGCGGTGGGCGTTATCGTGCCCGACAGTGTATAAACCTGACCTCTGTCGATCGTGCCGTATTTAACCCATCTTTCATTGAGAAGTTCACCGTAAACGCTACCCTCTCCGGAAATCGTCGTATATGTTGTGGCATCGGTCGAGCCCCAGTCGGGGAATACCATCGAGTCGTTAATCGTAATCGTTTCGTTCGTCGCGCCGCAGTTTACGCACTTTCCGTCTTCATATTGATGCGAAATCGTCGCCGTATAAGTCGCCTCTACGGTTTTCTTACCGGAATCGGCGGAAACCGTTACGGTATAAATGGTAGAGCCGGCTTTCGCCGATTCGTACGCCGCTTTCAAGTCGGCCGCATCAACTTCGTACTGATCGGACGTAAGCACTTGCGTCGCTTTCTCTTCGTCTTCGGTATCGTATTTTCCCGTGACTACGAGTTCGCCGAGCGAAAACGCCGTATGCTTCGCTTCATCGGTATTCGCCCAGACGTCGTAATACTCCGTCGTCCCTCCGGTAACAGATATGCTTTTCAGCGTTGCTTCTTCTTCGTTCCCGCCGCCGCAGGCGAACAGGAAAAGAGAACAGCTTAAAGCGAACATCGTTACCAAAGCTACTTTGAGCTTTTTCATGTTTGTTCTTGCCCCCTAAATGAGATTATTCACCATTTTTTATGGTTATCCTAATTCTACAACAATTTTTGAGCTATGTCAACACT
>CAZFPP010000016.1:0-27176 GCA_964521125.1 uncultured Clostridia bacterium
TGTTCTTCAACGTAAGCTCTGTTGATCTCCACGGGAATCACGGGATAATCTCCGCCCCCTGCGTTGAACGAGATGTCTTCCAAAAGATATTCCATAACCGTATGCAGCCGTCTCGCGCCGATATCCTCGCTCGTGAGATTGATTTCTTCGGAAATTTCCGCAATCGCTTCAATGGCGTCGGGCGTAAATTTCAAATCGATATTATCCACCGCCAAAAGCACCGCATACTGCTGCGTTAAGGAATTCTCCGTCGCCGTGAGAATGTTGACGAAATCTTCTTTGGTGAGCGAAGACAGCTCTACGGAGACGGGGAACCGCCCCTGCAATTCGGGAATGAGATCTTCAATACGCGAAACATGGAATGCGCCCGCCGCAATAAACAGTATATAATCGGTTTTTACCGCGCCGTATTTGGTTTGCACCGTACAGCCTTCCACAATGGGAAGAATATCGCGCTGTACGCCCTCGCGGGACACGTCCGCCCCGGAAGTGTTCCCTTTCCCCGCAATTTTATCGATTTCGTCGATAAAGATGATTCCGTCGTTTTCGGCACGGCGGAGCGCTTCGTCCTGTACCGCGTCGTCGTCGATGAGTTTATCCGATTCCTCGGCGATAAACAGCTTCATCGCCTCTTTTACGGTAATTTTGCGTTTCTTTTTCTTCTGCGGAAGCACATCGCCGAAAATCGAGCCGAGATTGATTGCCGCGCCCCCCGGGACGAGCTCCATGGTTTTGGGATCGTCCTTCACTTCCGTCTCGATAACGAGCTTATCGTAAACGCCCTTTCGGAGCGATTCGAGTAAATTTTGTTCGAAAACCTCGCGCGCCGTCTCGCCGCGGTCTGCTTTTTTCAGTTCGGCAAGAATTTTTACCATTTTCTTTTCGGCTACATCCGTCGCTTTCACGGAAACTTCCGCCATTTTCTCGTCCTTTACAAGGCGGAACGAGCATTCCACGAGATCGCGTACCATACCTTCTACGTCCTTTCCTACGTAACCCACTTCGGTATACTTCGTCGCCTCCACCTTGATGAAGGGCGCGCGGACAAGTTTTGCAAGACGGCGCGCGATCTCCGTTTTCCCGACGCCCGTAGGACCTTTCATAATGATATTCTTGGGCGTGATCTCTTCGCGAAGTTCTGCGGAAAGTTGAGCGCGGCGGTAACGGTTTCTGAGCGCGATCGCGACCGCTTTTTTCGCCTCTTCCTGACCGATAATGTGTTTATTTAA
Source organism: uncultured Clostridia bacterium (assembly GCA_964521125.1). Lineage (GTDB taxonomy): Bacteria > Bacillota > Clostridia > Christensenellales > Borkfalkiaceae > Gallimonas. Next base: position 1,230 of record CAZFPP010000016.1, read on the forward strand.
TTCGTTTACGATTTGTTTGGGTGACAATTGATTGGTTTCCATACCGTTCTCCTTTCCTGTTTCGGTTCAGATTGTTTCGCAAATAATATGATCGTTCGTATACACGCAGATCTCGCTTGCAATTTTCAACGATTTCCGCGCGATCTCCTCGGCGGTAAAATCGGTGTTCTGCGAAAGAGCGCGCGCCGCCGCCAATGCATAGTTCCCGCCGCTGCCGATGGCGCAGATTCCTTCGTCCGGTTCGATGACTTCGCCCGTGCCCGAAAGAATGAGAAGCGTCTCTTTATCCGCCGTGATCATCATGGCGTCTAATTTTCTGCCGATTTTATCCGACCGCCAGAGATCGGCAAGTTCCACCGCCGAACGCATGAGATTGCCCGCAAATTTGTTGAGCATGCCTTCAAACCGCTCGGAAAGGGAAAACGCGTCCGTTACCGAACCCGCAAACCCTAAAATTACCTTCCCGCCGTAAATGCGGCGCACCTTAATCGCCGTATTTTTAAAGACGACCGATTCACCCATCGTAACTTGTCCGTCCCCGGCGATCGCCGTCACGCCGCCCTTTTTGACGGCGCAGATTGTCGTACCCCGAAATTCCATGATAGTCTCCTTATTCCCCGTAGATCGTGCCTTTGAAACGGGAAATCTCTTCCAAAGCCCTCTCTCCGAGAAGTTTCTTTTTTAATTTTTTGTCGCGCACGTTTGCAAATCCCGATGCGAGAATCCCATAATTGGCGTTCATCGGCTGAAAATCGTGATTTTCGCGTGCAATATATCTTGAAAGCGCGCCCGAAATGCAGGTATCCTGCGGGACGACGCTCTGTTTTCCGTTGAGTTTGTTCCAAAGATGAACGGCGGCGAGAAGCCCGCTCATCGCGCTCTCCACATATCCTTCCACGCCCGTAATTTGACCTGCAAAATACAGATCGGGATTGTTCTTTACCGAAAAATCGGCATCCAATACCTCGGGCGACTGTAAATAGCTGTTCCTGTGCATCACGCCGTACCGTTCGAACTCTGCATTGCGCAAGGCGGGAATGAGAGAAAATACCCGCTTTTGTTCGCCGAATTTCAAATTCGTCTGACAGCCGACAAGCCCGAACGACGTGCCCGCAGCGTTCTCTTTGCGCAGCTGTAACACGGCATAGGGGCGAATCCCGCTTTCGTCGGCAAGTCCCACCGGTTTGAGCGTTCCGAACCGCAGAGTATCCTTACCGCGCGCCGCCATAACCTCGATAGGCATACAGCCTTCGAAAATTTCCCCCTTTTCAAAGTCGTGCAACGCCGCCTTTTCCGCCGAAAGCAGCTCGCTTACAAAGAGTTCGTATTCCTCCTTCGTCAAAGGACAGTTGACGTAATCCCCCGTGCCCTTTCCGTAGCGGTCTCCCGTGAAAGCGCAAGAGAAATCGACGCTTTCCGCCGAAACGACGGGAGCGGACGCGTCGTAAAAATGCAACGCGCCTCCCAACTTCTTCTGAATATCCTCATACAAACCGCCCGCCGTCAACGGACCCGTGGCGACGATCCCGCTTTCGGGAAGCGTATGCACTTCTTCGCATGTGATCGTAATATGCTTTTCTGCGCGTATGCGTCGGGTGACATATGCGCTGAATTTTCCGCGATCGACAGCCAGAGCGCCTCCTGCGGGCACGCGGGTTTCCGCCGCCGCCTGCATGGTGAGCGAGCCGAGAACGCGCAGTTCCTCTTTTAACAGTCCGCAAGCGTTTCCCCAAACGTCGTCGCTTTTCAACGAATTGGAGCAAACCAACTCGCAGAAATTTTCGTCGGTGTGAGCGGGCGTGAAAGAGCGCGGTTTCATATCGACAAGCCCCACGTCTACCCCGCGGCTGCCGAGGAAGTACGCCGCTTCGCATCCTGCAAGTCCCGCGCCGATAATCTTAATCATGCGCTTCCTTTTTAGGCGGCTCGGCTTTGTAGTCGCAATTTTTGTCCGAACACTTTACGACGCCCCGCGCCGTTTTTACGAGATATTTTCCGCAAACGGGGCACTTCCCGCCCGTAGGCATATCCCAACTGATAAACTTACATTCGGGATAACCGCTGCAACCGTAATAGAGTTTTCCCGTTTTGGAATAAAGTTTTTTGGCAGGTTTGCCGCATTCGGGACAAACGCCTTCGAACGTCGTCTCTTTTTTCTCGCCGTAAGACAAGGTGGATTTGCAGGTAGGATAGTTAGGGCATGCGAGAAACTTGCCGAACCGCCCCGTTTTCACCGTCATCAACGCTCCGCATTTGGGACAAGGCTGATCGCTCGTTTCGGGAGCTTCTTCGCCGATGATATTCGAACAGGAAGGATAGTTGGAACAAGCGAGATATTTCCCGTATTTTCCCATCTTGCGGACCATAGGGTGCCCGCATTTTTCGCAGAGGATCTCCGTCGTCTCGTCGCCGTCCGTGTTCGCGAATTTGAGCTTCTCTGCAAACGGCGGGTAGAACGCCGCAATAATAGATTGCCAATTCTTGCCGCCATCTTCGATATCGTCTAACTTCTCCTCCATATCCGCCGTAAACCCGACGTCCATGATATCGGTAAAATATTTTACAAGCATATCGGTAATGCGGTAGGCGACTTCCGTAGGAACCATATATTTCCCGTCTTTTACCACATATTTACGCTTGTTCAGCACGGAAATGATGGAGGCATAAGTAGAAGGTCTCCCGATTCCCTTGTCCTCCATTGCCTTGACGAGCGACGCGTCGGTATACCGCACAGGCGGTTTCGTAAACTTTTGCTCCGCATTCACGCCGATCGCATCGAGCGGTTCCCCCTCCTTCAACGGAGGCAGACGCTTTGCCTGCGCTTCTTCGTCGTCCTCCTTTTTTGTCTCCTGATAGGCGGCGGTATAACCTGCAAAACGAAGCGCCTTGCCGCTTGCTTTCAGCGTATAGCTACCGTTGACGATCTCAATCTGCATGGAATCGTACAGTGCCTCCGCCATCTGCGAGGCGATAAAACGGTCGTATATAAGTTTATACACGTTAAAATGCTTCTTATCGAGCATCTTCTTCGCGCGTTCGGGCGTGAGCTGTAAATCGATGGGGCGAATCGCCTCGTGCGCGTCCTGCGCGCCTTTCTTAGAGGCATATACGTTAGGTTTTGCGGGACAATAGTCTTTACCGTACTTTTTCGCAATAAAATCAAGCGCGGCTCTTTGCGCATCTTCCGAAATACGGGTGGAATCGGTACGGATATAGGTGACGAACGCGACATGTCCCTCCCCCTCGATATCGATCCCTTCGTACAGGTGCTGCGCCATAAGCATGGTTTCGGGCGCCGTAAACCCGAGTTTAGTGGAAGCGTCCTGTTGCAACGTACTGGTCGTGAACGGCGCGGGCGCGTGGGACTTTGTAAGCGACTTCTTCACCGCGCCAACCGTATAATCGCCCTCTTTGAGTGCGCTTAACACGGCGTCCGCCCGCTCTTTATTGGCGATTCTGCACTTCTTGCCGTTATATTTTTCAAGAATCGCTTTAAAAGGCGAATATTTCTTAGCCCGATCGGCAAGTTCTGCCGTGATCGTCCAATATTCTTCGGGTTTGAACGCCTGTATTTCGCGTTCTCTGTCCACTACGAGACGGAGAGCGACCGATTGCACTCTGCCCGCAGAAAGTCCGTTCCCGATCTTTTTGTTCAAAAACGGCGAGAGTTTATATCCCACGAGACGGTCGAGCACGCGGCGCGCTTGCTGCGCGTCCACAAGATTGTAATTGATCCTGCGCGGGTTTTCTATGGCGCGCGTTACGGCCTTAGGGGAAATTTCGTTGAATTCAATTCGGTTTTCCTTGTCTGCATCCAATCCCAGAACGGTTTGCAAGTGCCAAGAAATCGCCTCTCCTTCGCGGTCGGGGTCGGTTGCAAGCAATACTCTGTCCGCCTTTTTCGCCTCTTCCGCAAGCCGTTTCACCGTCTCCTCTTTTCCGGGAGAGATAACGTATTTGGGTTCGAAATTTTTATCGATGGAAACGCCGAGCGTCTTTTGGGGCAGATCGCGAATGTGACCGCCCGAAGCGTCTACGCGATATTGACCTTTAAGATATTTAGATATTGTCTTCGCTTTTGACGGCGATTCTACGATGATGAGATCCATTCGATAACCTCTTTGTTGTAATGTACTTGCGGACAAACGCAACCGTGTTACACTGCGCTGTAACGATTTCCGCCGGCTTTTACGACTAGCCCTTTCAACTCCAACGAAGAGAGCGTTGCCGCCGCCTCGAACACCTTGACTCCCGCGCGTTCGGAAATCTCCGCCGCATGCAATTCGCCCGCTTCGCGTAAAACGTTTAAAATTTTTTCCTCTTCAAATGAAAGCGCAATTTGCTTCGTTTCCGCCGCAGTCATCCCGTAGCAGGAGAAAATATCTTCGCTTCCCGTACAGAGATAGGCGCCCTTTTTGATGAGTTCGTTACACCCCTCGCCCTGCGCCGCGCCTACGTTGTACGGAAATGCAAATACGTCTCTTCCGTATTCGAGCGCGCGACCTGCCGTAATGAGCGCGCCGCTTTTTGCTCCCGCCGATAAGATGAGCGCTCCTTCCGAAAGCCCCGCAAGAATGCGATTCCTCGCATAAAAATTATATTTCTTTACCGTTGCGTCAAGCGGATATTCGGAAAGCAATAACCCCTTTTCGGCGATCATATCCTTTATAGAAGCGTGCGCGGCGGGATAGCATTCGTCGAGTCCGTTGGGAAGCACGCAAATGAGATTGCCCGTTTTCAGCGCGCCGTCTATCGCCGCGCGGTCTCCGCCCTCGGCAAGTCCCGTAACGATAGCAAACTTTTGGGAGAGCTGTTCGGCAATCTTTTTTCCCTGTTTTTCCGCATGAGGCGGCGTGATCCGCGAGCCGACGATGCAAAACTTACGCTTTTTCAGCAATTCTCTGTTTCCCGTGCCGTATAAAACCAAAGGCGGATCGGGAATCGCTTTGAGCGGTTCGGGATAATCCTCGCTCAACAGCGTCACGGCAAAATACTTTTTCTTTTCAAGCTGCGCCAAAAACGCGCCGATCTCCCGTTCTCTTTCCTCTACCGTCGAATGCCGAACGGGGGCGTCCCCTTCTTTTATCACCAAAGAGAGATAGGTTTCAAACGCAAAAAAGAGATTTTTCGGGCTTTTTGCCGCTCGCAAGAGCGCAACGCGCGCCCGATCGTCTAAATCGGTACACGCGCATAACCAAATCAAACTCTTTTCTTCCGCGTCCATAAACTCTTACTCCATTTTGTCATAAAGACGGTAAGATACCGCTTCGAAGATATGTTTTTCTCTTATGTACTCGCTTGCATCCAAATCTGCGATCGTGCGCGCCACTTTGATAATGCGCGACCGCGCGCGTGCGGAAAGATTCATATTTTCAAAAGCGCTGCGCAGAATCGCATCGCATTCCGTTGTCAGCGTGCAATATTCCCCAAGTTCCTTTTCTCCCATCTCGGCGTTAGTATTCATGCCGCTTCCTTCAAAACGGTTGCGCTGAATACGCCGCGCCGCGTTGACCCGCTCCTTTACCTCGGCGGAACTCTCCTCCCGTTCCGAAGAAGTCAACTCGTCATACGTAATATTGTCCACTTCGACTTGTAAATCGATTCTGTCGAGAAGCGGTCCCGAAATCTTTCTGCGGTATCTTCTGATTTCCGCGGGCGTGCAGGTGCAGACGAGTTTATCCGAACCGTAATTTCCGCAGGGGCAGGGATTCATGCTTGCGCAAAGCATAAACCGCGCGGGATAAGTAACGGTGCCGCTCGCGCGCGAAACGGTAATCTTTCCGTCCTCTATGGGTTGACGCAGCGATTCGAGCGTAAAGCGACTATATTCGGGCAACTCGTCTAAAAACAAAACGCCGCCGTGCGCAAGGGAAATTTCCCCCGGGTGTACGCTGCGATTTCCGCCGCCGCACATGGAAACCGCCGTCGCCGTATGGTGCGGGGTGCGGAAGGGGCGTTCGGTCACGATCCCCTCTTCGCTTAAAATGCCCGCAACCGAATGGATCTTGGTAATTTCCAACGCCTCTTCGAACGTGAGATCGGGCATGATAGAGGGCAAACAGCGTGCAAGCATGGTTTTGCCCGTTCCGGGCGGTCCCACCATAAGAAGATTATGCCCTCCCGCAACGGCGATCTCGATCGCGCGGCGCGCGACGGGCTGACCTTTGACGAATTGCAGATCGGCGCTGTTTTCCGCACCCTTCCCCACAACAAATTCAGCCATTTGCAGGGGATCGATCGTTTCCACCCCGACAAGGTGTTTCACGACGGCGAGCAACGAACGCGCGGGATATATTTCCGCCCCGCCCAAAAAGCGCGCCTCTTTGGCATTGCCCTCGGGTATGATAAATTTCGTATATCCCTGATGTTTTGCGGAAATCAAAATAGGCAATAGCCCGTTTACGGGGCGAAGATCCCCGTTGAGCGCAAGCTCTCCCAAGAAGACGGTATTCTCCACGTTCGCGCCGACAAGTTGTTCGCTCGCCCGCAAAAGACTGATTGCCACCGCCAAGTCGAACGACGCTCCCTCTTTTTTCAGATCGGCGGGAGCAAAGTTAATGGTAATTTTATTCATCGGAAAGAGCAATCCGCTGTTTTTGAGCGCAGAACGTACGCGCTCGCGAGACTCTTTCACGGCGGTATCGGGCAATCCCACCATCTCGTATGAGGGAATGCCTTTATTGACGTCTGTTTCCACTTCAACGGCGACGCCGTCCAGCCCGTTTAACGCAAAACACCTGATTTTTGCAACCATAGCGATCCCCTCCTCTTTCCGATTAACGTCAGCCTACCAGAGACGTCATCAATCCCACAGGAAGCGGAATAGAAAACGTAAACGCCGCAAACAGAACAAAACAAATAACAAGCGCAACAAGCCAAACAATTTTTACAACCTTCTCCTTGCCGCCCTCTAACCTCTGCACCGAAAACGCCGCCAGCGCAAACGCGCATAAATAAGCAAGCAACATAAATGCAAGCCCGCCTTTTGCAAACGCCGCCGTGATCAGCGACAACACAAGACCCGCAAGCAAAATCGCGATCTCTCCGACGGACGAGACTTTCTTCGACTTATTTTTTGCGAACTTAACGAGCTGTACGATCGCAAAAACGATACCCGTAACGCCCGCAAGCACAGCGGCGATAGCGGGAAGTAACCCCGCCGCAGTTACGGCGTACAAATCTCCGGATCCCGCAAACAGCGTATACCAGATGCTCCATGCGGACTGCGACGACGAGACCGCGTTCACGCCGACGAAACCGCCTTTCAACGCGCCCCAGATCATTGCGCCAAGCGAAGGGCTTGCAGGACTGGAATACAGCTTCGCATAGGTAAAATATAGCGGCAGAACGGAAAGCATGGTAAGAACTACCGTTCCGAACACAAGGAACGCCGCAAACATTGCGGGCGCAACCGTATTTTTATAATGAGACTCGTTGAGAATATCCGCAACCTTGCGTTTTCCGACAGGCTCCGCAGTCTCTTCAACGGGAGCGGCTTCCTCCGCCTCCGCTTCTTCGATCGCAGCATCGAGGCGGACGCGAAGCGCTCTCTTTTGGCGGATCATACCCGCGATAAACAGCGCGACAACGCCGAGCACGGGCACGAGATAAGCGCCGTTCACGCAGATCGCCGCCGCGCCGAACAATCCCGACCAAACAAGGGGCTGCGCGCTTCCGAAGGTTTGTTTTTTCATACCGTCTCGATAAAACCGATAGCAACAGGAAACGGAAGCAAGCAGGAAGAACAACCCGATCGTAAGCGGAGTGCCAAGATGTCCGAGACTGAGCGATACGCCGCAAAGCGCATATAGAACGGCAAATATGAGACCCGCTTTCTCACCGAACAATTTTTTTACAAGAGAAAAACCCAGTACGAGAATCCCAAAAGAAGCAAGCATCGGGAAAAAGCGCAAACCGAACGGACTCATCCCAAAGATGAGCGTACCGAGCGCAAGAATATCCGTACCCAACGCGTTATAAACTTTATCCCCGTGATAGACGTTGTAACTGTAATAAGTCGCTCTCATCTCTGAAATCGAACGCAGGGAGTATGCCTCCTCTTCGCCGTAGCGGAAGAAAGACGACTGCGCCATAGAGGGGATATGCTGGCTGTCCACGACGGCAGACGCCGCCTTTAAAGCCGCGTCGTTAGCGATCGCACCCGTTTCGGGATCGATAATCACGGATTCTTTATGCACCGCGGCGGGAATGAGAATGGGTTTTTGCTCGTCCTCCTTGTCTACGCCGACAAATACGATCTCGTTGATGAGTATGTTGCAATCTTTTGCAACGATTTTGTAATATCCGTAAGTGGAAAGTTTCCACCCCGCCGAGGGAACGGCAAATTTCGCCCAGTTATAGTTTGCCGCTCCTTCCGCTTTCGCTTCCGCTCCTTCTGCAACGATTTCATAGCCGTTACTAAGCACAAGCGACGTAGAGGTGACAAACGACGTGCTCGACGCCGCGCGATAGAGCTGAACGGTGGCTGTGGAGCCGATATCGTTATAAACGGCGCCCACGTTGATATAGACGTCTTTAATCGTGATGTTGCTTGCGGAATGTCCGTCCGGAGCGGAGAGCGACAACACGATCGCGGGCGTCTTTCCGTCGCCCGACTGCTGCGCGGGAAGTTCATAACTTCTGCCCGTAGACTGCATGCTGCCGAGCGTTCCCAGCCCTATTATGAGAAATACCGCCGCAATCACCCAAAAAATTTTCACCGTACCGGAAAATCTTTTGCCGAAAGAGGCAAATCTTCCACGAAAGCTTGTTTTTTTCATATGCGATTCCTTTCTATCTGTTTCCTTATTATATTGTTGTACTTTATTCTAACTGATACGAGAAAAATTGTAAACAGATTTTTCGTATTTTCGGGAAAATTTTTATATGTAGACTTTTACCGTTCCCCCGCATTTTGCGTACATTTTGAAAAATTTTTAAGAAATGAAAAACGACCTGCCTTGGCAAGTCGTTCTCCTCTTTACCTGGATTCCTTGATTTTTGCGGCTTTTCCCGTGCGTCCTCTTAAATAGTACAACTTCGCCCTTCTCACTTTACCCGCTCTTACGACGGTGACGTATGCCACCTTAGGGGAATGAATGGGGAAGCAGCGCTCGACGCCGACACCGAACGAAAGGCGTCTCACCGTAAAACTCTCGCGGATTCCGCCGTGCTTTTTCGCAATGACGACGCCCTCGAAGTTCTGGATTCTTTCCTTTCCGCCTTCGATGATACGGTAACCGACCTTTACGGTATCGCCCACATTGAATTGAGGAGCTTCCTTTTTCATGCCCTCTTGTTCAATTGCTTCGATTAATCCGTTCATTAGACTTTACCTCCGTTATTTAGGCGTTCATTCCCGTGCTGAAAGCTGAGCGGCAGAGGAACACCCGAAGTCACTTGGTTATTATAACGCATTGATTGATAAAAATCAACTGTTTTTACGCGCTATTCGATAAAATTTTCCGTTTCTTCGCCGGAGGTTTCGGGGAGAACCTCTTGTTCTGCCGTTTTTTGAACGATTCCCTGCACGGCGGCATAGGTATCGCGCCGGATACGGGTACGGGAAACGAGCGTCGCGCCCTCATATACGAGCAAATAGCTTTCGCTGGCAATTCCCTCTTTTTCCGCACGAACTGTTTTGTTCTCCCCCACCACGACGTTGGGAGCGGGCGGCGCGACGCGCAAAAGCACGTTGCTCTCCGTCTCGTACCGCTTTCCGTCGGGAAGTCCGAACAGTTCGAAAATCACCTCCCCCTTTTCCGCTCTCGCCGAAATATAGACGGGCGCGTCCGATGGATTTTCGAATTTCAGATCGCTGCATGAAGATACCATTGCGTCGAGCGAGGGCGCGGCATAGCTCACAGAAAGCGAATGGGCGCGGCTTTCCGTCACGTTCATTCCCGCAAGAAGCGCGGCGTTAAACAGCGTCGTACTCACCTGACATACGCCTCCGCCTACGCCCGGGAGAAACTGTCCGTCCTGAATCACGGTTGCGACTTCGAATCCGTTCTCTTTTGTGCGCACACCCACCGTTTGATTGAAAGAAAACTCCCCGCGAGGCGGTAAGATCGTTCCCGAAATGCGCGAACACGCCAGCGCAATATTATGCGAACGGGGTTGATTTCCTTCGTCGTAACGGGTAGAAAAACGGGCAAGCGGCGCGCTACGCGCGCGCAACGCTTCTTCCGTGACGCTCGGCTCGTATTCCCCGTAGTTAAGAAAGATCTCCTCGTCTCCGTTTGTAAGCGCTTTCGCCGCGTTTTGCAACAGCGCGGCGTAATCGCAGAAGATCCCCCTTTCTCCCGCCGTATAAGTAAACCCCTCTGCGGTAAACGCAAGGGTCGCGTCTACGCTGCATTGCGCGTTCTGTGCGCAGACGTCCCAAAGAAAGGGTTCCATATCCGCCCAGGTGCGAACATATTGCGCGCGAACACTTTCGCCGCGTTTCGCGCTTCGCACGAGCGAAGAAACGTTATCGCAAAAGCTAAGCCCTTCGACGGGGAAATCTCCCCGCGGCGAATGCACGGTGAGCGGCGGAAGCTTTTCCGCTATGCGCGCTCTTACCGCATCTTCCGCCTTAGAATACGTCATGGAACCGACGTCCACCCCTTCTATTTTCACGCCGCGGGCAACTCTGCCGCCCATTCCCCCGCATAAAACAAAACTCCCCGCAAGGAGGAGTACGATCGCGCCAAACGTTTTGCCGTATTTTGTCAATTCCCGCCTCCGAGAGACGGTTTCAACGCCGCAAGCAATCTATCGTCCGCGTAAAACTCGGGCATTCCGGGGAAGTGTTTCCCGTCCTGCGCGTGAAAATCCGAACCGCCCGTTCTCAGCAATGCGTTTAAGCAGGCATAGCGGATAAAACGTTCCGTCTCGCTTTCAGTATGCGTTGTGTAAGTACATTCTATACCGTCCAACCCGCGTCTCACAAGACGGTCGAATAACGCGGTTCTTTCCTCTTCGGGAAGCGTAATACGTCCCGGATGCGCAAGCACGGCGATCCCGCCCGTTTCATGAATCACTTCGATCGCCTGTTCGGGCGTGGGACGGCACAAAGAAGAATAAGCGGGCTTCCCGCGGTTGAAATAGTTCAGATAGGTCTCCCCGTCCGAAAGCCCTATCCGCCGGGCATATGCGCGGACGACGTGCATGGTATGCAACGGCGTATCCGCTAAACGTTCCTTCTCGGCATCGGCAAGCGTGAGAGAAAGACCGAAATAAGCGTTCGCTTTTTTTATCATATCCTGCGCGCGGAGGAGCGCGCCTTGCCGCCGCTCTTCCATAAAATCGGTATACGCGCCGTTTTCCCGACATCCATACCCCAGAATATGGATCTTGCAGTCGTCGTAAGAAGAAATTTCCCATCCGCGCACGAAATAGAGACCGTATGCGCTCGCGGCTCTTTGTTTGTCTTCGCCGCCCGCCATGGTATCGTGATCGGTAAAAGAAAGCAGTTCCACGCCCGCCTCTTTTGCGCGGCGCGCAAGCTCATAGGGAGAATAAAGCCCGTCGGAATACACGGTATGCATATGCAAGTCCGCCCTCATGATAGGATTTTACCTCCTTGTATTTTGATTTTATGCGTATCTTTGCCGTAAAGAACGCGCTCCGCATGAGTGCAGGTGAGAATGCATTGCTGTTGTTGCGCTTTTTCCAACAGCTTTTTGCGGCGCGCAAGATCGAGCTCGCTCATCACGTCGTCGAGAATGAGCACGGGAGCCTCGCCCGTAAGCTGTTTGAAAATTTCCACTTCGGCAAGTTTGAGCGCGAGCGCGGCTGTCCGCATCTGCCCCTGTGAGGCGTAACCGCGCGCATCTGCGCCGTCGATGCAGATCTTTACGTCGTCGCGGTGCGGACCCGCCGTGGTGAATCCCAGACGGATATCCCGCTCGTAAGAGGAAGAAAGCTTTTGGATAAGACGGCTTGCAATTTCTTCTCCGTCGTCGGAATATTCCTCGTCGAATCCCAAAGTCAGTTGTTCCGCGCCGTCCGTAAGATAAGCGTGCGCTTCGGCGGCAAGCGGGGAAAGATGTTCCAAAAACGTCTTCCTTCTCCGAATAATCACGGCGGCATAGCGCGCAAGCTGTTCGTCCCACACGGGCAGCGTTTCGAGAATAAGAGAAATATCGCGCTCCTTTAAGAGATTATTCCGTTGATCGAGAATTCTATTATAGCGCAAAAGCGCAGTGGCATATTCTTTGTCCGTTTGGGATATAGAGAGATTGAGAAACCGTCTCCTTTCGTCGGGACCGTCCTGAATGAGCCGAAGCTCCCCCGGCGAGAAGAATACGCTGTTCAGATTTCCCAAAAAATCGACGGCGCGCGCTACTTTTGCGCCGTTCAGTCTAAGTTCCCGCTTGTTTTCGAAAATATCCGCTTCAAGCACAACGCCGCCGTAACGCGTGTGCGCTTCGGCGCGCAAAGAAGCGGAAGTTTCCCCGCGGCGCAAAAGCTGGCGATCGTGACGGATACGGAGAGAAGAACCCGTACAAAGGTAATAGACCGCCTCCGCGCAGTTGGTTTTTCCCTGCGCGTTTTTTCCCATGAGCACGTTGAGCCCTTCCGTAAACGAAAACGTCTCGTCCTCGTAATTTCTGAAATTGTGCAACGTTAATTTTTTGATGACCATACGGGATTTTTTCCGAAAAACACTTTCTTTTTAAACAGTTTTATATTATAATCAAAGTATAACGTTTTCCGTACAAGACGATTATACCAAAAATTACAAAAAATAGAAAGCGTTTGAGAGGGGTAAAATGGCGGAAACAAGTCAGCTCGAATATTTGTGGAATAAGATCTCGGAACGCGTCAAACAGGTGGTTTCGGGCATTTCTTACAGCACATTTTTCGAAAATCTCGTCCCCATGGACGTAATCAATAAAAAGATCGTCCTGCAAGCGGAAACGGAGATCACCGCAAAAGTCATTATGAAAAGCCATGCGGAAAAGCTCCGCGAGGCGATCGTTTCCGCCGACGTGGGATTAAACGACTTTATCATCGTCGTGGAAGGGAGCAGCGAATATACCCTCAACGAAACGCCCGACGCCGTCGAAGAAAGTATCGTTACACTCGACAAACGGTTTACGTTCGATTCGTTCGTCGTCGGCACGTCCAACAAATTTGTATATGCGGCGGCAAAATCCGTTGCGGAAGCCCCCGGCGAAAATTTCAACCCGCTCTATATTTACGGCGGCACGGGATTGGGCAAAACGCACCTCATGCAGGCGATCGCAAACGAAATCGCCGAAAAAAAACCTTCATTAAAGGTCATTTATACCACGAGCGAGACGTTTCTCAACGAATATGTAGACAGCATCGCGCGAAAGGGTTCGGGGCGGGATAACGAATTCCGTTTCCGTAACCGCTACCGCAACGTAGACGTCCTTCTCATCGACGACATTCAGTTTTGGGCGGGCAAGCGCGGCGTTCAGGAAGTGTTTTTCCACACGTTCAACGAGCTGTTTTCCCAGCATAAACAAATCGTCATATCTTCCGACTGTCCCGCAAAGGAGCTTACAACGCTGGAAGAAAGACTCCGCACCCGTTTCGAGGGCGGTCTAATCGCCGATATCCAACCGCCCGATCTCGAAACGAAGATCGCCATTTTAAAGCGCAAGGCTCTTGAAAAGAAATATATCATTCCGGACGACGTGCTCGCTTTTCTCGTGAAAAATACCGATAACAACGTGCGCACGCTCGAAGGCAGGCTCAATACGGTGATCTTTGCAAGCAAACTGCACGAAGAACCAATCACCGTAAAGCTTGCCTCCACCGCGCTGCACGAGAGCATCGGCGGAACTAATCCACAGGAAGAGGTCACGCCAGATACGATTATCCGCGTAACCTGCGCACATTACAAACTAACGAAAGCCGACCTTGTTGGCAAAAGCAAGCGGCAAGAGATCGTCCGCGCCCGGCAAATCTGCGTTTATCTCATGTGCGATATGCTCGATATGCCCCTCATTTCCATCGGGAAAGAAATGGGCGGAAGAGACCATACCACCATTATCTACTCGCGAGATAAGATCACCGAGCTTATGCGTATGAGCGACAGCGTCGCCAAAGACGTGACCGATATTAAAAGTGCAATTTTAAAACAATAATCAATTCAGTTCACAAATTTTTCGCTTTGCGGAAAATTTCGTAAGTGGAGAACTAAAAAATAATCCTATCCGTTTCGTATAGCGGAAAATTTTGATCGGATAAAAAAATTTATGAACGAATTTGCCGAAGGGACATACGACGCCGTCGTCATCGGCGCAGGTCACGCGGGGTGCGAGGCCGCCCTCGCGCTTGCACGTACGGGACTTTCCACCGTCATGCTTACTCTGAATTTAGACAGTATCGGCTTTATGCCCTGCAACCCCTCCGTCGGCGGAACGGCGAAGGGACATTTGGTACGCGAAATCGACGCGCTCGGCGGCGAAATGGGCTTAAATGCAGATAAGTGCGCCCTTCAAATGCGCATGCTCAACGCGGGAAAGGGCGCGGCGGTGCAATCTCTGCGCGCGCAAACGGATAAAAATAAATATCACACCGAAATGAAACGCGTGCTCGAACACACGCCCAATCTTCGAATCGTACAGGGCGAGGCGGCTCAAATTCTCACGCAAAATGCAAAAGTGACAGGGGTAAAAACGGCGTACGGCGGCGTTTTTTTCTGCCGCGCCGTCATCATCGCAACGGGCGTTTATCTCAATTCGCAGACGATCACGGGCGAAGTCGTAAAACAAAGCGGTCCCAACGGCTTTTCCTGCGCAACGCACCTTACGCAAAGCCTTGCCGAACTCGGTTATCGCGTGCGCCGTTTCAAAACGGGCACGCCCGCCCGCCTCGACGGGAGAACGGTAGACTATTCCCGTTTGCAAATTCAGGACGGCGAACAGGTTTACCCGTTTTCTTTTTTGAACGACCGCGTTCCCCAAACGCAGACGCCGTGCTATCTTGCCTACACCAACAAAAACACGCACGAGCTTATTTTGAACAATCTCGACCGCGCGCCCCTCTATAACGGACAAATTTCCTCGACGGGACCGAGGTATTGCCCCTCCATCGAAACGAAAGTCGTACGATTCAAAGACAAAGAACGCCATCAGCTCTTTTTGGAGCCGGAGGGCGCGGATACGACGGAAATCTATGTGCAGGGGCTTTCCACTTCTCTCCCCCACGATTTGCAAAAGCAGATGTACCGCACCGTTGCGGGGTTGGAGCATTGTGAGATCGTACGGTACGCTTATGCTATCGAATACGACTGCATTGACACGCTCGACGTGCTCCCCACCCTCGAATTTAAAAAGGTGGAAGGACTTTACACGGCGGGACAGATCAACGGTACGAGCGGCTATGAGGAGGCGGCGGCGCAGGGGCTGATTGCGGGTCTTAACGCCTCGCTGAAATTGCGCGGAAAACAGCCGCTCATCTTGCGGCGCGACGAAGCGTATATCGGCGTTCTAATCGACGACCTCGTCACAAAGGGGACGGACGAGCCGTACCGCATGATGACCTCGCGCGCGGAATTCCGGCTCTCTCTGCGGCAAGACAACGCCGATTTGCGGCTGACGCAGATCGGTTACGACTGCGGACTTGTGAGCGAAGAACGCTACGCAAAATTTCTTACACGAAAAAACATACGCAAAGAGACGCTTACCCTTTTGAACATGCGCGCCGACCAAAAGACGGCGGACTCCCTCGTGCAGAGCCATGGCTATCCCCCGCTTTTGAGCGGCGTGAGCTATGCCGATTTATTGCGCCGCGGTATTCCCATGAGCGAGATTCGGGAAACGTTCGGGGTTTTAACGGACGTTCCCGCCGACATTCTGCTCTCCGCCGAGACGGAGATCCGCTATGAAGGATATTTGAAAAACAGTGAAAAAGAGATGGAAAAAGCGCGGAAAATGGAAGAAAAGCCGCTCCCGCCCGAAATCGATTATCAAAAAATCGAGGGCTTGCGCTTGGAAGCGCGGGAAAAACTCAACCGAATCCGACCGCTCAATTTGGGACAAGCCGAACGCATTTCGGGCGTCAACCCCGCCGACATCGCCGTACTCATGATCTATTTGAGTTTGCATAAGTAACAAAAAGGAATTGCGCCCGCGGGCAAATGCCCGCGGGCGCAACTTAACGTTCGAAGTCGAAAAATATGTTAAAGTCCTTCCAATTCGTCTAACGTGAGAGAGAAGGCGGGAATAAAATGTTCGAAGAAATAATCGACGGCGCGCATGTGCATTTGGGTAAGCGCCGATCCGATGGTCTTTTCCGCCTGTACGAATTCGTTGTTCCCCGAACGCAGCTCTTCCAAACATTTGATGTACGCCGAAAGCTTATCCGCCGCCTTCACGAATTTGTATTCCGCCGAAGTCTTATCCGCCTGCAAATAAGGATATAATTCCCCCCTTAATTCCTGAGGAAGCGTGTTCGCGATCTTGTCCACGGCAAGCGTTTCCAACTTTTCGTATTCCCCGTGTATACTGTGATTAAAATATTTTACGGGAGTGGGAAGATCGCCCGTCATCACTTCGCTCACCTCGTGATAGAGCGCATAAAAGACGGATTTCTCAACGTTGACGTTCCCGCCGAACACACCGTTTTCAATCGCGCAGAGCGCATGCGTCAACACCGCCACGGAATGGGAATGCTCCATGATGTTCTCCTCCCGCACCGAGCGCATGAGCTGCCAGCGCTTGATAAACTTCATTCTGTCGATATAAGCGTAAAATTTTTCCATATATTCCTTCTTCTCATATGTTTTATCGGACAACCGAATTATATTATACTACAAAATGCGCAAAAAAACAATTGACTTTCCGTGAAAATGAGCATATAATTAACGTATAATTGAATTATCCGTCGTGGGTGCCGTAACAGGCTGAGATGATACCATTTGAATCGGACAGGGTAATCCCTGAACGAAAGAACGCGATTTTCTTGAAGAAAGTTTTCCCCGCGCAAGTTTGCGGGGATTTTTTTACTCTTCGGGGACGGGTAACTCGAAAAAATTTTACGGAGGTTTTTTATGTTACAAAGTTCCCTGTTGGACGTCAGTCAATCGACGACCGATCTTGTCATGTGGATCTCGGTGGGCGCGGTAATTCTGTTACTCGGGATCATTGCGGTCATCTGCATCAAAGGCAAACGCCGCTACGACGCAAAACACATTGCCTCGGCGGGCATCTGCCTTGCCGTGTCGTTTGCGTTGTCCTATGTGAAGATTTCTCCCCTTCTTTACGGCGGTTCCATTACGCTTGCAAGTTTTGTTCCCGTACTCATTTACGCCTACGTCTACGGACTTGCCGACGGGTTTCTGGCGGGCATTATTTTCGGCTTGCTCAACTTCATTTCGGGGCCGTATATCCTGACGCCCGCTACCTTTATTCTCGATTACATTTTGGCGTTTGCTTCGATCGGTCTGATGGGCATTGCGAAAAAATTCACGAAAAAAACGACGTTCAACGTCGTGCTCGGAACCCTTCTCGTTTTTGCCGTGCGCTTTGTGTTCCATTTGATTGCAGGCGTCATTTACTTTAACGAAAACGCGATCTGGGTCGACTTGCCCGAATGGGCGCTTTCGGGAGCGTTTATTTACTCCTTTATCTATCAATGCGTCTATATCCCCGCAGACTGTGCAATTGCGGCGATTGGTTTGTATTTGCTTGCAAAATTCAAAGTCCTTGACAGACTGATTAAAATCATTACGCCGAAATGGCAGAAAAAGCAAGCAGAAGAACCGTCGGCGGACAAACAACCTTCGGTAGAATAAAAACAAGGTATAAAAAGATCCCGCTCATGCGGGATTTTTTGTACTTCGATCTATAACACAAATTGCAGAATGTCCACCAAAACGGCAAAGCCCAAGAGGAGCACAAATCCAACGGCGTCGACGATCGCCTCCACTTTTCGGCTGATGGGCTTCCCCCGTATCCACTCGATCAACGTAAAAAGAACTTTACAGCCGTCGAGCGCGGGAATGGGCAAGAGATTGAACACCGCCAAATTTACCCCGATATAACCTGCGATTTCCAGGAAATATCGGAAACCGAGCGAAACGATCTCAGAAGTCATCGTAATCGTTGTCACGGGACCGCCGACGGCGGATAATCCCAATTTTCCCGTCAGTAATTCGCCGAGTACCTTTAAAATCGATCCCGCAATCTTAAACGAATAGACAAACGATCGTCCCAACGTCTCCCCGAACCCGAATTGAAACAAAGAGAAAGCACGCTGATATTCGTCTTTATCTTCATTGTATTTGATTCCGAGCGCCGCCCACGCGCCGTTCATATCGGCGCTGTTTTTCACCTCCACATCGGAACGGAGCATAATCTTCACCGTCATCACTTCGCGAACGTTCCTCGCCGTCGTGTTACCTGCATCGTCTGTTTCCGTAATTACGTCTACCACGCGCGAAAGAGTAAATTCTACCAAATCGCCCTGTTTCTTTCCGTTGACGGCTTTTACAATATCCGTCGTCAGATACAGATTTTTTCCCTCCGCTTTGAGAAAGATATCTTTATCCTGCAAGCTGTAACCGACATATTCGCCCGTCGCATCTTCCGCCTGATAGACGGCGATCATCGTCTGCCCGTAACAGGAGAAACAGGTGATAATGAGAAGAAACGCAAGCAGATAATTCATGAACGCGCCTGCAATAAGAACGATAATGCGTTGCCAACACGGCTTTTTGGTAAAAGCGTTTGGATCGGATTGTTTTGGTTTCTCTTCCGCAGTCCCGTCGTTTTCCGCAGTCCGTTCGAACCCTTCTTCTTCAAATACGGGTTCCTGTTCCCGCTTTCGGGCGGGATCTTCTTCCTCCAAGCCGTCCTCTCCCTCGAATGCGCAATACCCGCCGAGCGGAACAAGCCGCACGGCGAACAGCTCGCCCGTCTTTTTGTTCTTGTGTTTGAAGAGAGCGGGACCGAACCCTATGGAGAATTCGTTGATTTTGAATTTGAAGATCTTGCCCGCAACATAATGCCCGAACTCATGGATAGTGATCATGACGAGCAAAATGAGAATGGCGAGAGCAACGGAGCCTACCGTGCCCCAAACCGATAAAAGATTACTTCCCATAAATCAATTCCGTAGCGTAATTGCGTGCGCGAGCATCCGTTTCTTGAAGTTGCGCAAAACTTTCCACGTTCTCACAAGGCATATGTTCGAGCGCACACGATATAGTTTCCGCGATTTGCGGAAAGGATATTCTCCCCGCCAAAAAAGCTTGCACGGCGACTTCCCCCGCGCCGTTGAGCGTCGTAGGACAGGTCCCGCCCTCTTTTCCCGCCTCTACCGCAAGCGTAAAACAGGGGAATTTTTCAACGGGGAGCCGCTCGAAATGCAACGTCCCGATTTTTGCAAGATCAAGCTGTTTACAGCATGAAATCCGCTTGGGATAGGTAAGAGCAAGCTGAATGGGCAGGCGCATATCGGGATAACCCATCTGCGCGATCGCCGCGCCGTCCTCGAAATATACGAGCGAATGCACAATGCTTTCGCGGTGCACAATCGCCTCGATCTGAGAAAAATCCGCCCCGTACAGCCATTTTGCCTCGATGATTTCGTACCCCTTATTGAGCATCGTCGCGCTGTCCACCGTGATTTTCGCCCCCATGCTCCAAGTGGGATGCGCGAGCGCGTCCTTCGCCGTGACGCGGGTTTGCTCCTCTTTGGAATAGTCCAGAAAAGGACCTCCGCTTGCGGTAAGCACGAGTTTTTGAAAGGGCGCGTCCCGACGGAAGGAGAGCGCCTGAAAGAGCGCGGAATGTTCGCTGTCTACGGGCGCCAGTTCCGCTCCCGTTTTAGCAAGTTCGCGCATGACAAGCTCTCCGCCGCAAACAAGCGATTCTTTATTGGCAAGCGCGATTTTTTTGCCGAGTTCCGCCGCGCGCAGGGTATAGGCAAGCCCCGAAAACCCGCCCGCCGCAATAAATGCGACGTCGCAGCCTTCGAACGTCTGAGAGAGAATTTCTTTCCCTTTCAACTCCCGCGTTCCCGCGGGCAAGCATAGCGCGCCCCCTTGGGCAAGCGCGGCATAGGCGGGATGAAATTCCTGCGCAAGCGCGGAAAGTTTCTCTCCCGCACGCCCGCAGACGAGCGCGGAAAAGGAAAATTCTTCGGGGTGACGGCGCACGGTATCGCATACCTGCTCCCCGATATTTCCGCCGGCGCCGATTAAAGCGATTTTTATCAACGATCTGCTCCGATGAAAAACGTCCGCGGTCGCGGACGCCGATTTTTATACTTTATGCGGTTTATCCCGTCGTCATGATTCGAATGACGATTACGAAGCATACAATCAAACTCGCATATAACGTAGAATCGATACGATCGAGAATCCCGCCGTGCCCCGGCAACAGATTGCCCATATCCTTGATTCCGATTTTGCGTTTGATTGCGCTTTCCACAAGATCGCCGAATTCGGTGAACAGCGACGTAAGGATTCCCAACGCGACGAAAAACACGCCGTTTAACGCAGTGAGCGCGATTTCTTGGGAAAGAAACCCGTAATAGACGAAAAAGATGATCAGCGCGCCGATTGCGCCGCCCAATATTCCGCCCGCGCCGCCGATGAGCGTCTTGTTGGGACTGACGTGCGGCGCCATTTTGGCGGGAAGTTTTCTGCCGAATAATTTGCCGAACACATAGGCGAAACAATCGGAAAACGGACAGATGACGAATATGAATACAATGCCGATTTCCGAATAGGAGGGCATATGATTACATCCCGCAAGTACGAGCAAAAACACCGACGGATACAGCATGCACAACAGCGTATAACCAATCGATTCCGGCGTCGTCTTTTCGTGACGGAAAACAAGCAATCCGAACAGCGCCGCAATTCCCGCAATAAACACGACGAACGCAAGATGGGGCGCGTAGTTGGCGGAATCCGGTAAACATTGATTATAGATCACGTCGCTGACGGCGTAACAGAGAATGACCGCCGCGGAAAAGAGCATTGCAAGAACCTTTTGCGCCGTATCTATCTTATCTTTGAACGCGCGAACCATCTCGTACGTTCCCAAAACGGAGAACGCCAAAACGAGCGCATCGAAAAAAAGAATATGCACGCGCCGCAAAAGGACAAATTCCAGAATGACTAAAATATAGACGAGACCCGTGAAAAGTCGTTTCATAAAAAAATTCCAAATATAACTTATTCCCCGCCGATTTTACCATACCGCCGCTCGCGCTTAGAGAAATCTTCAATCGCTTTATCGAGATCGGCGTTGGTGAATGCGGGAAACATTTTATCGGAAAAATACAGTTCGGTGTATGCGGATTGCCAAAGTAAAAAGTTAGAGAGCCGCTTTTCTTTTCCCGTGCGAATGAGCAGATCGGGTTCCGGCATTCCCGCCGTATATAATAAATCGGAAAACGTCCCCGCATCCACTTCTTTGCCGCGCCGCACCGCTTGATTGACGGCGGCAATTATCTCTTGCCGCCCGCCGTAAGCGACGGCGATCGCCATCACGCCCGTTTCGCCCGTCTTTGTTTTTTCCTCGCCGCGCACAATGAGGTCTACAATATCGGCGGGCAACAACGTTCTGTCGCCGATCACTTTCAAGCGGATTCCCCTTTGAACGAGTTTTTCCACATTTTTCGAAAAATACGTGCGAAAGAGGGAAAAGAGCTCGTCGAGCTCTTCCTTCGGGCGGGACAGATTTTCCGCAGAAAGGGCGTAAAGCGTTATGACGCGCACGCCGAGATCATATGCGTGTTCGCTAAGCGACAGCATACGCTGAAAACCCGCCCTGTGCCCCGCGCTACGCGGCAAGAGCCGTTTTTGCGCCCAACGACCGTTCCCGTCCATAATGATTGCAATATGACGGGGAATCAAATGGTCATGAGCTCCTTTTCCTTAACGGAAACCGCTTTTTCGATTTTTTCGATGCACTTGGAGATCTCTTTTTCAACGTCGACTTCCGCATTCTTCGCTTCGTCCTCTGAAATCTCCTTGTTTGTTTTCAACTTTTTAATACCCTCCATCGCCTCTCTCCGAACGTTGCGCGCGGCGACTTTGGTATCTTCGCCCATCTTCTTCACTTGCTTCACGAGATCGCGGCGGCGTTCCTCGGTGAGTTCGGGAAACACAAGGCGGATCACATTGCCGTCATTGGTAGGATTCATTCCGAGGTTTGCCTGCTGAATCGCTTTCTCAATCGCTTTGAGTAGCGATTTATCCCACGGGCTGATCACAAGACAACGCGCGTCCGCTACGGAAATATTGCCGAGCTGGTTGATCGGACTCATTCCGCCGTAAGCTTCCGCCTGTACCTTATCGAGAACATGCGGATTTGCGCGTCCCGCGCGAACAGCGGAGTAATCGTCCATCAGAACGTTCACCGCTTTTTCGAGTTTGTCTTCCAGCGTCAATAAAATTTCTTCGATTTTTTCGTTTGCCATAATGCTTCTCCCTGTTTATTTGTTTGAAATTAAAGTGCCGAGTTTCTCCCCGCATACGGCGCGAAGAATGGAATCGGGTTCGTTCAGCGCAAAGGCAAGCACGGGTATGTTATTTTCCATACAGAGCGTCGCCGCCGTTGCGTCCATCGCCTTCAAACCTTTGTATACGATATCGCCGAATGTAATATCTTCGTACTTTTTCGCATTCGGATTTTTATTGGGATCGCTGTCGTAAATGCCGTCTACGTTCTTTGCCATTAACAGAACGTCCGCGTTGATCTCGCATGCCCGCTGCGCCGCCGCCGTATCCGTCGTGCAATAAGGATTGCCTGTTCCGCACGCCATGATCACGATTCGTTTCTCCTCTAAATGATGTAGCGCCTTCCTAAGTACGTAAGGCTCGGCGACGGAAATCATGTTGAGCGCCGTCTGCACGCGCGCGGGAATCCCTCTGCGTTCGATAGCGTCCATCATTGCAAGTGAATTCATAACTGTTGCGAGCATACCCATATAATCGGCGGTGGCGCGATCCATATTCGTGCCCTGCCGCCCCCTCCAGAAATTGCCCGCACCGATAACGAGCGCGATCTCTACGCCCATATCATGTACCGTTACAAGCTGATCGACGACTTGCGAAATAACGTTTTCGTTGAGTCCGAATTTCTGATCGCCTGCGAGCGCCTCGCCCGACATTTTGAGTACGATTCGTTTATACTTCGGTTGCATAAATTCTCCGTGTAAACCTGTTTTTAACAGTATACCATACCTTTGCGAAAAAAGCACGCAAATTGGAAAGATTTTGTAAAAAATTCACTGTTCTTTCCTTGCGCATTGCTTCCAATCGGGATTCCAAGCACGGAATGCCGGAATCATCCTTGAAAATTTTACCGCCTGATAACGCGCGTGCGGTTAAGCTCGGCAACGCGCTCCGTGAAGCGAGCCTTTGCGTCGCGGCGGTGCAGATTTTCGTTATACCGGCTTGTGACCAGAACGAAAATACAATAGATAGGAACCGATCCGAGATTCGTTTCAAGCAGAGAATTGACGACAAGCGTAGTCAATTTTACGCCCCAATCCGCGATTTCGGCGCTGCGAATCCCGCCGATAAGCAGAGAAAACTCCCAAGCAAACTGTACCAAAATTCCTATCGAAAGCATCCAAAGCAGCGGAAAACGTTTTTCTTTGTCCTTCTGAAAGAGATTGTATCCGATTGCCGCGCCGTAACCGATCATGAGAATCAACGCCATATAGCCGTGATAGGCTCCCGTCGTACGCTGAATTTTAATTTCCGGAAATCCCGCGCCGAACGTCTGCGCAAGAAGGGGCGCGACAATCCACCAAAGCCAGATGAAAAGCGACCATTCGACAAGGTGTTCGTCCTTGGAAAACCACAGCCAGATCCAGACAAAGTTTGTGATACCGTAGCTCATGCTCATCCAAAGCAGTACCCAAAACATGTCTCCCCCTTCGATGGAGCGCGAATGCGTGAGCAGATGAAAGATCCCGTAATCGACGATCATATACAAGACCCCGCCCGCAAGTCCGAACAACAGCGTCAGATATTTCTTTTTGAAAAACAAAAGCGCACACAAAACGATCAAAAAGACGATATCGAGATAGATATACAACAAATTAAACACTCTCTGGGCGATCACTTCGGTTGCAAGCAGATTCATACGAGGCTCCTTGTCATAAATTACTATTACAAGTGTACTGCATTGCATACGGTTTGTCAAGGAATCGCGCGTAAAAGTGTGCGCGTCTTATCTTAAAATAAGACGCGCGCAATGTTTTTGTGCCCTTAGGCGAACTTGTTATAGCGTCAGGAAAGAAAACGTCACTCCCTGATCCAAAAACGTCATGACGATTTGATACTGTTTTACGATATCCATTCTGACGTCTTTCTCTTCAAACCCGACGGTTACAATATTTTCCTCTACGCTTACGGTAAACCCTTCCAGCTTTTCATAAAAAGCGGCGAATTCCTGCGGCGTATGAGAGGTGGCGTAAACAGTTTCTTCTTTGAGACTATTCCAACCCAAACTGAGTCCGTTTGAATCCTCCTGCGGTTCTTCGATGAGATGATGCGGAAATACATGAGGCGGAAAATCAGAATCATGTTTGTCGAAATACGTCAACGCGTCGTTAAAGTAATATCTGCCGTCTTTTTCATGGATACAATAGTAATGCGTTTTTTGCGCGGAATCCGTCTTTTCTATGATAACCGTGTTCCCCGAAAGATAGGTTGTAACCCGAGCGGCGCCGTAATCGACAGAATCAACAAGATTTTTCAACTCCGCAAGGGTATATTCCGAATCGAAACTGATATTACCCGGATACTCCCTTAACCCTTTTTGTTTGAGAGGCAGAGAAAAGCTGTCACCGTCGCAGTAATAACATTCCAACGTCAGGCGTACCATATTCTGTCCGCAGCCCGATATCCCGAGACAAAGCATAGCCGACAATAAAATCAACGCAATAAGTTTTTTCATTTCTGCACCTCATAATACTAAACTTGCCAAAAATAATACACACTTCCAATCATGCCGTCTGTAACAAAAACACTAGACCGATTAGTCCAACCCAAATGACATCTCCAATAATACTTATTTTTGTAAATAAGGATAACAAACAAAACAATCTAACTTTTGCATTGGATTTCACCTCCAAGATTATTGTATTAACTGTATTAAATATAGCATATGATTCCAATACTGTCAAGGGCTTTTTGAAAAATTGATTATAGAAAATTACGCGCCTCCTGATGAATCATCAAGAGGCGCGCAACACATCAATATAATTGCGTAATCAATTCGACGCATTTTTCAATTCCGAGCGTACCGCTGTCCAAAGATATATGATAATTCTTTGCAATTCCCCAATCGAGATCGGTATAATAGCGATAATACGCCGCACGACGTTTATCTTTTTCCTTCAACCGCTTTTCGGGAGAATCCCCTCGTTCGCCGTACAAATTGACAATGCGTTCGGCACGCTTTTTCATATCGGCATGAATAAACACCTTCAAAAGATCGGCTTTCCCGCGCAAAATATAGTCTCCGCAACGTCCTACAATCACGCAAGGGCCCTCTCCCGCAAGCTGAAGAATGACTTTCTTCTGCGCACCCCAAAGATAATCTCTTCCGTAAGGATAATCAAACCAGCCGCTTGAGGCATATTCTCCATGTTCGGCAATGTATTCTTCGGCAAAACCGCTCTCTTGTTCGATCTTTTTAATGAGTTCCTGATCGTAGCATGGAATCCCGAGATTTTCCGCAACGCGTTTTCCGATCGTGCGCCCGCCGCTGCCGAATTGTCTGCTGATCGTAATAATTCTGTTCGCCATAATTCCCCCCCTTTTATAAGAAAAACGAGCTGTGCAACCGGATTTATGTGTATAACACGACTCGTTGACGCCCCAAAACGGGGACTTTTTTCTTTATTTACGGTCTTATTATAGCACGAAAAAAAAGGAAAATCAAGACCGCCGAATAATTTTTTATAGAAAAAAATAAAAAACAACCGCTCTTTTGACGTAGTTCC
>CAZFPP010000017.1:0-25376 GCA_964521125.1 uncultured Clostridia bacterium
CCCGCCCAAAAGTTTGGACAAAAAATCAAATAAATTAGATTCGGTAATGAGTTCTGTATTGCGCGGGGCTCATTCCGTTTCGTTTGAGAGAAATTCTCCCGTTGTTGTAATATGAAACGTATCCGCGAAGTTTTGCAATGAAGTCATTTACGGATTCGAACTTCTCTTTGTAATCCGCTTTCAATCTTCCAAAGAAATTTTTCTTTGCGCGCTTGCAATTCTGTTGCTATTGTGATATAGTAGATAGGGTTACGGGAAGCGTCCGTACCGCTCGAAGGAATAAACGGAAAACTTCCGTAATATAGTGAGGATTTACCAATGAAGATGATTTACGGCGTAAAAGACCGTCCCAAGACAGGGCAATTGATTTTATTTGCCTTGCAACAGTTGCTTGCGATTCTTGCTGCGACGATCGCTGTTCCCACGGCAATCAACAACTGGAGCGACTTAAACGTAGCTCCCGAAATGTCTCAGTCGGCGGCGCTTTTCGGAGCGGGGATCGGAACGATCGTATACCTATTGTTTACGAAATTCAAGAGCCCGGTATTTCTCGGCAGTTCGTTTGCCTTTCTCGGCTCGCTCGCATCGGCGTTTGCGGGCGCCTGTTCTACCGTTTCTTTGGGCTATCTCGGACTTTTGATCGGCGCAGTGTTTGCAGGTCTCGTCTATGTGATTATCGCCGTCGTCGTAAAACTTGTCGGCGTAAAATGGATCAATAAAATTATGCCCGCTGTTGTAATCGGTCCTACGGTTGCAATCATCGGGCTTTCTCTTGCCGGAAACGCTATCGGCGATCTTACGAGCGGCACGGCGACATGCTCTCCTTACGTCGCGTTGATTTGCGGTTTGGTAACGCTTGCCGTTACGATTGTATGTTCCGTCTACGGCAAGAAGCTGATGAAGATGATCCCGTTTATTCTTGGAATTCTTGCAGGCTATCTTGTAGCTGCAATCTTTACGGGAATCGGCTATGCGGCGTCCGTTGACGCATTGAAAGTGATTGACTTTTCACAGTTCTCCACATTGAGTTCTGCGAGCGCATGGTACCCCGATTTTGCGTTTATCCAAGCCTTTTCTGGAGATTACGGCGATGCAAATTTCGGCGTTTATATCGGGCAGATTGCAGTTGCTTATATTCCGGTCGCATTTGTCGTATTCGCAGAACATCTTGCAGATCATAAAAATATCTCTTCCATTATCGAAACGGATCTTTTAAAAGATCCCGGGCTTTCGCGGACTTTGCTTGGCGACGGCGTCGGTTCAGTTGCCGGTGCGTTCTTTGGCGGTTGCCCCAATACGACTTACGGTGAATCCGTCGGTTGTGTCGCCATTTCCGGTAACGCTTCCGTCATTACGATTTTTGTTACGGCTTGTTTTGCGATTGTCGCTTCCTTTATCGCGCCGTTTACAATCTTCCTCGCAACGATCCCTTCCTGCGTCATGGGCGGCGTGTGTATCGCGCTTTACGGTTTCATTGCCGTTTCCGGCTTAAAAATGATTCAGGGCGTCGATCTCGGCGACAACAGGAACCTGTTCGTCGTCTCCGTTGTGCTGATCGCGGGTGTCGGCGGACTTGCTCTGCAATTCGGTAAAGTGACGATTACTTCGGTTGCGTGTGCGCTCATTCTCGGGATATTGACGAATCTGCTCGTCAATATCGGAAACAAGAAACAGGGAAAGGACGCCGAGGCGAAACCCGCTGAGAAGGTTGCCGCGGAAGCCGCCGTTACAAAAGAAAACGAAGGAGATAAGACATATGAAGAAGTATGATAATGTGTTCATTTTTGATCATCCGTTGATCAAGCATAAGGTTTCTATTCTGCGTGACAAGAATACCGGTATGAAAGAATTCCGGGAGCTGATTGAAGAGATCACAACGATGATGACTTACGAAAGCATGCGCGATGTGGAATTGGTTCCCGTTCAAGTGGAGACGCCGCTGGAAGTCACAACGCAATACCGTGTTCCCGAAGAGAGCATAGCAATTGTTCCGATTCTTCGTGCGGGGCTTGGAATGGTAAACGGCGTTCACGTTGTGTTTCCTACCGCAAGGGTGGGGCATATCGGAATGTATCGGGATGAAGAAACGCTGGAGCCGCAGGAATATTATTGTAAACTTCCCGACGGTATCGAGCGCAAGACGGTTTTTTTGGTTGATCCCATGCTTGCAACGGGCGGCTCTGCTTGCGATGCGTTAAATGCTCTCAAAAAGAGAGGCTGTAAAAAAATCAAACTCATGTCTATCATCGCTGCGCCGGAGGGAATCGCTAAAGTAGCGGAATCACATCCCGACATCCCTATTTATGTCTCTACGCTTGATAGGGAACTAAACGAAAACGGTTATATTCTACCCGGATTAGGCGATGCCGGGGACCGTCTTTTCGGCACAAAATAAATCATAGAACTCCTTTTTGAGTCGAACATAATTTGTTCGGCTCTTTTTTTGTTTCCGAAGCGGCGATTGCGACGACGAATTTCGACACAGATTGACGTGATGTTTCTTTTTTTCGTTCCTTGTTTCCTTTTATAATATTGTCTACCGGTGGGTTATGATTGTTTATTGGGAATATGCTTTCATAGAAAATTTTGTACTCGACGGATTGCTGCTCTATCTTGCTCTCAAATGCGCTCGGTTAAAAGTAAGACCGGTAAATTTGATTCTTGCCGCTGCGGCAGGCGGAACGGAAGGAGCGCTCTTTCCTCTGTTCATGTTTCCCGATTGGTGCATAACCGTAATCAAGTTCCTCGGCGGTGCGTTGTTGGTGGTGATTGCGATATACAAAGGAACGAGACGGACATACCCGATTGCGATCCTCTCTTTCTTCTTTTTTACTTTTGCGCTTGGAGGATTGCTCACCGCGCTATATTCTTACTGTAATATACCGTATAGTACGCAAGAAGGCTATTTCATTGAGAGCGCACCGGTTGCTCTTGTTCTGGCGGTTGCGGGGATTTTTACGATCGCTTGCGTACATGGCGCCGCTCGGTTATTCCGCTATCGCAGAATGGCTCGTCAAATTTTCAACTGTAAACTCAAAGCGTGCGGGAAAGAAATTTGCCGAAAGGCGTTTGCTGACAGCGGGAATTGCCTTTTTTATCGCGGACATCCCGTGTGCGTAATTTCTGCCGTAGCCGTATTTGCACTCTTTGGAGCGCATCCCAAAGAGGCGGGAAAAATGACCGTGAATACTGTTCAAGGAAGTCGGTTATCCTCTGTTTTTCTTTGTGAAAGGATGGATATTGCAATCAACGGAACGGTGCAGACGTTTCAAGGGGTATATTTTACAACGGGAGAAGTGCATTCAAAGGATTATCAGATGATATTACATACTGCATTTTTGGAGGGATTGTATGAAGATTCTCATTGTATTGAAAGAATGGCTTCAAAAGATAAAGGGTAGTGAGAATGTAATTCACTACCTTTGCGGAAGCGAAGCGCTACCTTTGCCGCTTTCCGGCGAAGAAGAATCGGATATGCTCTCCAAACTCGATCGGGGAGAAGATGTAGAAGAGGTGAAAGCGCAATTGATAGAGCATAACCTACGCCTTGTTGTTTATATTTCGCACAAATTCGAAAATACGGGCGTCGATCCGGATGATTTAATATCTATCGGGACAATCGGACTTATAAAAGCGATCAATTCGTTTCGTATAGATAAAAATATAAAACTTGCAACATATGCGTCGCGCTGTATTGAGAATGAAATCTTGATGTATTTACGCAGAACAGTAAAATTAAAAAGCGAAATTTCCTTTGATGAACCATTGAATACGGACTTTGAAGGAAATGAGTTGTTGCTTTCGGATATTCTTGGTACGGATAGCGATTCCGTTTATGGGGGCGTAGAAAGCGGCGTAGAAAAGGAGCTATTGAAGGAAGCCCTTGAAAAGCTGCCTGAACGGGAAAGAAAAATTATGTATTTGCGTTTCGGATTGGGAGGGAAAGAGGAAATGACGCAAAAGGATGTAGCCGATTTACTTGGAATATCGCAGAGCTACATATCTCGTCTTGAAAAAAAGATCATTGAGCGATTAAAAAAAGAAATTTCAAAAATGGTCTGATAGGTAGTATATTATCTTCGCGATTGCAAAAGCTGTTCTCGCGGTTGTTACATAGCGGAGGTGAATATGCTGCAAAAAGTTGTGATCTGCGGAGTAGACACATCGGGTCTGCCTAAACTGACGTCAGAAGAAAATGAAGAACTTATGCGTGCTTTAAAAGCGGGTGATGAGCAGGCAAGAGATAAGTTTATTGTTGGTAATATGAGACTTGTCCTCTCGCTCGTTAAGCGTTTTTGGGCAAAGAATGCCAATGCCGACGATGTTTTTCAAGCAGGTTGTGTAGGTCTGATAAAAGCAATCGATAATTTTGATTTAAAATTCGGCGTTAAATTTTCGACTTATGCTGTTCCGATGATTTTAGGCGAGATTAAGCGGTTCTTGCGCGACGGAAATTCTTTACGCGTTTCCCGATCCATTCGCGATACGGCTTACCGCATTTTAAAGACGCGGGAGAGGATTGAAGATCGTGATGAAGAGGCGACGGTGGAAAAAATCGCAGCCGAAATGCAGGTTAAAGAGCGAGAGATTGTCTATGCGCTTGACGCTATTTCCGATCCGATATCGCTTTATGAGCCGGTCTATAATAAATCGGGCGACACTTTGGAACTTATGGATCAGATCTGTGACGAGAGTCAAAGCGAACAGATATGGGCGGAACGCGTAGCGCTTCGGGAAGCGATTGAAAGACTCACCGAACGAGAACGTAAAATTCTGCGGTTACGATATTATGAGGGAAAAACGCAGACAGAAATTTCAGCGGAGGTTGGCATTTCGCAAGCGCAGGTTTCCCGTCTCGAAAAAAATGCTTTGTGTAGTATCAGAAAGGAAATTTCATAAAGGAAATATTTTCATGATTTCCGCATAGAATATCATGTGGAAACAAGTTTTTTGGAACTAAAACAGAAAGAAGTCGTAAACCTATGCGACGGTAAACGACTTGGCAGAGTGTGTGACGTCGTATTTACCTATCCGGAAGGGAAAGTGCAGGGGATTGTCGCTCCGGGAGGAAGGGGCGTTCGTTGGGGCAAAGCCGATATGTTTATCGACTTAAAAGACGTGAAAAAAATCGGGATAGACGTTATTCTTGTCGAAATTAAATCTGCTCCCAAACAGGATAGAAAAAAGAATAAATGGGGGCACGAGGATACATCGTCATTACCGTCTCCCCGTAACGATCCTGCGCCTTTTTACCGTAATTCTTCAATGACTGATCGACGAGATTACGGTGAGTATGAATAAGAAATCTACAATCCGTTTCTTTTGCATAGTACTATCTCAGACATAAACGCCCTATTTTCACTATTATTTAAGCAAAAATAGGGCGTTATTTTATGCCGGGTAACAATCGCAAACTCTGCCGTCCGGAAGGAAACCTGTATCGGAGCATTTTTTGCAGAGATAATTGGGGATAAAATCCTGCTCGTTTAAACCGAGACGTACGAGAGCGCGTGAACGTTCGTTCCTGCTATGTTCGAGTTGCGCCATGATTGTAGATACGGTTTCGGGAGAAAACACCTCTGCTTTTGCGAGTTCTATTTCGCCTTTTTTCAATGCGCGGTCGGCAGTTTTAAACGCGGGATCTTGCTGTGCGAGCGCTTTATTTCGTTCCGCCTGTTCTTGTGCGTTTTGCCGCAACACTGCGTAATAGTGTTCGCGGTCGCTTCTTTTGTCGGCAGCGACGGCGGCTTCGCTTTTGTATTCGGTTTTTGCGGTTATAATAACGGCGGGCTTTTCGGGAATCGTTTCAGGGGAGGTGATTCCCGTTCGTTTCCATTCCGAAAGCAATTTATTCATGTAAGGCAGGGGTGCGCTCGCTCCCGCGCTGCGTTTTGCCGCTTCTAAAATCATGGCGTCGGAGAAACTCCAGCTCTTCCATGCGGCAACCATATCGAGGGCGGACTGTGTTTTTTTTACAACGCCGCAAATATTTTGTACCGATTGCAATAATTTCAGATATTTTTCGCGTTTTGCGCAATAGTTTTCTACACTTACGTAATCGACGATCCCTTCGGAAAACAACGTATCGAGCAGAGCGTCCATTTCGGCAAAGCCGTAACCGAGTTTAAAGGATAAAGCGGCAAGCAGATTTAAGCTCTTGCTGTCGTATCCGCGCTCCGTCCATTTTACGGCATATTCATCGATATAAGCGCGCGGATTTTGTACTTTGACGGAGAGTTTACGTCCGATTTGAAAGACAAGATTCGATAGCTCTTCGCGGCGGGTAAGATATTCTTTCGCTTCTGTAGCCGTACGTATTCCCTTGTCGTTCAATTCGGACAATATCAGATCAAGCGAGGCAAGTGAGCCTTTTTTTATTCGTTTGGCGCATTCATAGACGGCGTCCGTTTCCATTCCCCAATCTGCCCATTTCGTCAGATAATCGTAATCGCCGTCCTGCGGTTTTCGATAAATTGCGAGAAGGGAAAACAGTTTCGTAAGTTCGCGCTCCTGAGAGTTGAAGTCGGCAAGTTCCTGTTCTACCTGCGCATATGTAAACTTATAATCGGCGCATAGTTTTTTCGCTTTATTTAGAATATGGTTGCAGGAGAGATGTTCACCGTCTTTTCTTGCACAATATTCCGAGACGAGCAGAAACGCTTGCTGTTCCATGGGATTATTTTCGAGGAATTCGAGAATACGCTGCATTTCGTACGGTTTAAAATCCTTGCCCACACGTTGAAGCTGGCGCAGCAATTCACGATTAAATTCGGCATATTTCTCGGGCCGCACGGGTTTGGGTTTCCCGACGGCAGCATTGACGGGCAGATATTCCACAAGTAGCGGATTGCGTGACAGCACGTGTACGAGATCGCATTCTTCCCAAAAAGAAAAGATTTCCACAAGTTTTTCAAAAGAAATTTTTAGCAGTTTGGCGCACATTTCGCCGTCGAATTCCTGCTTGCAATTACATAAATACAGCCCGTATAGATATACCCGCACGGCATCGCCGTTTGCCTGCGGAAGATATTTAACAATAAATTGATTTTCCACCGCCGTAAATGCGTTTGCGGTGAAATCTTTGGAAAAGGCGCTGAATGACATAACAATTACTCCGACTATCCGCTTGCTTTTTTTAGAAAGCTGTTGTATAATAGTATAGCATAACTTTTACGCAAATGCAATTGCATTTGAAAGGCAAAAGATAAATATAGTGTTTTCGGCTGGAAATGAAAATTCTTCATACATCTGATCTTCATATCGGGAAGCGGCTGATGGACAGGGAGCGCCTTCCCGAACAAATCGAGGCGCTCGACGAAATCGCACAGATTTGCGAACGAGAGAACGTTTCTCTGGTCTTAATTGCGGGCGATGTTTACGATACTTACCTACCCTCCGCCGAAGCCGAGGATGCATTTTTTTCCGCCGTAAAAAAACTTGCGGGAAAGGAGCGGGCGGTTGTCATCGTAAGCGGAAATCACGACGACGGCGTGCGGCTTGCGGCAAGCGCGCCGCTTGCCGAGGAACAAGGAATTTACATTTTCGGAAATCATCCGAGGATGTTCCGCGTCGGCGGGGAGCGTGCCGTACGCGCCGTTGAAGCAGGGGACTATTATATTGTCATCGAAAACGCAGAGGGGGAGCGTGTTTATATCAATGCGTTGCCTTATCCAAACGAGGCGCGTTTTCACGAGGATAAGACGGAGGAGAGCTTTTCCGAAAAAATCACGCGCTGGATCGCCCGCGGAGAAGAGGGTTATCGGGGAGATCTTCCGCATATTCTTCTCACGCATTTGTTCGTCGCGGGAGGAAGGACGAGCGACAGCGAGCGGGATATCGATTTGGGCGGAGCGCGCGCCGTGCCCCTGTCTTGTCTACCCGAAGAAGGTTATATTGCGCTCGGTCATCTTCATAAAAAACAAAAAATCGGCAATATTGCCCGTTACAGCGGCTCGATTTTGCAGTATTCTTTCGACGAAGCGAATACCGAGAAAAGCGTCGTTTTGCTTTCGACGGAAGGAAAATCCTTTTCGGTCAAAGAAATTCCGTTAAAAGCAGGGAAAAAATTGGTACGGTTGGAGGCAACAGGCTTTGAAAACGCGCTTGCGCTCTTACAAAATTACGAAAATTGTTTTATCGAACTGACTTTGCATTTGGGAGAACCGCTCACCTCGCGCGAAACGCAGGCTCTCAGGGAAGCGAACGAGGGGCTTGTATCCCTGATTGTGCAAGTCAATGCGGGAAACGCGCCGCAGATTGTTAACCGTTCGTCGCTTAGCCCGGACGAGCTGTTTTGCGAGTATTATCGTTCCGTATACGGTGAAGAAGCGAAACCTGAATTAAAAACCGCATTTTTGGAATTATTGGAGGAGGACTTATGAAGCCTCGTTATCTGGAATTTTGCGGGATCAACTCCTTTTCCGAACGCGCGGAAATAGATTTCGTTTCTCTTCTTGAATTTGGATTGTTTGGGATTTTTGGAGATACAGGTTCAGGAAAGAGCACCATCCTCGATTGTATAGGGTTCGCACTTTATGGTAATGTTGCCCGTTCGCGCTCGGGAAGCATAGCGGACGTCATTAATTATCAATCGGATAAGGCGTACGTCATTTTCGAATTCGAAATTCTTTACGAGGGAAGCAGAAAGATATATCGCATTGAACGTGAAATCAAACGTAAGAATGCCGTTCAGTCGGTGAAAGTGTACGAAAGGAAAGAAGGAACGCTTACCGTGCTTTCGGAAGGCGTACGCGAAAGCAATGCGCTTTTGGAGCGTATTATCGGTTTGGAACAAAAAGATTTCGAAAAGTGTATCGCCTTACCGCAAGGAGAGTTTGCGCAGTTTGTGAAATCTCAGCGTTCGGAGCGCTTGAAACTTATCTCCAGACTTTTTGATCTTGAATCGTATGGAGAGCGTCTTATAAAAAAAGCGAATGCCAGAAGCGCGGCGTGCATGAAGGAGTACGATCTTGTTCAGGCGCGTCTCGAACAGTTCGCGGAAGTGACCGAAGAAAATATCGCGGATCTTGAGGCGGAAGCCGAAAAGCACAAAGTACAGGAAAAAGAACAGAAAGAAGCGCTTGCAGCGGTTCGCTCGGAAGAGAAAAAACTTTCGGCGCTTTTGAAAACAAAGTTGGAAGCAGATCGTACGACGTTGCGATTAAAAACTTTGGAAGAAAAGAAACCGCGCTACGATGAGTTGGAGCGGGAGCTTGGTCGCCTTGTTCTTGCCTCTGCCGTTGTAAAAGCCGCTAACGAAGCGAAGAATGCGCAGGAAAACGATAAAAGGGCGGAGGCGGATTTCCTTGCGGCAATCAGATCGAAAGAGAAAATCGATAGAGATTATGAGACGGTTTCCGCTTGGAACGAAGAAGAAGCAGACGAAGAGATTGCGCGTTTGACGGAATTGTATGCGCGTGCCGAACAAGCCGCGCAGACGGAGAAAAAACGCACGGAAACGGAACGTGCACTGCAAAAGGCGCGTATGCAATATGCGGAGGAGCTTGAAAGATTCCCTGCGTTCGATTATGAAAAAGAAAAAAACGAAATCGAAGCAAGATTACAGAATCTGGGCGCGGGAGATCTTTTCTCTTTTGCAGAACAGGAAGGGAAAGCGGCTCTTCTTCGTGCGGAATATGCGGTTTTTGCCGATGAACTGAAAATTATTTACCGAAAATATCCCGAAACAACGAAAGAGATCGTGCCGTTGATCGAAAAGTATACCTTGTATTCAAACGGAAAAAGAACGGATTTTTCACAAATTAAGAGCGATTACGAGGCGCGGGAAAAACAGCGGAAAGAGGAAAATAACAAGCTCATCGAATTGGAAAAAAAGAACGGACTATACCGTGAACATTTGCAACGCTTACAGCAATTACAGACGGAAGGCGCGCGTTTGAAAGGCGAGATCTCCGATCTGAAAAAAAACTGTGCGCAAGTACAGGAAATTCCGCTTGCGGAAGCCGAACAAAGACTTGCCGCATGCAAGAAAGCGAAACGCGAAAAAACGGAGGAGCGCAACCGCATTGTTAAGGAGCAGTCTACGGCGGCTGCCGTGTGCGCCGCGGCGGAAGAAAAACGCAAGTCTACCCGTGACATGCTAACGCGGGCAGCGGCACGTTTGGACGAATCTCTTTCCTTAGGGAGCTTTGCGAACGCGGAGGAAGCGGAAGCGCTCATCACAAAATATGGGAATGCGGAAGACGTGCGTTCGCGCGTTGCCCGTTTCAACGAAGAGTATACGGCGCTTGTTTTGAAGCAAAAAGAGTTTAAAGAAACCGACTTTTGCGGCGTCAGCGAAGAAAAAGTCGCATATTTACAAGCGGAGATTTCCCGTCGGGAAGAGGAATATAGCGAAACCGTTCGCTTACTTGCTCTTAAAAGTGCGGATTTAGAGCGGGATCGCGACGCTATGGGGAAAAAGCGCATTTTAGAAAAAGAGAGCGCGAAAGCAAAAAAACAAACGGAACTCTATGAGCGGTTGAAAAAATTGCTCGAAGGCAACAAATTCATGGATTTTGTTGCCGAAGAATATATGCAAAACATTGCGCAAAATGCGAGCGGGCGCCTCTTGTCTTTAACCGACGGCAGATATTTTTTGCGTTATGAAGGCGGAGTTGTCGGGTTTTGCGTCGGAGATAATTTTAACGGCGGAAAAACGCGGGGCGTTTATACTCTTTCCGGCGGTGAGACATTTCTCGTTTCTCTTTCGTTAGCGTTGGCGTTATCGGCGGAGATTTGCGCCAAATCGTTGCGACCCATAGAATTTTTCTTTCTTGACGAAGGGTTCGGCACGCTCGACGAAAAACTTGTCGGGACGGTGATGGACAGCCTTGAAAAATTGAAAGGCGAGCATTTCGCAATCGGCATCATATCGCATGTGGAAGAGCTCAAACATAGGATCGACAAAAAATTGTTCGTAGAAAAAGCAACCGAAAAACACGGATCTAAAATATATGCTGAGTGAGGTGACAATTTGTCAAATACGATATTAACTCCTATCACATTATGGCGGGATTTCGATGATTCTCTACCGTTGAACGAAGAGATTATTTCCGAGAGGGAGTTGAACGGCGTTGTTTACAAGGAATTGTATTTATTGGGACGTCAGACAGACTACGGAAGAGTAAAAATTTTTGCTCAATATTATACTCCCACAGACGCCGAGACTTATCCGGCTGTTATGGTGTTGTTCGAGGCGGGGTTGCCTGTCGATGTCATGTTTGTGCAACATTTGATCGATAACGGTTATGCGGTTTTATGTGTGGATTATTGCGGAGATATGGGGGAAGGCCGTCATACGATCTATCCTCGCGATATCGACTATGCCAATTATATGCGCGCGGGAAGGGCAATGTATTATGCGGATAACACCGCGAAAGAAACCAGTTGGTATGAATGGGCGGCAGTCGCTCGGTATGCCGTTCGCTATCTGAATGAGAAAAAAGAGGTGACGCAAACGGGAGCGATTGGGTTGAGAAGCGGTGGAGAAATCCTTTGGAAGATTGCGCCGTATGCTTCTCTTTCTTGCATGGTTTCCGTGTGCGCCGCAGGATGGCTCGCTTATCGTGATATCGAAAAGTTTACAGACGGCAAAAAAATTGTTTTCGATGAGGAGCGTCATCGTTTTATTGCAGGAATAGATTCCCAAAGTTATGCTCCGCACGTCAAATGTCCGGTTTTGTTGCTTTCTGCCATAAATGATAAAAAAAGCAATTATGACAGGGTGTACGATACCTTTCAGCAAATCAATCCGGAAGTTGAGAAGGCGTTTTTGTATTCAGCTCACGGGAACGGTCTTATCGGTTCTCACTCAATAGCAAATATCGATTTGTTTTTAGATAAGTATCTCAAATGTCGGTCGGTTTATTTGAGCAAACCTGTTAAATCTTCGGTTTTTGTCGATGAAGAAAATAATCTGAAAGTGAAAATCGAATATGATACAGCCGGTGAACCCGAAGAATACGGCGTATTTTATACCGAAAAACTGTCTTCTTATATGGCGCGAAGCTGGACATGTATTCTCGGTAAAGCAAAAGATCTTAAGGGCGATGTCGTTACGCTTCCTCTCGATATTTTTATCGGGAGCAAAAAAGCGCTTATTTATACGTTTGTCCGTTATTCAAACGGTTTCAGCGTAACATCGAAAATCCAGGAGATCAGCCTTAATCATCCTTACAAAAATTCCTGCATGAAAAGCCGCATTATCTATTCTGCGGAACAGGGCATTGAAGGATTTTCCGTATTTCGCAAACGGGCTGAGGCGATTGCGGATTGTTTTACGGATAGCTTACACAATCAGGCAGAGATAGGATACGGATTCGGCGGTATTCCCGGTATTTCCTGTAAAATAGGTCTCGTTTCTTATCGCGTAAGCGAACCTCGCTTTGAGCCTCCTTACGGCGCGGCATTTAAGTTTGACGCTTACAGTGTAACAGATACAAAATTAAATGTTATTTTTTATACGGATATGGAAGAGGAGGAAGAGTATTCCTGTACTTTTCACGTTTCAGGCAGTGGAAAATGGAAAAAATTCGTATGTGAAAGCAAAGATTTTAAATCGAAGAAAGGCAATGTGCTTTCCGATTTTTCAAGTGCGGTATCGGTTGTATTCCTCAGTGAAGACGACGTCCTATTGAATCATATTCTTTGGTTGTGATTATGAAGATAGGCGATAAAATCGAAACAAAAAAACCGCATCCATGCGGTGGAAATGAGTGGGTAATCGTGCGGATCGGCGCGGATTGGAAGATAAAATGTCTCACTTGCGGCAGGCAAGTTATGCTTACTCCGGACGAATTGCAGAAACGGGTAAAACGTGTTTTGAACGGGGAGGAAACATGAAGTATCTTTCACCGCCTGATATGCTCAATAAACGAAAAGAGAGCAAAATCGGGGTTTACCTTTTTGCTGTTTTATGCGTTATTGCTTTTTGCATCTTATGGTCCGAGCTATGGTTTGTTCAAAATTTTATTGTAGTACTCGTTGATGGGCGCTCTATGGAGAATACGGTGATGGACGGCGATATTCTTTATGCCGATAAAAATAAATCGGCGAAACATGGAGATATCATCATCATTGATATGTCGAATTGTTCGGCTATCGAGAGCGACTGTATCATTAAGCGGTTGATCGCGACAGAAGGGGATACCGTACGCTGCGTAGGCGGCGTCGTCTCCGTTAAGTATGCCGGAGACTCGGTATTTACCGATCTTGCCGAGCCATATGCGAACGGCGTGACAAGCGATTTCGGGGAAACTTACGTAGATTCGGGTGAAATCTACTTTTTGGGAGACAATCGTACTGTTAGTTATGATTCCCGCATGCTTGGATGCAGTCTTTATTCGGAAATTATTGGCGTTGTTCCGCAGTGGTCTGTTTCCGCTAAGGGAATGATTACGGGCTGGGAAACATTCCGCAGCGCATTGATCGGAACGGATCAAAACCATGCGCACGACGAATAATTCGATAAAAGAAATTGGAGGATAACATGGAAATACAGATTACAACAGACAGTACTTGCGACTTGGGAGAACAAATTTTAAAACGCGATATCGGCATTATGCCGCTTTCCGTCATTCTCGGCGCGAACTCCTATCGGGACGGAGTAAATATCGCTCCGCAGGATATTTTTGCGTACGTGGAAAAGACGGGAGAACTTCCCAAGACGGCGGCTCCGAACATAAGCGACTATGAAACATTCTTTTCCCGCTATGTGGACGAGAAAAAAACAGTGATCCACTTCAATATTTCGGCGAAAGCGTCGTCCTCGTATGTCAATGCGTTGGAAGCAAGCAAAAAATTCGGCAAAAAAGTTTTCGTGATAGACAGCAAGGCATTATCGAGCGGGCAAGGACTTATGGTTCTGAAAGCAGCCGATTGGAAGGACGAAGGAATGGATGCGAAGAATATTTGCAGGCTATGTAATGAACTTGCGCCGAAAATCAATACGTCTTTCGTTCCGGACAGACTTGATTATCTTTATAAAGGCGGAAGATGTTCCCGCATGAGTATGTATGGGGCGAATCTGTTGAAGATTCATCCGCTTATCGAAATGCGGGACGGTCAGCTTTTTGCAGAAAAGAAATACCGTGGCAGTATGGAAAAATGCATTTCGAATTATATCGACGACTTGAAAAAGCAATATCCTTCCTATGATAAAACGCGGGCTTTCATTACTCACAGCAATTCAAATGATAGCCTTGTAGCGTTTGCAAAAGAAAAAACGCAGTCTTTGTTTGAATTTAACGAGATCATAGAAACAGTGGCAGGTTCCGTTATCACGGGACATTGCGGCAAAAATACTCTGGGCTTGCTCTTTATCAGCGAAGATTAGAAAGCGCGGAGGGGTTATTTTGCGGGCATTGCTTGGGTTCCTCATGAGTATTTGCAGTTTTATTGCGCATATGCTTGCGGTAATATGCAAATCTCTCTATCAAATTTTAAAATTGTTACGGATCAGGATTCTCGCGCTCTATCTTGTCGTTTGCGGAATAGTTCAGCTTATTTGGGGATTTTTCAGCACGGGTGACGGCATTCTTTACTTTTGGCTCGTTTTTGCGGTATGTTTGCTGATTACTGTATTTAGCTGGATTTACGCATTCCGTAAAAAAAGCGCGCTTCGTAAGGAAGAAAAACAGCGCCAAGAGGAGCGGCGGCAACAGAGAAAAGCGGATAATGAGAAAAACAAGAGAGACAGACAATTGCAAAAAGACGGGCGAAAGAAAAGCAAACAATCGAAAAAACTTCTTTCGGATGCACCCGTAAACGCCGAACAAACATTTCCCGTTTATTTTGAAGCGTTAGGGCATCCCGGTTACATATTCGCCGAGTATGAGGACAGATACGAATTGTATCATAACGAGAACGGTACACTTGTCTATCTGAGAACGGATAAGAAACAGGAGGATCAACATGACTAAATTATATTCGGATTGCGACTTATGGAATGCCGTTAGGCAAAAAAAACGAATTTTAAACGTTTTTCTCGGTATTACGGTACTTTTTGTTGCAGGTCTCGTTACACTTGTGGTACTATATACCATGCTTCCGTATAAAGATCCTTCGAGGAACTGGTATATCGTCGGCGCATGCGTTTTGACGGCGTTATATATCTTTTTTACTTTTCCGTACATGGGGATATGTTTTAAGCGCAGTAACGCGTATTGTAAAATGTTGAAGTATATCTCGGTCGGCATAAAGGAATACTGCATTCTTCCTTTTGCCGGAATCGAGGATTGGCTCACGCATGACGGGGTGGACGTCAACGTAGCGACATTTACCGTTCGAAATTCAAAAACAGACGAAAACATGCTTCGACAGATATACGTAGACGGAGAAAAAGATTTTCCTGCTTTTTGCGAAGGGAAGCGAGTTAAAATGGTTTTGCAAGGTAACTTACTGATTGAGTACGAATTGGTTGGTTGACGAAAAGGAGAAAAGCTATGCGAGCAGTGATTACGGTAACAGGTACGGATAGAAGAGGAATTATTGCGAAAGTAAGCGGACTTTTGTTTGAGCGCGGCGTGAATATAGAGGATATTTCACAGACGATTTTAGGCGAACAATTCGCTATGATTATGATGGCGGATCTTTCGGAGAGCAAAGAGGACTTTATTTCCCTCGCCAACGTATTGGAAGAACAGGGAAAAGAGATCGGCATGACCATCCGTATTCAACACGAGGATATTTTTAACGCGATGCATAACGTTTAATTTCGGAGCGACTCAGTCTTATGTTTAGTAAAAATGATGTTTTAGAAACGATTGAAATGATCGAAAAAGAGCATCTCGACATCCGAACGGTCACGATGGGAATTTCTTTGCTTTCCTGTATTCGCGGCAGTGCGGAGGAGACGGCAGTTGCGGTTTATGACCGCGTGTGTAAAAAAGCGGAAAATCTCGTGAAGGTCGCCAAGGATCTTTCGCGGGAATACGGGATTCCTATCGTGAATAAGCGGGTTTCCGTGACGCCTGTTTCGCTGTTGACTGCGGCGTTTCCCGAAAAGAGCATGCTTGTAGGACGCGCGCTCGATCGCGCCGCAGAAACGCTCGGCATCGACTTTTTGGGCGGGTATTCCGCTTTAGTGCATAAAGCGACGGCGGATTACGAGAAAGTATTCCTTGATACCATTCCCGAAACGTTGAGCGCGACGAAGCGGCTTTGTTCTTCGGTGAATGTGGGATCGTCCCGTTCCGGAATCAATATGAACGCCGTGGGACGCATGGGCGAGATCGTGAAAGAGACGGCGGAGCTTACCGCGGAGGCGGACGGGATCGGTTGCGCAAAACTTGTTGTATTCTGCAACGCAGTGGAGGATAATCCGTTTATGGCGGGAGCATTCCACGGCACGGGCGAGGGCGATAGCGTCATCAACGTGGGCGTTTCCGGTCCCGGCGTTGTGCAGCACGCTTTAAAATACGTTCCGAACGCCGATTTGACGGACGTTGCGGAGGTCATCAAACGCACGGCGTTTAAGATCACGCGCGCGGGGCAGTTGATCGCAAAAGAAGCTTCCATAAGGTTAGGCGTGCCGTTCGGGATCGTCGATCTTTCGCTTGCTCCCACTCCCGCCCAAGGAGATTCCGTGGCGCATATTCTCGAAGAATTGGGGCTGGAAGTTGTTGGCTGTCACGGTACGACGGCAGCTCTTGCCATGCTCAACGACGCGGTGAAAAAAGGCGGCGTGATGGCGTCTTCCCGCGTGGGCGGGCTTTCGGGCGCGTTTATTCCCGTTTCGGAAGACATCGGAATGATCGAATCGGCTTCGGCGGGAAAAATCACGCTCGATAAATTAGAAGCGATGACCTGCGTCTGTTCGGTAGGGCTTGATATGATCGCGATCCCGGGCGATACTCCCGCATCGACGATTTCCGCCATCATAGCGGACGAGGCGGCT
This sequence comes from uncultured Clostridia bacterium, assembly GCA_964521125.1. Taxonomy (GTDB): domain Bacteria; phylum Bacillota; class Clostridia; order Christensenellales; family Borkfalkiaceae; genus Gallimonas. The sequence continues at coordinate 16,898 of CAZFPP010000017.1, forward strand.
ATCGGAATGATCAACAACAAAACGACGGCGGTCCGCGTAATACCTGCGCCTAATAAAAAGGTTGGCGACGAGGTCAGCTTCGGCGGTCTTTTGGGACGCGCGCCCGTAATGCCCGTACATACCGAATCGTCGAAAAAATTTATTGCACGCGGAGGTTTGATTCCTGCGCCCATTCACAGTTTTAAAAATTAAACGAAAGGTAGCGTTATCAAAATTTGAATAGGAGTGAAAATCTTTCATGGAAAGAAAGGAAGTAAAAGAAGAATATCAGTGGAAAGTGAGCGATTTGTTTGAAAGCGACGAGGCTTGGGAGGACGCCTTTTCCTCTTTGGATGGTTGCATCGATTTCGCACGGTTTCAAGGAACGCTCAACTCGGTTGAAAACCTGCTTGCTTATTTTACCGCAGAAGAAAAGCTTGCGCGGAAGGCAATGTTGGTTTATCTTTATGCGTTTTTAAAGCATGACGAAGATGTGCGCGTTACAAAATATAATGCGTATATCGCAAAAGTCATGAGTTTTTTTACAAAGTTAGAAGCGGAGACGGCGTTTGTCGTTCCCGAGCTTACCGCTCTGCCCGACGAAACACTACGCGCATTCGCTTCCGATGAAAAACTGAAAGATTATGATTATATGCTCACGCGAATGGTTGAGCAGAAGAAGTATATTCTTTCAGAAAAAGAGGAGCGGATTCTTGCGCAGACGGGCGAGGCGATGTCAACAGCCAACGACGTATTCGAGATGCTCGATAATGCAGAGCTGAATCTTCCGGAAATTGAATACGAAGGGAAGAAACAACCGCTTTCCCACGGACTGTATTCGGTAATCATGAACGGAAAAGACCGTGAAAAGAGGAAAGAGGCATTCGAGTTGTATTACGGCGCATACCGTAAAATCATCAATACGCTTGCTACAACGTATTTCGGTAACGTAAAAAAAGATATTTTCTACAAGAACGTACGCGGCTACGAAAGCTGTCTGCAAATGGCGCTCTTTGAAGAGGACGTCGATAAGAGCGTATACGATAATCTTGTGAAAGCGGTGAACGACGCGGCTCCGATCATGCACCGCTATATGCAAGTGCGGAAAGACGTGCTCGGATATGACGAAATGCACATGTATGATATTTATCCCTCTTTGGTGGAGGATGCCGATCTGAAACTCTCTTACGAAGAGGCGTATGAACTTGTTTTGAAGGGGCTGGCTCCGCTTGGGGAGGAATATATCGGACTTCTGAAAAAGGGCAGAGACGAACGCTGGATAGACGTTTGCGAGACGGAAGGCAAACGCAGCGGTGCATATTCCATCGGGATTTACGGCACGCATCCTTACGTTCTATTGAACTATCAGAAAACAACGCACGACGTCTTTACGATCGCACACGAAATGGGTCATTCTCTCCACTCCTGGTTCTCCAATCAGAATCAGCCGTATGTAAAATCCGACTATAAGATTTTCGTGGCGGAAGTCGCGAGCACGGTAAACGAAGTGTTGCTTCTGAAATATTTGTTAAAAACTTCGACGGATAAACAGTTCAAACGGTATCTTCTCAACTACTTTATGGATATGATCCGTACGACGCTGTTCCGTCAGACGCAGTTTGCCGAGTTCGAAGAACGTGCGCATGCGATGGCTGAAGCGGGCGAACCGCTTAATCAGGATAATTTGTCTGAGCTTTACTATGCGTTGAACAAGAAATACTACGGTGATGCGGTCACGCACGATAAAGATATCGAAATCGAATGGGCGCGGATCCCGCATTTTTACCGTTCCTTCTATGTCTATAAATATGCAACGGGAATCACCGCCGCGCTTGCGATTGCGAGCCGAATTCTTTCGGGTGAACCGGACGCGGTGAAGCATTATTTTGCGTTCCTTTCGGGCGGTTGTTCCACCGATCCCGTGTCGCTTTTGAAGATCGCGGGAGCCGACCTTACCAAGGAAGAAACCTTCCTTGCCGCAATGAATGAATTCAAATCTGCGCTCGAAGAATTCGAACGCCTGAGTTAAACAAAAAAGGGAAAAACCATGGCAGTTAATCAAATGCCGCACAATTTAGATGCGGAAGCCGCGCTTCTCGGGTGTATTCTAATCGATGCGGAGATCCAGTCCGAATTGCTGGAAGCTCTGCACGGCGAGGATTTTTATCAGGAATCGCATAAAGAGATTCTTTCCGCAATGAAAGCGGTTTACGGGAGCAGGAAGCCCGTCGATCTCGTGACGCTTACCGATCGCCTCGAACGCGACGCAAAGTTAGAACGCGCGGGCGGTTTAGCTTATATTACCGAACTTGCGCAAATTACGCCATCCTCGGCGCATTATAAGCAGTATTTTGAGATCGTACGCCGCGATTCGGTCAATCGTGCGCTTATTCGCGCGGCAAAAGATATCATCGAAAACAGCATGAAAGGCGACGAAGAGCGCGAGGCGATTGCCTATGCCGAAAAAAAAGTTTACGATATTTCCAAAAAGGAAGACGGTACCAGTCTTGCGGGAATGGAGGACGGCGAAGTAATCGGGCAGGTGATCGGAAAATTCGAAAGCATTCAGTCTGATCCCAACGCCTTCCGCGGCTTAGAGACGGGATTCCGTCACCTCGACCGAATTACAAACGGGTTGCAAAAATCCGATCTGATCGTACTTGCGGCGCGTCCCGGCGTGGGAAAATCTTCGTTTGCCATGAATATCGTTGAACACGCTTGTCTCAAAAAATCCGGAGTTGCCGCTGTGTTCTCTCTCGAAATGCCACGCATTCAATTGGTGCAGAGACTGTTGTGTTCTTATGCTAACGTGAGCATGGAAAAGGGACTGTCGGGGAGATTACAGCAAAAAGATTGGAAAAATCTCATGCTGGCAAGCGATAAATTACAAAAGAGTAAAGTGTTTATCGACGATTCATCCCGCGTAACGGTTGCGGAAATTCTTTCGAAATGCCGTCGTTTGAAGAGCGCGGAGGGCAGACTCGACCTCATCATGATCGACTATATCCAGTTGATGGGCAGTGGAGAGAAGAGCAGTAATTCGGAGCTAAACAGGCAGCAGGAAATCGCTTCTATCACGCGCGAACTTAAAATTATGGCGAAGGAACTTGACGTGCCCGTGCTTGCGCTTTCGCAATTACGCCGCATTCAAACCAAAGAAGCACAGCTTTCCGATTTAAGAGAGTCGGGCGCAATCGAGCAAGATGCGGATATCGTTATGTTTATCAACCGTCCCGATATGACGGCAACGCCGGAAGAACTTGCCAAGGGGACGATTGTCAAGGGCGCGGCGGAACTTGTGATTGCAAAGCATAGGAACGGTTCTACCGGCAGAATTCAGCTTCGATTTATCGGCGAAAGCACTAAATTTGTCGATGTGGAGGCTCAGGGGGAGCCCAACGAGGAACCCGTATACAGGCGTGAAGAACCTGATCTCGAAGGTTCCGCGGCGGATGACGCGTTCCAGCAATCGGACGACGCGATTCCTCCCGAAAATAATTCCGATCTTCCTTTTGATTGATATGCAGACGATGATTATGAAAGCCACCTCCGAGGGGCTGATATGTGCTAAAAAATATATCTTGGAGGGTGAAGTCGTTGCTTTCCATACCGAAACGGTATACGGACTCGGCGCCGACGCGCGTAGCGACGATGCCGTTTTGCGTATTTTTGCCTTAAAGGGCAGACCTGCCGATAATCCGCTCATCGTGCACGTTCACCGCGATTACGATATTTCGACGCTTGTCGATAAAATCCCTGCCTATACGCTGAAATTGCGTAAAGCGTTTCTCCCCGGACCGCTTACTATGATTTATCCCTCGACGGGGAAAGTAAGTCAATATGTTTCGTGCGGGTTGAACACGCTTGCCGTACGCATTCCGTCGTCGAAAACGGCGCAAGCGTTTTTGCGGGAAGTCGATCTTCCCATCGCCGCGCCCAGCGCTAATCTTTCCAAACACGTCTCGCCTGTCACCGCAAGGCATGTTTACGATGATTTCGGGGGAGAGATCCCGCTTATTTTAGACGGCGGCGCATGCGAAGTCGGCATCGAAAGCACCGTGCTTGATTGCACGGGAGAAATCCCGCAAATTTTGCGCGCGGGTTTGGTGACGCGGGAAATGATTGCAGAAGTCGCGGGAGCATGCGGCGTATATACCATGGCAAAAGGGGAAAAACCCAAAAGCCCCGGTATGGCATATAAACATTATTCGCCGCGCTGTAAGACGGCGTACTTTCGTGTAGACGAACTTCCGTCTGCCATTTCACTCTATCAGAAAGAAGAACGCGAGGGAGGCGTTCCGTGCTTTTTATGCGAAAGCGCGCTTTGCGCGCGACTTTCATACGTTCGAACGCTCAATTTGGGCGGCTCGGGCGAGGAAATGGCGCGCAATCTCTATGCGCTTCTCAGAAAGGGCGAAACGTTTGCTTCCCTGCTTATCGGAATCGAACCGACGTTAAACGACGGGGTTATGGACGGAGTGCTCAACCGGATGAAACGGGCTTTCGGAGGTGATCATGAATCAAAAGACGACAAATAAAAAGAAGATTTTATTTGTTTGCACGGGGAATACCTGTCGTTCTCCTATGGCGGAAGCCGCGTTGCGTGCGGAACTGAGACGGCGGAAGATCACGGGATATACCGTGCGTTCGGCGGGATTGCGTGTGGAAGTCGGCGGAACAATCAGCCCGAACAGCGTGCAGGCTCTCGGCGAAGCGAAGATATCCGTATTAAAGTCTTTCAAACCCCGTCAGCTCACGGAAAAGATGATAAAAGAGTCCTATGTCGTTGTATGTATGACTGAGAATCAACATCGCGCGCTCTCCCGTTTTAGTAACGTAACGAGCTTTCCCGCACTCTGCGGAAAAGACATTCCCGATCCTTACGGGCAGAGTATAGACGTTTATCGAGTTACGCTTCGTCGGATTCGGGAATGTTTACCGCGCATTATTGCCGCGTTGGAATTATGCGCGGAAGCTCGATCGTAATTTAAGTTATTTTGAACTATGATTGCAGACTCATAGACTTGACATTTCTTTATCGCGTATGCTATAATGAAAATAGAAATAATAAGGAGATATTGTGATGAAAATTGCTGTTTGTTGCGATCACGGCGGTCTCGCTTTGAAAAATGCGATAGTAAAATATTTAACGGAGAACGGTTACGAGATAAGCGATTTCGGCACTACGACGGAATGTTCTTGCGATTATCCTGATTTTGCGCTTCCTGCGGCGGAAGCGGTTGCAAGCGGGGAGTGTGAAAAGGGGATTTTCGTCTGCACGACGGGGATCGGCGTCTCTATTGTTGCGAATAAGGTACCCGGGATACGCTGCGCGCTATGTTCGGAACCGCTTTCGGCAAAGATGACGAGACTTCACAATAATGCAAACGCGCTTGCGCTCGGCGGCGGTTTTACGGGAGTTAATCTCGGGCTTGAAATCGTGAAAACGTTTTTGGAAACGCCTTTTTCCGAAGAAACAAAGCATCAGCGCCGTATCGATAAAATAACAGAAATAGAACGTAAATATAGGAACTGACAAACGTCCGTGTCCGGACGAACGGAGTATAGATGACGATTGCTTTAAAAGATAAAATCATAGAATCTCTGACGTCGATCTTACCGATTGCACTCATCGTGATTCTGTTAAGTATCACGTTTACCCCGCTCGATACGGGCACATTTGTGCTGTTTTCGGTCGGAGTTGTTTTACTGATCGTCGGCATGGGGTGTTTTACGCTCGGCGCCGATATGTCTATGTTGGTGATCGGCGAAAAAATCGGTTCCGCCATGACGCAATCGCGAAAGGTTTGGCTTATCGCGCTTTTGTCGCTTATCATTGGTATTATCGTCACAGTTGCAGAGCCCGACTTGCAAATTCTGGCGGAGCAGGTGCCGTTGCCCATAGCGGTTGAGAATAAAGCATTGCAGACGATTCTTGATAATTATTTGCTTATTATAACGGTGGCGGTTGGTGTTGGTATCTTCTTAATGATCGCCTTGCTGCGTATCGTGTTGCGCATTCGGCTGTCTTTGATTCTCATAGTCTTTTATGCAATTACTTTTCTTTTAAGCGTTTTTGTTTCAAAGGAATTTTGGGCGGTTTCTTTCGATGCGGGCGGCGTCACAACCGGACCTATGACCGTTCCTTTCATCATGTCGCTCGGCGTCGGCGTTGCTTCCATTCGTAGCGATAGTAAAGGTCAGGACGACTCTTTCGGTCTTGTTGCGCTTTCCAGCGTAGGTCCGATTATAGCAGTGCTCTCGCTCGGTATTATTTTTAAAATCGAAAATATAGAGTATGAAGTTAGCGAGTTAGCGGTTGTTGAGAACACGCACGGCGTTTTGTTTAAATATCTTCAAGGATTTTCCGATTATGCCAAGGAAGTTCTTATTGCGATTACTCCCATTTTAGCGTTCTTTTTACTTTTCCAGCTTATCACACGCTCGTTTCATAGAAAACAACTCGTTAGAATTTTCATGGGTTTTCTTTACACGTTCGTTGGACTTGTGCTTTTCTTATCCGGTGCGAATGTCGGTTTTATGCCTGTCGGTACGGAAATCGGAAGAACGCTTGCGGGGTTGTGGGGCGGTTGGTTGCTCATACCCGTGGGAATGATAATCGGTTATTTTGTGGTTGCGGCAGAGCCTGCGGTGCACGTTTTAAACAAACAAGTTGAAAGAATGTCTGCGGGGGCAATCAGTTCTTCGGCAATGAAAAAAGGTCTGTGTATCGGTGTTTGTTGCGCGATAGGATTAGCTATGGTTCGTATTTTAACGGGAATCAGTATTATGTGGATTCTTGCGCCGGGTTATCTCATTGCGTTGGGACTCACTTTTTTTACCCCGCCACTTTTTACAGGTATAGCGTTCGATTCGGGCGGCGTGGCGAGCGGCGCAATGGTATCCTCATTTGTTCTGCCAATGGCGATCGGGGCTTGCAGCGTTTTGCAGGGAGAGGGTTCAATCATGACGCTTGCGTTCGGCTGTGTTGCGTTTGTTGCGCTCGCGCCGCTTATCACAATACAGATACTCGGAATCAGTTATAAACGAAAAACAAAAAAGATCAAACGCAACTTTCTTTCTGTGGAAGATAGAATTGTTGAATACGAGGTATATTGAATGACGGCGGAAATCAAACAAAATGTAAGTACCAAGATCATTCAAAGCGTGAAAAACAATGTAAAAAGCGTGACGGGTGCAAAGACGGTAAAAACGTCGCAGCGGTTGCCCAATCGCTCGAAACTGCTTATCAGTATCGTCAATCGCGACGACGGACTTCGTTTAAAAGAGATTTTAGACGATATCTCGATTTCTCTTAGTTTTATGTTTACAGGAACGGGGACGGCGCGCTCGGTCGTGCTCGATTATCTTGGGATTGGTGAAATAACGAAAGCGGTGATATTCTCGATCATCCCCGAAAGCGACGAAGAAGCAATCATGCGGGAAATTCGTACAAAAATGTCGTTATACCTTGTAGGGAGAGGGATTTCTTTTACCGTTCCGCTTTCGGGTATTTCTGAAATCGTAGCAAACGGTCTTAACAGCGCGGCGAAAGAAAAAACTATCGATGGGAGTAAAATCATGAAAAATGAAGACAGACAATATGATTTAATCGTCGCGGCAATGGCGGCGAATTATGTTGACGACGCAATGACGGCTGCGCGTATTGCCGGCGCTGCGGGGGGCACCGTGATTCGTGCGCGTTCGGTTGCAAACGAAAAAGCAGAACAGTTTGTCGGTATTTCGCTCACGCATGAACAAGAACTTTTGCTTATTCTTACAAAGAGAGAGGGAAAGCTTGCAATTATGCAAGCGCTTTCCGAAAAAGTTGGGTTAAAAACAGAAGCGGGCGGCGTCATTTTTTCGGTTCCTGTCGATAAAACGGCGGGTATTGCCGTAGTGGAAGACGAGGCCGTTGCAGAGGAAAAAGATAAAGTATGATTCGCAAAAGAATTATAGCGATCGGCGGAGGAGAACTGAAAAACAGCGAGACGTTAAAAATCGACGAATACATCGCTACCCAAGCAAAGGAGTCGGCGGGGGAGCGCAGAGCGTGCGGGCTGTTTGTGCCGACGGCAAGTCATGACTGTATGCCGTACTATAATACGTTTCATAAAGTATATACGGGAAAATTCGATATTAAGACGGACGTTGCCTTAACCGTCGGGCGGGAAATCGATTCCGAAAGAATGAAAGAAAAGTTTCAGAAAGCGGATTTTATTTACGTCGGCGGGGGAGATACCGTTTTTATGATAGAACACTGGAAGCAATGCGGATTACTGACAGCGATAGAAGAAGCGTATCATCGCGGCGTGTTGCTTTGCGGACTTTCCGCAGGCGCGATTTGTTGGTTTGAAGAGATGTATTCCGATTCCGTTGTTGAAGGAGATTATGCAATGTATCCGGGATTGGGCTGGATAAAAGGGAAAATTTCTCCTCATTATAACGAAAGAACGCTTGACTTTGACCGGATCGTGTTGTATAATAAATATCGCGCTTG
>CAZFPP010000018.1:0-25348 GCA_964521125.1 uncultured Clostridia bacterium
GGTAATATCGCCCGCATCGTATTTCTTTTCTGTCATAGTTTCCTCGCAAAGTGTTGTAAGATTCCAAGTATATTATACCATATCTTGCGGTTTGAAGCAACAATTTTGCGCAATATTCGGTATTTTTACACGCGCGGTTTTATAATGGCACAGAACAGTAAAGGAACTGTTTTATACCGTTTTTATTGCTCTAATTTCCTTTTCGAATATTTACGCACGGAATTTTCACGCTCCGCTATCTTTGCTATGCATTTCTCCCGCGCCGTGATTTTATTTGAATAAAACGAAAAACGCCGCCTCACTTGAAGCGGTGTTTTTCGTCGATCGCAAATACGAAAGGTTAATAATATAAGGGTGCGTATTTGCTTGTTTTGGTGGACCTGCGCAGAATTGAACTGCGGTCTTACAAGGTTCCTCCGCGAACACTACACGCTTAGTCTATGGTCAAATCTCGCCCGCGGGCAGTCCACAGACAACCTGCGCTTTGGGCATGTTTCCGGAATTCATCGCTCAGCGGGGGAAACCTGCCGCTATGCAACGTTCCCTACTTGATTGACGCCCTGTTCCCGACCGTAGGCAATCGGGACAGGACGGGGCTTAAAAAGTTAAGCCGCAAGCGCTACGCGGCGCGTTGCGCGACGTGCAGCGACAGATCTTCTGCTTTTATTATCAGCATTTAAAATTTTTCCGTTTTTACGGAGCCGAGCCTCCGGCGTGCGTCCGACGAAATCCGCTTGCAATCGAATCCGAAACAGGCCCGTTTGCAAAAGATCGTCTTTTCTATTATATTATACCCAGACGGCAATTTTGTCAAACGATTTCCGTATGGGAATATTTTCAATTAAGCACGACGTCTTTCAGACTTTCATATTTTTGCAGAGCGGCATTTTTGATTTCTTCCAAGTTGAGCCGCCTCTCAAACGCCTCGTCCGAAAGTTTTTTTGCGGCAAAGATGACCTCCGTCGAATATCTCAGATGCTTGATGTCGTTTAAAAATTTCCCGCTCTGACGCGTGCCGAAGAAATCCCCGCTCCCCCTGAGTTCCAAATCTTTTTCGGCAAGAGCAAAGCCGTCCGTCGTGCTCTTTAAAATATTCAGCCGCTCAAGCGCCGTCTCGCTTTCCGAACCGACGAGCAGAAAACAATAACTCTTATCGCTTCCCCGTCCTACTCTGCCGCGCAGTTGGTGCAACTGTGAAAGCCCGAACCGCTCGGCATTATAAATTACCATAATAGTCGCGTCGGGAACGTCTACGCCGACTTCGATGACCGTCGTCGACACAAGACAGTCGTATTCCTTCCTCTTGAACGCCGACATGATTTCCGACTTTTCCTTGTCTTTCATTCTGCCGTGCAACAACGCGAACCGCACGGAGGGAAGTCTTCCGCGAAGTTCTTCGTACAGCTCCGTTACCGAAGTTACCTGTCCTTCGTCGTCCTCTATCTTAGCGCACACAAAATATGCCTGCCTGCCCTTTTTCGTCTCCTTCGCAATATAATCGAGCATGTCGTCGTATTTATATGCGGGAATAATCGAGGTGGAGACCGTCTGCCGTTCTTTGGGTTTATCGGGAATGGTCGTAATGTCGAGATCACCGTAAAAGATGAGAGAAAGCGTCCTCGGAATGGGTGTTGCCGACATGACGAGAACATCGGGGAAATTTCCCTTTTCACTGAGCGCGTTGCGTTGCGCCACGCCGAAGCGGTGCTGTTCGTCGCAAACGCAGAACGCGAGATCGGAAAAGCGTACGTCGTCTTGCAGCACGGCGTGCGTGCCGCAGAGAATATCGATCTCCCCCGCCGCAAGCGCGGCTTTCATTTCACGTTTTTCTTTGACGGAACTTCCGCCCGCAAGATATCCCACGCGATATTCGGGAAAGGTTTTTTCGAGCAACGCAAAATTTTGTGCGGCGAGCACTTCGGTGGGAGAGAGATACACCGCCTGAAAACCGCTCTTTACCGCCATAAAAATGCCCGTGAGCGCAACCGCCGTTTTCCCGCTGCCAACGTCGCCTTGCAATAATCTGTTCATACGCGTCGGGGCATGGAGATTTTCATAAACGGCGCGGACGGCGGCTTGCTGTCCCGCCGTGAACGCAAACGGAAACCGCTTTTCAAATTGCGCCACTTCCCGCTCCGTCACCGTATATCTGCGCAGACGCGCCTCGTTTTTATCCCCTTTAATGAGTTTAAACGCCGAAATGAGCGTAAAATATTCTTCCAACGCGATTCGTTCGGAGGCGGCGTTAAGTTCTTCCTGCGTAACGGGCGCATGAACGGAAAAATAAGCCTCTTTCAAAGAGGAGAGCGCGTATTTTTTCTGTAATTCATAAGGAATGACCGACTCAAACCGTTCGATTTTTAGCGCCGAAGTAACTGCAGTACGCAAAACACGCTGGGTGAGCGTGCCGCGCAGCGGATAGACGGGGACAAGTCCTTTCAGACGGGCGTTTTTTTGCAAAAGCTCAAACGTAGGATTGACGAGCGTCACCTGACCGTATCTGTTTTGTACTCTCCCGTAAAAGAGATATTCCCCCTCTTTCAAGCGGGACGCAAGATAGGGCATATTGAACCAGACGGCGCAGAAGGTATCGCCGTTCTGCTCTAACCGAGCGCGGAAATAGCGCACCCGCCCCGTATATCGGACGGGCTCCACGCAGACGAGACGGCATGCAACGAGCGCCGTTTCGTTATGCAGTACCTCGCGCACGGAAACGCGGTTTGTCATATCGAGATAAGCGCGCGGAAAATAGCGGACAAGCTCTCCGCTGTCCGTAATCCCGAGCTTGGAAAGTTCTTTCGCCCGTTTTTCGCCGATCCCGCGTATATCTTTGAGTTCCATACCTTATTTATGAAAAAGGCGCGGTCATTTGCGCGCCTTAGTAATATTTATGTTTTTCGACCGCAGCTGCAATCAGTGGCGACGTTTTATTCAAGCGATAAAATATAATAGTATACGGGCTGACCGCCGTTATGGTAATCTACTTCGCAGTCGGGGAACGCCTCCTGCACCTTCTCGGCAAGCGCGCTCGCGTCCTCTTCCGTTACGCCCTCGCCGTAGTAGAGCGTAATGACTTCGTGCGAATCTTCTTTCAATTTGTCGAGGAGCTTCAACACCGTTTCGTCGATGGAATGGCTCTTGGCAAGGATCTTTTTATCGTCCAGCCCGATGATGTCTCCTTCCTGGATATTGAAACCGTTCACGCTCGTCGTTCTGACGGCATGAGTGACTTGTCCTGCCTTCACGTTGTCGAGCGCGTGGATCATATTCGTCTTGTTTTCTTCCAGGCTTGTTTCGGGACTGAACGCGAGCGCCGCGGCAAAGCCTTGGGGAACGTTTTTGGTTGGAATGACGTGAATTGTACGCTTATCGACAAGCGCTTTCGCCTGTTCCGCCGCCAAAATGATGTTTTTATTATTCGGGAACACGAACACATTTTCCGCATTGATCTTCTGCACCGCCATTGCGATATCGGAAGCGGAAGGATTCATGGTTTGTCCGCCCTCGATCACGCGGTCTACAAACAAATCTTTGAAAATATCTCTGATTCCCTCGCCCACACAGACGGCAAGCATTCCTTGATCTTTCTTTTCCGCTTCAAGCTTTGCTTTAAGCGCCCGATTTTGTTCGAGCATGTTTTCAATTTTCGGTCTGTCAAGCTCGCCAAGCTCCAACGCATAGGTGAGCGCAACGCCGGGGCAGTTTGTGTGTACGTGCACTTTTACCATTTCGAGGTCGCCGATACAGATGACGCTGTCGCCGATCCCCATAAGATTTTCGCGCAGCTTGTCGATATCGGCAAGCGTCGTGCTCTTTTTTAAATTGATGACGAAAAATTCCGTACAATATGCAAACTGAATCTCACCGAGATCCATATTGATGATATCGGAATTATCGCCAAAATCGTAATCGGAAGAATTCGCCGCGTTTGCCGCTTCCGTCTGCACTTCGGAGACGATCTCTTCTCCCATGACCGCCGCCTGAAACCCGCGCATGATGGTCATAAGCCCCACGCCGCCCGAATCGACGACGCCCGCTTTTTTTAAGACGGGAAGCAGTTCCGGCGTTTGTGCAAGCGCCCTGTCGCCTTCTTCGATGATTGCGGGAAGAAACGTTTCGAAATCGCGGTATTTCCCCGCATTTTTCACGGCAAACTCGCTCATCATGCGCACGACTGTAAGAATGGTTCCTTCCTTAGGAATAGCGACCGCGTTGTAAGCGACTTTCGTGCCCGCTTCAAGCGCCTTTGCAAACGCGCGGGTATCCACGTCGGGCTTCCCTACGCGGAGCACCGAACAAATCCCGCGGAAGATCTGCGAAAGAATCACGCCCGAATTCCCGCGCGCACCTTTGAGGGCGCCCTTTGATATACAGTCGCAAACAGCCATAAATCCGTCTGACGTGGTAGAGGAAAGCTCCTTTACCGCCGACTGCATTGTGAGCGACATATTTGTTCCCGTATCCCCGTCGGGCACGGGAAAGACGTTAAGCGCGTCTACTTTCGCCCGATTATTATCAAGCATCTTTGCGCCTACCAACACCATTTTGCGGAAGGTAGCGCAATTGATTGTTTTCTGCATGAGAAACTCCTTGAACTCTCTGTAAACAAAAATAAGCGAAGGGGCAAACTTAAAGTTTCAGCCCCATCACGTTGACGTTTACGGTATCCACAATCATGCCCGTAAACTTTTCCACTTTATATTTGATCGCTTCTTTCAATGATTCCGCAACCGCTTCGATCGAGACGCCGTACTTAATGAATACGCATACGTCAATAAAAATTCGGTTTCCGGACGTTGTTACCCGAACGCCTTTTCCGCCGGAATCTTTCCCGAGCAATTCGGCGAGCGTTTCGGTAAAACGACGCGCAACGGTATCCACAATCCCGTAGCTTTCCATTGCAGCCTGAGACGCAACTTTTGCGATCGCCAAATCGGATATTGAAATTTTCCCATAAGCGTTACTCGTGCTTACCGACATAACCTCTCCTAAACTTACATAGTTTATTCTACCCTATCGCGTCTCTTTTTGCAAGCGATATTGAAAAATTTTTCTGAATTTAAACGAAAAATTCTTGTTTTTCGCCTCTTTTTAATTGCTTTTTTCGGAAAGACATGTTATGATTATGAAGATTTCAGCATGGGTCATTCCGTGCGGACGTAAATAACAGGAATTTCCCATTGGAGGTGGATATATGTCGAGAGTTTGCAGTATCTGCGGAAAGGGACAGACGGCGGGCAACAACGTCAGCCACTCCAACCGCAAGACGAAACGTTCCTTTCAGGCGAACGTACAAAAGATGTCCTATAAACAACAGGACGGCAAGGTCGTAACCGACTACGTATGCGCAAGATGTCTCAAAAGCGATAAAGTGGAACGCGTATAACAACTTAACGGATCAAAGCGCTTGTATGTAAGCGCTTTTTTTCTTAATTTATCATCAATAAGCTACGCGCCGCCTCACGGAGGCTACGGAGGGAGGGGTTAATTTTGCTGGAAATTAAAAATGTTACAAAAATCTATCACACAAAAAAAGGCGCCGACGTTACGGCGCTTGACGATATCTCTATCCGTTTCGGCGAAACGGGACTGGTGTTTCTATTGGGCAAATCGGGATCGGGAAAATCTACGCTGTTAAACGTTGCGGGCGGGCTCGACGAACCCACCGCGGGCGAAGTCGTCGTAATGGGGAAAAGTTCAAAAGACTTCTCGGGCAGCGATTTCGATTCCTACCGCAATACTTATGTGGGATTCGTCTTTCAGGAATATAACGTTCTCAACGAATTTAACGTAGAGGACAACGTTGCGCTTGCGCTCGAATTGCAAGGTAAAACGCGCAATAAAGAAAAAATTGCGGAGATTTTACGGGAAGTCGAACTCGATCGCTTTGCAAAACGCAAGCCGAACACCCTCTCCGGCGGGCAAAAACAACGTATCGCCATCGCCCGCGCGTTGGTAAAAGATCCGCAAATCATCATGGCGGACGAACCTACGGGCGCGCTCGATTCGGCAACGGGAATACAAGTGCTCGACACACTGAAAAAGCTTTCTGAGAATCGACTCGTTCTCATTGTTTCGCACGACCGCGAATTTGCCGAAATATACGGCGACCGTATTATCGAACTTAAAGACGGGAAGATCGTTTCCGACGTAACCAAAGTGAAAACGCCTGCCGAACAGATGGGCGATAACGTGATAAAGATCGGCGAGGACACGCTCTCCATAAAAAACGGAGCGACGCTCAGCGAAGCAAACCTGCGCGCCATTCAGAAATTCGTTTCCGAGGCAAGCGGCGACGTCATTATTTCCAAAGGAAAGACGGAGATCGCGAACTTCAAAAAAGCAAACCGCATCGACGAAAGCGGATCCAGAGAGCGCTTCGATGAAACGCGGGAAGAATCGCTTGTCCTAAAAACCTACGGCAAAGACGAAGCAAAGTTTATCCGTTCCAGCCTGCCCGCAAGAAAAGCGGTAAAAATCGGCGCGTCCGGCTTAAAGCTCAAACCTTTTCGTCTCGTATTTACCTTACTTCTTTCACTCGTCGCATTCGTCATGTTCGGACTTTTTTCTACAATGATGGTATACGACGGCGACGCCGTTCGCAAGCAATCCTTTTTAAACAGCGATTACGAATATTTAACAATCAGGAAATATTACCTATCTCACGAAACCCGCACATACTCCGACGGCTCCGATATATACGACAACTACTATAACCAAGCGTATTTCACGCCCGAAGAAGCCGCACGGTTCGACAATTCCTTCGGTACAATCAGTTTTCAGAGAAACATCACAAACGTTGAAACGAATACCAACGATATGTACCACGTTAAAACCATTTACATGGCGGGAGTACTGCCCGAAGGCAACGCCCTCCGCAATACGATCACGGGAACATACCCCGCAGATGAAAACGAAATTTGCATTAGCTCTTATCTGTTCGATTGCTTGAAAAGCGGTACTTACTACACGGTAGACGAAAGCGGCGAAATAGGAAGCCCCGTAACGCTCAACTCCGAAAGTCAAATTATCGGCAGTTATCTTAAAATATCAGACGGGGTCTATAAAGTTACGGGCGTTTTCGACAGCGGAGAAATTCCTTCGAATTACGAAAGTTTGCAATCGGGCGGTTCCGACTATTCCTTGCTATATCAATATCAAGACTATCTGCAAAGCTCTCTGCACGGCTGTATAATGGTTTGCGAAGAATTCGTCTCAAAGCTGCATGATTCCTATTACTATAACTACTTTCATTACGGATCTAATATTCTCACTTTCAACGACAGCGAGGGAAACACGATTTATTCGTATTCATCCGTACAGATTTACGACGCAGCCGAAAAAACGCTGCCTATCACCTTTATTAACGAATCTTATAATACGCTCACCGAGAATCAGATCATTCTGCCGTTGAGCAGCTTGCGTAGCATAGCGCAAACGATTTCCTCCCAAAAAATCATGGAACTTGACCAACAGATCAATGAGAAATACGCGGAGTTTGAAGAAGAACGATCTGCACTGATTTCGGATTTGGAAAAACAAAGAGACAGTCTTTACGGAGAATATGATCGTCTTTATCAACTATATTTAGATCTTCAAAACCAACGGTCGGCTTTGGAATATCAGGACGAAACATATATGAAACTGACCGAGCAAATGAAACAGATTGACGGTCAAATGGCGGTCATTATCGAAAAAATAGATAGTTTATCGGAACAGTTAACCTCTCTTTATAGTGGAGAACCCGTTAACGAAACCCTGCAAGCGCTGCAAGACGAAATCAACCGTCTGAGAGAAGAAGGTAACGGAATATCCGCAGCGACCGATAATGCGTTTAACATATTGCTTTCGCAAGAAGGACTAACGGAAACGGAGATAGCCGAAGCAAAGGATTATATCCTCTCTCTGCTGCGAGGCGAAGATCTGACGGTAACCTGTGAAATAAACGACATTCCGAACGGATCTTATGAAATCGTGGGATATTATACAGACGATATGTACCACGGAGTATACTGCGCGCAATCGCTCTACGACGCAGCCGAAGTTTATGACGATATGCAAGCGGTTACGAACTATAAAGCCGAAAGCGACGCAATGTACGATTATCTCTTTCTCTATTTCGACAGAACGGAGAGTTCTTATTACAACATTTTCTCCGTTCTGGGGGAGAGCAATATCAATGAAGAAACCGACGTTTGGTATTACTTGGATAACGAGCTTGAATTGAACGTGAACCAGGCAAACAGTCTCATAACGGGCCTTTCTATGGTTTTCTTGATTGTGGGAATCGTTATGGCATTGTTTGCCGCGCTCCTGCTGTTTAACTTTATTACCATGTCCATCGCCAACAAACAGAAGGAAATAGGTATTCTGCGCGCCGTGGGCGCACGGGGAATAGACGTATTCAAGATCTTTTTCTCGGAATCCGGAATTATCGTGGGTATCTGCCTCGTACTTTCCATCGTTGGAACGGCAATCGTTGCAAGCGTGCTCAACAATGTGCTGAAAGCGCAAATCGGGCTGCAAGTAACTTTGTTCGTATTCGGTTGGCTCTCCGCCGTTATTATGATTGCGATTGCCGTATTCGTGGCGTTTATCGCTACTTTCCTGCCGGTATATTTCGCGGCAAGAAAAAAACCCGTAGAATCTATTAGGGCGTTATAAAGTATAAACCGAGTTAAAAAAGATACCCGACGGCTTAGCCGGCGGGTATTTTTCATTTTTCATTAAAACGATTGACATAGCCCAAGCGTTATGTTAAAATAAATATAAAGTTTTTTTAACTTAGCAAAGGAGAATAATATTATGGATGAACAAAACAACATGACGGTTTCGGCTAAAAAAGAAGCGGTGTTTTCGACCGCAAGCAGCCTTTTAATGCTGATCCTCTGCATTGTCACAACGGTACAGGTGATTCTGTCTTTGGCGACGAACTTCCCCTCTTCGATTTTTTCGAATATTCTTCCCATTTTGATGACGATCGGAATGTGGATCACCTATTCCGCGTCATGCAAAAAACAATCGAAAACGGTAGGACTGCAACTGATTAGAATTCCGTTTATCATCAAGTTTGTGGCGACTATAATCTTGTGGGTTATCGTCGCAGTTCTATCAATCGTCGCAATCGTCGGCGCGATGGGTTCCGACAGTTCGGAAGGCATTATCGTGGCGGCCGGCGCGATCCTTTTGGTGCTTTCTCTGATCGTGCTTGGCTTCGTGTACTTTTATTTCCGCTCGATCAACGGCTGTATCAAGAGCGGTATCGCCATTGTAAAAGACAAGTCCGTCAATACGAATGTCTCCGGTAAATTTGCGGCGATCGTTTTGATCGTTTACGGTTTGCTCACCGTTCTTCCCCAAATTGCTTTAGGCGGCGTGATTTTAAGCGGCTCTCCGCTGATCGAAGATTTGCTGAACTCAATCGGTTTGGCGCAACTGACCGACACGATATTATCGCTGCTCACAGGGAACGGCGCTATGACGATCGTAACCGCCGTCGTTTCGCTTGCCGTAAGCGTGATTGAAGCGATTCTCATCTTCGGCTACATCGGTCGCGTTAAGAAAGCGAGCTAAAAGTCAAAAGCGGTTTTGGACAAAGATTCAAAACCGCTTTTATCGTACTCCCCGTCGCGGCGGGGAGTTTTTTTATCCGCAGACGTCTTTCATCACGCGCAAGAAATTTCTGTAAGCGATCTTTTCCGCAACCCGCGCGCCGAACTCTTTTTCAAACGTTTCCAACAGGCGGGGCATATCGGCGGGCGATCGCATGTATGCGTTTTGGGGAATCCCGTCGAAATCGCTCCCGATCGCCGCAACGTCCTCGCCGCCCGCATTTAGAATCGCCCGCATATGAGCAAGCAACGCCGCTCTCTGTCCCTCCGCGCTCTCATCGTCCGACAAAAAATCGGCGCAGAAATCCAACCCAACCACGCCGCCGCAATCGGCAAGCGTTCGAATCTGTTCGTCCGTAAGATTGCGCGCGCAACAAAACGCGCCGTTCGCTCCCGAATGGCTTGCCGCGAATGGTTTTCGAATACGCTTGCTTACCGCCGCTACGTCGAAAAATAACCGATCGCTCCCGTGCGAAACGTCCGCAATCATGCCCAGCTCCCCCATTCGTTCCACACAGGCAAAGCCGAACGGCGTAAGTCCTCGCTCTGTTTCCCTCTTTTTAAACGGTACGCGTCCCGCAATCAAGCCTTCATAATCGGGGAAATTCGGATATCCTATCTCATTGGGATAATTCCAAGTCAAGGTCATCATGCGCACGCCGCGGTCATAAAGTATTTCCAGCTTTTCAAGATTCCCCTCGATAGCGCCGCCCTCCTCGACCGTTAAGAGGGCGTTGATTTTTTCATCGTTTATCTCGTGCGCGCCGCGCACGACGGAATACCCCTCTTTTTCGCACATCGTTTGAAATTTCTCCGTCAAAGCGAGCGCGCTTTGATACCGTTCCTCTCTTACGTTTACGAACGCGGCAAAACACTGCAACAAACAGCCGCCCGTTCTTAACCGTTCCTTCGTAACTTGAAAGACGCCCTCTTGTGTGAGGGCGTCGCAATGCAGATCGCAATATTTCATCTTTTGCAGAACATTCGTATCACAAAGCCGATTATCTTTGGCAGTTTAATGCAGACGAACATTCCTACCTCCTAAACGTCTTCGTTTACAAACACCAACACCGCCCCGCTTTTTAAGGTAAACCGCGCCTCGTCCGCTATGACGACATTGGAAATGCCGCGCGTGGAACCATACGCGAATTTTTCGGGCAGCGGATAATAGAACCCGCTACTATTTAATATATGCGCTTCGCCGCCGAACGGGATAACGGATACCGTTTTC
The DNA here is from genome assembly GCA_964521125.1 of uncultured Clostridia bacterium. Lineage (GTDB taxonomy): Bacteria > Bacillota > Clostridia > Christensenellales > Borkfalkiaceae > Gallimonas. The sequence continues at coordinate 10,843 of CAZFPP010000018.1, forward strand.
CCTTTTAATCCGCTCAAACGAACGCTTCCCTGCGCCGAATGAAAAAATATGCGGGCGTAATTGGTGATCATCTCCGCAAAAACGCCGCGCTCGGCAGCCGCGTAAAGCAGATGGAGATTGCCCAAAAAATGATCTTCGCGCTTTCCCCCGCCGCCGTAGATTTCAATATGCTTCGCGCCCGCGTCGATCGCGCGGCAGAGCGCAAGCTCGCCGTCGGTACTGTTCTTCTCGGACGGATACACCTTCTCGGGCGGCGGTTCGGGCAAATAGGAGAGAGAATCGAAATCCCCTAAATTTTCGTCAATGCGCACCCTGTTTTTCGCCCACCCGTACGCGCCGTCGCAGCAATAGACGCGCGCGTTTTTATCGTCGATTTTCCCTTGATACGGTTCGCCGTTTAAAAGGATAATCGCTTTTAAATTTGTTCCCGCTATTTCAATCGCCGTACTCATGCGCCGCGTAGCCTCCGTATCGTCGCGCTCATATCGGCGGATTTAAAAACCGTGCTGCCCGCCACAATGACGTTCGCGCCCGCATGAAGCACGTCGCCTATATTTTCCTCTGTCACACCGCCGTCCACTTCGATATCGAGATCGGGTCTACCGATTTTGATAGAATATTCGCGCAAGGTTTCAATTTTTTTAAGTGTATCGGGAATAAATTTCTGCCCGCCCCAACCCGGTCTTACGCTCATGAGCAAAATCATATCCGCCTCTTCCGCGGCGGGGAAAATACGTTCCACGGGCGTTTCGGGATTGATGACTGCGGAAGCCTTCACCCCGTATGACTTAATTTGCTTGAATAATGCGGGCACGTCGCAAGCTTCAAGATGGACGGTAATGATATCCGCGCCCGCTTTTACAAAATCTTCGATATGCGTTTCGGGGTGGAGTACCATAAGATGACAATCGAGCGGAAGCTTCGTGTGCGGGCGGATTGCCTTTACCATCTGCGCGCCGAACGTGATGGGCGGCACGAAATTTCCGTCCATTACGTCGCAATGCACATAATCCGCACCGTTTTCTTCGAGTTTTTTGACCGTCTCGCCGACTTTGGAAAAGTCGCTCGCCAAAATAGAAGGCGCAATTTTGATTTGATACATACCCGTTTCCTCCTCGTCGCCGGTGATCTTACATCGGCGGCTGTTTCTTGTCTTTCAAATATCTTGCCCGAAGTTGTCCGCAAGCTCCTCCGATGTCGGAACCCATACTGCGGCGCAACGTCGCCGAAATTCCGTTCTTTTCCAATATCCCCAAAAAGCGGTACGCTTCTTTCTCGCTCACCGATTTAAGCGTACTTTCCTCCACCTCGTTCAGACGGATGAGGTTGACGTGGCAGGGTCTCCCCTTCATTAAACGAACGAGCGCAAGCGCATGATCTTCGTCGCAATTTTCGCCCGCGACCAAACTGTATTCAAAGATATACCGCCGCCCCGTTTTACGGAAATAATGCTCGCACGCCTTTAAGATATCTGCAATCGAATACGCTTTTGCAACGGGCATGAGCTTTTTCCGTTCTTCATCCGAAACGGCGTGTAACGATACCGTAAGATTGAGCGGAATCCCCTCATCAACAAAACGTCTCATTTGCGGAACGAGACCGCAAGTGGACAGGCTCACGTTGCGCGCGCTGATGCAAATGCCGCCCTCCGCGGATAGGTTGCGCAGAAATTTTACCGCATGGTCGTAATTATCGAAGGGTTCTCCGCTGCCCATGAGTACGACGTTCGTGACGGCACGGTCTTTAAGCGTACCGCCCTCCGCGCGGTTGACGGCGAGAATTTCGCACAAAATTTCCCCCGCCGTGAGATTGCGGATAAGTCCGTTCAGTGTGGAAGCGCAAAAAGCGCACCCCATGCGGCAGCCGACCTGCGTAGAGACGCATTGCGTGTTGCCGTATTTGTATTTCATGAGCACGCCCTCGATCACGTTGCCGTCGGACAGCGCAAACAGAAATTTTTTTGTGCCGTCCGAGGAGACAAACGTTTCGAGAATTTTCACGGGCTCGTCCTCAAAGCGCAGAAGCAGTTTTTCACGCAGCTCTGCGGGCACGGGAAGCGAGGATATCTTTTTCCCCTGCATGAGTCCGAGATAAATTTGCTGCGCACGGAACTTTTGCGCGCCGTATTCGGCAACGAGCGCGTCCAGCTCCTCCCGCGAAAGGTCTTGCAAAATCTCTTTCATACCTTCTTCCTCATTTTACAGACGTAAAACCCCGCGCCGAACGCCGTATCGGGTAAAAATTGCAAACCGTATTGCGTCCTTTCATGCGCAAGCGGACACTCCGCCAAGACGGCTTCGAACTCCGTATGACCGTGCAAAAATTCCTCTACGATCCCGTCGTTTTCTTCCCGCAAAAGCGAACATGTGGAATAATACAGATATCCGCCGTTCTTCACATACCGCGCGCAATTTTCCAAAATCGCACGCTGTACGACGCGCAATCCCTCGATATCCTGCGCCGTTTTATGAAGCGCAAGATCGGGATTTTCCGCAACCGTGCCCAACCCCGAACAGGGCACGTCGCACAAAACGCCGTCGAACTCCCTTTCCCATTCGGCGCAAAAAACCGAAGAGTCTCCGCATATCGCCGTCACGTTTTTAACGTTCATGCGATCGCAATAGCTTTGAATGAGCGAAACGCGGTGTTCGTACAGTTCGCATGCCGTCACGCGTTCGCATTTTTCCGAAAGGAGCACGCTCTTTCCGCCCGGCGCGGCGCAAGCGTCGAAAAGCGCCTCGCACGCCTCCACGACGGAACAGATCGCAATGCTTCCCACCGACTGGAAGGTATAATCGCCCTGAAAAAAGCGTTCGTCCCTCGCAAAATTCGGGAAAATAAACGTATGCGGGAAAGGCGTTTCTTCATGCGGACGGTCGAGATAATTCTCTTCGCCGCGCACAAAACGCACCGTCACACCGTGACTTTTCGCCGCGAGAATGCGCTCCGCGCGTTTCCCATACTGTTCTTTCAGTTTTTTTACCGCAAATAACGGAAAATTAAATTGGACGGAAAGACCCTCGTCGCCTACGGGGAGCGTCACTTTTGTCTCGTCAAACGCGCGCAAAAAGGCGTTCAGAAATCCCGCCATGCCGCTTTTTCCGAGTTTTTTGCACAGCTCGACGGCGGTATCCGTCACCATATAGCGCGGTTTTTTCAAATAAATCAGCCAATAGAGGGAAATCTTTAACAGAATCCGCGCAGCCTGCTTGGGATTTTTCGGCGCAAACGTTCGAATGCACAAAGAAAGATAGGCGTCGTGCTCCAACACGCCGTACGCCGTCTTGACCGTGCGGGCGCGGTTGAGTTCTTCGAGGTCGGTCTCCGCAAGGGCAATTTTTAAATGCGCGCCTTCTGCATATACTTTTGTAAGCACCCGGTAAGGGTCATAAAACGGGTTGGTCAAAACGCATCCCCTTTTTTAATTTTCCGCCGTTGAGAAAATCGCGTGCAGAGAGAACCTTTCCGCCCGCCGCCTGCAACTGCGTAATTCTTACGGCGTTCTCGCCGCATTTGACAGTGAGCCCCTGCTTGGGAGAATCGCACACGACGGTTCCGAAGGGCTCTGCGCCGCAATAGGGAACTTCCTCCGCCATATAAAAGTTATAAGCGTTGCCGCCCGCCGTTGCAAACCCGAGCGGGAAGGGAGAAAGTCCGCGGATGAGCGCGCTTACCTCGCTTGCGGAACGGGAAAAATCCACCTCGGTATGCCGCACCTTTTTACAGACGAATCCCTCGCCCTGTTTGGTGAGCGTAACGTCGCCCTCCTGAATTTTCTGTACGGCTTCCGTGATCAATCTCGCGCCGATTGCGGCAAGTTTGTTTGAAAGCGTGCCGCAAGTATCTGTTGGAGAAATCGCAACTTCTTCCCAAAGAAAAATATCCCCCGTATCCATGCCGATATCCGTTTTCATAATCGTGACGCCCGTTTTTGCGCAACCGTCCATCACGGCGCGCGCAATGGGCGCCGCGCCGCGGTAAGCGGGAAGCAGGCTCGCGTGCACGTTCCAAACGCCGGAAGGAAAGAGATCGAGCGTCTCCTGCGTTAAAATCTGCCCATAGGCGCAGGTAACCATCATCTCCGCCCCAACAGCCTTTAACGCGGAAAGGTCCTCTTTCAGCTTTTCGGGCTGAATAACGGGAATGTTCAGCTGCCGGGCGCACGTTTTCACGGGAGAAGGCGTTAATATTTGCTTTCTTCCCTGCGGTTTGTCCGGTTGCGTCAGGACGGCGGCAATGTTAAATCCCGCAGCGTAGAGCGCGCGAAGGGAAACGGCGGAAAATTCAGGCGTACCCGCGAATACAAGTTTCATCACTCCTCCGCGTCGCGCACGTCCGTCGCTTTATCGGTATAAATGATCCCGTCGAGATGATCGAGCTCGTGGCAGACGGCGCGGGCGAAGAAATCGCGCGCGACGAGGGAATATTTATCTCCCTTTCTATCCTGAAAGACGACTTTTACTTTACTCGGACGGCGAACCGTGCCCGTCTTCCCCCTGACGGAAAGACAGCCTTCCGGTCCCACTTGTTCGCCCTTCTGCCAAACGAACAGGGGATTGACAAACTCAAAATAGCCTTCGTCCACGTCCACGACGACAACCCTGATGGGAATACCCACTTGCGGCGCCGCAAGCCCCGCGCCGTCTTCCTTTTTGAGCGTCTCCTTCATGTCGTCGAGCAGCGTCCAAAGCGTTTGGTCGAACGTTGTAACAGGCTCACATTTTTTACGGAGTACAGGATCTCCGATTTGTACGACTTCTCTTATCATATCATACCTCTGTCAACTGAGATTGGAAGGATTTTCTTCCACATACACCAACACGTTTTTATATTTCACTTCCGCACATACGGCGTAAATGCGTTTGAGGGGTTCTCCATCCGTCAGACGCATGAGCACCTGATAGCGGAATTTATTTTGAATGCGCCTGATCGGCGCGTGCATTTTGTTGAAAAACAAAAATTTGTCCGTCTCTTCGGCGTAAATGCGCTGTAATTTTTCATATACCTCTTTGAGCGCGTCAAGCGTCTCTCTGTCGTCGTCGCCTGTCACCATAACCCGCACGATCTTCGCAAAGGGCGGAAACGCCGTCGCCGCGCGCATGGCGATCTCATGCTCGTAAAAGCCCGCATAATCGTACTTTGCCGCAAAGCGCAAAATATAATTCTCGGGATCGAACGTCTGCAACACGACTTCTCCCTTTTCTTCCGCTCTGCCGCTCCTACCCGCAACCTGCGTGACAAGCTGAAACGTCCGCTCGCCGCTGCGGTAATCGGGGAAGTGCAGGCTCATGTCGGCGTCGAGAATGCCGACGAGCGTTACGGACGGGAAGTCGTGCCCTTTGGCTACCATCTGCGTCCCGACGAGGATATCCGCCTTACGGTCGGCAAATTGTTTGATGATCTTCAAATGTCCCTCTTTTCCGCTCGTCGTGTCGTTGTCCATGCGCAGAATACGCGCCGCGGGATAAAGCTTTTTCAGTTCGCCGACGACTTTCTGGGTACCCGTGCCCACATAATTGATGTGCGTGCCGCCGCATGCGGGACAGGCGGAAAGCATATGATAACGCGCGCCGCAGTAATGGCATTTCAAACAGTCTTCTTCGCTGTGATAGGTGAGAGATACGTCGCAATGCTCGCATTTGGCAACATAGCCGCAATCGCGGCAGATGACCGTCTGCGAATATCCCCTGCGGTTGAGAAACAAAATCGCCTGATTCCCCTCTTTTAGACAGCTTTGCAATTTTTCGCGAAGCATAGACGAAAAGGGAGAAGGATTGCCACGCCGCACTTCGCGCCGCATATCGACGATCTCCACGTCGGGCATGGGACGGCGGTTAATCCGGTCGGGCAGAGTAATAAGTTGAAACTCCCCCTCCTTCGCGCGGCGGTACGTCTCCACCGAGGGCGTCGCGCTGCCTAAAATCAGTTTGCATTTATTATACTGCGCCCGCAACAGAGCGATATCGAAGGTATTATAGCGGGGAGAACTCTCCGAAATATAGCTTCCGTCGTGCTCCTCGTCGATGACGATGACGCCGACGTTTTCAACGGGTGCAAACACCGCCGAACGCGCGCCGATCGCAATTTTTGCGCTTCCCTCTCTCAGCCGCTGCCATTCGTCGAACCGCTCGCCTGCGGAAAGCCCGCTGTGCAGAATGGCAGCCGCCGCTCCAAACCGCGCGCGCAGTTGAGAGAGCATTTGCGGCGTCAAAGATATTTCGGGCACGAGGAAGATCGCCGTCTTCCCCTCCTGTAACTGCTGCGCAATGAGCGTGAGATAGATCTCCGTCTTTCCGCTTCCCGTCACACCGTGCAAAAGCGTCACCGTTTTTTGCGTTTCGCCGATGCTCTTTACGGCATCGCTTTGGGCGGGTGTGAGCAAACGCTCCGTTTTCCCTCCTTCGATCCCGCGGTAGGGATCGCGCAGAACGCGCCGTCTTTCGAACGTGACAACGCCCTTTTTCGCAAGCGCGGCGACTGCCGCGCCGAAGCGTTCGCGCAAAAACGCCGCATCCGTTTCCCCGTTTTCCCGCAAAAATTCCACAAGGGCGATTTGCGCTTTGGCGCGCGGAGAGATCTCTGCTTCCACACCGGAAAGCCGAATAAACGTGCGGTAAATCTCCCCTATCTTTCCCGTCCGCATCTCTGCGGGCAGAAAAAGCCTTAACACGAGCGCCTTGGGACAGCGGTAGCGGAAAGCAATTTTTTCGGCAAGCGAAAGACATTCGCGATTGATCGCGGGATAATCCTCCTCGGCGCGATAGACGCGTTTGAGTTTTTCCGAAGGATATTCGCTCGTCTCTTTCACGCGCATGACAAATCCCGTCGTCACGCTTTTCCCGAACGGAACGGTAACGCGCATACCCGCCTCGATGCTATCGTCGCAGACGTAATCGAAAATTTTATCTACGTCGCTGTGCGCGATGTCTACGATGACTTCGCAAATCATTTATCGTTTGCTCCTTAAAGAACATAAAAGAATACCCCGCAAGGGGCGGGGTACCGTGTCAATCTCTTACGCTTTTTACCTTGCCGCTCATAATCTCCTTGCAAGCGAGCACAATGCCTTTCTGCTTTCCGGGAAGTTCCGTCACACCCGTGGATTCCATCTGCTCGATGATCTGCCGCGTGCGTTTGGAAGCGACCACGCAAAGTTCGTAGCGGGAAACGGGTTCTTCGTCCGTTCCGAGTTTTCTAATAAGCGCATCTACCGAAGGTTCGTTAATCATACTTTCTTTTCTCCTTTCCGATTTCTTCTCCAATGATATTTTGAAGCGTACGTTTTGCATCCTGCAAAACGTCGTTTGTGACAACGTAATCGTACTTATCTTTCTGCATTAGCTCGTAACGCACACGGTCGAGGCGGCGTTGCATCTGTTCCTCGCTCTCGGACTCCCTCCCCGCAAGGCGGCGGGTAAGCTCCCCGAAACCGGGCGGAGCTATGAAAATCAACACAAGGCGAGGAGGATCTTTCATCTTTTCCACCTTGCTTTTTACGTTCAGCGCGCCCACCACGTCGATTTCAAGAATAACCGACTTACTTTCAAGCTGTTTCCATACAAAGGACTTGGGCGTGCCGTAATAATTCCCGAAATGCTCGTCATATTCCAAAAATCCGTCCTCTTGCAAACGGCTTTCAAACTCCTCTTTTGTAAGAAAGAAATACTCTCTGCCGTTCTCTTCGTCCTGCCTCGGCTGTCTCGTCGTACAGGATATGGACAGCGTAAGCGAAGGATCCTCTTTGAGGAGCAATTTCACGAGCGTTCCTTTCCCCACGCCCGAGGGACCGGATATCACAAATAATACGCCCCGCATGATCACTCCAAATTTTGAATCTGTTCGCGCACTTTTTCGATTTCGTTCTTCATTTCAAGCGCGAACGCCGTCAACGCAGCGTCGTTGGATTTGCTACAAATCGTATTACATTCGCGGTTGAACTCCTGCACCAAAAAGTCGAGCTTCCTGCCGACCGCTTTCTCCCGGCATATTTTTTTAAACTCCGCAATGTGCGAAGACAGCCGCGTGAGTTCTTCGTCGATATTGCATTTATCGGCATAGATTGCCGCTTCCGTTAAAATACGGCTCTCATCCGCTTTGCCTCCCAGAAATTCGTTGATCCTCTCCGTGAGCTTTCTGCGGTACTCTTCCGCCACGAGAGGCGCGCGCACCGCTATTTTTTCACGCAATGCCGCAATCGTCTCCATACGGGAAAGCAAATCGGTCTTTAACCGCTCCCCTTCCGTCTGCCGCATGCTCTTTAACGCGGACAACGCGCTTCTAAGCGCCGTCTGCAATGCAAAAATCAGCGTTTCGTCTGCATCCTGCGCCTCTTCGGGACGCACAACGTCGCCCGCGCGGAGAAGAAAAGAAACTGTCACGTCGTTCACAAGTCCCGTTTCCTCGCCGAGCCGTTTTGCCGCTTCCGCATAGGAACGCGCAGCCGCAACATCGAGATAAAGCGTTTTTTCACGTTCGCGTTTATCTGTATAACTGATAAATACGTCGACATGCCCGCGGGAGATTTCCCCGCGAACGAGGGAACGAACGGTATCTTCGTAAGGAGCGAAAATATGCGGACATTTGATCGCAATATCCAAAAAGCGGTTGTTTACCGATTTCAGTTCGACAACAAGCTCTATACCGCCTTCGCGGTATTCCCCTTTCCCGAATCCCGTCATACTGTACATCGTAATAACTCCCTTATACGTATTATATCATATCGGACAACGCGAATCAAGTCATTTACAAATTATTTTTCGCATTTACCGGTTGAGACGGCGTAAAAATTCTTCTTCGCCGATGACGGGAATTCCCGCCTTTTGCGCCTTTTCCAGTTTACTGCCCGCGCTCTCCCCCGCGACGACGAGCGTCGTCTTGCCCGTGACCGAACTCTGACACACGCCGCCGGCAGCCTCGATGAGCTTCTGCGCTTCGGGGCGGGACATAGCGTTCAGCCCGCCCGTGAGCACGACGTGCTCGCCGAAGAATGCGCCGCCCGTCTTTTTCTCCTTGACGAAGGGTTTCACGCCCGCCGCGAAAAGCCGTTCGAGTTCCGCGCGGTTTTCTTCCGAAGCAAAATAGGAAAGAATGGCTTTCGCTGTGATCTCCCCAACGTTTTCAAGGGCGATGAGATCTTCGAAAGAAAGCGAGGCGATTGCATCCACACTGCCGAACGTTGCAAGATCGCGCGCGGCGACGCGTCCGATTCCCCCAATTCCGAGAGCATATAAAAACCGATCGAGCGGGATTTGCTTGCTGTTTTCGATCGCGCCCAACAGGTTTCCGATTTTTCTCTCTTTAAATCCGTCAAGTCCGTAAAAACTATCCTTTGTGAGCGAATATAAATCGGAAAACCGTTTTACGCCGCGTTTCTCAAATAAAAGCGTGAGCGTCGATTCCGATAATCCCTCAACGTCCGCCGCGTTTTTGGAACAATAATGCGTGAGCTTCTGCACAACGCGGGGAGGACATTCTTCATTGGTACAAAACAAATTCGCGCCGACTTCTTTGACGGGAGAACGGCAGAACGGACATGCGTTCGGTTTTTGTACGGGTACGCTGCCCTCAGTATGGGAGACCGCGCCCAAAATCTCGGGAATGACCTCGTTGGAGCGGCGGATAAGCACATGGGAGTGCACTTTGACGTCTTTCTTCGTCAAATCGCCATAGTTGTTCAATGTAGCGCGGCGCACGGTCGCGCCCGCAAGTTCCACGGGTTCGACTTCGGCAAGCGGCGTCAGTTTTCCCGTCCTTCCCACCTGCCAAAATACTTTCTTCACCGTGGTTTCGGCTTCCTCCGCCTCGAATTTAAACGCGATCGCCCAACGGGGGAATTTATCGGTATAGCCGAGAAATTCCCGAACGTTTTCTTCGTTGACCTTGACGACCGCGCCGTCCGTCAACACGTCTATTTTTTTGCGTCCGATCTCGATTTCGTCTATGAAGGACTTCACCTCGTCATAATTGTTACAAACTTTAAAATAGGGGTAAGTTTTAAACCCCTCGCGGCGCAAAAACGCCATTGCCTCTTCCTGCGAGGCAACGGGCGCTTCGCTCATGTAATTGACGTCATAAAACAAGATTTCGGGATTGCGCGTCGCCGTCACCTTGGGATCAAGGTTACGAATCGCGCCCGCCGCCGCATTGCGCGCGTTTTTCAGCGGTTCTTCAGGGTGCTCCGCATTGTATTTTTCGAGAACGGAGAGGCGGATAATCGCTTCTCCGCGCACTTCTACCGTCCCCGTATAAGAGATTTTCAACGGAAAGCTTTTCACCGTGAGCGCCTGAGCCGTCACGTCCTCCCCTTCGATTCCGTTACCGCGCGTCGTAGCGCGCGCAAACATTCCGTTTTCGTACGTCAGACAGACGGTCAGACCGTCAAACTTGTATTCCACCGTATAATGCGGCTTTTTTCCCGATTTCTCCGCACGCGTGAAAAAATCGGCAAGTTCGTCGTCCGTCACCGCCTTGTCGAGGCTGTACAGCCGCGCGATATGGGCATGCCGTTGAAAGCCTTTGAGGGGTTCGCCGCCCACTCTGCGCGTAGGCGAATCGGGCAAGACTTCGCCGCTCTCCCGTTCCAACTCCCGCAATTCGTCGTATAAAGCGTCGTATTCCCTGTCCGAAACGCTCGGATTATCCAAAACGTAATATTCGTACGCCCATTTGTTGAGAATATCGACAAGTTCTCTCTGTCTGCTCATATATTTCCTCCCGCCCGTATGCGAACGGATCAACTTAAAATTTCAAGAGGCGCAAGCGCTGCCGCCAAATCTTTATTTCCGGCTTTTTCGAAATTGACGGTCACGATAAGATTGCTTCCCGCCCCGCGCATTGCAGTGATCACGCCGTCGCCGAAGCGCGGATGCCGCACCCTCATACCCGCCGTAAACTTCGAATCGGAGACGGGCGCGGGACCCGCTTTCGCGCCGACGTTCCCGAATTTCACGGGCGTCTTTTTCACACCCGTACCGAACGTGCGGAAGCCTTCTTCGTCTTTGGAGCGGGACGTTCTTCCCACAACTTTGGGCGCGCTTGAATAGCCGTCCCCGCTGCGGCGGGCAAACCCGCCGTAACCTTCATAGCCGCTGTTGCCGCCGAAGTCGCCCGAATAGCGAGGATAGGCGCGCGTCTCTGTAATATTCAATTCCTCTTTGAGTTCGTCAATAAAGCGAGAACGCATGGTCGGCTCCCGCCTGCCGTATAAAAACCTGCTTCTACTGCGGGTGAGCCATAGCTTTTCCCGTGCCCGCGTAATGGCGACGTACATGAGCCGACGCTCTTCTTCGAGATCTTGCGGACTGTCTATCGCGCGCGAAGTAGGTATGATATTATCTTCCAATCCGCACAGAAATACGCAGCGGAATTCCAGTCCTTTCACGGCATGAATGGTTGCGATCGTCACATAGTCGCCGTCATTCATTTCATCCGTATCCGAATAAAGCGTAATTTGCTGCAAATAGTCTGAGAGCGTCGCGTCTCCGTTCATACGGACAAACTCGTCGACAGAGCTGCGGAATTCATCGATATTCGCACACTTCGCCGCTCCTTCGTCCGTCCCGTCGCGGTACATTTCAACCATACCCGAGGAATTGATAAGATAGTCGCACAATTCGTTGACGGGCGTCTCCTGTGCCGCAACGACAAGCTCTTTAATATAGTTCCCGAACGCGCGCAGTTTGTTCTTCGTCCCCTCGTTGAACGGAAGGAGATCGGCGTCGATCACGGCGTCGTATAAAGACAGCTCCTCCTTATCGGCATATTCATAGAGCGTCTGAATGGTTTTTTCGCCGATTCCGCGGCGGGGCACGTTGATGATCCGCTGAACCGCTTCGCTATCGAAAGGGTTGGCGATCACGCGGAGATACGCGAGAATATCTTTGATTTCCTTACGCTCGTAAAATTTAAATCCCCCGAATACTTTATAAGAAATCCCATACTTGGTGAATTCCTGCTCGTAAGCGCGGGTGAGCGCGTTGATTCGCATGAGAACGGCAAAATCCGAAAGACGGTAACCCTGCGCGCGAAGCTCCGAAATCAGCCGCGCAGTATAGAGCGCTTCGCTTGTTTCCTCGTCCGATTCATGCCAGACGGGTTTCTCACCTTCTTCGTTTTCCGTCCAGAGTCGTTTCCCCTTTCGCATATAGTTATGCCCGATCGAAGCATTCGCAAGCGATAAAATCGCTTTTGTCGAGCGGTAATTACGCTGTAATTTATAAGTTTTCGCGTTAGGATATGTTCGCTCAAAGTGTAAAATATTTTCAATCTGCGCGCCGCGCCAGCCGTAGATAGACTGGTCGTCGTCCCCCACGACAAAGAGATTCCCGTGCACCGAAGAGAGCATTTTTACGATATCGAATTGCACCGCGTTGGTATCCTGAAACTCGTCTACATGCACATAGCGGAATTTGCCCGCAAAAAATTCGCGCGCCTCCGTATCCGATGCGAGCAGAGCGCGCGTTTCGGTTAAAAGATCGTCAAAATCAAGCGCATTATTTTGCTGTAAACGGGCGATATATTTGGCGTAAACCGCGGTCGCCGCTTCGATATTGCGCTCATAGGAACACTGCGCCTCATATTGTTTGGGAGAAAGCCCCAACATCTTGGCGTTAGAAATATGCCATTTCACGGATTTCAAAAGCGTTTCGTCCTCATAACCGCATTCCTTGAACGCCTGTTTTATGACGGTCAGACGCTCCTGTTCGGAATAGATGGAGAAATTGGCTTGCAGCCCTCTCTTTTCGGGAAACGTCCTTAAAATGCGCACGCACATGGAGTGGATGGTGCTCACCCACATTTTGTTTGTATCCGTTAAAAGTGCGAGCCGCTCCTTCATTTCCCTTGCGGCTTTGTTGGTAAAGGTGATAGCAAGAATATTTTCGGGAGCGACTTGCATATCGCCCACGAGATGGGCGATCCGTGCGGTGAGCACACGGGTTTTTCCGCTTCCCGCGCCTGCAAGCACGAGTACCGCGCCCTCCGTATCGAGAACGGGCGCACGTTGTTCTTCGTTGAGCTCTAATACTTCGTTCATGTTCGGTTCATTATATCATAACCGAAAAAAATTATCAACCTTTTCTCCGAATAAGCGAGCGGGGAAAACGTTTTGTTTTCCCCGCTCGCTCATCTCATTTTTCCTTTGATCTCAAATTCATATTCCCGTTTGAAACGTTCCAACGCGCGCAGATACTTTTCGGAAAGTTCCAACGTATAACGCTGTTTTTCGGAATACGACAGCGTATTGTAATACTCCCTGTCCGTAAGCCGACCGATCGCATCGGAAACTTCCCCTTCCGCAAGGAGCATATCGCGCACTTTCAGGTAAAATTCATCGGCGCTTTCGCCCTTGATCTGCGTTGTCACTTTTTGTTGGAAATACCGCTCCATTTTGCTTTCGTTGATCCCCTGCTCTTTGGCGTGTGAGCGTTCGCTGGAAAGTTCCGCCTCGCATTGTTCCCAGAAACCCTTTTTCATCCGCATTTTCGCCTCTTTCGCAAGCGATTTCAACGTGCGTTCCATAACCCCTCCGTTTGACAAATTTCGATAAAATAATCTTTCGTTCGACAAAATTTTTAAGAAAAAATCCGTAACTTTCGTTACGGATCATTCATTAGTTTCTGCTTCTCTTTCTCGCGGCTTCCGCTTTCTTTCTCTTTTTCACGGAAGGTTTTTCGTAGAACTCCTTTTTACGGAGATCCCCGATAATGCCGTCGCGGGAGCATTTTCTCTTAAAACGGCGTAGCGCGCTTTCCAGATTTTCGTTCTCGCCAACTTTAATGGTAGACATGCTTTTTTCAACCCTCCTTCGCCGCAGCACTTATTTGCCTGTACATTATAACAAATGCCAAAACGCTTGTCAATTTTTTTCGGGCAGAATTTGAGAAAATTCCCTGTTTTTTTGTCGTCTTTATCACATTGACCGGATTGCCTCTACCGGTTTCTTTCTAACCGTGAGCGCAACAGGAATCGTCGTCGCAATAATCGCGGTCACAAAAGCAATCGCAAGTACGATAAATACGTTGATCCAACCGAAAGCAAACATTTTATACGACATGATCGCATTGGCAATAATCACGCTGTTTGTAATCGTGCAGGCAAGCAAACTTCCCAAGCAACCCAAAATAAAGCAGAATAGCGTAATGGCTATGCCTTCCACAATAAAGATCTTGAATACGTCGATACCCCTTGCCCCCACAGCGCGTAGAATTCCGATATCTTTCTTTTTCGCGTTGATACTTGCCGTAATAAAGTTAAACAGCAACAGCGCCGCAAATACCGCAAGCACGATCGCAGCCGATCCGAGAATAGCAAAGATCTGATCAAAGGTATCCTGACTCGCACGGATCTCCGTCATAAACGTATACGGCGCTTTATAACTGACATCCGTTGCATCATATTCGGCGCTGTCAAGTTTCATCAGCGTTTTACACTTGTAATCGCGGTTTTCACCCAACGCGGCAAAGAGATATTGAATATAACTTCCATTTGCCTCCGCCTCTTCGTTGAC
>CAZFPP010000019.1:0-24882 GCA_964521125.1 uncultured Clostridia bacterium
ACGGAAACGAGGTGGATTTTACGGTTTGAGCGTTTGAAAGCGTGATTTTCTGAAAATTTTTTAAAAACGCAACCGAAAGTTGGCGACTTGCAACCGAAAGTTGGTAGATTTTTCCATTTCTGTGTTATATAATCCGATTAAGTTACAAATGACTTGGTACGTGAAAACGTAAAATCAAACCACGGCAGGAGTAACAAATATCTAATTTCCGGAGAGTGAACAACGGGGGAGTTTCTCCCCCTAACCCTTTAAGAGCAGAAGGGAATAAATAAAGGAGGAAGATATGCGTGAAAATATGAAAGAACGAATTCGCTTTGCAAGCATAGCCAGATTGTCTTTCCGGGGTGGAAATATTGCAACGAAAGTGATTACGGTTATCCTATCCGCGTTTTCGTTTATGTTGTTTGCGCTTGGCAGTACGGGTTATACTTACAATGAAGTTGACTATATCACACGAGGATATTTGAACTATTGTTCAAGCCGTTCGTATTTGTATTTTCAATGTAATTATACCTTCGACTTAAAAGATCAGATCCTTCATATAGGAAACGAATGTGATTTGGAATTGATATTCCCTTATAATGAAAACGCAGGCGGTGCATCATTTACATATTGGAATTTTTTTTGTAATCGAACCGATGGGATAAGAGGAAATGCAGCATGTTCCGCAGATGAAAGTATCGATTTAAGAAAATTATTCGGTATTGAAGGCGATATTCCCACCGCGGTGGGAAATAAGTGTTTGTTCGGTTCCGAAAAGGGGTATGAATCTTTAGGGTTTGAACTCTTGGCAGGGAAGTTTCCGGAGGGAAAAAACGAAATTGCAATCAGCGAGATGCATTTTGAAGCTTTTAAGCAGTACGGATATTACAATGCGGCTAATTTGTTTATATGGGATGAGGAGCAAGAGGGATTTACCATAGATTCATTCGGCGGCTTTGACAGTTTGGAACGTATTGAAGTCGAAGACCCCGCCGATATGATTGGAAAAACGTTGGGCGTGGGAGATATTCAGTCCGACGGGCATGCTTATGAGTATACCATAGTCGGCGTGGTCGATACAAATTATCAATCCGAATATGCCATGGGAACCGGATATTATCCGGCGGGACGTTTTATGCTTTCCGACGAGTGGAATAGGGAAACTTTGTATAATAAAGATTGGACGCCATCTTCTACGCTAACTTCGTTTTTGTATCTGTCCCCGGTTTTTTTCGGTCCAATCACTGATAAAAAGGTCATGAAACGAATGGTCGAATGCGTTATTCAGGCGAGGGAGGAAAATGGGGATATTCCCGGTAGCGATTACGCTTGTCCCCTGAAATTGGATGCCTTGTTCCATACGGACCAGTTGTCTTCTGACGAAGCGCTGATTGCATTGATCGCGGGGTGCGCAGGAACGTTCTTTTTGATTTTTGCGGTGATATTGAACGGGCATTTAACAACGATATCCATCGAACGGAAGCAAAAGGAAATCGGGATACTGCGCGCAATGGGAGCAAATAAAAAAGCGGTGACGAAAATATTCCTCTTAGAAGCGTTTGTAACGGCGACGTGTATTTTCTTGCTCGCGCTATTCGCGTCGCTCGGACTCTATTTCGGTTGGATTCGGGCGTGGACTTCTTTGGAGAATTTCGGCGTAAGTATGTTAGTTTATAACGGTTGGACGGTGCTGATCTTGGCGGCGCCCTGTTACGCCGTGCCCCTGCTCTGCACGATTGCGCCTCTGAGGAAATTCTTCAAAAGACCGATTATCGATAATATTACAGGCAATTCCATGAAAAAAACAAAAAAGGAGTAAACGAAGGAAACAAATAAGGAGGAAGATATGCGCGAAAACATGAAAAAACGAATTCGCTTTGCGAGCGTAGCCAGATTGTCTTTCCGGGGTGGAAATATTGCAACGAAAGTGATTACGATTATTCTTTCGGCGTTTTCGTTTATGTTGTTTGCGCTTGGCAGTACGGGTTATACCTATAGCTCCATAGATTATATAACGCGTGGGTATCTGAATTATTGTGAAAATCATTCTTACGTTAGCATTAACAAGTCATCATCTGACCTTATGACGGCAGAGGAAGTAGAGCGCATAGAGCAAGCTACAAATCAGCAATTTGTTTATTCATCATCAGGGTTTAATTGGTATTATTTTTTGCCTATCGTAGATGATAAAATGCATTGGGAAGCTATGGATTCATATTGGTATGGTCTTGGTTTCGCTGATCTTCAGTTCGATTCCGGATTGGCAGGTTCGGAAGATGACTATACTTCCGTATTAGGATATTCTCTGCTCGCGGGAAGATATCCAACGGAGGAAAACGAGATAGCAATCAGCGAAGTGCATTATGCGATTTTTCATAAATACGGATATTGGAATGTGGCAAAGAACTATGTCTGGACGAATAATCGGTATGAATACGACGAAACATTGCCGCGGGGAGAATTGGAAAGCATAAACGGCTATTCAGATATTCTGGGGAAAACGTTCGGCATGGGCGATCCCGAAACAGAGGAACAAGCCATAGAATATACAATCGTAGGAGTGGTGGATACCCATTATGACTATGATTATGTTAAAAATGAGCGTGCACGTAGCAATATTGCGGGAAGGCTGCTTTTTTCGGGAAAAACGAAAGATACATTGTTAGAGAGCGGAATTAGTAGGATCTATTGCAAATCGATCACCGACTATGCGACCATGAAAAATTTGGTAAATTTGACGTCGCAATTCAAAGAAGAAGCGCAAGGAGAGGTCTATCCTTGCCCTTCTGATATGGATTTATTGTTTCCCGCAGACGGGTTATATAACGAAGCGTTCATTGCATTGATCGCGGGATGTTTGGGTGTGTTTTTCGGGATTTTTGCGGTGATATTGAACGGGCATTTAACAACGGTATCCCTTGAACGGAAGCAAAAGGAAATCGGGATACTGCGCGCAATGGGAGCAAATAAAAAAGCGGTGACGAAAATATTCCTCTTAGAAGCGTTTGTAACGGCGACGTGTATTTTCTTGCTCGCGCTATTCGCGTCGCTCGGACTCTATTTCGGTTGGATTCGGGCGTGGACTTCTTTGGAGAATTTCGGCGTAAGTATGTTAGTTTATAACGGTTGGACGGTGCTGATCTTGGCGGCGCCCTGTTACGCCGTGCCCCTGCTCTGCACGATTGCGCCTCTGAGGAAATTCTTCAAAAGACCGATTATCGATAATATTACAGGCAATTCCATGAAAAAAACGAAAAAGGAGTAACTGATCTATGTTTGCAATTAAAAATTTGGAAAAAGTTTATTATCCGAAAGAGGCTGCGCCCGTCAACGCGCTAAAAGGCATCAGCATCGATTTTGGGGAAACGGGAATGACCTTCATTCTCGGGAAAAGCGGTTGCGGGAAGTCTACGCTTCTCAATTTGATGGGCGGGTTGGATTTTCCGACAAGCGGGGAAATTATCATCGACGGAAAATCAAGCACGTCGTTCTCCAAAGAGGATTACGACAATTATCGCAATTCTTATGTTGGGTTTGTCTTTCAGGAATATAATCTGTTGCCCGAATTTACCGTATACGAAAATGTTGGGATTGCTCTGCAATTACAGGGCAAAAAAGCGGATAAATCGCTTATCGACGATATGCTCGCCAAAGTGGATTTGCAGTTCGACGTAAAACGCCGTCCCGCGGAGCTTTCGGGCGGACAAAAACAGCGCGTCGCCATTGCGCGGGCGCTCATTAAAAATCCGAAAATTATTTTTGCCGATGAACCCACGGGCGCGCTCGATTCACAAACGGGGAACGGGATTCTCTCTCTGCTGAAAAATCTCTCCTCCGACCGTTTGGTTATCGTCGTTTCCCACGACGAGGAGTTCGCCTATCAGTATGGAGACAGGGTAATCGAACTTTCCGACGGGCTTGTGGTAAAGGATACCGTATTGAACGGGGAGCAGGCATGAACGGCGAATTACAAAAATCAAAACTTTCTCTTTGGACGGCGCTGCGAATCGGCACGCACGGCATGCTGGCTCATCCGATTAGATTGATCGTCGTCATTTTCCTTGCGACGGTTGCATTGGCGTTGTTCGGACTTTCGCTCACCGTTGCGTTATACAACGAAGAATCCGCAACCATACAGAGTATTTACGATTACGACGAGCAAACGGCGATTATGTGCGAAGACGAGGAGAAAGAATCGGCGCCCCTCACGAAGGAGTTTTTGGAGGAAATCGAGGAGGGAACGGGGAAATCGTTTGCCTGCCTTACGGATGGAGTATATCTTTCGGAATGGTGGCGGTTTGTGCCGTTCAATTCGCCGGTTGTTTCTCAGGAAATTCTTAGTAAGTGCATGCGGACGGATCCGAAATCGATCTGTTATGTGACGGAACAGGTTATCTCGGAGGCGGGCTTTACTTTGACGGGCAGACTTCCCGCGAACAAGAACGAAATCGCAATCAACGGATGTATGCTGGAAACATTCCTGAGAATGGGATATTACGACGATATTACGTTTCCGCAAAAATATGATGACGATTATCAGTACGTTTACGACGAGAATTGTTTGTATACCGTCGGTTCTGCGCAAGAACTCATTGATTTGGGCGCAAAGTTATTGTTGATCGATCCCGAAACGGATGAGCGGAATGTTGCTACGATTGTCGGGGTTGTGGAGTACGGAACTTGTCCTTACACACACAGCGGTTATAGCGATACGAATGCAACGTTGGTTTTTGGGCTTTACGATCAGATTTACGTCAGCGAGGATTATTTTTTAACTGCGTCGCAATGCAATTACGGGGCGGATACGCTTGGAATTGCCGCCGTTGCGGGGAAATCCAATTCGCTGTCGGAAGCAAAAACCGTCTATCAATTTTGTAAACAGAATGGGTTTACCTTATATTCTGAATCGGTTGAAAAGGTCGAGACGTACCGCGAGACGATTTCATCGTGCGCGGCAACGTTTGCGGGGATTGGAGCGGCATTTGCCGTTTTTGCCGTTTTACTTATTTATCAGTTCGTCTGCATTTCAATTGAAAGCAAGAAAATGCAAATCGGAATTTTGCGGGCGCTCGGAGCGCGTTCGGTTGACGTGTTTAAAATATTTTTATCGGAAAGCATGCTCCTTGCCTTAATTTACGCCGTCCTGGCGATTCCTCTTACAATCGTGATGTCTAAGGTAGCGAATTACGTTTTGAAACATTCATTTTTGATTGCAGTTTCCGTACTCAATTTCCACTGGCTGATGCCGGTTTCGGTTTTAATCCTTAGTATTGGAATTACACTGATCTCGGTGATAGTTCCCGTTTATCGCTTGGCAAAAAAATCTCCCGTCGAGAGCATTCGCGATTGTAATTGATTCGTACCATAAAAACGCAAGTCTTAATAGGTTGAACTTCCCGAAAGCATTTCATTGTTTTTTGGCTTGTAACGGGAAATTTTCGGGCGTAACATAAAAGCCGTCTGCAACGCAGGCGGCTTTCACGGTTTAATCGGAGTTGTTCAAACGGAAAGGCGTTGTTTGGTAGACAAAATTCAGCCAATTATTATAGAAAAGATTGGTTGTCGACGACCAATTCATCATAATCTCTCCGTTTTTTGTAAAATAATTGCGCGGCTTTGCGATAGGCAATCCTTTGCTTAAATCACGTTCATATTCCTTTAACAGCGTGTCGCGATCGTATTCCATATGCCCCAAAACAAAAATCTGGCTGTGTTCCCGATTGCTGATAATGGAAGCTCCCGCCGCTTTGGAAGATGCGAGAATTAAAAGTCGGTCGTCCTTTTGGATATCGCTTGTCCAAACGGTGGAATGACGGGAGTGACACATATGAAAGATATCGGAAATTCCGCGCATCAAAGGATCCGGTGTTTCAAAATGCGCTTTTTTATGGGGAAAGACGCCGAACAGCTTTTGATGGAGCAAATGTTTTTGAATTCCGTAAAAATGATATAACGCCGCCATAGCGCCCCAGCAAATATATATTGTGGAAGTAACGTTTTTATCTGCAAAATCAAATAACTGTGTGAGCTCTTTCCAATAAGCTACATCCGAAAACTCCATTTCTTCGACGGGCGCTCCGGTGACGATCATTCCGTCAAAATGGCGTTCTTTCACTTGTTCGAAAGGTCGGTAAAACCGGTCGAGATAATCGGCGTCCGTATTCTTGGAACGATAACTTTCGGTATGGATCAATGTAATGTTTACCTGTAAAGGCGAGTTGGAAAGCAAGCGCATGAACTGCGTTTCCGTCTCTTTTTTGGTGGGCATTAGATTGAGAATGGCGATTTCAATGGGACGAATATCCTGTGTTCCCGCGCGCTCCCTGTCCATGACGAAGATGCGTTCGTTGCTTAAAATTGAATAAGCCGGGATATTGCGGTCTATGACGATGGGCATAATTACCTCTTTTGTGATTTATCGGAAGTTGTTTTCATCGAGAGATTTCTTTCAGGATTCTATCGGTGTCGCGCTTTATGTCGCGTTCGGCAAGCGATTTTCGTTTATCGTAAGTATGTTTTCCTTTGCATAATGCAACTTCAACTTTAATCAAGGCGTCTTTAAAATAAATTTTCAGGGGAACAAGCGTATAACCTTTTTCGTTGATTTTTCCGACAATTTTTGCTATTTCCTGTTTGTGTAGCAATAATTTTCTGTCTTTACGTGAATCGCGCGTAGAAAAGGCGCCGCTTTTATCGTAAAGGGCAATATGCATGTTTTTAAGAATTACTTCCCCGCGCCGTATTTCGCAAAAACATTCGCCGAGCGACGCCTTTCCAAGGCGCAGAGATTTGACCTCGCTTCCTTCAAGAACGATGCCGGCTTCATATTTTTCTTCAATAAAATATTCGTATGTAGCGGATTTATTGACTGCGATGATTTTCATGATTTACCTTATTTTTTCAAGATAACTAAAATTTGTTCGGCGTGCGCCCCAATCGACGGCGGTAACGAGGATACGAATTCGTTCTCCTAAACGGAATGAGTTTTTCGTGCCTTTCAATAAATACCGTTCTTCGATGAATTCGTAATAATCATCCGGAAGCGTTTCGAGCGGGAGAAAACCTTCGATCGTATTGTCAAGTTCGGCAAATAACCCGAAAGATGTGACGCCGGAGACAGTCGCCTCATATTCTTCGCCGATTTTATCTTTCATGTAAGCAACTGTATAGAGCGCATCAACGTCGCGTTCCGCTTCTGCGGCATTGCGTTCGCATGCGGACGATTGCACCGAAGCTTCTTCTACGAACGTTTTATATTTCTCTTTGGTGTCCGAATGATTTGCTATGCTTTCTTTGATAATACGGTGGATACATAAATCCGGATAACGACGGATAGGGGAGGTAAAGTGACAGTAACAATCGGAAGCAAGCCCAAAGTGCCCGATATTTTCGGGTGAATACGCCGCCTTCATCATCGAACGCAGCATAACTCGGCTGACAAGGGAATGGAACGGGGAATTTTCTACGGAAAGCAGTAAGTCGCGGTAATCGCGCGGCGTTACGTTTGCAGGATCGAATTTTGCATGAATTCCCGCTTCGGTCAAAAACGTAAACAGATCCTGTGCTTTCTCCTCGGATGGGCGTTCATGGACACGATAGATGAAGGGCGCCTTTTTATCGGTCATGATATTTGCTACACTTTCGTTGGCAAGGACCATAAATTGCTCAATCATTTCGTGTGAGATTGTTCTCTCATAATCCGGAATAGAGATTCGTCCGTCGGCATACAAAATTTTCGCTTCTTTGATATCCAAGGCGATACCGCCGCGGTTATGACGCGCTGATTGTAAAATATTTGTAAGCTCTATGGCGGTTGCTACGAATTCGACAAGATCCGGATACTGTTTAACCGCATTCTGATCTCCTTCGGCAATTTTCGTCACGTCGGTATACGTCATTCTATGCCGCGAACGGATCAACGAAGGAACGATTTTCTTTTTTAATACCTTTCCGTTCGCATCCACTGTCATCAAGCACGAAAGCGTTAATCTGTCTACGCCCTCGTTCAAAGAACAAATTCCGTTGGAGAGCGCTTGCGGTAACATGGGAAGAACACGGTCGGGAAAATAGACGCTTGTTCCGCGGCGGAACGCTTCTTTATCGATTACGCCGTTTCGCGCAACATAATGCGATACATCGGCAATGTGTACGCCAAGTTCGTAAACGCCGTCGTGTTTTTTAACGGAAATTGCGTCGTCGATATCGCGGGTATCCTCGCCGTCTACGGTGATAATCAGTTCTCCGCGCAAATCAAGACGGTTTTTTAATTCGTTTTCGGTGTTTATTCGGTTTGCTTGCTTTTCTGCTTCTTTTGTAACCTCTTCCGGAAATTCCTCGTTTAAAGAGTGCGCGCGAATGATAGAGAGTTCCTCGACGAAGAAATCTCCTTTTTCGCCCAGCGTTTCAATGATTTCGCCCGTAGGCACTCCGTCTGCATAAGTAATCTGAACAACGGCTTTACACCCGTTTGGACAGTTTCGGTCTTTTCCAGCGGGAATATAAATTTCCGCAACGTATTTTTTTTCGTCCGATCGCAACCATCCGCCTTTTCTTTCCCGACGATAAGTTCCTACGGTTTTTTTTAATCCGCGATCGATCACGGCGAGGATTTCGCCTTCGTCTTTCGATCGTCCCGAAACGGGAATGGCGAGCACAGTATCTCCGTGAAGCGCTCCGCCCGTTGCGCGATGAGGTATAAATAGATCAGATCCGCCGTTATCAGGTGTAAAAAATCCAAATCCGCGTTCGTTACCTGTAAATTTCCCCTTTAATGCGTGAAACTGTTCTGCTGTGCCAAAACGATATTTTGTATCGCATAAGAGTTCTCCTTCCCGACAAAGGGCATGAAGTATATCTCTGAGAGCGACGCTTTCCTTCTTGCCGAGTTTGAGTTTACGGGCTATCTGGTCGTCAGTACAAAGCGCAAAAGAGCCGTCTTTGATTTTTTCTAAAACCGATTGTTTCGCGTTCAAAAGTTCTCCCCCGACGGTTGTTTTTGGAGACCGCCATAATAAAAAGAAAGGGCAGCCGTATAAGCCGCCCGCTTTTCAGTAACTTCAATCAAGAAACCAATCCCCACAAAGAAGGAATAGACACGACGTAAAACAAAATCGCGAGCACTGCGATTAAAACAAAACAGATTACCGTCCATTTTTTTAGTTTGGATTCCGTAGACTGACCTTTATTCTTGCCGAAGAAAGTTTCGCTGGAACCGCCAAGCGCATCGATTCCTTGCGAATTACCGGGGAGCATCAGTACAAGAATAATTGCCGCTATTGCAGCAACAAACATGAGAGCGATCAAAACACCTGCAACAATAAAATATGCGGTATCCGCTCCTTCCCACATATAAGTAATTGCGAGGATGTTCGAAATGAAAGAGCTAACGTTCATAGTGTGTTTCCTTTTATTGACAAAGTTCAGTAACAATTATACCATAATACAACACAAAAAACAACTTTTTTTCGCATTAATTTTGAAAAAATATAAAACTTCCTTTTAGAAAAGGAAGTTTTCAAAACGTTCATGCGTTTTTAAATATCGTAAGCGCATCCGTTAAGGGAGTGTAAAAAAACAACACGCAATTACCGTTTACTATTTCAGATATTGACTTGTTAATTTTTTCCCTTGCACTTTCGTTGACAATTTTTTATGATTATATTATAATGAACTAAGTATGGGAAACTTGATTTTAATCGGTATGCCGTCATCCGGGAAAAGTACGGCAGGCGTATTGCTTGCCAAAAAAATCGGATACGGTTTTATTGACTGTGATTTGCTTATTCAAGGAGAGGAGGGCAAGCTCCTTTCGAAAATCATAAAAGAGAAAGGCGTAGACGAGTTTTTGAAAATAGAAGAACGGATATGTGCGGGCGTCTATGCAGAGCGTTGCGTGATTGCGACAGGCGGAAGCGTTATTTATTCTGAGCGCGCGATGGAACACTTAAAGCGTATCGGGAAAATCATCTATATCCGTCTTTCAGAAGATGAAGTGAAACGTCGGATTCCGCCCGACCTTGTGAAGCGCGGCGTCGTCATGCGCGGGAACGTGAAAACGTTGCAGGAACTTTATAAAGAACGCATTCCACTATATGAGCGTTATGCCGATATAATTGTTGATTGTACGGGTACGTCGATAGACGGCGAGGTGGAAAAAATTGCACTTGCCGCCGGTTTTCATATATGAGGATATGTATTTACGGTGCGGGCGCTATGGGAACAAGCCTCGGAATTCTTTTCGCGCAGGCGGGTATACCTTGCGAATTAGTAAGCCGAAATGAAGACCATATCGCTTTTTTGCAACAAAACGGCGCAACATTGTGTTTGCATGGCAAGACGCAACGTATTCCCGTTACGGCATATCTTCCAAAGCAAATGACGGGACAATATGATCTTATCTTTCTTGCAACGAAACAGCGGGAAAATAGACGGATAGCGGAATTTTTATTGCCGTATTTAAAGGAAGACGGGGCATTGATCACGGTGCAGAACGGATTACCTGAGAAAACGCTTGCCGAAGTATTTAGAAAAGATAGCGTTTATGGTTGTACGCTCTCTTGGGGATCCGAATTGCATGATTCGGGCATAGTTCAAATTACAAGTAACGGCGGGTATCATATTGCGCTTGGATCTTACGGCGCGGGAAACAGATTAAAGGATATCTCGGATATCCTCGGTAGAATCTCAAGTCTTACGGTTGGGAAACTCAATGAAATACGCTATGCAAAACTTGCGATAAACGGCGCTTTTTCCACGCTTTCGGCGATTTCGGGATTGTGTTTCGGTGAAATCGCAAAAAAATATAAAAGAGAAACTATCGTGCTCTTGCGCGAGATTTTCGCCGTTGCCAAAGCGGAAGGTTGTGAAAAACTGCCGCTCAACGGGCATGATCTGTTTCGTGTGTTCGGAGGTTTCTGGGCAAAAACATTGCTTCCCGTCGCCATGAAAAATTATAACGACACTCGTTCGGGGATGCTAAAAGATTTGGAGGCAGGGCGGCATTGCGACGTGGATTTTGTGGCGGGCGCAGCGGTAAAAAGGGGGACAGATTTAGGCGTAGAAACGCCCATGCTGTTTCGTGCCGTTTCGTTAGTTCATGATATTGAAAACGGATTGGCGGAAATCGCTCCCGAAACTTTGATATTTTTACAGCCAATGAAAACTTTATGAGACTGATTTTGATACGACACGGAGATCCCGATTATGAGAGGGATAGATTAACTGAAAAAGGCGAACGCGAAGCGGCTTTGCTTGCAGAACGCGCAACGGGTTGGTTGGTGGACGACGTCTATACTTCGCCGCTCGGGCGGGCAATTGCAACGGCGAATCCTTGTTTAAAAGTGTGGAATAAGCAGTCGCGCGTGCTTGATTGGGCGCAGGAATTTTATTTCCCCATTGATGACGGTAAGGGCGGCGAGCGTATTCCCTGGGACTTTTACCCTTCAGAGTGGACGGGAAATGATCTTAATTTCATCGAAAACGAATGGATTAACGAATCCGCTATGAAAAATGTTAAACCGCATTACGAGGAAGTGTGCGCCGCTTTGGATGCATTTTTGAAGGATTACGGCTATGAACGGCACGGAAGGGCATATCGAGCCGTTGCGCCTTCTAAAAAAACCGCCGTCATTTTTTGTCATTTCGGAATCAGTATGATTTTTCTCTCCCACTTGCTCAATATTTCGGCGCAAACACTGTTACACGGATTATTTTTACCGCCGACGTCGGTGACTATACTCAATACGGAAGAGCGTTATGCCGATGAGGCGTATTTTCGTGCCGAGAGAATCGGAGACTGCGCGCACTTGATTTTGGGCGGAGAGCCGATATCGGAAAGCGGTTATTTTACCGATATTATGCAGGAAAACATTGTTACACGTTTATAGAAAGGAGTTGTTATGGATTATCAAAAACTTGCCGATCGGCTGATTCCGGAAGAATATCCGCCGTTGGATTATTACGAAAAATTATATCCGCCGCGTCAATTAGAAAGGGGGGCGGAGGTAACGCGTCTTGCGCCTTCGCCTACAGGGTTTATTCACCTCGGTAATTTATTCGTAGCGATTGCCAACGAGAGGATCGCCCATCAGAGCGGCGGCGTGCTCTATCTTCGCATTGAAGACACCGATTTGAAACGCAAAGTGGACGGCGCTGTGGAAGCAGTAAAAAACGCGCTTCGATATTTTGACATCAAGTTCGATGAAGGCGCGGAAATCAAAGGCGCCGAGAATAAATACGCGCCCTATTACCAGCGGCAGAGAGCAGATATCTATCGCGCGTTCGTGAAAGATTTAATTGCGAAAGGACGCGCTTATCCTTGTTTCTGTACGGAAGAGGAGCTTTCCGCGCTACGCGAAAAACAGACGCGGGAAAAGAAGATTACGGGCTATTACGGGGAATATGCGGCTTGCCGAAATCTAACGGAAGAGGAGATCTACCAAAATCTAGACGCGGGCAAGCCGTATGTTATCCGGTTGAAATCAATGGGGAATTCCGAAAATAAAATTAAGTTTCACGATGAGATCAAGGGGGATATCACCGTAACCGAAAACGATCAAGATGTTGTCATCCTGAAATCGGACGGGATTCCAACATATCATTTCGCACACGCGATAGATGATCATTTTATGCGTACTACGTTGGTGATTCGCGGGGAGGAATGGCTTGCGTCTCTTCCCATTCATTTAGAATTGTTCGACGTTTTAGGTTTTTCCCGTCCGCGTTACGGGCATAACTGTTCCCTCATGAAGCAAGACGGAGAAACGCGACGTAAGCTCTCAAAACGCAAAGATCCCGAATTATCGTTAGAGTTCTATCGCAAAGAGGGCTATTATTCAAGAGCAGTCAAGGTGTATATGCTGACGTTGCTTAATTCCAATTTTGAAGAATGGTATTTGAAAAATCCGGAAAAACCGCTGGAAGAGTTTCACTTCTCGGCGTCAAAAATGAGCAGAAGCGGTACGCTTTTTGATTTAGACAAGCTTAACGATATTTCCAAAAACGAGCTTGCCCGCTTATCCGCAGAAGAAATGTACGATTTCTTGCATGAATGGGCAATGGAATGGGGCACAGAAACGCAAAAGAATTATTTTAATAACAAAGAATATTTGCTTCGAGTACTCAATCTTTGTATGGGAACTGCGGGGAAAAAGCGTAGAAAAGACTTTATGACGGCAAATCAGGCAGTATCTCTGATTTCCTACTTTTTTGAAGGGAGCACGCGGAAAGACGATTACCGCGTAGATAATAACATGAAAGACGCCATTCTTTCTGCATTTTTACAGAGTTACAACTATTCGGACGATGCTCAAATATGGTTTTCCAAAGTAAAAGAAATTGCCGCAAACCATGGCTTTGCCGCCGAAATGAAGGAGTATAAAGCAAATCCCGAAGCGTATAAAGGGAGCGTTGCAGACGTTGCCGAGGTGTTGCGCATTGCGGTTACGGGCAGTGCAAATACACCCGATTTATGGACGATTATGCAGATTTTAGGCGAAGATAAAACAAAAATACGAATTAAAAATGCAATTTAATTGTTTTGCATAGTACTTTGTCAGACATAAATATATCAAAAGAGGTGATGCTATGAGTAAAGCAGATGAAATTTTTATTGCAAATTGCAATGATATTTTGCAAAACGGTATTTGGGATAACGACTTACCCGTACGTCCCCATTGGGAAGACGGTGTTCCGGCACATACGGTAAAGAAATTCGGAATCGTCAACCGTTACAATTTGCAGGAGGAATTTCCCGTTCAAACGATCCGCAAGTGTGCGTTTAAAACCTGTATTGATGAGATTCTTTGGATTTGGCAAAAGAAAAGCAATAACGTTCATGATTTAAATTCGCATATTTGGGACAGCTGGGCCGACGAATCGGGATCCATCGGTAAAGCGTACGGCTATCAGCTCGCTCAAAAATCTATTTATAAAGAAGGGGAATTCGATCAGGTTGACAGAGTATTGTTCGATTTGAAGCATAATCCCGCTTCGCGCAGGATCATGACGAATTTATATAATTTTCGCGATCTGCATGAGATGCATCTCTATCCGTGCGCTTATTCTATGACGTTTAACGTCTCGGGCGATACGCTTAACGGCATTCTCAATCAACGCTCCAACGATATGTTGACGGCAAATAATTTTAACGTGGTGCAATATTCCGTTTTGCTCATTATGATGGCGCAGGTAAGCGGGTTAAAAGCGGGCGAGTTGGTGCATGTCATTGCCGACGCGCATTTATACGATCGCCACATTCCCATTGTAAAAGAAATTATTTCCCGGGAACCGAAGCCTGCGCCTAAACTTGTGGTAGACACTTCAATCAAGAATTTTTATGATTTTACCGTAGATAGTTTTCGGTTGGAAAATTATGAATATACGCCGCTTGCGGTTAAAATTCCGGTGGCAATATGATAGCGATATTTCATGCCGATAACAAGTGGGGGATCGGGAAAGCGAACAATTTAATGTTTTCTCTTCCGCGGGATATGAAATTTTTTCGCGAGACGACATCGGGAAAAGTTGTCGTGATGGGATTGAACACATTACGTTCCTTCCCGAACGGAAAACCGTTGAAAAATCGCACGAATATCGTGCTTTCTCCCGAGGACGTAGACGAGGAGGCGGTTACCGTTCATAGCTTAAACGAGCTTCTGACGGAAATTAAAAAATATCCCGAAGACGATGTATTCGTCATCGGCGGTGCAAGCGTCTATCGATTGCTGCTTCCGTACTGTTCTCAGGTTTTGGTGACCAAAGTTGATGCCGATGGCGGTGCGGATGTTTTTGTGCCGAATCTCGATGCGGATGAAAACTTTTGTTTGGTTTCCCAAAGCGAACCGATCGAGGACAACGGTCACAAAATACGCTTTTGTTGCTATAAGAATAAAAACAGAAAAGAATAATAGAAAAGACGGCGTAAATTTTTGGTAAGCGTCGCCTTTTTCCTTGTCAAAACGGCGCAAATGTATTAAAATAATCGTCGTATTTAGAGTTTTAGAGGTTTTTTATGGTCAGAGAAGATTTAAGAAATATTGCAATCATCGCGCACGTAGACCACGGAAAGACGACGCTTGTCGATCAGCTGTTAAAACAGAGCGGTACGTTCCGTGAAAATCAAGTTGTGGAAGAACGCGTTATGGACAGCGGTGATTTGGAGCGCGAACGCGGAATTACCATACTTGCAAAAAATACTTCCGTACATTATAACGGGGTGAAAATCAACATTGTCGATACCCCGGGACATGCGGACTTTTCAGGCGAAGTGGAACGCTCTCTAAAAATGGTTTCGGGTGTGTTGCTTCTTGTTGACGCGGCGGAAGGCCCTATGCCGCAAACACGATTCGTTACGCAAAAAGCGCTTGAACTCGGGTTGCGTCTGATTATCGTTGTCAACAAGATCGATCGTCCCGATGCGCGTGTGAAAGAAGTCATCGACGAAGTTCTTGAACTTTTAATGGATCTTAACGCAACGGACGAACAATTGGAAAGCCCGTTCGTGTTCTGTTCGGGGCGTGAAGGAACCGCTTCACTCGATTCCGACGTTGTTGGAACCGATTTGAAACCGCTTTACGAAACGATTTTATCGCATTTTCCGCCTCTTGATTTGGATGAGACGGGAGAGTTGCAAATTCTTGTATCTTCCATCGATTATAACGACTATGTGGGTAGAATCGGAATTGGGAGAATTGAACGCGGGGTCGCTCACGCCAATGCCGACGTGACCGTTTGCAATTACAATCATAAAGAAGTAAATAAACGCGGGAAAATTGTGACTCTTTACGAGATCGAAGGGTTAAACCGCGTTCCGTGCGACAGTGCGCAAGCCGGAGATATTGTTTGCTTTTCGGGATTGGAAGGAATCAACATCGGCGATACCGTGTGCTCTCAAATTTGCGTTGAGCCGGTACCTTTCGTGAAGATTTCCGATCCCACTGTGGAAATGATCTTTTCCGTTAACGATTCGCCGTTTGCAGGGAAGGAAGGGAAATTCGTAACAACGCGCCAATTGCGCGATCGGTTGTACCGCGAATTGTTGCGCGACGTTTCTTTACGTGTGGAAGACACCGATTCTGCGGATGCATACCGCGTGAGCGGCAGGGGAGAGATGCATCTCTCTATTCTTATCGAAACCATGCGGCGCGAAGGTTATGAGTTTCAGGTCAGCGCGCCCAAAGTTCTTTTTAAGGAGATTGATGGGGAGCGTTATGAACCCGTAGAGCGTTTGATTGTAGACGTGCCCGAAAACGATACGGGCGTCGTGTTCCAAAGTATGGGGGAAAGAAAGGGCGAGCTGTTGCACATGAGCGCGCTCGGTTCTCGCATGAGACTTGAATTCTTGATTCCTGCGCGCGGCTTATTCGGCTACAAGAGCGAATTTCTAACGGATACGAAAGGCGAAGGCGTCATGAGTTCGGTATTCTTTGAGTATCAACCGTATAGGGGTGAAATTAACCGCAGAAGCGTGGGTTCTCTTGTCGCATTCGAGGCGGGCGAAGCGGTTACTTACGGTTTATTTAACGCGCAGGGACGAGGAACGCTGTTTATTGGCGCCGGCACTCCCGTGTATGAAGGCATGGTCGTCGGCTTTTCGCCCAAAGACGAAGATATTAACGTAAACGTTTGTAAGACAAAGCATTTGACGAATACCCGTTCGTCTTCTTCCGACGACGCGTTACGTTTGATTACGCCAAAGAAAATGAGCTTGGAAGAAGCGTTGGAATTCATCGGCGAGGACGAACTTTTAGAGATCACGCCTCAAAACGTTCGTGTGCGGAAACGCATTCTGGATAGCGAACTTCGCGCGAAAGCCCGCGCAAAAGCTAAATTACAATAATGCAACCCTGTATCACTCAAATAATCGGTAAAAATCTTCCCGTTTTTTTCGGGATTAGAGCGACCGGACGAGGGAATTGTTTCCTGCAACGGCGAGGAACTGACGAAGATGACGGAAAAAAGTTGACCGATTTCCGTAAGCGAACGGTAGGGTTTGTATTTCAGCAATATTATTTGTTGCCACACCTTATAAGTTCAATTTTGTTGGATTTACCGTCATCCTGACGGCGTTTGCGGTATTGTTGGAGATTGCGATCTGTTATTTTACGCGTAAAATAGGCAGACATACGATTCGGGAGACGATCACGGAATAAATTTTTCGATTCTGTCATACAATACCATATGCAAGAACAGAGCAATCAAAGCATATTTACCTTAGAGGGACAAAGTAAACTCACTATGACGTGCGTGGAAAGCGTAGACAGCTTTTCTGAAACGGAGATTATTCTTACTGTCAGCGGAAAGAAAGTAACAATCGGTGGAGAAAAATTGAAAATTCTTTCATTTTCGCAGGGAGGGGGAAATTTTGCGGCAAACGGAGAGATTAATCTCGTGAAATACGGCGGCAGGAAAAAGATTTCCAAACTCTTCAGATGACGGATAAGGGACAATTATATATTTTTTTTGTGTGCGTATTATGCGGCGCAATCGGCGGAATCTTGTACGACGTATTCGACGGGGTACAGGCTCCGTTCCATAGCCGCATTTTGAAAATAATCGCTCAACTTTGTTTTTGCGCCGTATTTGTACTCTTTTATATTTATATTTCCGTTTGGTTGGGGCTGCCCGATTTCAGAGCGTATATGTTTTTGGGTTGTTTTGTCGGTTTTCTGCTCTATTTGAAAAGTTTTCACGAAATAGTTGCTTTTTTTGCTCAAAGGAGTTATAATGAAATTAAAAGGTTGTTACGAAAGAGTAAGGAACGCAGATTATGTCGAAAAACAGAGTCAAGATTTCGGAAGATAAAGCGAGGAAAATCGCGGTAGGGGCTACCGTCGGCGGTGTTCTTCTCATTATATTTCTTACCGTCATACTTATCATTCAGTTCGTACAAATCGGGGTGCGAAATTCGCAGCGCGCGCAATTGGAAGAAGAAATTTCGCGTTATGAAGATATGATTGAATCCGATCAAACAGATCTTGATTATTATAGAACGCAAGCAGGGCTTCATTACCTCGCGCGAAAAGAAGGTTGGAGATAAATCGCATATGAAACTTGCGGTGATCGATATCGGTTCCAATTCCGTTCGTCTTATGCTTTGGGCGAACGGAAAATCTTTATATAAACGGGTCAATACGACCCGCCTCGGGCAGGGAATTGCTTTGAACGGAACGCTTTCGCAATCCGCTATGCGGAGAACAGCTTGTGCGGTAGCCGAATTTAAATGGGAAGCAGAAGAATGCGGGGCGGGACAAGTTTATGCCTTCGCTACCGCCGCGGTGCGTTCGTCGTGCAACGGCAGAGAGTTTTGCGAACTTGTGCGGGAAATTTGCGGACTCGCTATTGACGTTGTCGCCGGCGAAGAAGAGGCGCTTCTGGGACTTTATGGGGCGCTTGGAGGACAGAACGGCGGAATAATCGATATTGGCGGAGCAAGCACGGAAGTTTGTTTTCAATACGGCGGGGAAAAGACGTTTTCCGTTAGTCTCGATATCGGTGCGGTACGGCTTTTCGACTTGTGCAAAGATCAAAAAGACAAACTGTTAAGTGAGATTCGGGAGAGAATCAAGCCGCTGAAAGGAGTTCAAACGGTTGAGAATGTGTACGCCGTGGGGGGAACGGCTTCGACGTTGGCGTCCGTAAAGCTCGGTTTACGGGAATACGACGCGCAAAAAATTCAAGATTACGAACTGAAAAAAACCGAAGTATTCTCTCTTGCGGATAGCTTGCTTGCTCTTACGGCTGAGGAGCGTAAAAATATCGCGGGAATGGATATCCGTCGTACCGATATCATCGCCGGCGGCGCGTTGTTGCTTGCGGAAATCATGGACAGCCTTGCTTTGGAGCGGCTGTTTGTATCGGACAGGGATAATCTTGAGGGATATCTTACAGCGAGGGGGCTGATATGAGCGGAAAAACCAAACGCATTCTTTATCATATTATTTCATCTCTTTTTGTTATTGCGGCGTTTGTAGGGCTAATTTTCATGTTTTATGCGGCAAACGGAGAGTCTTTTATCGATTTTTCCCGTTCCATGGTCGTTGTCTCGTTGTGCTTCTTTGCGATTTTCGTGGTTTTTCCGTTGCCGTTATTGGTGCATGAGTGTGGGCATCTGTTATTTGGTTTTTTGGGCGGAATGAGGTTTTATTCCTTTTTTGTACATTGGTTCGGATTTTATAGAACGGGACGCAGACTTCGTTTCTCCGGAAAAAGATTCACTTCCGGAGAAACGCAAATGTTTCCGAAAAACGGCGAGCATGTTCGTGGCAGAGCTTTGTTTTTTAGCGTTGGAGGGATTATTTTAAACTTAATTTATGCCGCGGTTTTTTTGACGCTGTTTTTTACGGCGCCGCGGTCTCCCGCACTCTTATTCTTTGAATACTTCGCGCCGTTCAGTTTAGCGGAAGGACTCATTGCGCTATATCCCGTAGAATTGCTTACAGGGAAAACGGATGGCGCGGTCGCGCTCGGAATTTTGAAAAATTCACCCGAAGAGGAAGTTATGCTGCGGGTATTTCAAGCGCAGGGTATCTTAAATCAAGGAAATTTCTCTGATTTTCCGAAAGATCTTCTCTTCGACGTTCCCGTGATTCGGGAGGACAGCCGCGCCTTTCTTGCGCTCATACAATTGCGGTATCAATTTTTGATTTGGCAGGAAAAGACGGACGAAGCGAAAAAGGAGCTGCAAAGGGCGCAAAGCTTGCTGGAATATTTTCCGGAGGAATCAGGAGCGGAAATGTTATATGATTATGTTTATTTCCGCGTAATTTTTCTTCACGAAAACGCCGATGCGATCAGGTTTCCTTGTCCAAAAGAGAAAACAGTCGGTTATTATCGCGCCGTTGCTGCCGTAACGGATGGTGAAGCTCGTCAAAATGCCGTGAAACGTGCAGAAGAACTTATAAACAGGTTTCCCATGAGAGGAATGCGCGCATACGAGAAAAAGCTCCTCGGCATTTTAATTGCCGGGGAGAAAAAAGCGTTACGATAATACTTTTTGCCCAATTGAACATGTCAATTATAAAAGGGTTACAGTGATCTGCTCAATCGGTAAGACCGAGGAGATAATCTGCAGAAACGTTAAAATAACGCGCAACCTTAGCAATGTTGCCCGCTGTGGGATCGCTTTTGTTTGTTTCCCAATAGCAGACAATACCAAGACTTACACCTAAGTCCTTTGCTACGGTAGCCTGGGATAATCCACGCTCTTTCCTGAGTTCCATGAGTCTTTCGGAAAATATTTTCATAATCGTATTATATCTCATTTTTTATCAATATGCAATCGTTTTTTATGTATATTTTTCGAAATTTTTTTCGTCAGAGATAATGAAATGCTGTTGCGTTCAAATTACTATTTGTTTGCCATAGTAACATATGCCGTTCTCCAATGGCGGAAAGCGTTTGCTCATATTTCATTGAAAAACGAGATCTGCAAAATATAATCCTTGTTCCCTCTGCAGCGACGCACACAGATGAGATTGGGAATTCACCCCAATTATGAAACAAGGAAAAAACTACTCATTATCGGGATATCGTCAAGGGTTGTACGGCGTTGTTGGATTATGTACTTTCTCATGATATTACTTTTTGATAGTTCATTATGGGAATTTGAGATTTACTTTTTTTCAAATGTTTCTTATAATGCTGTCAAAGGACGTGAACAGATATGTCAGAGAAAATAAGTTGATGTATGTCCGGTTGCCATAAACCGCAACGGAAGCGACTTAAAAGGAGAGGAACAATTATGAATAAAATACAGACAAAATTAAAATTATATCCGCTTGGCTCAGTGGAGGTGACAGACGATTATTGTGTAAATGCATTACAAAAAGAAATCGCATATTTACTTTCTTTAGACGAAAACCGATTGCTCGCAGGATTCTATGAAAATGCAGGGTTAAAGACGCCGTTTGTCCGGTACGGCGGCTGGGAAAGCGGATTGATCGGCGGTCATACGTTGGGTCATTACCTTACCGCCGT
Organism: uncultured Clostridia bacterium; assembly: GCA_964521125.1. Lineage (GTDB taxonomy): Bacteria > Bacillota > Clostridia > Christensenellales > Borkfalkiaceae > Gallimonas. Next base: position 20,959 of record CAZFPP010000019.1, read on the forward strand.
TTCGCAAGGATATGCAAATAGCGGAGTATCGGCAAGCGACAGAGAACAGTTATGGAACAAGCTCAAAAAGATAATCGACGGGCTTGCGGAATGTCAAGCGCATTCTTTGGGGAAGGAAGGCTTCCTGTGGGGCGCTCCAAAGACGAAATATAACGACGTAGAAGCACAATTCGACAATGTGGAAAAGGGGAAACTGAATATCAAACGTGAAGCATGGGTACCCTGGTATACGATGCATAAACTGATTGCAGGCTTACTTGACGCATACTTGCTCACGGGCTATGCTTCCTCTCTTGCTGTGGCGACAAAACTCGGAGACTGGGTATATCGTCGCGTTGTCGGTTGGGATACTCGGTTGCGCAAGAAGGTTTTATCCGTTGAATACGGAGGCATGAACGATTGTCTATATGAGCTTTATTCGATCACGCAACAAGAGAAATATGCGATTGCCGCACATGTTTTTGACGAGGAGAAGTTATTCGACTCGATTCTAACGGAGGGCGAACATGTCTTGAAAGACAAACACGCGAATACGATGATTCCAAAAATCATCGGCGCGCTGAATCGTTACTTAACATTACACGGAAAGATGTTAGACGGCAAAAAAATCAATGCCGATCGATATTTGCGCGTGGCTCAAAGTTTCTGGAAAATTGTTGTAGAAAGACATACTTATGTGACGGGCGGTTATTCGGAATGGGAACATTTTGGGAAAGATTATATTCTCGATAGCAAACGTACCAACTGCAACTGCGAAACGTGCAACGTTTATAATATGCTCAAACTTAGCCGCTTGCTCTTTTGCGTGACGGGAGATAAAAAATATACCGATTACTACGACAATGCTTTTGTTAATTCAATTTTATCTTCGCAAAATCCCAAAACGGGCATGACCACATATTTCCAACCGATGGCAGGAGGCTTTTTTAAGGTATATTCCCGCCCTTACGATAACTTTTGGTGTTGCACTGGAACGGGTATGGAAAACTTTACAAAGCTCGGAGACAGCGCATATTATACGAACGGAAGCAGCGTATTCATCGAACAGTATCTTTCTTCTTTGCTGCGCACAGAGCGATATGAAATTCTGCTACGCTGTAATTTTCCGCTTTCCGACGAAGCGTCAATAAAAATTTTACATGCGCAAGAGCCGTTCGAACTATGTATGCGAATTCCCGATTGGGCGGCAGAAAGAATAACGATCCTGTGCAACGGTTTAAATATTGTTGCGGAAGAAAAGGACGGACATGTTTGTATTCGGGTAACCGAAGGAGATTGTCTTATTGTGAAAATTCCCGTAGCGGTAACATTAAAAGGTTTGCCAGACGGAGATTCTTTGGCGTTTCAATACGGAGGCGCGGTTTTGAGCGCAAATCTCGGACGGGAGAATATGCTTGAAACACAAACGGGCGTCGACGTGACAATCCCGCAACAAAGTCTGCTTAAAAGCGAGCGCGTTTATTTTTCTGATCTTGCAGAGGTATTGGAGCATCCGGAAAATTATCTGATTCGAAACGGTGAATCATTTTGTCTGAACGGCGGCGACATACCGCTTGAATTTGGTTTACACTATAAAAAATATGATGAACGATATGCCATTTATTGGAGACTTCGGGAGGGGAAACGGGAAAACGATATTCCCGAAGGAAAAGAGACGCGTGAGCTTTATGACAGCGTGCAACCGGGATACGGTCAATACGAGACGGATGAATTACATGAAATGCATGATAAAAATTCTGTTAGTCTAACGTTAAACGGTACGGCACGATATTCAAAAGCAGGCGGATTCTTTTCGTATGATTTTGCAGTTGATCCATCAAGAAAGAATACGCTTAGAATCTGTTTGCTTCATAAAGATAACGGTAAGACGTTAAAAATAACGGCGGGGGGTGAAAAATTATATTCCGGCTGGATAAACTACACGTACAATGACGACAGTTACTTTAAAGAATTTGAGATACCCGCCGAACTGATCGCGCGATTTGCGCAGAAAAAAACGATAACCGGAAAGCAAGTTACCGTTTTAAACATCCGCTTCGAGGGATTGCCAAAAAAAGTATCAGCAAAACTTTATGATAAAATATCTATCTATTGCGAATAACAGAAAAACTTTTATAAGTTCTTTACAAAACCGATAAATTGTAGTATACTTAATTAAAACCGAGTGATATCAAAGGAAATACTATGAAAACGCATGAATCGGAAGAAATGTATTTGGAAACGATCCTTTTGCTGAAGAAAATCAAAGCGAATGTACGCTCAATCGATGTTGTAGAAGACCTCGGCTATGCAAAATCGAGCGTTTCGCGAGCGATGAATTTGCTCGTAAAAAAAGGATATATAACCATAGACGATATGGGAAATATATTATTAACGGAATCAGGTAATCAAAAAGCCTCCAATATTTATGACCGACATCGCGTACTAACAAAGCTTTTAATGCATGTTGGGGCGACGCAGGAACTTGCAGAAGATAATGCTTGCAGAATCGAACATGTAATATCTGAGGATATGTTTGATTTACTTAAAGATTACGCTCAAAAGCTCTAAGGAAATAATTTTTGTATATGTCAATTTTCACTTCCAAGCTTGCTTTATTTTTCTGTCTTTAATTTCGATAAAATTTCAAAATAATTATCGAATGTTTTTTTACAGCAATCGGGATTTTCAATTACTATATTTCCGGTTTTCAGTCCAATCAGCGCGAAAGCCATCGCAACGCGATGATCGTTGAATGTATGTATTAAGCCGCCTTTTACGGGGGCGGGCTGTATTTCTATATCATCGCCTTTCATTCGCGTGGGAATTCCGATTGCCGTTAAATTTTCACAAATTGCGGCAATTCGATCGCATTCCTGAAAACGGATGTGTCCTACATTTTTGAGGAGTGAGGGAGTTGAGGCAAACGGAGCAAGCGCGGCTAACGTCAGTGTCTGATCGGAAAAATCTTTCAAATCTTCAACAAAACCAGTATATTCTTTAATGTTGGTTCCGTCCGCTAACAGTCCGTTTTCTTTTTGCTCAAAAATAACGCCCCGCGCCTCTAAGAGACGAAGAAAAGCAACGTCGCCCTGTATTGACGGCAATCGTACGTCTTTTACAAGAACGCGGATACCAAGCAATAACGCAAGAGCATAGAAATAACATGCGCCCGAAATATCAGGCTCTACCGCGTATTCAAAAGGCGTTTTTTCTGTTGCGCTTACAATGATTTCGTTCCCATTTCGGATAATTGGAATACCGAAAGATCTCATGGTCTCGAGAGTAATAGAAATATAGCTGCTATGAGTGCGACTTCCTGTAAGATATAAGTGAAACGGTTGCGTTTTTATACTTGCAGCCATTAGAATACCGCTCGCATATTGCGTGCTTTCGTCAGTATCCACCGTCAGAGTATCGGTACAAAGGTCGTTTGATATCATATGAAAAGGAAAATGATACGGCTGTTTTTCATATTCGATATGCACGCCGAAATTTTCTAATAATTTTAAATGCTCCATTGGGCGACGCTCCATCTGCTCCGAGGAACGGAATCTATAATTCCCGCGGCAGAATGCAAGCATTGTCGTCAAAAATCGTGCCGCCGTTCCGGCGCTCATTACGTTCAATTCTGCGTTCCGATTGGGTATTTGACCGGCGCACCCATGAACTAACAGACCGTTTTCAACAAATTCCGTTTTAATCCCAAGCGATTGCAGGCAACCTAAAACGGCTCGAGTATCTTCGCCGAAAGATCCGCATTTTAGCAGAACATTTCCATTTGATATGGCAGAGAGAAGCAGCGCTCGATTGAGTATGCTTTTAGAGGCGGGGACTTCAACTGTTATCGTCTTTCCATTCGGAATATATTTTCCAACTTCATAAACTTTCATAAATTAAGTATAACAAGATCCGCTTAAAAGGTCAAGCGGATAATTGCGGCAA
>CAZFPP010000020.1:0-24640 GCA_964521125.1 uncultured Clostridia bacterium
CGAGCGACGGCGGTTTTTGTACGCCGTCCTGTACGGAAAAACACAGCCCGTGCGCTTGCCCTACATTGTGGTAGGGGTCTTGTCCCAAAAGGACAACGCGCACTTCGGAATAGGGCGTAAAACGGAAACAGTTAAAAATATCGTACATGTCCGGATAAACAGTATATGTAGAATATTCCTCTTTCAAAAATTGGCGGATTTTTTGATACCGTTCGTCCGCAAAGAGCGGAGCAAGCGGCTCTTTCCAATCTCCCAAATCAATCATTTGTATCCTCTCGTGAAATTTATAAGGCGTTTAAGATTTCGAGATATGATTTAAGCTCGCGTTTTGCTCCCTCTAAATCATGTTCCGTGTAGTTGCCGCATTCTTCTTTTTTGCTTCCCGGAATTTCATCGAGCGCAAGCGCGACGGGAATGCACTCCTTTAAAAGCGCGAGAACCCGCCCGTAAGATAAATTTACGGTCAACAGATAAAATCCCGTTCTGCAACCCATGGGACCGAAGTAGAGGACGTTCTCTTTTTCGGAGCTGTTTCTTAAAACGGTAGCCAGCATATGCTCTATGGTGTGCAGCGCTTTGGGCGTGATGTAATCGCCCGCGTTGGGCTTTTTAAAGCGCAAATCGAAAGTGGTAACGTTATGCTTGTCCGTTTGCGCATATAAGCCTACCTGCAATAAATTATGGTTTTTTTGAAAGGAGGGGATTTTTTCCATCAGTCCTCCAACGCGGCGAAGATTTCGCCCATGTGCGCTTTTAAATTCAAGTTGGCGAGTTTCATGTTTTTTCTGAATTGGTCTGTGGTGCTGCCCATGCCGTAAACGTCGGATATGGCTTTCACGCTTACGAAGGGTACGCCCGCATATTTGCACACCTGAGCAATTGCTCCTGCCTCCATTTCGCGAATATCGCAGCCGAGTTGTTCGGTGAGAAGTTTATGGTCGGCGGGGGAATCGTTGAAACGGTCGCCCGTACCCAAAGCGCGGCGGGGAAAATCCAATTTTTCGGGTACGCAGAGGGGCAGGAAATTCTCTTCTTCGCCATCGAGCGTGCCTATTTCTTTGCCGTTGAGCTGCACGCAGTCGAAATCGTATTGCACCGCTTTGTCGATGACATATACTTCGGACACCTCCGTTTTTTCGTTCAAACCGCCCGCAACGCCGAAATTGAGAATAACGTCGGCTCCTTTTGCGATTGCGGCGCAAGCGCCCGCCGCGGCGTTTACTTTTCCTACGCCGCACACAACGAGCAGAACGTCTTTTCCAAACGCTTTTCCAAAATGTACGGTTTTTCCGTAAATCGTTTGAATGTTTTCGATTTCCATATTGTCGAGTAGAATTTCCGCTTCGCTTTCCATTGCAATCACGCAACCGATCATCACCGTTTCTCCTATTAACGTTTATTTTTTGTGCTTTGTACACGGTTATTATAACAATCTTTCTGTAAAAATGCAACCGTCCGCATAATTTTTTTCGGATTGGCTATAACAAAGTCAATCTAAACGGCAAGGAGGATTTATGAACCCGTTTGAATGTAAGCCGCAGAAAGCGGACAAATGTTTTACTTCCTGGAATAAAGTTTTTTTAAAACCCTACGACAAGAATGCAGTCGATCCCTACACGCGTTTGAGGGTCATTCTCATGTCTGGTACGGAGTTTGAATCGGTGCGTCTCTCCAACGCGTTTTCGCGCAATTGTGCAAACAATGACGTGCGCCGCCGTCTCGCCTTCATGCGCCGCGGGGAACAGATCCAACAAAAGCGCGTTGCGGGATTAAAACCCGCCGACGAGACGGTTTTGGAACACACGATCGGCTATGAACAGCTCGCCGTCGATCTCACCGCCAATCTTGCATTGAGCGAAAAGAACAGCTATGTGAAAAAACAGTTTGATTTTGCCCTTTTAGAGGATTTCGATCACTTATATCGCTATTCCGATTTGATGGAGATAGAAAAGGGAGGCGATCCCGCGCGGCTTGTAGGCGACTACACCGAGATTATGCCGGGGCGTCCCACCGTTGCGGAATACCGTCATCCCTACGACGACGTGGATTTCTATATCAACGGTTATCTCAACGATTTGAAAACGAAGTTAAATATCAACATTATCACGGCGGCGGAACAGCAGACGATGAACTTCTATATGAACGTCGCCAATCTGTACGCCTCGCCTCTGGGGAGGAAACTCTATAACGAAATTGCAATGATCGAAGAACAGCACGTAACGGGTTACGGCTGTTTAAAGGACCCCTGCATGACGCACTTTGAAAACTTGTTGATGAACGAATACACCGAGTGCTATCTCTATTATTCGTGTTATGAGGACGAGACGGACGAACGTATTAAAAAGATTTGGGAGATGCATTTTGAGGAAGAAGTGACCCATTTGCACGAGGCGGCAGATCTTTTACAGACGTACGAAGGAAAGGTTTGGCAGCAATGCTTCCCCGAAGGCGGCGATTTTCCCGAATTGCTCAAATTCCGTTCGCAGAAAAATTATATCCGCGAAGCGCTTAAAAGCGTGCGGCTGACGGGTGTAGAGGAGAGTTGGGAAGAACTGGATAAGGTACCTGACTCCTTCCGCTATTTTGGATATAACGCCAAAATAAACGGCGATTTGTATACCGTAGGAACGCATGCGGTCATCGAGAGGATTGTCAAAGAACAGGGCAAGGATTACCGCATTCAGGATAGAGAGCACCCCATTCGTGCGTTGGAGGACAGAACAAAGGATAATCTCGACGTCGGCAGAGTGAAAGGCAAATAAATTTAGCCGCATAAAAAGTGCGAGCTGTAAAATACAGCCTGCCGTTCTTTGTTTACGAAGATCGGCAGGCTGTATGAATTTTTTTCATTTTTTCACCGTGGGAGCGCGAAAATTCAAAATTGACGGTTGCAAAAAACTTGACAATATGGTATACTTCTTACAGGCATTATCCTATGCTCATTGGAGAGGAGAACGCTGTCAATGAAGATCAAGTGGTACGGGACGGCGTCGTTATTGATTGAGGGCGGAAGTACGCGCATTCTCGTCGATCCGTATTTAAAGAAGTTTAATCCGAAATTACCTTCCCTTCCCGTGGAGGAGGCGGCAACGGCGGAAGCGGTGTTTATTACCCATCCGCATCTCGACCATTTTTGCGATATCGGCGTATTTTTGGATGCGGGTATCAAAAAAGTATACGTCTCGCAAAACGGGATCGAACATGCGCGGGAAAATGAGATAGAAACCCAAAACATGATTCCGATTGCTGCAAATGAAAAATATAGTGTGGGAGATATCACGGTGCGTACTTTTCAGAGTCGGCATTGTAAGTTTGACGTACCTACAATTTTGGGCGTCGCGCTCAATCCCGCAACGTATTTAAAATTCCGCGCGGGGGTTGAGATTCTCGCTATGACAAAACGGTTTCGGATTACAGACGATATCTATGCGTTGGAATTTTCCTGTGAAGGAAAAAAAATTATGGTGTTGGGGTCTGCCGGCATGGACGAAAACACAGAATATCCCGACGGAGCCGATCTGCTCGTCTTTCCTTTTCAAGGACGTACGCGCATGCATCGCTATATGGTTCCATTTTTGGAAGTATTTAAACCTAAATCGATTATGATAGATCATTTTGACAATGCGTTTCCGCCCATTTCTCATACCGTGAATCCCAAAAAATTTATTCCTGCCGTGAAAAAATATCTGCCGGGAACGGAGGCGTTTGTGCCCATAGAGGGAGAATGGTACGAAATATAAGGGAGGCGAACGAAATATGACGAGAGCGGAACGGGCAAAAGAATACTTTCAAAGCGGATATAACTGTTCCCAGGCGGTTGCGCTTGCCTTTTCGGACGTGTTAAACGTTTCCGAAGAGACTTTGAAGGCGGTTACGTTGCCGTTGGGCGGCGGTTTAGGACGGTTGCGCCAGACGTGCGGCGGCGTTTCGGGCGCAGCCGTCTGCTTGGGGTTACTCTTCCCCGAACTTGGAAAGAGCGAGGTCTATGCGCTTGTGCAGGAGCTTGCAAAGCGGTTTCGCGAGAAGAACGGCGGTATTAACTGCGGCGAACTTTTAAACGGGGTAGGCATTCAGGCGGAAACGACTCCGAAGGCGGACGAGAGAACGCCCGCCTACTATAAAAAACGTCCGTGCGCCGATCTTGTTTACGACGCGACGGAGATTTTGGAAGAACTATGTAAAGAACGCGGCAGAATTTAATAAACTTTTACGCAAAGAAGCTCTCCGAATCGGAGAGCTTCTTTTGTATACGGCTTTTTATAAAGAAAATTCGGCGTGCAGAAGTTTTCCGCCGAACGGAAGATCGAGAAAAAGAACGCCGTTTTTGTAGGGAAATTCCCGTGAAAGTTCGCGTATTCCGAATTTTCCCGTAAAAGTAAACCGATTGTCGTCATACCGATAATTTCCTTGATAGCTGTAATTCAGCCCGTGCTCGTCGCGGGCGCGGAGGGTGAATTTATCTTCCTCTAACGACAGCCTGATATACTCAAACCGATCGATCATTTCTTCTCCGTCGAGCGTAAGCGTTTCGCATTGATATTCTCCCTCATAAGGGCGTGAAATATCTTTCAATGAGGACATTTCTTGAAGATCGCAAGCGGTAAAGAGAAGCAGGCAAAGCGTAACCAGGCACATGCAGAGAGCTTTTTTCATATTACCCATTATTTGCAACGGAAAATAAAACATGCGTCCCTCCTTATTGATAAAAGGGGAAAGAAGAACGATAAGAAATGCAAGAAACGTGTGAAAAATCGCTCGTTTGCATAGTATTATGTCACGCACAGTATGTACTATGCGTGACATAATAATATAAAAAAGTAATAAAAAACCTCCGAAAGCACGTTTTTTGTGCAATCGGAGGGGGATTGTTTTTATTATCTTGCGATTCCTATCTTTGTGCAGGGGACGCTTTCGTTTAATATTTCATGAATGGAATATTTTGCATTTGCAATGTAAACGGTCGTACCCTGCGCCGCCGCTTCTTTTACGTATTCGAGTTTGGCGCGCATTCCGTTGGCTCCCGTGCGGCTCGCTCCAAAACAGAATTTTTTGTGTTCCTCAATATTGGCAAGCAGTTCAAGGTCGTCTTTTCCCGTAATGAAGGGGATGAGCGTTTTTTCATCTTCCGGATCGGTGTAAATTCCGTTCGCGCTTGTTAAAATCACGAGGTAGCGCGCTCTTACGAGGCAGGCGATTCGGCTTGCCGTTTCGTCGTTATCCACGCATTCGAATACGCGGCTTTTTTCATGTTGCAACGCCATGATTTCCATACGGCGGTTTTCTTCATTGGAGATCGCGTCGTTATAGTTGACGATGGGAATTGCGTTTTGCTCTTTACAACGCAAAAGTAGGGCGCGTAAGTGCTCGCTTTTTTTCTCGTCGTTGAATTGTTGGTGTTCCACAAGTACTTGTCGTACCGAGTAGGCGGGGTCGATGAATTGGCGGTAAGTTTGCATAAGAATAGCTTGTCCTTGCGCTGCATAGTCTGTTTTTGCATGTTCGCCGATAAGCTCTTTCCCGTTACGGGCAAGATAGTCGAGCCGCCCGATTTCCGTTGCGCCGCTCGAAACCCAGATATATCCGGGTTTGAGTTCATGCGAAAGACGCGCTACGCGCGTATAGTCGATGATATGCGCCGATTTGTCGATGAGCGCCATCGAACCTATTTTTCCTACAAGTTGCGTATCGAATTGCATTATGGTTTCCTCTTTCCCTCATATTAGCACGAAATTTGAGAAATAGCAAATCTTTTCCGTAATTTCTTTTGGAAATTACAAAACAAATGTTTGCAAATAATTGGTCTATATGTTATAATGTTTATATGAACGAAAGAACGCTGAAAAACGCAATAGAGCTAACTCCGGAACAAAGCGACGCGCTTTTGCTCATTGAAGAATGGTTTTACAATCTTGATGCACAGATTTTCGTTTTATGCGGTTATGCGGGAACGGGGAAGACGTTCCTAATCGATTATGCCGTGCGTAAACTCGGTCTGGTTGCGGGCGAGAGCGCTGTATTTGTTACGCCAACGGGGAAAGCGGCGTCTGTGCTTATTCGCGGCGGAACGCCCGCCGGGACAGTACACAGTCTTATTTATACGCGTGAAGAGGAATTCGAGGTCGATGAAAACGGCGAAGTGATTTCCGAGCGTTTTCTCAATTTCGTCAAGAAAGAAAAAATAGATAAGAATATCCGTCTCATCGTGGTGGATGAGACTTCTATGGTCTCCGATGAAACGCTGAAAGACTTGCTTTCATTCGGGGTAAAGTGCCTTTTCTGCGGCGATCCCGCGCAGCTTCCTCCCGTCGGGGGAAGTAATTCGCTTCTCACGATGCCGTGCGTAACGCTTACGCAAATCGTGCGTCAGGAAGAGAACGCGATCGTGCGTCTTGCGGAAAAAGCGCGCGCGGGCGATGCTCTTGCGTACGGAGAATACGGAGAAGGGGTTGCAGTCATACCCAAACGTGATTTTACAGAGGAAACGCGCCGCCGTCTGTTTTTAAAAGCCGATCAGATTGTTGTAGGAACCAACCGAACCCGCAATTTTATCAATCGGGAAATGCGGAGTTTTTTGGGGATCTCGCCGGAGGCAAAATTGCCCATCGACGGCGAAAAGATCATCTGTACGCTGAATAATTGGAGCAAACCGCTCGACGAGAAGGGGATGTTCCACCTCGTCAACGGGATCATCGGCAAGTGTTACAATGTGCGGCAGCAGGAGGACGGACTTGCACAACTCGACTTTCAGGCGGATTTTTTGAGTGAAAAGTCCTACGATCTTCCCTTTGACGCAGGTATTTTTACGGAAGGAAAATATTTTCACGGCTACGGAGACAAAGCTTGTCTGTTGCAGAACGGAATGCTTGTGCATGAGCGCAATACGGAAGCGCTGCGGCAGTTCAAGGTGAAGCGGGAGGATACCGTCAACCGCTTTGAATTTGCTTATGCCGTTACCTGTCATAAAGCGCAGGGCTCGGAGTATGATTTCGTCATTGTAATCGACGAATCGAATTATTTTGAAAACGGCAGGGAATGGCTGTATACGGCGATCACCCGCGCCAAAAAGAAGCTCCTGATCGTGCGGTAATCGCAATCATATAAGAAGTAATTTGCAATCATAGCGAAGAACGGAGAGCTTCGCTTTCTATAAAAAATAAATCCGAATTCACTGGTTATGAGAAACCGGATGAGTTCGGATTATTTTAATTTGGTTGAGGTGACGGGACTTGAACCCACGACCTCTTGGTCCCTAACCAAGCGCGCTACCAAACTGCGCTACACCTCAATAATTACTTCTCATATTATATGGATTATTTAAAAAGTGTCAAGTGTTTTTCCCTTGTTTTCGGGAAAATTTTTGCGGAATAAGAATTTACTTTAATCGTCATTCTTTTGATTTTTTCGTTTATTTTTTACGGCGCTGCGGGCAATTTCAAAAATATTGATCCCGATTCCGGAGAGAATATATACATAATAGGTGACAAAGCGCCATACCAGAACGACCCAACCGATGACAGAGCCGATATCGGGAATGGTGCTGAATACGATGGAGCTTGTCGCTTCCATTGCGCCGGTATTCCCGGGCGTGGGAATGAGCAGAGCGGTGTAACGCGAGATAATGACGAGACACGCGATCTGAATGAGTAATTCATATGTGGGCGTAACGTCCGCAATCGCAATGACAATGAAAAAGGGGATCGTCACAAACAGCAGACTCTCGATGAGAGAAAGGACGATGAGCGGAATATATTTCCAGATGTGTTTGATAAACGTTTTGATCGTCTTGCTGTATTCGCTCAGTTCCCGCACAAATTTTTTCGTCACTTCATATTTGCGCTTAACGATATGCAGTTTGGCAAGCAGATTGACGATTCCCGCAATGATTCGTTTGCTGAAATCGGGAAAGACGGAGAAAAAAATGATTGCAACGGGAAACAGGATGTTGATTGCAAGAGAGATCCAGGCGATGACCAGAACGACGTTGGTTACCGTTTTTCCGGGAACGTAATGCGGCGTCAAAATGAGAAGCGTAACGGAAAGCGCCGTCAGAATGATGATACTGACGATATAGCGAATGATTGGGATTGCAGTCGCCGCGCCGCGCGGGATGTCCTTTTTGTGCAGATAATAAATCTGAAACGGTTGTCCGCCCGTGGAAAGAGGGGTGATCCCGTCGTAATATTTTCCCACGAACATGGTTTTCAAAGCGGTACGGAAGCGAAACTTCCCCGTATATACTTTTAATAGAAAGGCGTATTTTCCGCTTTCGACAAAGACATAGAGTAAAAGAATGCCCAACAGCAAGGCAAATAGGGGATAATTAATGGATTGTAACAGCTCCGAGAAGGTGAGCTGCGTCGTCTCTTCATCCGTAATATAATTCCCCAGCGTGAACAGCATGACGATAGAAAGAACGACGAGCGCAAGCATACAGGCGGTTTTCAACCACCAGGTTCGCATTTGCGATTTTGTTTTTATTTCTTTCCGAGGAAGAATAGACGTATCTTCCGTTTGTTCATTCTCCGTGGGCGAAGCGTTTTCTTGATCGGGCATCTTTGTCTCCCATTGCATCGGGTGTAAAACCAGTATTCTATAATCTTACCATATTTTTCGTAAAAAAGCAAAGTTTCGCACGGTGTAATTACATTTTTATTCGCTGTTATTTGCGTTTTCATGATTCGGAGGCGTTTCCGTATCTTGATTTTCCGTATTTATTTCCGTCGAAAGAATCGCGTGATGCGCGCGTTTTGTCTTAGCAAGCGTATACAGCCACTTGCCTACCGCCGCGCCGATAATGATTGCATATCCGAGAAGGCTCCATTTATCCGGGATCTGGGAAAGAAAGCAATAGCCGAGGACTGCCGCAAAGAGTACCTGAAAATAATCGAATACGGCGATTTCTTTGGCGGGCGCGAGACGGTAAGCCGCCGTAATAAAAAACTGTCCTCCTGCTGCGGAAATTCCTGCAAGCAACAGGTAGACGAGTTGGATAGGCGTCATGGGCTCGTACCATACGATCATGAAGGGTAGAGAGACAACGGTGGAAAACGCCGAGAAAAAGAATACGGTCATGAGCCCGCGTTCGCCCTTGATTCCCAGAACGCGGACGCAAGTATAGGCAAATCCTGCGCAGGCTCCGCTGAAAAAGCCGGCGACGGCGGGAAGCGTTTCTACGGAGAAAGAGGGGCGCACGACAAGCATAGCGCCTGCAAAAGCAACGAGAACGAACCCGATTTCGGGGACTGTCGGTTTTTCGCGCAATAAAAAAATGGAAAAGATCACGGCAAAAAAGGGGGAGAGCTTATTTAAAATCGAGGCGTCGGAGATGCTTCCGATATGGTCGATGGCATAGAAATTGAGCACGACGCCCAAAAAGCCGATTCCCGCGCGCAAGAAAAGCCAGAGGATGCAGCTCTTATCGTGAATGCGGAATTTTTCTTTCTGAAAAAGGAGAAGAAAAAATGCTACGCCCGTCGCGATCAGGTTACGGAAAAAAACTTTTTGCATTGTGGGAAGGTCTCCCGCCGCATTGACAAACAGGTTCATGAGCGCAAAGCAGAGCGCCGCGCCGATGATCAACAAGATACCGAACCCTTTTTTTGCCACAGGTTTTTGCATATAGTTATTATATGGAATCGTCGCGAAAAAGTCAAATGAATATTTTCTGTTTTATCCGAAACGCCTCTTTGTTTCGAAAGATGCGATTTTCATATAAACTTCCCGTAGTTTTTTGCTACTACATCACGATAGAGCTTGTTTGTCAAATCCTGACTGTTTAAAATTTTATATGCGCTTTATTCGTTCGGGATTTCTGCCTTTCGGATAAAACTCTCTATGCAGTCCGTTTAGGGTTTCATGCGTTCCCTTTTGTCAAGCACGGTATGCATATTGCAACTAAGCTCTTTTTCTATCCGTCGCACTTGATAGTATAATTCAGAATAGAAAACAAGAAGGTCCCCGGATTCGGGAACCTTCTTGTGTGTAGTTAAGATGTTTTCTTAAATTCTCTTGTCTGCGGTGTAGCTCGTGTGCAACAACTCGTGCGCTTTTTGGCTGTTCGGGAAGCCGAAATAATCGTTGTAAATCACGTCCATCACGGGGGAATCGTCGCTACGGCGCAATTCGTTCTGAATATCGCTCGTATAGAGCGCCTTCGCGCGCGATTCTTTGAGTTCTACGCTGTTACGGATACTGTCGGAAAGCGTGGGCTGACCGCCTCCGTTGACGCAACCGCCGGGGCACGCCATAATTTCAATGAAATCATATTGCTTTTCCCCCGATTGTATCTGACGGATGATCGTTTCCGCATTGGCAAGTCCCGAGGCGACGGCAACGCGCACCGTGTTGCCCGCAACAAGATAGGTGGCCTCTTTAATGGGAGACGTCCCGCGAACCGCAAAGAAATCGAGCACTTCGAAGCTGCCGTCCATCATGTGCGCCGCCGTTCTCAAAGCCGCTTCCATCACGCCGCCCGTTGCTCCGAAGATCGTGCCGCCGCCCGTTGCGGTTGCAAACGGGCTGTCGAACTCTTCGTCGGGAAGCTCGGTGAATTTGATACCCGCAGTCTTGATCATGCGCGCAAGTTCGCGCGTCGTGATCGCGGCGTCCACGTCATTCGCCATTTCTTCCCGCTTGCATTCGTTTTTCTTCGCCGTGCAGGGGATTACGCTGACCACGTAAAGGTTGGCGGGGTCGATACCGTTCTTTTCGCACCAATAACTTTTAAGCAGCGCTCCGAACATTTGCTGGGGGGACTTGCAGGTGGAGAGGTGAGGAATCATTTCGGGATATTTCTTTTCCACGAATTTCACCCAACCGGGACAGCAGGAAGTGAACATAGGCATGGGTTTGCCTGTCTTAATGCGGTTGATCAGCTCGCTTGCCTCCTCCATAATGGTAAGGTCTGCGGTGACGTCCATGTTGAATACGTGATCGGGACCGAGTCTGCGGATTGCCGCAACCATTTTTCCTTCCACGTTCGTGCCTACGGGCAGATCGAACGCTTCGCCGAGCGTTGCGCGTACCGAAGGCGCGGTAAAGAAGACGACTTGCTTTGCGGGATCCGCGATCGCGCTCCAAACTTCGTCTACGGTGGAACGTTCGGAAAGAGCGCCTACGGGGCAGGCGACGATACATTGTCCGCAGCCGACGCATACGGATTGGGCAAGCGGCATATCGAACGCGCTGCCGATATGCACATTGAAACCTCTGCCGATCGAGCCTATGGCGTTAACGTGCTGCTTTGCGCAAGCCGCCACACAGCGGGTGCAGTTAATGCATTTGTCGTTATCGCGCACGACTGCGGGAGCGGAATAATCGATGGGAAGCACATAGTCCTCACCCTTAAACCGATCTTCGTCCACGCCGTAGCCCAAAGAGAGCTTCTGCAATTCGCAGTTGTGGTTTCTCTCGCAGGAAAGGCATTTCTTTTTATGCTTGGAAAGCAGCAATTCAAGCGTCATTTTACGGCTTTGACGGCACTTTTCGGTGTTTGTTCTCACTTCCATGCCCTCGGCAACGGGATAGACGCACGCCGCGACAAGTCCTCTCGCGCCCGTCGCTTCAACGACGCACATGCGGCAGGAACCAACGCAGTTGACGTCTTTGAGATAGCAGAGCGTGGGAATCTCGATGTGCGCTTTTCTCGCCGCTTCGAGGATGGTCGTTCCTTCCGGAACGGTTACGGGAATATTATTGATTTTCAAATTGATATTTTTTGTCATGTCGTCCACCTCACTTTCTCAAAACGGCGCCGAATTTACAGTTACTCATGCAGACGCCGCATTTAATGCATTTGCTCGTATCAATGACGTGCGGCTGTTTGACCGCACCCGAAATCGCCTTGACGGGGCAATTGCGTGCGCAGAGCGTACAGCCCTTGCACTTCTCCGCGTCGATCGTGTAGTTGAGCAACGCCTTGCAGACGCCCGCGCGGCATTTGTGCTCGTTGATATGCTCTTCATACTCGTCGCGGAAGTAGCGCAGCGTAGATAAGATGGGGTTTGGCGCGCTCTGTCCGAGGGCGCAAAGGGAAGAAGATTTCATATGCGCGGCCAGTTCTTCGATCTTCACGATATCCTCCGGTTCGCCCTTTCCTTCCGTGATCTTGGTCAAAAGCTGTAACAGTCTCTTTGTACCGATTCGGCAGGGCGTGCACTTTCCGCACGATTCGTCCGCCGTGAATTCGAGATAGAATTTGGAGATATCCACCATACAGGTGTCTTCGTCGAGAATGATCATGCCGCCCGAACCCATCATCGAACCGATGGCAATGAGATTATCGTAATCGATGGGGGTGTCGATGCACTCTGCCGGAATGCAGCCGCCCGAAGGTCCGCCCGTTTGCGCCGCCTTAAATTTTTTGCCGTTGGGAATCCCGCCGCCGATCTCTTCTACGATCTCTCTCAGCGTCGTACCCATAGGAACTTCCACAAGACCTACGTTGGTGATTTTTCCGCCGAGCGCGAATACCTTCGTGCCTTTGGAAGTTTCCGTACCGATGGAGGAATACCAAGCTGCGCCTTTGGTTATAATGGGATTGATATTCGCCCAGGTTTCCACGTTGTTTAAAATAGTGGGTTTTCCGAACAGACCTTTCACTGCGGGGAAAGGAGGACGGGGACGGGGTTCGCCGCGATGTCCTTCGATACTTGTCATGAGCGCGGTCTCCTCGCCGCAGACGAACGCGCCCGCGCCGAGACGGATCTCGATATCGAAATCGAATCCAAGCTCTAAGATGTTTTTACCGAGCAAACCGTATTTGTGCGCTTGATCGATGGCGATTTGCAACCGCTTTACCGCAACGGGATATTCCGCGCGGACATAGATATAGCCTTGGTGCGCGCCGATGGCATAGCCGGCAATGGTCATGGCTTCCAGCACGCAGTGCGGGTCGCCTTCGAGGACGGAACGGTCCATAAACGCTCCGGGGTCGCCTTCGTCGGCGTTACAGCAGACGTATTTGATCTCGCCCTGCGAAGCCTTTGCGAACGCCCATTTTCTGCCCGTGGGGAAGCCCGCGCCGCCCCTGCCGCGCAGTCCCGAGGCGAGCATTTCGTTGATCACGTCGTCGGGCGTCATGCTCGTAAGCACTTTTTCGATTGCTTCGTAATCGCCTGCCGCGATGGCTTCTTCTATGTCCTCCGCCGCAATCACGCCGCAGTTGCGGAGGGCGATTCTCATTTGTTTTTTATAAAACGGCGTTTCCGCAAAAGGGATAATGCTTCCGTCCTGCATAACCGTTCCCTGATAGAGAAGCTCTTTCACGATCTCGCCGCCCTTGATCAGGTGCTTTTCCGCAACGGTTTTCGCGTGTTCGGGAGTCATCTGCGCATAAAACGCGCCTTCCGGATAGACGATCATGATGGGACCGAGCGAGCAAAGTCCGAAACAGCCCGTTTTTACGACGAGTACGTCTTTGAGTCCCAATTCTTCGAGTGATTTTTCCAATTGCTCGATGACCTGCATGGACTTCGAGGAAGTGCAACCCGTACCGCCGCAGACGAGGACTTGTTTTCTGTAACCCGTCTTTGCGGCAAGTTTTTCGCCCTGCTCTTTGACGGCGCGGCGGACTTCGATAAGGTCCTTCTTCGCTTCCCGAATGGCATTCAATTCTTTGATTGTCATTTTTGTTCCTCCCTGTAACTGTCGATGATCTCTTTCACCTTTTCGGGCGTGAGTTTTCCGTAGACTTCGTCGCCGATCATCATGACGGGCGCGAGTCCGCAAGCGCCGACGCAGCGGCAGCTGTCGATCGAGAACAACCCGTCCTCCGTGCATTCGCCGCATTTGATTCCGATTTCTTTTTCAATCTCGGAAAGAATTTTGTCTGAGCCTTTAACGTAGCACGCCGTTCCGAGGCACACGCTGATGCGGTGTTTTCCTTTGGGTTTCAGCGAGAACTGCGAATAAAAGGTGACAACGCCGTACACCTCCGAAAGCGAAATCCCAAGTCCCTCCGCAATCGTCTTTTGCACGCCGATGGGCAGGTATCCGTAAATTTCCTGCGCCTCTTGCAAAATGTGCATAAGACATCCGGGTGTGTTGCGAGACGTTTCTATCACGGCTTTGAGTTTTTCAAGCTGTTCCGCCGTGCCGCACGCTGCACAATGTTCCATTCCTCCTTACCTCCTAAATCTTCTTAATTAAATTCCGTTAAATTCCCATGTAAATGGTGGGAAAATAACAAAATTATTGATTGTCAACAGGTATTATATCATAAGAATAAGAATATTTCAAGAAAAAATCTGAAATTCCGTGAAAAATGTCGTTAAAATTTATATGTTAAAAATCGGAAAAAGAGCGGAATGGTTTGACTTTATTCAAGCATTTATGTTACAATGGCGTCATTCAATGTGAAAAATTACTTCCGCAAGGCGGAGAGGAGAGTAAAAATGCGAATGGATAAAAAGAAGTTTACCGAAAAAATAGACGATATACTTCATGCGGACTTCGAGACCGATCTGAAATCTGCAAACAAAAAGGAACTTTATAACGCGCTTTCCAAAGCCGTGATGGACGACATTTATGACGATTGGAAGAAAGAAAAACAGTCGGAAAAGAAACGCTGCGCCTATTTCTCGGCGGAATTTTTGATGGGACGTGCGATTTTTTCCAACCTTCTCAATCTCGGGATTTTGGAAGATACGCAAAAGGTGCTCGCCGCGTTCGGTGCGGATTTAAACGAATTTGAAGAGGTGGAGGACGCCGCTCTCGGAAACGGAGGACTTGGCAGGCTTGCGGCTTGCTACCTTGAAAGCGCGGCGAGCATGGGCATCCCGCTCAACGGTTACGGGATCCGTTACCGTTACGGATTATTTCGTCAGACGTTTGTAGACGGCTATCAGCATGAGGCAGGGGACGACTGGACGAAATGGGGAGATCCCTGGAGCGTTCGCGTCGAGCGGGACGCCGTCGTTGTATCGTTTGCCGATCAGAAGGTGCGCGCTGTTCCCTACGATATGCCTATTTTCGGATACCGCAACGGCGTTGTGAATACATTGCGTCTTTGGCAGAGCGAACCGTTGGAAGCTTTCGATTTCAACGCGTTTAACGAAATGAAAGGGGAACAGACGGCCCAGAATAATTTCCTCGCGACAAAGATTACCGACGTTCTTTATCCCAACGACAATACAATGGTGGGAAAAATTCTGCGTCTGCGCCAGCAATATTTTATGGTAAGCGCGTCGTTGCAGGATATTCTGCGCGCCTATAAGGCAAAAGGGAAAAATTTAAAGGACCTCGATCAATCTTATTGCTTCCAGCTCAACGATACGCATCCCGTTATTGCGATTCCCGAACTTCTCCGTCTTTTGGAAGGCGAGGGACTTTCGTTCGAAGAGGCGTTTGTCGTCTGCACGAAATGTTTTAATTTCACCAACCATACGATCATGGCGGAAGCGCTTGAAAAATGGGATGCGCTCGCGCTTTCCGATATTCTTCCCGAAGTATTCGGCGAAATTGTAAAATGCCAGCAGAAATTGGAAAGCGAAGAGGATGGCGCGCGGTTTTTCATCATCCGCGATAACGTTGTTCATATGGCAAATCTTGCAATTTACGTTTCTTCGCACGTCAACGGCGTTGCGGAAATTCATACGAACATTTTAAAGACGGATACGTTCAAAAACTGGTATGACCGTTTTCCCGAAAAGTTTGTTAATATCACGAACGGCGTCACGCCGCGCCGTTGGCTGCTCCTCAATAATCCCAAAATGGCGAGGGAGATCGATCTTCGTATCGGGACGGATTGGCACACCGATCTTCCCAAAATCAAAGAGTTGCAATCGCATATCGACGATATGCTCCCCGTATTTTCCAAAATAAAACGCGAGAATAAGGAAAAACTTGCGGCGTATATCAAAGAACACGAGGGGGTGGAGATCTCACCCGATTTCATCTTCGACGTACAGGTAAAACGACTGCACGAGTACAAACGTCAGTTGCTCAACGCATTCTCTATATTGTATTTTTACTATGCGATCAAGGACGGCGAGATTACCGATTTTCCGCCTACGGCGTTCATTTTCGGCGCGAAAGCCGCGCCCGGGTATTATAACGCGAAGGGAATCATCAAATATATCAACGAAATTGCAAAGCTTGTCAATTCCGACGAAGAAGTTTCCCGGGTCATGAAGGTCGTTTTTGTGCAGAACTATAACGTCTCTTATGCGGAAAAAATCGTTTGCGCGGCGGACGTCTCCGAACAGATTTCGCTGGCGGGCATGGAAGCTTCCGGAACGAGCAATATGAAATTTATGCTCAACGGTACGGTTACGCTCGGCACGTTGGACGGCGCGAATGTGGAAATCTGCGAGGAAGCGGGCAAAGAAAACAACTATATTTTCGGCGCGACGGTGGAAGAAGTCGCCGCGGTCAAGCAGTTCTATTGTCCGAGAGAAATCGTCGAAACGAATCCTAAAATCAAACGCGTTTTGGAAACGCTTGTAAACGGAACGTTTCCCGACGAAAAGGGAATGCTTCGTAAGCTATATGATAGTTTGATGACAGATTACAACCCCGATCGTTATCTCGTTCTGTATGATTTTGCCGATTATGTGCGCGTCAAGGAAGATCTGTTGCGCGATTACGGTACGGAAGAGTTTGACCGAAAGTGTCTTGTCAACATGGCGAACGCGGGAAAATTCTCCGCAGACCGCTCTGTGACCGATTATAAGAATCTGATTTGGAAAATCTAATAAAAAAAAGGACCGCAGACGCGGTTCTTTTTCGTTTCAATCACACAGCGCGATGCACTCCACTTCGGCAAGCACGTTTTTGGGTAGCGTTTTGACGGCGACGCATGAGCGCGCAGGTTTTTCGGTAAAATATTTCGCATAAACCCCGTTGAAAGCCGCAAAATCATTCATATCCGCAAGAAAGCACGTCGTTTTAATCACTTTCTCAAGGGACGAACCCGCCGCTTCCAAAACGGCTTTCAGATTGTTGCAAATGCGATCGGTCTGTTCTTCGATTCCGCCGATAACGATATCGCCCGTCTTAGGATCGATAGGGATCTGCCCCGAGGTGAACACGAGCTCTCCTTGTTTAATCGCCTGCGAATAAGGTCCGATCGCCGCAGGCGCGTTTTGCGTGTAAATTTTATCCATGATTTCTCCTTGTAATTTTTATTCGATGCGGAATCCCGCTTTTGTCAGCTCCGATTTAATGTAGGCGATATGTTCGAAATCTTTCGTCTCCATATCGATACGGAGAAAGCATCCGATCACGTCGCTGCCCGCGTTGGCATGTTCGTGGTGAACGCCGGTTACGTTCGCGCCGCACCGCGCAATGATTTGCGAGACGGCGACAAGCTGTCCCGGTTTATCCAGTAGTTCAATGTTCAACGTGCATTGCCGCCCCGACATTAAAAGACCTCTTTGCACGACGCGGTTTAAAATGGTAACGTCGATATTTCCGCCCGAAACGAGACAGCAGACCCTTTTTCCTTCGATGTTGGGAACCTTACCCGCAAGAACGGCGGCGAGCGGCGTTGCGCCCGCACCCTCGGCAACAATTTTTTCTCTTTCGAGCAGAGCCAAAATAGCGGCCGCGATTTCCTCGTCGCTTACGGTTACGATCGCATCTACATACTGTTTGCAATAGCCGAACGTGAGCCGTCCGGGCTGTTTTACCGCGATCCCGTCGGCAATGGTAGAAACGGAGGGAAGCGCTTCCCTGCAACCTTTTCGAAGCGCGTTCAGCATGCTCGGCGCGCCTTCCGCCTGTACGCCGTATACCTTTACGTTTGGATTTATCGATTTTACGGCAAAACTTACGCCCGAGATTAGTCCGCCGCCGCCCACGGGCACGACGACTGCGTCCACGTCTTTGATCTGTTCGAGAATTTCAAGACCGATGGTCGCCTGTCCCGCGATGACGTCCTCGTCGTCGAAAGGGTGGATAAACGTATAACCGCGTTCTTTTTGCAGTTGAACGGCATGGTTATACGCATCGTCATAGACGCCGGGAACGAGGCAGATCTCCGCGCCGTAGCCTTTCGTAGCCTGCACCTTGGAGATGGGAGCGCCTTCCGGCAGACAGATCAGAGAGGGGATCCCGTTCGCGGTTGCCGCCAAAGCGACGCCCTGCGCGTGGTTTCCCGCCGAACACGCGATGACGCCGCGTTTTTTTTCTTCGTCGGTGAGCTGTGAAATTTTATAATACGCGCCGCGGATTTTAAAAGATCCTGTTTTTTGCAGATTTTCCGCTTTCAGCCATAGTTCGCAGTTCTGCGTGAGTTGGCTTGTGGGCATGACGTCCGTTTTGTAAATGGCTTTTTCGAGCACGACGTGTGCGTGCCGCACTTTTTCGATGGTGAGCATAATATTCAGCCTTTATGATTTAATAAATGCAATTATACGATATGTTTCCCGAAAAGTCAATTATTGGCGCATAAAAATAAATTATTTTTCAGGAAGATATCCTTCGAAAATAATATTGTCGGCATACATGCGCGCATAGCGTTCGTCCTCTTTGGAACGTACCGTCCAGCCGAGCTTGATCCCTTTGAATTTTTCCGTCTCCCGTGTAGGATAATCGGAGAAACAAAAGCTTATGAAGTCCGGTCTTACCCAAGAATTCAGGCTCATGTGCTTTACGACGAAAGATTTCAACCGCCAAAAGGGAGAATTGCCGAAGTCCTTTTTCGAGGAACCTGCCGTCGCCAATATCCCGCACAGGACGTTTTTACGCAGTTTACGGAATTCACGCGTATAATAGGGCTGAAAACTCTGGATTGCGTATTCTCCCTTGTATCCTTCTAACGCCCGAGATAGTTGGTTCATAAAAGTTTTTCCGTCTATTTCGGGAACGTTCTTTATTTCAAGCAGTAACGGCACGCGACCGTCAAGAAGGGCGAGAAATTCCGAAAACAGAGGGATTTTCTCCCGCGTACCGTTTAAACGGAGAGCTTGTATTTCGGAAAGCGTGCAATCGATGACCTTCTTTTTGACTCCCGTCATGCGCAGTAAATCGTCGTCGTGAAAGAGTACGAGCGCGCCGTCTTTGGTCAGCCGTACGTCCGTCTCTATCGCATATCCCGCCTTTATCGCCTCTTCGAAAGCGCTCATGCTGTTTTCGGGCGCGGAGCCGTGCAGCCCGCGGTGGGCGATGGGCAAATGACTTAAAAAAGTATTCATATTGCTATTTTAAACGATTCGTATAAAAATTGCAATCGTTTTTCCGCCGACCAACAGTTCCGTGATAAAGAAAGAAAATTGTTTGTTTTTTATAATGGGGAAAGCCGATCCGTCTCGTTGAATTGATATCATAGGGCAATTGCAGTTGCAATTTCATAAAAAAAGAGGTATAATGTTGCCGAAAAGGAAAAGCATGATGGCAAATCCCAACCGAAATTTACGCAATTTTTGCATCATCGCGCATATCGATCACGGAAAAAGCACAATCGCAGACCGTATCATGGAGCTTACCGGTCAAGTGAGCAAGCGCGACATGGAAGAACAGCTTCTCGACAGCATGGATATCGAACGCGAACGCGGAATTACGATTAAGCTTACCCCCGTGAGAATGTATTATAACGCGCTCGACGGCGAGGAGTATGTGTTCAATCTCATCGATACCCCGGGACATGTGGACTTTACCTATGAGGTCAGTCGTTCGCTTGCGGCTTGCGAGGGCGCGCTTCTCGTCGTGGACGCGACGCAGGGAATCGAAGCGCAGACGCTTGCAAACGTCTATCTCGCATTGGAAAACGATTTGGAGATCGTTCCCGTTATCAATAAGATCGATTTGCAATCGGCAAGAATCGAGGAGACAAAGAAGGAGATCGAAGAGGTCATCGGGCTGGATACCGAGGGCTGCCCTTGCGTGTCCGCCAAAGAGGGTACGAATATCCGCGATATTTTGGAAGCGGTCGTAAAATTAGTGCCGCCCCCTTCGGGCGATACGGAAGCGCCCTTGCGTGCGCTCATTTTCGACAGTTATTACGACAACTACAAGGGCGTCATTCTGTTTGTGCGGTTAAAGGACGGCACGGTGAAGGTGGGGGATCAGATCAAAGCCGCGCTCTCGGATAAGACGTACGACGTCACCGAGGTAGGGGTGTTCGCCCCGCAACTACAATCCAAAGGAATGCTTTCCGCCGGCGAAGTAGGATATATTGCGGCGAGTATCAAGTCTATCGAGGACGTCGCCGTGGGCGATACCGTTATCAGCGCGGCGTTTCCCGAAACGCAGCCGCTTCCCGGCTATAAAAAAGTGCAGCCCGTCGTATTCTGCGGAATTTATCCCTTGGACGGCAGTAAATTTCTCGATTTAAAAGAGGCGATTTTAAAACTCAAACTCAACGACGCGTCTCTCGTCTTCGAACCGGATAATTCCGTTGCGCTCGGATTCGGATTCCGTTGCGGATTTCTGGGTCTTTTGCATATGGAGATCATTCAGGAGCGAATCGAGCGGGAATTCAACCTTGATATCATTACGACCGCGCCCTCCGTTTCGTATTTGGTGCATAAGACGGACGGAAGCGAACTTTATGTGGACAATCCTTCGCATTTGCCGCCGCCTTCCGATATCGATTATATGGAAGAACCGATCGTCAGAGCGGAAATCTATTCCCCGCCCGATTATTTGGGTCCGATCATGGACTTGTGCCGGGATAAGCGCGGCGCGTTTAAGGACATGACCTATCTCGACGCGCACCGCGTCAAGCTCGAATACAGGTTGCCCCTCAACGAGATCGTCTACGACTTTTTCGACGAACTCAAAAGCCGCACGAAGGGGTATGCGAGCTTCGATTACGAGATCGTCGGATATGAAAAGAGCAAGCTCGTGAAAATGGATATTCTGCTCAACGGCGATATTTGCGACGCGCTCTCCATCATCGTGCATGAAGAAAGGGCGTATGCGCGCGGCAGAATGCTGTGCGAAAATTTAAAAGACGCGATTCCGCGCCAGCTGTTTGAAATTCCCGTGCAGGCGGCGATCGGCGGAAAGATTATCGCGCGCGAAACGGTGAAGGCCGTCCGCAAGGACGTACTCGCCAAGTGCTACGGCGGCGATATCACGCGCAAGAAAAAGCTCCTTGAAAAACAGAAAGAGGGGAAAAAGCGTATGCGGCAGATCGGTACGGTGGAAGTGCCCAGCGAAGTATTTATGGAAATTTTAAAGACGAATAAGGATAAATGATTCACGAAATTTTTTCTGTGAAAAAATTTCGTGAGCGGAGAGCAAAGGAGTTTTCATAATCGTTTCGCCGCGCCCGCTCAGTCGTTTCTTGAAACAATAAGCGCAAGGGGTTGCGCAAATTGAGTGCGCTTAGGCAAAAGCGTGGTTTTGCCACGCGCAATAAGATTGGGGAAGTTCACGAAATTTTTTCTGTGAAAAAATTTCGTGAGCGGAGAGCTGAGAAGATATCAAAAATGAATTTTTCAAACAGAGTTTACGAATATGTTAAGACCGTGCCGAAAGGAAAAGTCGTCTCTTACGGACAGGTCGCGCTCGCCGTCGGCGCGCCGCGCGCTTCCCGTCAGGTGGGTTGGGCGTTGCACGCCAATCCTTATCCGGGGGTCGTTCCCTGTCACAGAGTGGTGTTCAAAGACGGCAGTCTTAGCAAAGGCTTCGCTTTCGGCGGCGAAAGCGCGCAACGCGCGCTTTTGCAATCGGAGGGGATAACTTTTGAAAAAGACGGCGCGATCGATATGCAACAATACCGTTGGACGGGAGAAACATAATGGCGGGAATTTATCTTCATATCCCATTTTGCAAACATAAGTGTACCTATTGCGACTTTACGTCCTTTCCCAACCGCCTCGAATTTGCCGAGGCGTATATGGCGTGCCTCTATAAAGAGATTGAAATGCGCGGGAAACAGCTGGAAAAAATGACTTTCGACACCGTCTATTTCGGCGGGGGAACGCCTTCCGTGATCGATCCAAACTACATTTACGGCGCGATGAAGCAAATTAACAAATGTTTTCATCTTGCGAAAAATCCCGAGATTACGATTGAAATGAATCCCGGTACGGTGAACGAAAACAAGATTGCCGTTTATAAGCGCGCGGGGATCAACCGTTTTTCCGTCGGATTGCAGACGGCGATCGACTCCCAGCTTGAAAATTTGGGCAGGATTCACAACGTACGCGACTATTTATACTGTGCGTCGCTTTTGAAAGGCGAGAATTTCTCCGCAGACGTCATGCTCGGACTGAAAGGGCAGACGAAAGAGGACGTCGGAAAGACGATCGAAATCGCGGCGGCAAGCGGCGCGAAACATATTTCCATGTATGCGCTCACGCCCGAGGACGGCACGCCCATTTATACCGATTATCTCAACGGCGAGCTGCCCGACGGCGACGAAGTGCGGGAACTGTACGACTACGGGTGGAAATTGCTCTCCGAAAAGGGGTATTTGCGCTATGAAGTGAGTAATTTTGCGAAAAAGGGTTACGAGAGCCGTCACAATTACAATTATTGGAAGCGCGGCGAATACATCGGGCTGGGGATTTCAGCAAGCTCTTTTGTTTGCGGAAAGCGGTTTACCGACACGTTCGATTTGGACGAATATATGAAATGCATTCTTTCGGGATTTCTTCCCGTCGTCGAGAGCGAGGACGTAAAGGGCGAGGACGCGAAATTCGAGTTCGTCATGCTGGCGCTTCGCACCGCTCGCGGGATCTCGGCAAAGGAATACAAAGAGGCGTTCGGAAGCGATTGGAAAGAGGATTTTGCGGAAGCTTTCGCAAAAACCAAGGAATATATGGTCGAAAACGGCGACAATACGCGCATAAAAGACGAATATCTCTACGTGCAGAACCAAATTCTCATCGAATATATGAAATAATTTTTTCAAAACGCTTGACTTCTCCCGTCCGGCGTTTTATAATATATGAAAAGTAGGAAAAGTATAACTTTTCATACCAAAAGGAGAAATTATGGAACAAAAATTCCCCCAAGGAAAGTTTTTGGCAACGGTGAAAATCGGAGAAAAGGGGCAGATCGTCATTCCCAAAGAAGTGCGCGAGATGTTCGCGCTGCAAGCGGGGGACAGTCTCGTGCTTATGGCGGATAAAACGCAGGGGATCGCATTGCAGCCCTATAGCTATTTGGAGACGTTCTGGAATGCCGTCAGCGGCATGAAGGGGGACAAATGAACGCTCTGGAAGTCAATAATTTGCGCAAAGAATATCCTACGTTTACGCTTGAAAACGTGAGCTTTTCGGTGGGAAAGGGGCGCGTGTGCGGACTTATCGGCGCAAACGGCGCGGGAAAAACGACGACGCTCAAAGGGATCATGGGATTGATTCCGACTTCCGGCGAAGCGGAGGCGTTCGGCGTTTCGTTGCGAGAGAACGGGGCAAAACAGAAAATCGGTTACGTCGGCGGCGGATTCCGCTATTATCCGCAAAAAACGGTCTCTCGGATCGCCCGCGTGACGGCGAAGTTTTACCCCGCGTGGGAGGAAGAAAAATTCAAAAAATATCTTGCTCGATACGCGATCGACGAAAATAAGAAAATCTCCGCGCTTTCGGACGGCATGAAGGTAAAATTATTTCTTGCGCTGGCTCTTTCCCACGGGGCAAGGCTGCTGATCTTGGACGAACCGACTTCGGGACTTGACCCGCTCTCCCGCGAGGAGTTCTGCGATACGGTTTTGGAGTTGGTGCGCTCGGAGGGGATCTCGGTGCTGTTCTCCACGCATATCACGTCCGATTTGGAGAAGATTGCCGACGACGTTGTGTTTCTTTCTCACGGAAAAATTCTTGCAAACTGTACGCTGAAATCGCTCTTGGAAAACTATGCGCTGGCGCGCTTTTCCGAGGAAGAAAACGGAAAAAAAGCGGGTGCGATCGGTCTCAAACGCGTGAAAGAGGGCTTTGAAGGACTTTTGGAACGCGGGAAAACGCCGTTCAACGCAAAAATCTCCGAAGCGACGCTCGACGATATCATGATTCATTTGGAAACCGAGGGGAGAAACTGAAATGATCGCGCTTTTGAAAAAGGAATTTGCGCTCTGTCTGCATCCCACCTGTCTGCTGTTTTTGTGTTTTTCGGCGTTCGTGTTCATTCCGAACTACCCGTACGAGGTCATGTTCTTCTTTTCGGGACTCTCCGTTTTTTTCGTGTGCCTCACGGCGCGGGAAAACGGCGACGCGGCTTTTACCTGCTGTCTGCCCGTGAAAAAAAAGGACGCGGTTTGCGCGCGCATTTTGATGTGCGTTTTGTTTCAAGCTGCGTTGCTTTTGCTCGCGGCGGGTATGACTGCGATAAAAGAGCTGTGTTTTCCCGTTGAAAATCAAATCAATCTGGCGGGAATGATGGCGAATACCGCGTTTCTCGGCTTCGGCGCCGTCGTCCTTGGCATTTTTAACGCTATATTCTTTCCCGTTTTGTTCGGCAATCCCCAAAAAGCGGGGAAACCGTTTGTCCTCGCAAGCGCGTCGGTGTTTTGCTTTATCTTTCTGCTTATTTCGCTGCGTTTTTCCGTACCTTTCTTCCGCGATACGCTGAATACGCCCGATCCCGAACATATGGGACTTAAATGCGCAGTGTTGGGTTTCGGACTTGCGTTCTATGCGTTGTGTACGCTGTTCGCCGTTTGTATATCGGCAAAACGTTTTGAAAAATGCGATCTGTAAAAAAATCGCCTCGGCAGAGGCGATTTTTTTGTATAAAGAAAACTCCC
>CAZFPP010000021.1:0-23625 GCA_964521125.1 uncultured Clostridia bacterium
CATCTTTTTCGGCGCGCTGTTTTTATATCATATTGCGGGTCTCGTTTTCTGTATTATCGGCTACGCCGCGTTTATCGTGTGCGCGGGGCTTCTTATCGCGTTTATCGTCGGCGCATGGAACGCTGCGGAAGGGGAAACGCCGGCTTCGGCAAATTACCGTCTATGCGTGGCGCACACCGTGTTCATCTCATATTCCGTCTGCGCACTTTGTTTGTTATTGCTCGGCGTCAGTCTGTTTTTGATTGCTGTTTCCGACCACGAAGAGGCGGGCGGGATCTCTCTTTCGTTTCTGATTGCCGCTCTCGCCTTGTTTGTCGGGGGAGTTTTAACGAACGCTTCCGCGCTCAACAAATACGGCAACGATCAGCAGAAAGAAGCGAAACTGCGCAATGCAAAGCGTTATTCGAAAACCGCCCTGTTCGGATTGATCCCGCTCGTCGTCGGTCTCTTTTTTATATTTCTCAGCTTTGTCTGGACGCCCCAAACGAGGGAAGTTCTCTTTTCGGGCGATGCAAGCGGATTGACCGCCTATGCGGAAACGCTCGTCGCGGAACAGGATTCCTATCTCTGTTGGAACTGCGGCGTACCTGCGGGGGAATATCCGCTCGATATTAGCGGGAAAATCAGCCGCGGAGAATATTTGGACGACGGCGGAATTCTCATTGAATATTCCTTCGGGGAAGCGACTCTGTGCGCCCGAAAAGACAAAAACAGCGAATGTCTGGCACTGTATTATGTCGACGGGGAAGCCGAGTGGATCATGTGTGTGACCACCCTTGTAACGGTGGGAGACGCTTCGTTTTATCCCGTCAGGACGGCTGAATTTTTAAACGAATTTGAAAAACACGCGACAGGGGATGAAGGGATAGCGTATATGTCATCAAACAACGTGTTTCTCGAAACATATTCCGGGGAAGAATACGGCGTTCGCGACGGCGTATATATGTTGGAATGGGTGACTTCTTACGATATCCGCGGGCTTTGCATAATTGCGGGCGGGTTCGTCATTCTTGTCGATCTGATCGTCTGTATCTCCGTATGCGCCATAAAGCGTGAAAAAATAAAGCCTGCGCTGTAATCATTGACGAATCCCCGAATTTATGATAGAATACGTTCATGCAGAGTATCATGATCGGGACGCTGTCCCTCTACGAAATCTTCGCTTATTTTTTTATTTATTCCTTTCTCGGCTGGGTGGTGGAAGTCGCGTTTCATGCCGTTACGCAAGGGAAATTCGTCAACCGCGGCTTTCTGAACGGACCTGTCTGTCCCATTTACGGCGTGGGCGTTACGGCGATCTTGTTGATTTTAGGCGATTGGGCGGATCGCTTTTGGCTTGTCTTTCTCGTCGGCATGGTTTTTTGTACCTTGATCGAACTTGTAACGGGATGGGCGCTCGAAAAATTTTTCCACGATAAATGGTGGGATTATTCCTCGCGGAAATTTAATTTTAAAGGGTATATCTGTCTGGAATTTTCCATTTTATGGGGAATCGCCGTTCTTCTTGTCGTAGACGGCGTTCATCCCGCCGTCAAATGGTTTGCGGGACTGTTCAACGAAATTACGGGTACGGTGCTTGCGTGCGTCTTTACGGCGGTAATGATCGCCGATATCGTTGTCGCCGTGTTGCAGGTGCTCAAACTCAATAAAAAGCTCAAAGAGATCGACGAGGCGGCCGAGTTTATGCGGGCGGGCTCGAATTTTATCGGGGAACATGTTGCGGGCGTCGTACTCGTTGCCGAAGATACTGTGAGCGGGGCAAAAGAAAAGCTCGGGGAAAAGACTTCGGAGGCAAAAAGCGCGTTGGAGCGTAAACGCGCGGAGTGGAAACAAAAACGCGAGAGCGCGATCGATTCGATTGTCGAAAAAATGCCCAAACGTTTGTTAAAGGCGTTCCCGAATTTGCAATCGCGCACAAATCCGGAGTCCGTATCCCTCGCCCAAGCGGGCATGGCGCGGCTCAAAGCAAAGAAAAAGCAAGCCGGAGAACGCGAAGAAACAGAGGAGACGGGGACGCAAGACGCTTAATTCGCGATAGAAAGACAGTTTTTTTCAAAAAACCCGTTGACGGCGGTTGATTTCGGGGTATAATAACGGTAAGAAATAAAATCAAGAGGGGTAAATTTTATGAAAAGAATCAGAGTAGTACAGTACGGATGCGGCAAAATGTCCAAGTATATCTTGCGTTATCTGCACGAAAAGGGCGCGGAAATCGTCGGCGCGATCGACGTCAATCCCGAAATTTTGGGCATGGACGTGGGCGATTTTGCCGGGCTCGGCGTAAAAACGGGCGTGAAAATTTCCAACGACGCGGATAAGGTGCTCGACGAATGCGACGCAGACGTTGCGGTCGTTACGTTATTCAGCTTCTTGGGCGATATCTACGAGCAAGTGGAAAAATGCGTGCTCCGCGGGATCAACGTGATCACAACGTGCGAAGAGGCGATCTATCCCTGGACCACGTCGGCTGCGCTCACCAACAAGCTTGACGCGCTCGCAAAAGAGACGGGCTGTACGGTGACGGGCAGCGGGATGCAGGATATTTTCTGGATCAATATGGTTTCGCTGGTTGCGGGCGGATGTCACAATATTACCAAAATCAAGGGCGCATACAGTTATAACGTGGACGAGTACGGGCTTGCGCTTGCCAAGGCGCACGGGTGCGATCTCACGAAAGAGGAGTTTGAAAAAGAACTCGCTCACCCGACGGAAGTCGTTCCTTCCTATGCCTGGAACGCGGCGGAGGCGATTTGCAATAAGTTAGGGCTTACGGTTAAGAGTATTAAACAGGAAAACGTGCCTTATACCGTAGACAAAGATATTTACAGCGAAACGTTAGGCAAGACCATTCAAGCGGGCAGATGCATCGGAATGTCTGCCGTCGTCACAATCGAGACCTATCAGGGAATCGTAATCGAGGAGGAGACGATCGGCAAGGTGTACTCCCCCGAGGACGGCGATATGTGCGATTGGAAGATCTTCGGCGAACCCGATACCGAATTCCACGTTGTGAAACCCGCCACGGTCGAGCATACCTGCGCGACGATTGTAAACCGTATTCCCTCTCTCATCAACGCGCCCGCGGGCTACGTGACAGCAGACGAGTTGGACGAAATTCATTATCTTACCAATCCGCTTCATTACGAATTGTAAAAAGAAAGAGAAAAAGCGCGGGAATCCGCGCTTTTTTCATGTCTCCGCGCCGTTTTGTTCTTTCGCGGGTTTGATTCGTACGCTCCCGCAAAGGACTTCGGCGTACGAGTAAGAGGTCTTTCCTAAAAAATTCTTGTCGTTGGGTTGTACGGTGAACAGCGCGGGATATACGCCGGAAAGCTCCCCGCAGTAGCGCAGAGTTTTATTTCTGCCTAAATTCACCGTGACGTCTACCTGGCTTTTCAAATAGTCGGCGATCGTCTTTTTAATGGTTGCAATATCGTTATTTTTTTTGATCACGGTAAGATTTTTGCCGATTTTTTTTGTTTTTAAACTCGGGGAAAAGAAGCCTTTGTCCGACAACCGTTATTTGGCGCAAGTTTCCCCGCATAAACGCGTAAAGAACCGCATACAATGTGAGGAAAAAGATATTTTGCAACGGGGGTATTTATGATATCGGTGCAGACGGAAATCTTCCGCGGTTATGGGAAGCTTGGAAATTTGAGCGCGCAGACGGCTGTGGAATGTCGTTTCGGCGGCGAAGTGGAATCGGTTCTTGCGGCGCATGCAAGCGTTGTTTTAACGGGCGCAGAGGTGGAAAACGGCGAAGTCCGCTATGCGGGACGGGTTCACTTTATCATCGTCTATGAGGATGCGGAAAAGCACGTTTGCCGTTCGGAAAAGGGGGTGGAATTCTCTGCCCGGGTACAGGACGAACGGTGTTATCCCGCTCTTACCGTACGCGCGTTTCTCAATGTGGAAAACGTTTCTGCGCGGCGTGAAGGCGCAAGCGTTTATGTAACGGCATTGCTCGGCGGAGAAATCGTCCTTTACGGAGAACAGACCTTCGAATATCTGACTGGAGGAGATCTCGTGCTCAGGCGCGAGTCTGTTCCCGTTCTTACCGCGCATCTTTGCGGCGGTTCCGCCGAAGCGGACGACGAGTTCGAAACGGAGTTTATCGGCGATATTTTGCTTCATTCCGAGACGGTATATCTTTCCGAAGTTTCCTGCGAGACGGGCGTTTTGCGTGCGGAAGGAGAAATCAATTTGGGCATGCTTGCGCTCAAAGGCGAAAACGCGCTTGTGTCTTTTGAACGTCTCGTTCCTTTCAATCTCGAAATCCCGTGCGACGCGGCGTCAGTCGGCTGTAACGCTTCGGCTCGCGTTTTTGTTACGGGCGTCTCTTTGCATGCGGATTCCGACGAAGAAAAAGGCAGATGCCGTATCGTTGCGGAGCTCACGCTTCAAATCGAAGGCTGCGTGTTCGAAGAGACGGCGATCGACGCGGTTACGGATGCCTTTTCCACCACAAGCGCCGTCGCCCTTTCCTTCGGCGAGACGGAGTATACGGGCACGGGCGCAGTTTTCCGAACAACCGAACGCATATCGGGGAAAGCCGCGCTCTCTTCTCCCGTGGACTTCTCCGACGTGTTACAGGCGGTTGTCTTGCAGCGTGCCGAAGCGAATCTCGTCTCTTCGGCGGAGGGAAAGCGTGCGGAAGGGGTTGCTTCGGCAACGTTGTTGGTTCTCGGAGCGGACGGCGTGCGGCGGGGCGTAGAGATGAGCCTTCCTTTTTCGATTCCCGTCAATTTTGAAGGAGAGTGCGAGATAAGCTTGATGCCGTGCGGTATGTCGGCACGGCAAAAGCAAGAGGGGGAAATCGACGCCGAGGCGACGCTGAAAATCACGTTGACGGGGATTAGGAGAATATCGGCGCGGCAGGTGGTCTCCGTAGAAGAGGGAGCGCCCATCCGGGAAAGCGACTGTGCGGTGAGCGTCTACGTCCCGCGTGCGGGCGACGGGCTTTGGGAGCTATCCAAAAGCCTGAAAAAGCCGCCCGAGGAAGTTTCGGCAAGTAATCCCGATATCGAATTCCCTATCAAAGAAGGGCAGCGGGTGGTCATCTACCGTAAAAAAAGTTTAAATATCTAATATTAAAAATCGAAAAGCGGTATTCAAAAACTTGACTTTACATGTTTCACTCCTGCTTTTTTGAAAATAAAAATTATGCGCCGTCCAAGCAGAACGGCGCATCTGCTTGTTTGTTCGTCGCAATAAAAAACAGCGGGATTCATAGGCGGGTTTTTTGCGTAATTCCTTGTCATTCGGTTGAATTTATGTTACAATGGATACAATGAATACGGCAAAAGTCAACGCTTACGCCAAACTGAATCTTACGTTGGATATCACGGGGCGTGAGGGAGCGTATCATACGCTCGATTCCCTTGTGACAACGATTTCCCTGTACGATCGTATCGTTGCGAAGAAGCGGAAAGACGGGTTAATCGGCGTTACCATGCGCGGCATGGGGAGCGAGAGCATCCCACCCGAAGAAAACAACGCGCTGAAAGCGGGGGAGCTGTTTGTTTCAACGTTCGGAACGGCGGGCGCGGATATTACCGTATATAAAAATATTCCCATCGGCGCGGGGCTTGGCGGTTCTTCTGCGGATGCGGCGGGGACGCTCAATGCGCTTGCGACGTTATACGGGATCAAAGACCGTACCGCTCTCAAAGAAGTCGCAGATAGGACGGGGAGCGACGCGGGGTATCTGTTAAACGGCGGCTTTGCGCGCATGAGCGGACGGGGCGAGCGGGTTGAGCCGCTCGGGGCATGTCCCCGATTGCATTTTTTGTTGATTTGCCCCGGGAGTGCGGTTTCTTCCGCCGAATGTTATAAAAAGTACGACGAACTTGCGCTGCAAAGCGCGGGTGCAACGGAGAATACGCTTGCGCTTTTGCGGGAAGGAAAGCTTGCGGAAGCGGCGAAGCTGTTTTCCAACGCGCTCTATCCTGCGGCAAAAGCGCTGAATGCCGACGCGGAGAAAGCGCTCGGGGAGGCAAACAGCTTTTCCCCGCTTGGCGCGGGAATGACGGGATCCGGCAGCGCGGCGTTTGCTTTGTTCGAGACGGCGGAACTTTGTCGTTGGGCGCAAAGCCGCTACCGCGGGAAATTTCGCGCGATATGCGCAGACGCTTTGCAGCCGCAGGATAAAGAAAGAAAAATACGCAATCCCTTCGTTTTGAGCGACGGGGAGTGCGAGGAATAGAGGTGTTAAATGGAAGAGCGGATCATCGAAAAAGACGAAGGCAGAAAAATTAAGATCACGCGGACGGAGACGGGCGGGATCGAAGATGCGGTAGAGGAAGGAACGGAACCTTCCGCGTCGTTGCAGGACGACAGGGAAGAAATCGTGCTCGATCTTCCCGACGTCGCGGAGGACGCGTATGATGAAGATCTCGTCGGGCTTACGCCCTCGCAGCTGCAAAAGGCGCTCGAAGAACGCGAACGCGCGAAAGAAGAGGCGCGCATCGAATGCGATAAATTGCTTTCCGAGGCAGAGCAAGAAATCAAGTCGGGAGATTTTGCCAAGGCGGAGACGCTTTATAAACAGGCGCTTGTGTATGACGCGGATTGCAAGCCGGCAAAAGAAGGAGTTTGGATAAGCCGTACGCATAATTTTGAGGATTTGAGCGTATTTTATAAAAAAAAGACGGCGAAAGCCGCTTCACGTGCCGACGAGGAAGTGAAAGCGTTTATTCGAGCGCGGGCAGGCGAGCAGTTGCAGAAAGAACGCGACGAGATTGCGGCAGAAGCGGAGCCATTGTTTTTGAGCGTTTCGAACGCGCGGAAAAAGCGCCGCGAAGTTTTCGAACAAAACCGTAGTTATTATCTCTTGCGCTTTTGTATCTTTTTAGGGATCGCCGTATTATTTGCAATCGCGGCAGGGGTAAGTTCTTATTTCATTGTCCGCACGCAATCCGTCGTTCCCATTGTGCTCACGGCGGTGTTCGGCGGGGTGTGCTTTCTTGCGCTCGTCGTCGTGATAGCGTTCAGCCGAAAGCTATACGAGGCTTGCAGATATTGTAGCGCGAACGAGAAACTTTCCTCTACGGAAGAAGGACAGCGTCTTGCTGTTTTGCAGGAGAAAATGGAGTGCCTCGATCTTGTCCTGAAAGACGGGGACTAAACGGGAAATTATTAAAACGCCGAAAGGCGTTTTCCTTTTTGTTATAAACGCTCAAAAGGTGGTAAAATTTTTAAAAAAAGGTATTTACAATTTAAACAAAGTGCGTTATAATGAGGTCGAAAACGAAAATTTGCGTATAATTTACGGCGTTCGCATAAACTAACGTCGATTATTTGAAATTTTGCGGGCAAACTACCCGCTTTAAGGAGGATAAATTATGGAACTTATTTACACGGGCGTAGGCAAAAAAGTCTACCGCGACGGCGATCGGCTTATCAAGTCGTTCGACGAAAGCTATTCGAAAGCGAGCATTCTCAACGAGGCGCTCAATCAAGCGCGCGTAGAAGAAACTTCGCTGAATATTCCTAAAATTTTGGGCGTTTCCGTCATCGACGGGAAATGGTCGCTTACCTGGGAATATATCGAGGGAGAAACGCTGGAATCGCTCATGAAAAAGCATCCCGAGAAGACGGACGAATATCTCGATTTCTTTGTCGATTTACAAATCCGCATGAGCAAAGAGAAGGTGCCGCTTTTAGGTCATCTCCGCGACAAAATGCACGCGAAAATTTCGGCGAGCTCTTATCCCGCATCCGTGCGGTACGATCTGCATGTCCGTCTCGACGGGCTTCCCCGTCATAAGAAACTTTGTCACGGCGATTTTCAGCCCAGTAATATCATCGTCAAGCAAGACGGCACGGCGTATATCATCGACTGGGCGCACGCCACGCAGGGCAACGGTTCGGCAGACGCGGCAAGAACGTATCTTCTGTTCAAACTTCATAAACAGGATGAAATTGCAGAAAAATACTTGAAACTGTACTGTGCCAAGACGGATACGGCGATTCAATACGTTCAAAGAGTATTGCCCATCGTTGCGGCTTCTCAATCGGTCAAGCACAAGCCGGAAGAGGCGGAGTTCCTCGCGCAATGGGTAAACGTCTGCGATTGGCAGTAAAAAACAATCGGGCGTCAAAAACAGGTCTCGGAAATTGTCCGAGACCTGTTTGGCTGTCTTATAGTTTCTATACCGCTACGATATTTTACCTCTCAAAGGTATATTTCCATATATTCGGGGCAAAAAACAGCAGGTAAACCGTTCCACGTACCGCCGTAATTCCAAATCGTTTCGGTATCTCAATCCGGCGAATACTTTCCTATCGTTCGACTTTGCGATCGATGTTTTCCTGCGAAAGAGGATCGGCGGCGACTACTTTTTCGGAAAGTCGCACGAAAGCGTTCGCGTCTTCTTCGCCTATAATCCCCGCAATGGCGTGTGCCAACGCAAGCGAACGGTCGTGTACGGCTAAAAAAGCGTCGAGCCGATTTTTTACGGGGCGTACGAAGGTTGCGCGCCTGTCCTTTCCGTCGCATCGTTCCAAGAGTCCCTTTTTTTCTAACGAACCGATGGTGCGGTTGACGAGGGATTTTAACATTCTCGTCTGCGATACGATCTCCTTGAAGGAGACGAGCCCCTCGCCGTCCTCGCGATAACGGTTATATGCAACAAGCATGACAATCGCCTCGTTGTAGTTCAAGCCGTGCGTAATTCGCGAATTTTTCAACGCGCCCGTCAATTGCACCCAAGCGTCAATGAGTTTTTCGCCTAATTCCGTTGCGTTTGTCATCGGTTCTCCTTGTTGAGGCTGTTTCCGTTTATTATAGGGAATAACTGCAAAATTGTCAAGAAAAAATTCCCGAAAGACGTTTTCGGAAAGACAGAAATGTGGTATAATAGCGGAAACGGAGGAGAATCATGTCCTTACCCCAAGACCCCGCTTTGCTGTTGAGCGTTATCAACATGAAATTACGGGATAAATATGCCTCTTTTGCCGATTTATGCGAAGATTTAGACGTTTCGGCGGAAGAAATCGAGGAAAAGCTCAACCGCGCCGGATATTTTTACCGAATCGCGGAAAATAGATTTGCTTAAAAAGTTATCCACAACACGGTTGTGGATATGTGGATAATTATGCGGAATACGCAATTCGGAGAAAAGCCGTGTCGAAGTTAGAACTAATGAAACTGTTTTCGCAGTACGACGGAGAGATTGCCGAGGGGGATTTTTCTCCCGATGAATTAGAGGAATACCTCGCCTATGCGCGGGGAGAGGAAACGCCTATTTCTCCTGCCGAGTGGAAGGCGAAATATTTTGAATTTTATGACGACGTGAAGGATAAATCTTTGAAAAAGCAAGATTGGTAAGAAAAACAGAAAACGCCCAACCGCTTCGGAGAACGGTTGGGCGCTGTTTCGTTTTATGTTATTGCTCGTTTTGCGTTTGCGGTTCGTGGGCGGGTTTGGGTTTCCCGTCGAGGAATTCCGAAACGCCCTTTCTCCGCAGACGGAGCACAAGACAATAAAGGGGTGCGCCGAGCGCATAAATCCATACGGCTTCTGTGATAAAAAGAGAAAGAAAGAACGTCCAATAGGCGGCGGTTGCGCTGTCGAATCCCTCGCTGCCGCCGCACAAATAAACGATGACGATGGGAATAATGAACGCGTTCGCCAGCACGGGAAAGATCCCGCCGAGCGCGACTCTGCCGATATGAGCATACGGCTTTTTCGATTGTTCGCGTATGAATTTTCCCACGGCATAGGTGCAAAGAGCGGCTAAAAGCGTTGCAAGCGAGCCGATGAATACATCGTAAACGAGAAAGGGCGACGCGAGATTGCTCAGCATACAGCCGATATAGAGCGCGGGAACCGCTTCGGGGAAGAAAAGGGGCAAAATACACAAAGCTTCCGCAGGGCGGATCTGGAACAAGCCCTGAAAGGACAGATTGCCAAAAACGTAAGTAAGCGCAACATACAGCGCGGCGATAATGCCCGCGCGGCAGATGCGCTTTGTGGAAAACAGATCTTTCAATGTAGTTGAACCTCGGTTTTTTTATTCGGAAGTGTTCTCCGAAAACCTTCCGTACCGCTATGATACGTTATTTTTGAGAAAAGGTCAAGCGGTTTTACGGGAGACGGTGAGATTTTTTGCTTTCGTTTAGAACGGCGGGGTAGTTTGCGGCAAATAAGCGCATACTGCGGATATGAAATGGACTACGTTGATTTGCTGTTCTTACTTGGTTCTCTTCGGAATTTTTGCGGCGATATACGCGTTTACGGGCTTTTCCGTGCCGGAAGCGGTCTGCTTTGGAAATCAGATCGCTTATCGCGCGTTATTGTCGCTCGCGGGAGTGTGCGCTCTCTGGCTGCTGTTCTGGCTCATCGCCTTCAAACCTACTAAATATTTATCGTAACCTACAAGATATTTTCCAATACCAGCTTGGTAAACGGAACCTCTTCCATGAAATCGGCGGGGCGAAAAACAACGTGGTTGAATTTCGCATAATTAAAGATATGCGGTTTCAATAAAACGGGCGTAGGGATATCCAGCTCATCGCAAATATCGGCAAGATAGCGGAAGAACTGAGAATAGGCAAATTTATCGTCGCGCTTATAAACGGTTTGTTTTTCGATATGGTCGTCAAAATAGACCTTCGCCCAAATACGAAACATACTTCCATTATACAAAAACTTACGAAAAAAGCAAATGTATTTGACTTTTATTTTAGCTTCGTGTAAAATGATGAAAGGAGGAAGAAATTATGGAAAAGCTTGAGAGGGATATTCTCGCTCTGTTACAGGAGGATTGCCGTTTTTCGGCGGAAAAAATCGCCGCAATGCTCGGAGAGGATCCGGAACAGGTAAAGACCGCGATACGCGCGATGGAGCGCGCGGGCACAATTGTAAAATATGCCGCGATCATCAATCCGGACGGAGAGGCGGAAGAGCTTGTAGAGGCGCTCATAGAAGTAAAAGTTACGCCGCAGACAGGTTCTGGTTTCGATGGAATTGCCGAAGAAATTGCCCGTCACGATTGTGTGAAAAATCTTTATCTTATGAGCGGGGCATATGATTTTGCCGTCATGGTGGAGACCAATTCCGTGAAAAGCGTTGCGCGTTTTATTTCCGAATGTATCTCCACGTTCGAATGCGTGCTCTCCACGGCGACGCATTTTATCTTGAAAAAATATAAAATCGAGGGGGCGGAGACAAAAAAACAGCCTTCGGGGCGGCTCTCCGTACAGGCATGAGGGACTTTTTAAGCGAACGTGCGAAGCAGTTGCAACCGAGCGGGATCCGGAAATATTTCGACCTCGTGGAGCGTATGCCCGACGCCATTTCGCTCGGCGTAGGGGAGCCCGATTTCGTTACGCCGTGGGAGATCCGCTCTGCGGGAATCCGATCGTTGCAACGGGGACTCACCCAATACACGGGCAATCGGGGTCTTGTCGATCTCCGCATAAATATTTCGCGCTATTTGAAAGAGCGGTTTTCGGTGGAGTACGATCCCGATCATATCATCGTCACCGTGGGGGCGAGCGAGGGAATCGATTTAGCGCTCCGGGCTGTCTGTGAGACGGGAGATGAAATCCTCATTCCCGATCCCGCTTATGTTTCCTATGCGCCCATTATCACGCTTTGCGGCGGGACGCCCGTTTGTGTTCGCTGTCATGCGGAAAACGGCTTTATTCTTACGCCCGAGGAATTGGAGGCAAGCATAACGCTTAAAACGAAGGCGGTCGTGCTTGCCTATCCCAACAACCCGACGGGCGGGATCATGACAAAGCAACAGCTCGAAGCGATTGTACCCGTGATTGAAAAACACGATTTGCTTGTGATTTCAGATGAGATTTATGCCGAACTTACATACGGCGGAAGGCATTGTTCGATTGCATCGTTGCCCCGCATGAAGGAGCGTACCGTCTATCTGGGCGGTTTTTCCAAGGCGTTCGCCATGACGGGCTGGCGCGTGGGGTTTGCCTGCGCGCCCAAAGAAATCGACGGCGCTATGCTTAAAATTCACCAATACACCATGCTCTGCGCGCCGCGTATGGCGCAGCACGCCGCCGTTTCTGCGCTTACAGGCGGCTTCGAGGACGGATTTTCTTCCGTGATGAAGATGCGCGACGAGTATGACCGCCGCCGCAGATTCCTGATGAGCGCGTTCCGTGAGATAGGGCTGTCCTGTTTCGAGCCGCGCGGGGCTTTTTACGTCTTTCCGTCGGTAGAGAGTACGGCGCTTACGGGCGAACAGTTTGCCGAGGGGTTATTGGAGAGCGAACACGTTGCGGTCGTTCCCGGGAATGCGTTCGGGACGTGCGGAGAGTATCATATCCGTTGTTCGTATGCAACGGGAATGAAAGAGCTGGAAGAGGCGGTTTTACGCATCGAACGCTTTGTGAAAAGCAAGGGAAAAAGCGTTTCTGCCTTGCGGAAGTGATTGACAAAGCTGAATGAAAAGGCTATAATACAAGAAAAATCGCCGTGACCGCAAATCGCGGTCATGGGACTTTTCACACTTCTCCCGTAAAGCGGGGTAAATTTTTGAACAAATACGCGCATTCGGCGCGAAAAAGAGGTTGGGTAAATATGGCAGATATGTTTTACATGACGCAGGAAGGATATGAGGCGGCAAAGAAACAGCTGGAATACCTGCAAACGGTCAAACGCGCGGAAATCGTGGAACGCATTGCAGAGGCGAGAAGCCACGGCGATCTTTCGGAGAATGCGGAATACGACGCGGCGCGTAACGAACAGGCGGCGAACGAGGGGGAAATCGCGGAACTCGATTATAAGGTAAAGAACGCCGTAATCATCGAGGAAAACGACGATAATTCCGTCGTCCACATCGGTTCGTCCGTTACCGTGCACGATTTCGAATTCGACGAGGACGTCACCTATTCCATTATGGGCACGACGGAAGTCGACCCCATGAAAAATATTATTTCCAACGAATCTCCCGTTGGCGCGGCGTTGCTCGGGAAAAAGAACGGCGAGACGGTTACGGTGAAAGCGCCGGACGGAGAATATAAATTAAAAATATTAAAAATCAGTTGAAGAATATGGAAGAAAGAGAAAACGGCGTCGCGGAAGAGGAAGCGCTCGCAGAACAGGCGCGTATTCGCCGCGAAAAGCTTGCAAAATTGACTGCGGAAGGGAATAATCCCTACGAAAAGACGAAATATACCGTCAGCGCGCGTTCGGAAGAAATTAAGAACGCGTTCGATGCGTTCGAAGGAAAGGAAGTTTCTGTCGCAGGGCGTCTCATGTCGCGCCGCATTATGGGGAAGGCGTCCTTTTCGCATATCTCCGACCGCGACGGGCAGATTCAGGTTTATATCACTCGCCAGGATGTCGGCGAGGACGTATACGTTGCCTATAAAAAGGATTACGACATCGGCGACATCGTCGGGATTAAGGGTTTCGTGTTCAAAACGCAGACGGGAGAGGTTACCGTGCACGCCACGCACTTGGAAATGCTCTCTAAGGCGCTTCTTCCTCTTCCCGAAAAACACAACGGTTTGCAGAACGTCGATATGAAATATCGCCTCCGTCACGTCGATCTTATTATGAACGAGGACGTGCGCGAGACATTCTTCCGCCGTGCGAAAATCATCAAAAGTATTCGCGACTATCTCGACGGGCGCGGGTTTATCGAAGCGGATACGCCTATTTTACTGCCGCTTGAAATCGGTGCGGACGCGCGTCCGTTCAAAACGCATCATAACGCGCTCGATTTGGATATGTATCTGCGCGTAGAAACGGAACTCTATCTCAAGCGGCTCATTGTAGGCGGGTTCGAACGCGTCTATGAAGTGGGAAGAATTTTCCGCAACGAAGGCATGGACGCGTCGCATAACCCCGAATTTACTTCGGTGGAGATTTATCAGGCATACGCCGATTATTTCGACGTCATGGACTTTGTGGAGGATATGACGCGCTATATCGTGCGCGAAGCGTGCGGCGGGGATAAGATCGCCTATCAGGGCGTCGAACTCGATTTCGGGAAATGGGAGAGAATTACCATGTCCGAGGCGGTGAAACAATATTCGGGCGTGGATTTTTCCCAAATTGTCTCAGACGGAGAGGCGCGTAAGATCGCGGCGGAAAAAGGCGTGGAACTTGAAGACGGAAAGGACAGCAAGGGACATATTCTTGCCGCGTTTTTCGACGAGTTCGTAGAAAAAAATCTCATTCAACCCACGTTCATTTACGATTATCCCGTGGAGATCTCTCCGCTTGCGAAGCGCAAACCGAGCGATCCTGCGATGACGGAACGGTTTGAATATTTCGTCGCGGGCAGAGAGCTTGGGAATGCCTTTTCCGAACTGAACGATCCTATCGACCAAAGAAAGCGGATGACCGATCAAGCCGCGAAGAAGCGCGCCGCGGGCGCAAATGCGGAAGTGGACGAGGACTTTTTGAACGCGCTCGAATACGGTATGCCGCCCACGGGCGGTTTGGGCTTCGGCGTGGACAGGCTCGTCATGCTCCTTACGGACAGCGCGAGCATCCGCGACGTATTGCTCTTTCCCACGATGAAACCGAAAAAATAATTCGTAACTTGCATAGGAGGACGCGTGGACGCAAAGATCACAAAAACAAGGCTTTCCAATCTGCTGTCTTACGACTGGCTGAAAATCCTTTTGGCTACCGTCGTGGCGGTTTTTGCGCTCTGCGTTTTCTTTCCTATGGTGCAGACGCGCGCGAAAGACGTGCAGACGTTTACCATTTATGCATATTCCGATTTGTCGTCCGGGAGCGATCTCAATGATATCGAGGACGACCTGTTGAATAAAAACGTCTTTTCTTATGAGATTTTAGAGACCGATGCCGAACAGTTGACGGAGCTTTCGGGCGGAATTTTCGGGAATCTCTATGCCGGCGCCACGTATACGACGCGTCTTATGAATTCCGCGAGGACGGTTATGTTTGTCTCCGCGTTGGACGATTCGGAATCAAGCGGATACAGTGCGGTCAAAAATCTTATCGGAGCCAATCCGAAAGCGGAAGACGGCATGAAAAACGGATTCCTTGACGTCGAGGAGTATCTTGCCGATTGCGAGCGGTATTTGCAGAGCTTTTTCGGCGAAAATTGGCGGGAGGGCGCGCTCGACGAGGAGAAAGCGGAGCAATGCTTTCTTACCCGCAACAACAAGGATAAACGTTATAAAACGGATGCAAAGAAGCAAACCGGCATTGTGCAGGAAAAAGAGCGGCTTTATAAACTGAGAAACGATTATATCGCCGTATTGGCTGCGTTTGAAGCCAATACGCTCTCTTTCACGACGCTTACGGTAAGCGAAGAAGACGTTGAGGAAGAAAACGATATCTATGCAGGTTCGTATCTCTGCGGGGTTTCCGTAGGGAAATTAAGCGATTTGCGCAATCTTTTCTACTATAATGAAGAAACGGAGAACGGAACGGTAAATACGGTTGAAAATATGAGTATGATCCTGTTTAATACCGATGCGCTTGGAAACAAAGAAAACGATCTCCGCTATGAAACGGTTTCCTTTCTTCGTTATCTCGTTGAAAAATACGGGGCATCGTCGTGAAAAACGACTGCCGCATTGCGGAAATGCTTCGCAAACAAAAACGGCACATTTCCTTTCACACCCCCGGACATAAACGATATGGCGGGGATATTACGGAATTGTCTTACTCCGATAATCTTCTCTCTCCGAACGGTGTGATCGGCGAAGCGGAAAAGGATATCGCGCGCATCCTGGGCGCAGAACAAAGTTTTATTTTAACGGACGGCAGCACTTGCGGCGTTTACGCGATGCTCCGCGCCGTAAAAGCTGCGGGGGCGCGGTCGGTCGCGTGCTCCGCATTTTCTCATAAAAGCGTGAAAGAAGGGTGCCGTTTGTTGGGGCTTACGGTAGTTGAGATTCCCGTTGCGCGGCAGGATGCGATCCCTTTACAGCCTTCGGAGAAAGACATCGGTATCTCGCTCGAAAAAGCGGACGTATTGCTTTTAACTTCACCCGATTATTACGGTAATTTCCCGCCTCTGTCATATGCCCGACGGCTCTGTAAGGAAGCGGGGAAAC
Source organism: uncultured Clostridia bacterium (assembly GCA_964521125.1). GTDB lineage: Bacteria > Bacillota > Clostridia > Christensenellales > Borkfalkiaceae > Gallimonas. The sequence continues at coordinate 16,021 of CAZFPP010000021.1, forward strand.
CGCTTTTGGTTGACGGCGCACACGGCGCGCACTTGCATTTCGGAGAAATGTATGCGGGACTCTATGCCGATCTTTGGGTGGACGGCGTGCATAAATCTTTGCCTGCGCTCACGCAGGGCGCGGTCGTTTCGGCGAAAAACGCGCAATGGGCGGTTCTCCTTAAAGAGTCCGTTTGTATTTTTCGCACGACGTCGCCTTCCTATCCTATTATGGCGAGCGTAGAGTATGCCGTAAAATATCCGCGCAATGCGGCGGTCGAGCGGATGGCGCAAGACGTGAAGCGGAAACTCGGCGCATATCCGAATGCCGATTGGTCTAAAATTCTGATTGCGTTCGGGAATTTTGCCGACGCGGCGCAAGATTATCTTGAACGAAAGGGCGTCTATCCCGAATTCAACGACGGGAACTATCTTATGTTTTATCTGTCTCCTTGCACGAAGAGAGGAGAGTTGAAAAAACTTGTCCGACTGCTCGAAAAATTGCCGCGCGGAGTCGTTGCGGAGGAGAAGGCGGATTTTACTGCGCGGGGTTTATGTCGTGAGGAAGTTGAACTGTCGGACTCCGTGGGGAGAACATGCGCGAAGGAATGCGGGCTGTTTCCGCCCTGTTTACCCCTTCTGCGCGAAGGAGAACGCGTGACAAAGGAAAAGGCGGAGCGTCTTTCGCGCGCAAAAAATACGTTCGGGCTCATCGACGGAAAAATTCTCGTCTTTCGGGAGAAACCATGAGAGAACTGCTGCGTTCTACAATCGCATATCGGTCCATCGCGGCGGAAGGGAAAACGAACGCGCAGGCGCAAGCCGCGCTCGTGTTCTTTCCCGACGAGCCGTATCTTCGCGCTCTATTGCGTGAGTGCGCCAAGGCGTTTTTCTGTGCGGAAGACTCGTCTCGGGAGAGCATGCTCATCGAAAAGGAGCGCTTCGCCGACTGTCTTTTCTTTCCGTCGGAAGGGGGTAAGCTGACGGCAGACGATTGCGCGCGGATTGTGGACGAGAGCCTTTTGCGACCCGTAGAAGGGAATAAAAAGCTGTTTGTTTTAGACGGCTTTCACACCGCGACGCCCCTCGTTCAGAACAAATTGCTTAAAGTATTGGAAGAACCGCCCCGGGGGGTACACTTTTTGCTGGGCGCGGCGGCGGAATTTTCCGTATTGCCCACGGTACGTTCGCGGGTGAAAAAATATATCGAAAGTCCCTTTTCCGAGACGCTCGTTCAGGCGGCGCTGAAACGGAAATATTCTCAAAGCGATAAAAAAGATATCCTGAAAGCGGCGGCGGCAAGCGGCGGGATTTTTTCGACCGCGGAACAACTCTTGCTCGGCGGGGGCGAACAATTCCGCTTAGCCGAGCGGTTTCTGACTGCAACGGATATTGTATCTTTCAGTCGCGAAATAGGAGAATACAAAGAAAAGCGTACTTTTTTTTCCGCACTCTCCCTTCTTTTGCGGGACATGCTTTTTTACCGCGAAGGGCAGGGGCAGTATGCCGCTCTCGACAGCGCGGAACGGCTTTCCGAAGAGTATCCCGCGGGCGCGTTGATTGCCGCGCTCGAACAGGTGCGGGAGGCGGAAAAACAAATTCAATTTAACGCGAATTTCGGGCAGTGCGTGTTCGCGCTTGCGCTCGGCATTCAGAAGGAGAAAATAAAATGGCAAAAGTTGTCGTAATCAAATTTAAAAACAGTTGTAAACCGTACTATTTCAGCGCGGGAAATTTCAAGCTCGAACAGGGAGACGGCGTTATTGTGGAGACGTCGCGCGGGGAAGAATACGGGATCGTCGTCAATCCCGAAAAAGAGACGGAGAACGTCGTGCAACCGCTCAAACCGGTTGTCAGGATCGCGACGCAAAAGGATCGCGAAACGGTGGAACGCAACGAGGCGCGCCGCCCCGAGGCAATGACGATCTGCAAAGAGAAGATCGCGCAGCGCGGATTGGAGATGAAACTCATCGATTGCGAATTTACCTTCGACGGGAGCAAAGTCATCTTCTATTTCTCTTCCGAAGGGCGCGTGGATTTCCGCGAATTGGTAAAAGACCTTGCGGCGGTGTTCCATACCCGCATCGAATTAAGACAGGTGGGAATCCGCGACGAAACGCGGATCATCGGCGGCATCGCCCCCTGCGGCAGAGAGTGCTGCTGTTCGAGCTGTATGCCCGATTTCCGCAAAGTCAGCATCAAAATGGCGAAGAACCAGGGACTTTCGCTCAATCCGGGCAAGATCAGCGGGCTCTGCGGAAGACTGATGTGTTGCCTTGCCTACGAAAACGAATATTACGCCGCCGCGTATAAAAAAATGCCGAAGATCGGCGGACAGGTAACGACTCCCGAGGGAAAGGGCGCCGTCGTCTCCGTGAATATGCTCACGACCATCGTTCGCGTCAAGGTGGAAACGGACGGCAATTTCGTTTATCGCGATTTTCCCGTCTCCGAACTTTCCTTTAAACGGGGCGCCGAGAAAGACGACGAGGACGAGGAAAGCGATAAAAATTCCGAAAATTGACAAAAAATAAATGGGAAAAAGTCTTTACGAATGAAAGATCTTGTGCTATAATTATAATAGATTTATATGGAGGTGTCATTATGGCTCATACGATTACCGACGCTTGCGTTTCCTGCGGAGCCTGCGCGGATACCTGTCCCGTAAGTGCGATTGCACCCGGAGATACGACTTATGTCGTCGATCCCGATACCTGTATCGATTGCGGCGCTTGTGAGGACGGTTGCCCCACGGGAGCGATTACAGCAGAGTAAGTTTGGAAATTGCAACGGAAGAGCGCGGAAACGCGCTCTTTTCCGTTTCCCTCAAAAACGCTTGACAGTTCGTCTTGCGTATGTTACAATCAATAATATAATACAGTTAATACATAAATGCAAATATGGAAGTAACGGAAAGTCTGCTTATCGGGGATTATAAAATTATTCAGGACACCGACTGTTACCGTTTTACCTCAGATTCCGTTTTGCTCAGCCGGTTTTTGCGGGCGAAGCGAAAAGAGCGGGTTGCCGATTTCTGCGCGGGCAGCGGCATTGTCGGGTTGCATTTCTACGCCGAGAATACGGGCGTTGAAAAGGTCGTTTTGTTCGAGTTGCAACAGTCGCTTTCCCGCATGAGCGAGCGGACGGTTGCGCTTAACGGACTGGAAGAGGTGTTTTCGGTAGAAAACGTTGCGTTACAGGAAATTCCCGCGCGGTATTATGAGGCGTTTTCGCTCGTTCTGTGCAATCCGCCCTACGAGCGGGACGGACTGAAAAGCCCGGACGAGGGGAAAGCTCCCTGCAAAAAGGAACTTACGCTTTCTTTGGAAGAGCTGTGCCTTGCCGCGAAGAAATGTTTAAAGTTCGGCGGAAGATTTGCGCTTATTCATCGGGCGGACCGACTTGCGGAAATTTTTTGCGCGCTCAGGGCGTGCGATCTCGAACCGAAAAAATTACAACTTGTCGCGGGCAAAGAGAACGCAAAACCTTATTGCGCTCTGATCGCTGCGGTGAAGGGCGGCAATCCCGGGGTAGAAGTGCTGCCCACATTGGTAAATAAGAAATAATTTCTCCCCCTGCGGAGATTAGCGAATATGGTTTATTTTGTAGCAACGCCGATCGGCAATCTCGGCGATATGACTTTACGTGCGTTGGAAACGCTGAAAAAGGCGGACGCCGTTTTTTGCGAGGATACGCGGCATACGCTTAAATTGCTTTCGGCGTACGAGATCAAGAAGCCTCTTTATTCCTGCCATAAATATAACGAGCGGGAGGCGGCGGGAAAGATCGTCTCGCTTGCGCGGGAGGGGAAGGAGATCTGCGTCGTTTCGGATGCGGGCATGCCCGTCGTTTCCGACCCGGGCAATGTCGTCTGCCGCTCGTTGAAAGAGGCAGGCATACCGTACACCGTGCTCCCGGGAGCCAGCGCGTTCGTTTGCGCGCTCGTGCTTTCTGCGTTTCCCGGCGATCGGTTTACGTTTGTCGGATTTTTGCCCGAAAAAGCAGGCGATCGGAAAAAGACGCTCGAACGCTATAAAACCGCGCCCGATACGTTGATTTTTCATTGCGCGCCGCAGGACGTGGAAAAATATATCGCCGAATTCTATGCGGCGTTCGGCGAGCGCAGAGCGTGCGCCGTGCGCGAGATTACCAAGATTCACGAAGAGAGCGTTGAATTTCTGCTTTCGGAGGGATTGCAAGGGGAGAAACGCGGCGAGTATGTGCTCTTGGTGGAAGGGGCGAAAGACGAGGAGCGTCCGCTCAATGCGCTTTCTCCGCGCGAACACGTGAAAACGTATATGGAGCAAGGAATGGAAAAGAAGGAAGCATTAAAGCGCGCCGCAAAGGACAGAGGCGTGCCTAAGAGCGAACTTTATAAAGAAACGTTGGATCTATAATCAGTTGATCCGAGCGGGATTGGGTAGAATATTGTACGAGAGAAAAATTCCGAAAGAAACGGGAGAGAGCGTTTTACTTTCGGGAATACGGAGTTTCCTAAGCTATGCTGTTGAAATTTTTTCCGAAAATAGGAGATAGTCACGCAGTTCGTCTTTTGCGGTCTTTTTACCGTTCGTATGCCTATATCGCCGTAATCGTGCTTCTTATGGCGCTATCCGAGTTGTGTTCCTTTGAATTGCCTGTTTTTTACTGTTATCTTCTGCTCGGCGGGACGGGTTTGCTTCTTGCGGACGACGCGGTTCCCGTTCTTCCCATTATTTGTTGCGTCTATATGACGGTTTCGGCGGATAACAATCCCGCGGCGCATCCCGAGACTTCTATTTTTGCAAGTACTGCTTTCCGGGTGCAGTTTATCGTGATTCTCTCTCTCGCCGTCGTGCTTTTGATCGCGCGATTGGTGACTTCCCTCATTGATTGCCCCAAGAGGAAAACGCCGTCTCTTACGATTGGATTTGTTTTGCTGGGACTTGGATATATTCTTGGAGGAATATTCAGCGAATATTATTCCTTCCGCACGGCGTTTTTCGGTTTCGTTGAAGTTTTTTCTCTCTGCATCGTTTATTTCTATTTTTATTATACGATCGATTGGTCGAAAACGGACGCCTCCTATGTGCTTGCCGTATTCGTCATGTTAGGGTTCGGTATGATGTGCGAGGTGGCGGGTATGTATCTGCTTCCGAATGCGGTCGTGGACGGTTCCGTTAATCGGCATTTCATGTTTACCGGTTGGGGAACGTATAACAATGTGGGTTGCATTATGGAAATGTGTATTGCCGCCCCGTTCTATTTTGCAATCAAACGAAAAAACGGCTGGATTTTTACTATGATCGGCACGGTGTTTTTGCTGGTTACGGAAATTTCGCAGAGCCGCGCCGCCATGCTCTGCGGAGCGATCGTCTATTGCGCCTGCGCCGTCACCGTTTTGGTAAAGACGAAGGGAAAGGAACGCCTTTTCCATATCGCCGTTTTCGCGGCGGTCGCAGTTGCCGCGGGAATTTTCGTGCTCGTATTCCGGGAAAAATTCGGCGATTTGTTCGCTTCCATTCTCCGGCAGGGGATCGACGATAACGGCAGGTTGGAAATTTACCGAAAATGTATTGAAAAATTCAAAGAATCTCCCGTATTCGGGGTGGGATTTTACGCCACGCCCGGGCATCGGGAATGGATAGAACATCTTTCCAACCCGTTCCTGCCCGAGCGTGCGCATAACACGGTCATTCAGCTTTTAACGAGCGGCGGCATTTTCGCGTTGGCGTGTTATCTTTTTCACCGCGCCCAAACAATTTTATTGCTTTTCCGCCGTCCGAGCGTTGCCAAAACGATGATTGCGCTGAGTATCGCCGCATTGTTGCTCACGAGCATGTTCGACTGTCATTTCTTCAATTTCGGTCCCGGGCTTTTATATGGCGCTTTGCTTGTCTTTGCCGAAGGGGACGATATGAACAAGGCGAATGCGCCTGCGGCTTGCCCTTGATAATTCTCCCGAAGCTTTGTCTTTTTTTGCGATATAGAAAACCCCCCGAAACTCGCGTTTCGAGGGGTTTTCTATATGATAAGGGGGAAAATTATGAGTGTAATTAAGTTTAAGTGCTTCTTTTCACTTTCTATCAATATTATAGCCGCAATTAGCGGAAAAGTAAAATAAATTTTATTATTTTTTTTAAAAATTCATTTTTTGAATGAGTTTACAAAACGTGAAAAAATTTTTCAAGTTTCCCGCGCATTTTGTCGAAACTTTACTTTTATTCATATTTGATGAATAAATCTATATAAAACGGCATAAAAAACAGCCGAGCATCACCGTAATAAAATTGGAGATCAGGGCGATAAGAACAGGTTTTAATAGTTTCTTTCGTTTTACGCCCGCAAAATAGACTGCGGAGATGTAAAAAACCGTTTCGCTCGACCCGTAGCAAACGCAGGCGCAGCGGGAGATATAGCTGTCCGCGCCGTAAGTCGTTAGAATTTCCGAAAGCAGTGCGGTTGAACCGCTGCCCGAAAACGGTTTTAAAAGGACGAGTTTGGAGATTTCGGGCGGAATGCCCAAAAATTCAAACGCGGGAGAAAGCGCGCGCGTTAAAAAAACGGAAAGACCGCTTTGTTCAAACAGCTCGGAAAGCATTAAAATCGCCGCCAAATAAGGGAAAAGAGACACGATCAAAGGAATCGCCTCTTTCACGCCGTCTGCAAAACAATCGTATAATTTTACTTTTTTTAAGAGCGCAAACGCAAACACGCCCAAAAAAAGCAAGGGAATTACGAGAGATACATATTTCATAATCGTTTTCGTTTGCGTTTGCGTGAAAACAGCCGCAAAAGCGTCGCGCCGAGCAGCGTGGATACGAGCGATGCGGCGAGGGTGGGCAGAAAGATATCGGCGGCGGAGGAGGAGCCTGCCGCAATGCGAAGCGCGATAACGGTTGTCGGCAAAAGCTGCAAGCTTGTCGCGTTCAATACAAACAGCATATCGCTTGCATATTCATTTCCCGCCGCGCAAAACTTTTCCGTCGCTTTTATGCCGAGGGGCGTCGGCGCGCCCGGCAGCCCTAAAAAATTCGCCGATAGATTACAGCTTGCAAGAGAGATCGCCTCTCTATCGTCCGAGCGGAAAATCCTTTTGGCAAGAGGGAATATCTTGCGCGCAAGCCAATCGGAAAGTCCGCTTTTTTCCATGATTTTAAAAAATCCCAGCCAAACGCAATAGACGGACAGCAGAGAGAGCGAAAGCGTTGCCGCTTTTTGCCCGCCCGAAAGCAGCGCGCTCAAAAATCCGTCCGGTTCGACGATAAGAAAGAGAACGCAGGAGACGATAAAGATTGCCGCAAAAATACCGTTCACGGTGAATTGTATGAGGAATCTTGCGCAAATATACGTTATTTTTCTTGACAAACCCGATTGTAAGTCGTAAAATGCGGCTATGAAATTTCAAACCGTGCAACCGATCGCCGAGATGCCCTCTTATTCCGAACGGGAATAGGAGATTTCGGCGTACGCAAGATAGTATTGAAACGGCTTGCCTACGGGCAGGTCGTTTTTTTATAAAATTTTTTCAAGGAGAGTTTTATGGAACAAAAAGGAAGTAAAATTTTAACGACGGAGCGGTTATCGCCTGCCCTCCACGGGCGAATGGGCGGATATCGTTGTGCGCGGAATTTTAAGAGAGGATTAT
>CAZFPP010000022.1:0-20704 GCA_964521125.1 uncultured Clostridia bacterium
ATTACTCGTTTTCGTTTGCGGGAGGAGAATAAACCGTTTTATAGTCGGTATATGTCACGAAGCCCGCTTTGGATTTCGGCGGTTTTTTTACATTTTTGACGAAGCAATAATCGACCGGAATTTTATCTCCCTTTCCGTCCGAATACCGCGCGCATATACCCGCGGCGAAGAGAAGCGCGTTCTCGGGCACGGGTTTCCCTTCCGTTTTGATGACGACGTGACAGGAATGGTATTTCTGCGCGTGTAACCATATGTCGTTTGGCGAAGATGAGCGCAACAGCTTATCGTTTTGCAGATTGTTACGTCCCGCAAAAATACGGAATCCCCCGTATTCATAGCTGCGAAAGGAGACTTCGGGTTGTTTTTTCCGCAATTTTTCTTGTTGTTCTTTTAAAAATCCCGCCGCAAGCAATTCTTCTTCCAGACAGTGAAGATCGTCCGCCGTCTCCGCGGTTTGGACGGCGGCGAGCAAGCTTTGCGCATAATCGAGTTCGGCGCGCACGTCTCTTTCCTGCGGTTGCAAGAATTCCAGCGCGCGCTTTTGTTTGCGGTAGCGTTTATAATAATTCTGCGCGTTTTGCGCGGGCGTAAGCCGTTCGTCGAGCGCGATCTTTATGCGCTTTCCGTCGTAATAATTGTCGATCTCGCACGAGCGCATACCGCGTTCCAGCCGGTAGAGGTTGGCGGTGAGCAGTTCGCCCTTTATGCGGTTTTGTTCGGCGTCCTTACAGCTTAGTCGTTTTTCGAGGATTTGCGCAAGCCGCTTTTCTTCCTTTTTTAGAGCGGAGGAGATTGCCGCAGTCAGTCTGCGCCGCAGGGAATCTATTTTGCGCTCTTCCCGTTTTTTTTCATAATAATAGGATTGCGCCTCGGAGAGCGTCCGGAAAGGAATCCCTTCATCGGCGCGGGCGAAAAAATCTGCGGCTTGTCCGTCGCGCTCCGTAACGCGCGGGGAGATCTCGTCCGAGAAAATATAGCGGTAAACGTGCTCTGCAAACGAACCGCCGCGATAAGCGTTTACGATTTGTTCCGCCGTGCAGGGCGCAAGTCCCGCAACGTGCAAAAAGAGAAACCGCGAAAGGTCTTCTTGGGGGGAGGCAAGCAGTTCTTCGAGCGAAACCTTATCGGAAGGGTTGATTTTGTCTTGCGGCGCGGGCAGGATGTATTTTGCTCCGGGAAGAATGGCGCGCTTGCATTTTTCGTCGAGCGTTGTCGTTTTCATCGCGCCCAAAACGATGCCGTTTTCCGTGAGGATGACGTTGGAATATTTTCCCATGATCTCTATATGAAGTTCGCGTTCGCACTCCGAAAAGTCGGAAAAGCATTTCAAACGAATCACGACGATACGTTCGAATCCGGGCGTAGAGACGTTCAAAATCTCCGCGCCCGAAAGGTGTTTTCTCAACAGCATACAAAAGTTGGGAGCAACGATAGGGTTTTCCTGTACGTCCGTCGTGAAATAAACTCCGCATTCAGAGGCATTTGCATTGATAACGAGTTTAGCCGTGCGTTTTCCCGTGTATATTAAAAGGGACAGCTCCTCCCGTGACGGTTGGTTGATTTTATTGATTTTTCCGTTTTTTAAGGCGGCGTCGAGTTCCCGCGCTACGAGTCGGATGGTAAAAGCGTCCTGAGGCATATTATCCCCCAATAGAGTAATTTGCGTTTATTATATCCGAAAAAGAAAAATTTGTAAATAAAATCGCTTTCTTTTCCTGCGCCGATATGCTAAAATATATGCTGAATAAAAACAAGATACAGGAGTTTTTTGTATGAAATACGAAGTCGCCGCCGCTGAAAAAAGCACGGTAAAGATCACCATCACCTTTTCTCCGGAAGAATGGGCGGAAGCCAACAACAAAGCATATCTCCAAAACAAAGGCAGATATTCCGTAAACGGATTCCGCAAGGGGAAAGCGCCCAAGCACGTACTCGAACTGTATTACGGCAAGGGTTTGTTCTATGAGGAAGCGCTCAATCTGCTCTACGGAGAGCATTATGGAGCGATTCTTGAAAAGGAGAAAGATAATTTCACCGCGGTAGGAGATCCCTCTTTGTCGGTGGAGGATCTCTCGGAAGAACAAGTCGTGCTCGTTGCGCAGACTCCCGTTTTACCCGAAGTTTCAATCGAATCGTACAAGGGTATAAAAATCCCCAAATATGAGTATACTGTTACGGACGCCGACGTAGAAAAAGAAATCGAGCAGATACGCAAGCGCGTTGCGGAAAGCGTAGAGATTACGGACCGCGCCGCCGAGTTGGACGACGCCGTGAATATCGACTTCGTCGGGAAAATCGACGGTAAGGAATTCGAGGGCGGCTCCGCAGAGAAATTTGATTTAACGCTCGGCTCGGGACAATTTATTCCGGGCTTCGAGGACGCGGTCGTCGGCATGAAGATAGGCGAAACGCGCGATATTCCCGTCACGTTCCCCGAGGACTATCAGGCGAAAGATCTTGCGGGCAAAGGCGCGATTTTCACCGTCACGTTGCATAAGATCACGGGGAAAAACGTTCCCGCGCTCGACGAAGAATTCGCAAAAAAAATGGGCAGCGATTCGGTAGAGGCTTATACCGCAAAGGTAAGAGAACGTTTGGAAAAGAACGCCGCTTCCCGCTCCCTCAACGAGACGGAGAACTCTATTCTTACAGAGATCGCAAAGACTGCAACGGCTGAAATTCCCGACGTCATGATCGAAAAGCAAGAGGACGCGATGATGCAGAGAATGGAATACAATCTCATGTATCAGGGCATGAAGCTTGACGATTATCTCGCTTATATGGGCAAGACGAAAGAAGAATACAAGAAGAATTTCGAAGAAGACGCAAGAAAGACGGTTTTGCACCAGCTCGTCATCGAAAAACTCATCAAGGCGGAAAATATCTCCGCTTCCGAAGAAGAGATCGAAGCGAAAATCGCAGAACAGGCGAAGAGCGTAGGCAAAGAGGCGGAGGAATATAAGAAGACGATGGATCCCCGTCAGAAAGAGTATATCGAAAACGACATCAAAATTACAAAGTTATTCGATTTCTTGCAGGCGAATAACGAAATGGTTGCAGTGGAGGACAAGTAAATGAACGAAAAGAACGTACTCATCCCTTACGTTGTAGAGCGCACGTCGGGCGGGGAGAGAAGTTACGATCTGTATTCCCGTCTGTTAGAGGACAGAATCATCTTTTTGAGCGGCGAGATAGACGACGCGGTGGCGAACACGGTCGTAGCGCAACTCATCTATCTTGAGGGAAAAGATCCCGCAAAGGATATCAGTCTCTATATCAACAGCCCCGGCGGTTCGGTTACTTCGGGTATGGCGATTTACGATACGATGAATTATATTAAGTGCGACGTTTCGACGATCTGCATCGGAATGGCGGCTTCCATGGCGGCGTTCCTGCTCTCTTCGGGCGCGAAGGGGAAGCGGTATGCGCTCAAAAACAGCGAGGTCATGATTCATCAGCCTCTTGGCGGCGCGCAGGGTCAGGCAAGCGATATCCGCATTCAGGCGGAGCACATTCTGCGCATTAAATCGAAGATGAACCGCATTCTTGCCGCAAACACGGGTAAAAGCATTGAACAGATTGAACGCGACACGGACAGAGACAACTATTTAACGGCGGATGAAGCGCTTGAATACGGCATTATCGACCGCGTATACGAAAAGAGATAAGCCAAAAGGAGGGGTTGATGGCAAAATACGAACAGAGCTGTTCTTTCTGCGGAAAGGAAAAATCCAAAACGAAAAAACTCATCGCGGGACCGGACGGTATTTTCATCTGCGACGAATGCGTGGAATTGTGCAAGGATATGCTGGATAAGATGCCTTCCTCCTCGTCCGCGGAACAGGTGGAGCTGAAAAAGCCCGCCGAAATCAAGGAAGAACTCGACCATTATATCGTCGGGCAGGACAAGGCGAAACGCGTGCTTTCGGTTGCCGTTTACAACCATTATAAGCGGATCAATTCTCTGCTTGCGGGCAAGAAAGAAGACGACGTGGAAATCGAAAAGAGCAATATTCTGTTGTTAGGTCCCACGGGAAGCGGAAAGACCTTGCTTGCGCGCACGCTGGCAAAGATCCTCAACGTACCGTTCGCCACATGCGACGCGACGACGCTTACCGAAGCGGGTTACGTCGGCGAGGACGTGGAGAATATTCTTCTTAAACTCATTCAGAACGCAGATTACGATATCGAACGCGCGCAGCGCGGGATCATCTATATCGACGAGATCGATAAAATCGCGCGCAAGGGTGAGAACGTCTCCATCACGCGCGACGTTTCGGGCGAAGGCGTCCAACAGGCGCTTTTGAAAATTATCGAGAGCACGCTCGCGAACGTCCCTCCCCAGGGCGGAAGAAAACACCCCCAACAGGATTGCATGCATATCGATACGACGAATATCCTCTTTATCTGCGGCGGCGCGTTTGTCGGGCTTGACCGCATTGTGAGCGCACGGAAAGACGATACCGGTCTCGGATTCGGCGGGGCGGTGAAGCTTGGCTCTAACGAAGTGGATTACAGTCTTCTCGACGACGTAAAACCGCAGGATCTCACGAAATACGGGTTAATTCCCGAGTTTGTAGGGCGGATTCCCATTGTCGTGAGCTTGCAGGCGCTCGACGAGGAAGCTCTCGTAAATATCCTTACGCAACCCAGAAACGCGATCATCAAACAGTATCAGAAATTAGTCGGCTTGGACGGCGTGAAGCTTACCGTAGAGGAGGACGCCGTGCGCGAAATTGCGGAGACCGCAATCAGACTCAAAACGGGCGCGAGAGGCTTGCGCACGATCATCGAAGGAATCATGACGGACGTCATGTTCGAAATTCCTTCGCAAGAGAACGTGGAAGAGGTCATTATCACGAAGGATTGCGTGGAAAACGGCGCGCGTCCGAGATTGGTCTATAAAAAGACGGCATAAGGTAAAAAACTTTCCCGAAAGCGAACGGGAAAGTTTTTTGTATTTTACGAACGGAAAAGGGCAAAGAATATGACGGTACGAAATTGGTCGCCTATGTGATCCGGTTAATTGTCGTTTGAAGTATTTTTCCGCTGTAAACGCTTTTTCCCGTCGCGCACATGCGCGAATTTGCATTTTTTGCCGTTCGAACGCTTGACTTGACTCCCGTTGATTTGTTATAATGGACATATGAAAATTTCATTTACGTCGTTCTGTAACTGTCGGAAAAGCGGTATACCGCGGGGGAGCAGAATCAACGAGATCAATGTCGTCCGACTGGGCAGTTTTATTCCTGAATAGGGATAAAACTACCCTGTTTTACTTTTTTGGAGGTATTATATGAAAAAGGTTGTCATTATCATGGGGAGCGATTCCGATCTTCCCGTTGCGGAAAAAGCGTTCGGCGTATTCAAAGAATACGGCGTGCCGTTCGAGGTTCACGTCTTTTCGGCGCACCGTACGCCCGAGGAGGCTAAGGATTTTGCCGAAAACGCGGCAAAAAACGGCTTCGGCGTGATCATTGCGGCGGCGGGAAAGGCGGCGCACCTTGCGGGGGCGCTTGCTGCGAACACCGTCTTGCCCGTGATCGGTATTCCCGTCAAAAGTTCTACGCTCGACGGACTTGACGCGCTTCTTTCTACCGTGCAGATGCCTTCGGGCATTCCCGTGGCGACGGTTGCCATCGACGGCGCGCAAAACGCGGCGTTGCTTGCCGTTCAGATTCTCGCGGTAGAGGAAAAGGAACTTGCCGAAAAGCTTCTTCTTGCGCGGAAAGCGGGCGCGGAAAAAGTGCTGGCGAAAAACAAAGAAATTTCAGAGAAATATTCTCTGTCATAACCAAACGATCAATTTTAAGGAGACAAAAAATGGAAAAGACCGTACAGCTCTATGAAGGAAAGGCAAAAAAAGTATTTGCAACAACAGACGAAAATTTGTGTATCGTCTCTTATAAAGACGACGCGACGGCGTTCAACGGACTCAAAAAGGGAACGATCGCAGGCAAAGGCGTCGTCAACAACCGCATGTCCAACATGCTTATGCAGCTTCTCGAAAAGAAAGGCGTTCCCACACATTTTGTGGAGGAGCTTTCCGAGCGCGACACGCTTGTAAAAAAGGTAAAAATCGTTCCGCTCGAAGTGATTATCCGCAACGTCTCGGCGGGATCTTTCGCAAAGCGTTACGGTGTGGAAGAGGGAATCGTGTTCGACGAACCCACCATCGAATTTTCCTATAAATGCGACGCGCTCGACGATCCTCTGATCAATTCCTATCATGCGTTGGCGTTAAAGCTCGCAACGAAAGAGGAAATCGAGACGATCAAACAATATGCCTTCAAGGTGAACGAAGTGCTCAAAGAGTATTTCTTAAAGCTCGGCGTGCGTCTTATCGACTTTAAATTGGAATTCGGGCGGCTTCCTGACGGCACGATCGTGCTTGCGGATGAAATTTCTCCCGACACTTGCCGTTTCTGGGACGCAAAGACGGGCGAAAAGTTAGATAAAGACCGTTTCCGCCGCGACATGGGCGGCGTCGAGGACGCTTACAAGGAGATCTTTAAGCGCGTTACTATGGGAGAATAACGCGCATGGGAGGATTTTTCGGAGCAGTCCGAAAGCAAAGCGTTATTTTCGACGTGTTTTTGGGAACGGATTATCATTCTCATTTGGGAACGAAACGCGGCGGAATGGCGGCTTACGACAGGGAACTCAGTTTACAGCGCGAGATTCACAATATCGAAAATTCGCCGTTTCGGACGAAGTTCGAAAGAACGCTGGGTGAAATGAGAGGAAACGCCGCGATCGGTTGCATCAGCGATACCGATCCGCAGCCCCTTCTCATCTGTTCCAATCTCGGGAAATACGCGATTTGTACGATAGGGGTTATCAACAACGCAGAATACCTCATACAAAAAACGATTTCCGCGGGCGGCAGATATTTCGACGCGATGACGGGCGGCAGAGTCAATTCCAACGAGCTTGTCGCCGCGCTTATCAACGAAAAAAAGACCTATGTGGACGGGATCCGCCATGCGCAGGAGCAGATAGAAGGCACGGCTTCCGTTTTGCTTTTAACGGACAGGGGCACTTTGATCGCCGCGCGGGACAGGTTGGGCAGGCTTCCCGTGCTTATCGGAAAATGCGAGGACGGATACTGCGTCTCCTTTGAATCGTTCGCTTATAAAAAGCTCGGTTATCGGGACGAGCGCGAGCTGGGAGCGGGGGAAATCGTGGAGATTTCGGCAGACGGCGTTACGCAACTTGCCCCGCCGCGCGAAGAAATGCGGATTTGCGCTTTTTTATGGACGTATTACGGCTATCCTACTTCCAATTACGAAGGGGTCAACGTCGAAATGATGCGTTGCAGAAACGGCAGTATTCTCGCAAAAGGAGACGCGGAGGGGAATAAGTCCCGCGAGATCGATTATGTGGGCGGCGTACCCGATTCCGGCACTCCGCACGCGATCGGTTATGCCAACGAAGCGGGGATTCCGTTCGCCCGTCCTTATATCAAATATACGCCCACCTGGTCGCGCAGCTTTATGCCCGTCAACCAATCGGAACGCAATAAAGTTGCGAAAATGAAGCTCATTCCCGTTCACGAGCTGATCGAGGGGAAAAATCTGTTGCTTGTGGACGATTCCATCGTGCGCGGGACGCAGCTCAAAGAGACGGTGGACTTTCTCTATTCGCACGGAGCAAGATCGGTTCATATGCGTTCCGCATGTCCGCCCATTATGTACGGATGTAAATATCTGAATTTTTCGCGTTCTACGAGCGATATGGAGCTCATTACCCGCCGGACGATCGTGGAGTTGGAGGGGGAAGAAGGGTTGCGACACATTGAAGAATACAGCGATTCTTCCACCCAACGCGGCAAGGCGATGAGAAAGGCGATTTGCGAGAAATTTCAGTTCGAATCTTTGGAATTTCAGTCGCTGGAAGGGCTTATCGAGGCGATTGGTATCGAGCCGTGCAAGCTCTGTACCTATTGCTGGAACGGAAAAGAATAACGTTCGGGAGGCTTTATGACAGGACACATTCACGAGGAGTGCGGCGTATTCGGGATATTCGCTCCCGGGAAGCAGGACGTCGCCTCCACTGCTTATTACGCTTTGTTTGCGCTGCAACACCGCGGGCAGGAATCGGCGGGAATCGTTGTGAACGACGACGGCGTGTTTACGGCGCATAAAGACGTAGGACTCGTCAACGACGTGTTCACGCGGGACGTCCTTCTCCGCCTCGGAGAAGGAAATATGGCGATCGGTCACGTTCGTTATTCTACGACGGGCGCGGGAGGAAGGGAAAACGCCCAGCCCATCGTCGTCAACCACCTGAAGGGGAACATGGCGCTTGCGCATAACGGAAATCTCGTCAATTCCTATGAACTTCGCTCCGAACTCGAAAACGAGGGAAGTATCTTTCATACCACGTCGGATACCGAGGTTATCTCTTACGTTATCACCAAAGAACGCATCAGACTGCGCTCTATCGAACAGGCGGTACTTTCTGCAATGGACAGAATCAAGGGCGCCTATTCGCTCGTCGTCATGTCGCCGAGCAAACTCATCGCCGCGCGCGATCCGCACGGATTTCGCCCCCTTTGTTACGGAGTGCGGGAGGACGGCGCGTATATCGTCGCCTCGGAATCGTGCGCGCTCGACAGCGTGGGCGCAAAGCTCGTGCGCGAGGTTGAGCCGGGCGAAATGCTTGTGTTCACTTCGGACGGTATCGTAAGCAATAAAGAGCATTGCGGGCAGGACAAGCGGTTTTGCGCGTTCGAATATTTCTATATTGCCCGACCCGATTCGGTGATCGACGGATGTTCTGTACATGAGGCAAGGAAACGGATCGGCTCTTTTCTCGCGGAGCAGTACCCCATTCAGGCGGACGTTGTCGTAGGCGTGCCCGATTCCGGTCTCGACGCCGCGCTCGGCTACTCTCAGACCTCCGGGATTCCTTACGGAATCGGTATTATCAAAAACAAATATATCGGCAGAACGTTCATCGCGCCCGGACAGGCGGCGCGGGAAGACAGAGTTCGGATCAAACTCAACGTCATCACTTCGGAGATAAGGAACAAGCGCGTTATTCTCATCGACGATTCCATCGTGCGCGGCACGACGAGCGGGCGTATCGTTCGCCTTCTGCGAGAGGACGGGGCAAAGGAAGTGCATATGCTTTCTTCCGCGCCCGCCTTTCTCAATCCTTGCTATTACGGTACGGATATCGATTCGCGGGAAAATCTCATCGCTTGCAAGCACACAAACGAAGAGATCGCGAAGATCATCGGTGCGGATTCAGTGGGATTTTTAGACGTAAAATATCTGCCCCGCATCACGGGACAGAAGTGCGGCGCGTTCTGTTCGGCATGTTTCGACGGAAATTACCCCACGGAGATTCCCGCCGAAGGAAACAAAAACAGGTTTGAACGCCCGATCAGCGAGAATCCCAAATTTCAGAAAAAAAATCAGGAGAAATAAGCCATGGAGAAAAGTTATTCGGAAAGCTACAAAGAGGCGGGGGTAGACATCACCGCGGGATATAAGGCGGTGGAGCTGATGAAAAAACACGTCGCCCGCACCATGCCGAACGGCAAGAGCGATATCGGCGATTTCGGCGGACTGTTCCCGCTTGCGCTCGGCTCTCTCAAAGAGCCCGTGCTCGTTTCGGGAACGGACGGCGTCGGTACGAAATTGCGCCTTGCGCAACTTCTCGATAAACACGACACCATCGGAATCGACTGCGTCGCCATGTGCGTAAACGATATCATCTGTTGCGGCGCGAAGCCTCTTTTCTTTCTCGATTATATCGCATGCGGAAAAAACGTGCCCGAGCGCATTGCCGAGATTGTCGGCGGGGTTGCGGAGGGTTGCGTGCAGGCGGGTTGCGCGCTCGTAGGAGGCGAGACTGCGGAACACCCCGGAACAATGCCGGAGGGCGATTACGATTTAGCGGGATTCTCCGTCGGAATCGTCGATAAGAGTAAGATCATCGATAAGACAACCATGCAAAAAGGGGATATCATGATCGCGCTTACATCTTCGGGCGTGCATTCCAACGGGTTTTCCCTCGTGAGAAAGGTTTTCGACGTGGAACATTGCGATTTAACTTCGCCCTTGAAAGAGCTTGACGGAAAGTCTCTCGGAGAGACGCTGCTCGCGTCCACTAAAATTTATGTCAAATGCATGCTCGCGCTGTTTGAACAGGTGAAAGTGAAAGGCGTTTCTCATATTACGGGCGGCGGATTTTACGAAAATATGCCCCGTTCCATTCCCAAGGGATTGGGTGTGAGAATCAAAAAGAGCGATGTGAAAACGCCCGCCGTTTTCCGTCTCATTCAAGAAAAAGGAAAAATTTCCGAGCACGATATGTTTAACACGTTTAATATGGGCGTGGGCATGAGCGTCGTCGTGGCAAAAGAGGACGCGGAGCGCGCCGTTGAAATTTTAAAAGCGAACGGCGAGGACGCATATATCGTCGGAGAAATTATAGAAAGCGACGACGGTGTGGTATTATTATGAAAAAAATCGCAATCGCCGTACTCTGTTCGGGGGGCGGCACCAATTTTCAGGCGATCGTCAACGCGCAGGAAGCGGGGCTTATTCCGCACGGCGAGGTGAAACTCGTCGTCACCGATCATAAAGAGGCGTTCGTTCTCACGCGCGCGGCGCGCATGGGGATTGAAACGGCGGTGTTCGACCGAAAAGAGATCAAAGACCGCGACGAACGAGAGGAGTTGATCCTTGCCGTCCTCAAAGAAAGAGGGATTGAATTTGTCGTGTTTGCGGGGTTCATGACGATTTTGAGCGAAAAATTCGTAAAAGCCTATCCAGAACGCATAATCAACGTGCATCCCGCGCTGATTCCCAGCTTCTGCGGCGAGGGTTTTTACGGCTTGCATGTGCACGAGGCGGTACTTGCGCGCGGCGTAAAAGTGACGGGCGCAACGGTACATTACGTCAACGAGGTGTGCGACGGCGGTCCCATCATAGCGCAAAAGGCGGTGGAAGTGAAGGAGGACGATACGCCCGAGAGTTTGCAGCAGCGCGTCATGCGCGAAGCGGAATGGGTGATTCTGCCGCAGGCGGTCGAAACGGTTTGTAAAAAATTATTGGGAGAGTGAACATATGAGAAAGACCATGCAAAAAGTTTTAGCGGGAAAGTCTTACGTAGGACGGGGACTTGTTCTCGGCAAGAGCAAAGACGGAAAGAGAGCGGTTTTCGCTTACTTTATTTCGGGAAGAAGCGCAAACAGCCGCAACCGTATCTTTGTGGAGGACGGCGACGGACTGAAAACCGAGCCGTTTGACGCGAGCAAGGTGGAGGATCCTTCGCTCATCATCTATTCGCCCGTAAAAGTCGTGGGAAGCGACGTCATTGTGACTAACGGCGATCAGACGGATACCGTCGAAGAATATTTAAAAGCGGGAAAATGCTTCCGCGGCGCGCTGAAAACGCGGAAATTCGAGCCGGACGCTCCCAACTTTACCCCGCGTATCAGCGGAATTTTACATCTTAAAAAGCCGTTCTCCTATGAGATCTCCATTTTGAAGAGCGCGGATAAAAAGGGGAAGAAGTGCAACCGTTTCTGTTTCGACTACGAACCGGTCAGCGGAACGGGACACTTTATCAGCACCTATCAGAAGGACGGAAATCCGTTGCCCTCCTTTGCGGGGGAGCCCGTTGCCGTGCTCGTTCCCAACGATTTAAAAACGTTTGCCGACGAAATCTGGAACGCGCTCGACGGGGAAAATAAAATTGCCCTTTATTGCCGCGCCATCGATTTGAAAACGGGCGAGACGGAAAATATACTCTATAATAAATACACGAGGTGACATATGAACGAATTCTCATTGAAGTACGGCTGTAATCCAAACCAGAAACCTGCGCGCATTTTCATGCAAAACGGCGGAGATCTGCCTGTGGAAATTTTAAACGGCAGACCCGGATACATCAACTTTTTAGACGCGTTCAACTCTTGGCAGCTTGTGAAAGAGATCAAGGCGAATACGGGCATGGCGGCGGCAACAAGTTTCAAGCACGTTTCTCCGACGTCTGCGGCGGTCGGGAAAAAGCTTTCCGAGGCGCTGAAAAAATCCTGTTTTGTAGACGATATCGAGGGATTAGATGATTCTCCGCTTGCCTGCGCCTATGCAAGAGCGCGCGGAACAGACAGGATGTCCTCGTTCGGGGATTGGATCGCGCTTTCGGACGAGTGCGACGAGGTGACCGCAAAAATCATTTCCCGCGAGGTTTCGGACGGGATCATTGCGCCCGCTTATTCCCCCAAGGCGTTGGAAATTTTGAAGGCGAAGAGAAAGGGCGGCTATAATATCGTAAAAATCGATCCCGACTATGTGCCCGAAGAAATCGAACGCAAGCAGGTGTTCGGCGTCACGTTTGAACAAGGCAGAAATAATTTTAAAATCGACAAAGACTTGCTTGCCAATATCGTGACGAAGAATCGGACGTTACCCGAGGACAAGGCGATTGATCTCATTATTTCGCTCATCACGTTAAAATACACGCAGAGCAATTCCGTGTGCTTTGCCGCAGACGGACAGGCGATTGGCGTGGGCGCGGGACAGCAATCGCGCATTCATTGCACGCGTCTTGCCGCGCAGAAAGCGGATTTGTGGCATTTGCGTCAGCACGAAAAGGCTCTTTCTCTGCAATTTGCGGAGAGCGTGGGCAGACCCGAGAAAAACAATCTCATCGATCTCTATCTTTCCGACGATTACGAGAAAGTGCTTGCGGAGGGCGAGTGGCAGAAGAATTTCGCCGTTCGTCCCGCTCCCTTCACCCGCGAGGAAAAGAAGGCGTACTTAAAGACGGTTACGGGCGTTTCTTTGGGGAGCGACGCATTTTTCCCGTTCTCCGATAACATCGAGCGTGCGGCGGAAAGCGGAGTTTCTTACGTGGCGGAACCGGGCGGCTCGGTGCGGGACGATCTCGTCATCGAGGCGGCGGACAGACATAACATGGTAATGGCGTTCACGGGAATGAGACTGTTCCACCACTGAGTGAAGTTGGGGACAATGTGTTAATTGGCCGGTAGAGGTGATTTATGAATATTCTTGTCATCGGCGGAGGCGGCAGAGAACACGCCGTCGTCAAAGCATTAAAAAAGAGTAAAAAGTGTGAAAAAATTTATGCGCTTCCGGGGAACGGCGGGATTGCGCGCGATGCGGAATGCTATCCCGTAAAGGCGACCGATTTGAACGGGATCGTCGATTTCGCGAAAACGCATTCAGTTGATTTCGCCGTCGTCACGCCCGACGATCCGCTTGTATTGGGCTGCGTGGACGCGCTCGAAGAGTTGGGAATTCCCTGTTTCGGACCGCGTAAAAACGCCGCGATCATCGAAGGAAGTAAGGTTTTTTCCAAAGATCTAATGAAAAAATACGGCATTCCCACTGCGGAAAGCAGGACGTTTACAGACGCGGACGAGGCAATCGCCTATTTGAAAGGAGGGGATTTCCCCGCCGTGATCAAAGCGGACGGACTCGCTCTCGGCAAGGGCGTCGTGATCGCCCAAAACCAGAAAGAGGCGGAAGAAGCCGTAAAGGGAATCATGTGCGATAAAATTTTCGGCGCGAGCGGGAACAGCATTCTCGTCGAAGAATTTTTAACGGGACCCGAGGTCTCCGTGCTTTCCTTTACCGACGGGAATATCGTCGTTCCCATGGTCTCGTCTATGGATCATAAGCGCGCAAAAGACAGCGACGAGGGATTGAATACGGGCGGCATGGGGACGATCGCTCCCAATCCCTACTATACAAAAGAAATCGCAGAGGAATGCATGGAGAAAATTTTTCTTCCCACGATCCGCGCGATGAACGCCGAGGGGAGAACGTTCAAAGGCTGTCTCTATTTCGGACTTATGCTCACGCCTAAGGGGCCCAAAGTCATCGAATATAATTGTCGTTTCGGCGATCCGGAAACGCAGGTCGTATTGCCTCTTCTGGAAAGCGATCTTTTGGAGATCATGATCGCCGTGCGCGAAGGCAAACTTACGGAAGATATGGTGCGTTTTTCAAGCGGTTCGGCGTGCTGCGTGGTTCTCGCCTCCGAGGGTTATCCCCAACACTATCGAACGGGCTATGAAATCACGTTGCCCGAAACAAAGGAAAACGAAAATATTTATATCGCGGGAGCCAAGGCGGAAAACGGAAAGCTGCTTTCCGCAGGCGGCAGAGTGCTCGGCGCGGTCGCGACGGCGGGAACTTTGCGGGAAGCAATCGAAAACGCCTACGGTTTGGCGCGGCGTATTCACTTTGAAAACGCTTATATGAGAAAGGATATCGGCAAGCGCGCCTTGCTTGCTCTTTCATAAGGAGACATTATGGTTTATCGTATTTACGTTGAGAAGAAAGAGGGTTTCGAACAGGAGGCGCGTTCGCTGTTATCGGACGTTAGAGAACTCCTTGAAATCAAGGGCGCGGAGAAAATTCGCGTCATCAACCGCTACGACGCGGAGGAGATTGACAAAAAACTGTTCGATAATTGCGTGAAAACGGTGTTTTCCGAGCCGCAGATGGACGTCGCGACGGAAAACGTAAATCTTTCGGGCGCGCAGGTGTTTGCCGTGGAATACCTCCCGGGGCAGTTCGACCAGCGCGCGGATTCGGCGGCGCAGTGTATTCAGCTCATTTCTAAGGGAAAACGTCCCTTGGTGCGCACGGCGAAAATTTACGCCGTTTACGGAAACGTCTCCGCGGAGGAGATCAACGCGATTAAACATTACGTCATCAACCCCGTTGAGAGCCGCGAGGCAAGTCTGAATGAATTCGAAACGTTGAAGATAGATCACCCCGTCCCCACGGAGGTGGAGACGTTGCACGGCTTTTTACAGCTCGATAAAGAGCAGTTGCAGGCGTTTGCCGATCGGTATGCGCTTGCGATGGACGCGGACGATATCAAATTCTGTCAAGATTATTTCAAGACGGAAAACAGAGACCCCACGCTCACCGAGATCCGCATGATCGACACCTATTGGTCCGATCATTGCCGTCACACGACGTTTTTAACGACCATCGACGGCGTGAAATTCGAGGACGCGCTGTTGCAGACCGCCTATGAGGAGTACCTCGCGGCGCGCAAAGAGATCAACCGCACTAAGCCCGTCAATCTCATGGATATCGGCACAATAGCGGCAAAAGTGCTCAAAAAGCGCGGTATGCTTGAAAAATTAGACGAATCGGAGGAGATCAACGCCTGCACGGTAAAGATCAAGGTAAATCACGACGGGAAGGACGAGGATTGGCTGTTGCTCTTTAAGAATGAGACGCACAACCATCCTACGGAGATCGAACCGTTTGGCGGAGCCGCCACTTGTATCGGCGGGGCGATCCGCGATCCGCTTTCCGGCAGAAGTTACGTCTATGCCGCCATGCGCGTGACGGGCGCGGCGGACCCGCTTCTTCCCGTAAAAGAGACGATGGAAGGAAAGCTTCCCCAGCGCAAGCTTGTTACGACGGCGGCGGCGGGATATTCCTCTTACGGAAACCAGATCGGTCTTGCCACGGGTCAGGTAGACGAAATCTATCATAAGGGTTACGTTGCGAAACGCTTGGAAATCGGCGCGGTGATCGCGGCGACGCCTGCGGAAAACGTACGGCGCGAGGCGCCCGCGGCGGGGGATAAAGTCATTCTCCTCGGCGGCAGAACGGGTCGCGACGGCTGCGGCGGCGCAACCGGTTCTTCCAAATCGCATACGTTGCAATCGCTCTCCCGTTGCGGCGCGGAAGTGCAAAAGGGGAACGCTCCCGAAGAAAGAAAGCTGCAACGTCTGTTCCGCAACAAAGAGGCAATGCTGCTCGTCAAACGCTGTAACGACTTCGGCGCGGGAGGCGTTTCGGTTGCCATCGGCGAGCTTGCCGACGGGTTGAAAATCGATCTCAACGCCGTGCCCAAGAAATACGACGGGCTGGACGGAACCGAGCTTGCCATCTCCGAATCTCAGGAGCGCATGGCGGTCGTCGTCGAAGCGGAGAAAGCGGAGCAATTTATCGCGCTTGCCGCTCGGGAGAACCTGGAAGCGACGGTTGTTGCGGAAGTTACAAAAAGTCCGCGCCTTGTCATGCAATGGAACGGAAAGACGATCGTCGATGTTTCCAGGGAATTCCTCAATTCCAACGGCGCGGAAAAACACACCTTTGTCGCGCCCGAAAAAATTAAAGAAATTTATAAAGAAATTCCGCAGGCGTTTATAAAAGGATATGAGAGTCTTGCGGGCGATTTGAACGTCTGCTCCAAACGCGGACTTTCCGAACGGTTTGATTCGACGATCGGTGCGGGCACGGTGCTCATGCCCTTCGGAGGGAAATATCAAATGACGCCTCCGCAGGCGATGGTTCACCTTGTTTCTACCGAAAAGGGACATACCGATACCGTTTCGTATATGACGTGGGGCGGCAATCCGTATATCGCCGAACAAAGCCCTTACCACGGGGCGTATCTCGCCGTTGTAGAGAGCGTTGCAAAGCTGATTGCAAGCGGCGCAAGTTACGAGGACGTCTATCTTACCTTCCAGGAATACTTTTTGAAACCCGGGCACGACGCGGCGCGTTGGGGACAACCGTTTTCCGCGCTCTTAGGCGCGTTCAAGGCGCAACTCGATTTCGGCGTTGCGGCAATCGGCGGAAAGGATTCCATGAGCGGAACCTTCGAACATATCGACGTTCCGCCCACGCTCGTCTCCTTCGCGGTGACGACGGGCAGAGTAGACGAGACCGTTTCCCCCGAATTCAAAGCGGCGGGGCATAAAGTCGTCCTCTTGAAGCCCGCGTATGAGAACGGATTGCCCGTTGCAAACTCGTTGATGAAAAATTTTGCGCTTGTTACCAAGCTTCTCCGCGAGAAGAAGGCGGTTTCCGCCTACACGCCCGTTTACGGCGGCGTTGCCGAGGGCGTTATGAAGATGTGTTTTGGAAATAACATCGGTTTCGCTTACAGTGAAGGCGTTTCCTTAGAGGAGATCTTCGGCTACAATTACGGCGCGTTTATTTTAGAGCTTTCGGGAGAGGAAAGCGTCGGCTTGCCTCTCGGCGTGACGACGGCGGAGCAAAGTATTTCCTATCGCGGAGAAAGCGTTTCCCTGCAATCGGAGCAGAAAATTTACGAAGCTAAATTGGAGCCGGTCTATTCGTGTAACATCGGCGGAGCGGAAAAGACGGAGGCGTTCTCTTACGAGGGGAGAAGCGGCGCCGTATGCGCGCAAAAATGCGCAAAGCCGCGCGTGCTCATTCCCGTATTTCCCGGCACCAACTGCGAATACGATACGGCGAAAGCGTTTGAGGACGCGGGCGCGGAGACGGAGATCTTCGTGATTCGCAACAACAGCGCGGCGGAGGTTTCCCGCTCCGTCGAGGCGTTTGCAAAACGCATCGGCGAGAGTCGGATTTTGTTTATTCCCGGCGGATTTTCGGGCGGCGACGAACCGGACGGCTCGGGAAAATTCATTACGGCGTTCTTCCGCAACGCGGAGATCAAAGAGCAGGTAGAGCGGCTGTTAAACGATAGAGACGGATTGATGGGCGGGATATGTAACGGATTCCAGGCGCTCATCAAGTTAGGGCTTGTGCCTTACGGGAAGATTATCGAAACGGATGAATTCTGCCCGACGCTCACCTATAACACCATTGCGCGGCACCAATCGCGGATTGTGAACGTGCGCGTCGCTTCGGCAAAATCCCCTTGGCTTGCGGGGGTGAAAACGGGCGATATCTTCTCCGTGCCCGTTTCTCACGGCGAGGGCAAGTTTATCGCGCCCGAACCTCTTATCAGAAAGCTTGCGGAAAACGGACAGATCATGACGCAATACGTTGATTTGAACGGCGAGCCGACGACGGATATCCGTTTCAATCCCAACGGCAGCGCATATGCAATCGAGGGCATTTTATCGCCCGACGGCAGGGTTTTCGGAAAAATGGGACATGCGGAACGTAAAGGGTACGGCCTGTACAAGAACGTTCCGGGAAATTACGATATGAAACTGTTCGAAAGCGCGGTAAACTATTTTACAAAGTGACCGCATAAGGAGGAAATGATGAAAACGGATATCGAAATCGCGCAGGAAGCGGACTTAAAGCATATTTCCAAGATTGCGCAGAAGGCGGGACTTTGTGAAGAAGAGATCGAATATTACGGCAAATATAAGGCGAAGATCGACCTTTCCGTCATGAAA
Source organism: uncultured Clostridia bacterium (assembly GCA_964521125.1). GTDB lineage: Bacteria > Bacillota > Clostridia > Christensenellales > Borkfalkiaceae > Gallimonas. The sequence goes on from CAZFPP010000022.1 coordinate 18,146, forward strand.
AGGAATAAAAAGGACGGCAAGCTCATTCTTGTTACGGCGATTACGCCCACTCCGGCGGGCGAAGGCAAAACGACCACTACCATCGGACTTGCCGACGGACTTTCGCGCATCGGCAAAAACGTTGTCGTCGCGTTAAGAGAACCCTCTCTGGGACCCGTTTTCGGGATTAAGGGCGGAGCGGCAGGCGGCGGTTACGCGCAAGTCGTTCCCATGGAGGAAATCAATCTGCACTTTACGGGCGACTTCCACGCCATCGGCGCGGCGAATAACCTGCTCTGCGCCATGCTCGATAACCATATTTTTCAGGGCAACGAGCTGAATATCGATCCTTCCAAGATCACGCTGCGGCGTTGCGTGGATATGAACGACAGACAGCTGCGCAATATCGAGGACGGACTGGGCGGCGGCAAAAACGGCGTGCCGAGAAAGGACGGTTACGATATCACCGTCGCGAGCGAAGTGATGGCGGTGCTGTGCCTTGCCACCTCGCTTTCCGATTTAAAAGCGCGCCTTGCCCGCATCATCGTAGGGTATACGACGGACGATAAGCCCGTGACGGCGGGAGACTTAAAGGTGGCGGGCGCAATGTGCGCTCTCTTAAAAGACGCGTTGAAACCAAACCTTGTACAGACGCTCGAAGGCACGCCCGCTCTCGTACACGGCGGACCGTTTGCCAATATCGCGCACGGCTGTAATTCCGTGATCGCAACCAAAACGGCGTTGAAACTCGGCGATTACGTCGTGACGGAGGCGGGTTTCGGGGCCGATCTCGGGGCGGAAAAGTTCCTCGATATCAAATGCCGTTTTGCGGGACTCAATCCCTCGGCAGTCGTTGTCGTCGCTACGGTGCGCGCCCTCAAAATGCACGGCGGACTTGCCAAAACGGAGTTGGGACAAGAGAATCTCGCCGCTTTGGAAAAGGGACTTCCCAATCTTTTGCGCCACGTTTCCAACATGAAAAACGTCTACGGCTTACCCGTCGTAGTCGCCGTCAACCGTTTTCCTACGGATACCGATGCGGAGATTGCGCTTGTCATTGAAAAATGTAAACAACTCGGCGTAAACGTGAAGCTTTCTACCGTATGGGCGGAGGGCGGAAAAGGCGGCGAAGAACTCGCCCGCGAAATTGTCTCGCTCTGCGAGGAGAAGAATGCGTTCCGCTATTGCTACGACGAGACGCTTCCCATCAAAGACAAGATCAACGCCGTTGTCACCAAAATTTACGGCGGAGACGGGGTGAGTTATACGCCCGAGGCGGAAGAACAAATCGCTCGTCTTACCGCGCTCGGGTTTGATAAAACGCCCGTATGCATGGCGAAAACGCAATATTCTTTCTCGGACGACGCAACAAAGCTCGGCGCGCCCGAAGGGTTCACCGTTACGGTGCGGCAGGTAAAAATCTCCGCAGGCGCGGGGTTTGTCGTCGCGCTGACGGGTAACATTCTCACTATGCCGGGGCTTCCAAAAGTCCCCGCGGCGGAAAAGATCGACGTCGACGAAAACGGCGTCATTACGGGGCTGTTTTAATGCGGGATCTTTCTTTATTGAAAGGCGCGGTACCGCTTCTTTTGGAGTGGTACCGTTTCTCTAAACGCGATCTCCCTTGGCGGGGCACGCAAGATCCTTACCGCGTTTGGCTTTCGGAGATCATGCTCCAACAGACGCGGGTAGAGGCGGTAAAGGGATACTATCTCCGCTTTCTGGAAAAATTCCACACGGTGGAAGATTTGGCGCGGGCGGATGAAAAGGATGTGCTCAAAGCGTGGGAAGGACTGGGTTATTATTCCCGCGCAAGAAATTTGCATAAGGCGGCAAAGCTCATTGCGGAAGGAGGATTCCCGCAAACTTTTCAAGGCGTGCGCGCCCTTCCCGGGGTAGGGGATTATACCGCGGGCGCGATTTGTTCCATCGCCTACCGGTTGCCCTGTCCCGCCGTGGACGGAAACGTTTTGCGTATTCTCACGCGGCTGTTTGCGGACGATAGCAATATCGACGAGGCAAAGACGAAGGGCGACTTTGCCGACCTGTTGCGGCAAGTCTACCCTCCGGAAGCGGGAGATTTCTGTCAGGCGCTCATGGAACTTGGGGCAATCGTGTGCGTTCCCAACGGAGATCCTCTTTGTTCGCAGTGCCCGTGGCAGACGGTTTGCCGTGCGCATCTTGCGGGAGAAGAAGAACGCTTTCCCGTTCGGAATGAGAAAAAAGCGCGTAAAATCGTGAAAATCACGTTGCTCGTGCTTGAAAAAGAGGAGAAATACGCCCTGCAAAAGCGCGGAGAGAAAGGACTTTTGGCGGGGCTTTGGCAATTCCCGTTATGGGAAGGAGAGAAAGACCCGTCGGAATACGGCGAGATTGTTGCCCAAAAGTCGGCAAAACATATCTTTACGCACATCGAATGGCATATGACGGGCTATCTCGTGCGCGCAAAGGCATATGATTCCGCGCTCACATGGGCAACGGCAGAGGAGATAAAAACTTCTTACGCGCTCCCCTCGGCATTCAAAGCGTTTATGGACTGGGTGAAATAAAAAAAGTTCGGGTTATTCCGAACTTTTTATT
>CAZFPP010000023.1:0-20336 GCA_964521125.1 uncultured Clostridia bacterium
ATCGGCGGCGATTGCACCAACTTTGCCTCTCAATGCATTTACGCGGGCGCAAAGGTCATGAACTTCACTCCCGTGTTCGGGTGGTATTACATTTCCGCCGACAACCGCACGGCAAGCTGGACGGGCGTGGAATATTTGTACAATTTTCTCGTCTCCAACGAGGGCGCGGGACCGTTCGCGGAAGAAGTCCCCCTCGATCGGTTAGAAATCGGAGATATCGTGCAGCTCGGACGGGCGACGGGCGATTTTTACCATTCTCCCGTCGTAGTAGGTTTTTCGGGAAATAATATCCTCGTCGCAGCGCACTCATACGACGCGTTCGGGCGCACGCTCGCCTCCTACCATGCCGCGCAATACCGCGGAATCCATATTTTAGGCGTACGGAAGGAAGCGCCAAGGGAATAACGAAGGAACACGGCTTTACCGCGGTATGCATTTGTAATTTCAAATAAGCCTCAAATTTGACAAAAGGCGCGGAGCAATCCCGCGCCTTTATGCCTTTATTGCTTTATTATCACCGTTAAATGATAAGAGATAACAAAGTTAAACCGACTTTTTCTTACTTAATTTTTCTTTACAAAATGTAAATATCGGTCTCCAAGAGATTTGAATCAAATAAGACGCTATACACCACAAAAATAAAGAAAGAAGCATATAAAAACGGTTTTCCTGTGAAATAGTGTAATGAATCATTCTTAAAAATGAAAGATAAGGAATGTGCCACAACCACAGATGAATAGAATAATTGCCGATATGCTTACATATTTTATTATCGAAACAAATATTGATTTTAGCTCCATATAAAGCGATAATCAAAGGAATCCATATCACAAAATTAGCCGTTTGCTCGCCGATGGATACCGATATTTTTTCGTTGTCGTGGAAATAGAAATGTATAAATAAATTGATAAAGCAAAAAGCAAAGCACAAAAATTTTAACCAAACGTTAACCTTATGTTCTTTTAAGAATATCATTAAATAAAAACCTATAAAGAAATAAGCAACATATAAGCTGTTTCGGGGAGAAAAAATCAGCGGCAAGGCAATTAGTTGTTCGTTTGTGTTATATGCAAAAACGCCATAAACAACCGGTATGAGAAACCACCATATCGATCTTTTGTTTTTGGTAAGAACAATTATTATGCAAGCCAAAATATAGGATAAAAATAAGGGGCAAAGGAACCATGCGGGGTAATTAAAAGGAGACTCGGAACCGTTTACAAAAAACGAATCGCCGAAAAAGAATAGCGCCTTGAAAATATCCCAATAATCCAGATGAAATGTTCCCGCTATCAGATTAAACAAAACTTCACTGATTACAGTTACTGCATATAATATATAAATTCTAAGCAATCGCTTTTGTAAAAATTTTAACGGCGATAGTTCCTCGTCGATCAATTTTTGATAGTATGCTAAATAAAACAGCATACCGCTTATCAGTATATAGCATTGATTCGCCCCAAGCCAAGTTATTTCATAAAAATTCCCGAACATTTCAATACCGCTGAAACGCCAATGGGCAAGGACGATAGCAAATGCTAAAATAAATCGTAAAATATATAAAAACGCTAATTCATTTGTATGCTTGTTCAAACTTCCCAATTTTTTTTGCAGACATTGCGCCATGAACGATACCCCCGGTTTTTTCGATAGTTTTTATACAATGTCATCTGACCGCGTAATTGTAAATGTTTCTTTGAATTTTTTCATGTTAATCTTCCGACGATTTCCGAAAGGGAACATGTGTTTTGCGTGAAACGCAAAACACAGAGGGTACCCTCTGCGTATTCATTAACTATATTTTATCATAAACGCAAAAAAACGTCAAGCGATTTACGCAATATGACATTGAAATCTTGTTTTTACAAAAATAGTTTATAAAACAATATCTATAATGTCCAACGGCGTTTCAACCTGTTTGAAATCAGCTTTTCTTCCGGCAGGTTGCATTGCGCCTTCTTTCAGATACCACACTGCTTGCACGGCTTTCATTCCGATTGATTCCGCAGCCTCCAATTCATTGCTTCCGCCGTCTCCCACATACAAACACTCATCGGCTAAAACGCCTAACTTATCTATACAACTTTTGAATATTGCCCGGTTCGGTTTTTTCACTCCTTCGTCAAAAGATAAACATACGGCGTCAAAAAAGGGAAACAATCTACTTTTCTTAATAACCGTTGCTTCTTCCGAAAAGCAATTACTGATTAATCCTACCAAGATTCCCTTTTCTTTTAACGCTCTTAACATGGGAACAATTTCTATATGCAGACGTTCAAAAGCTTCTTCGCTGCAACGGATACGTTTTGCTACAATAAAATTCTTTTTTTCCTCGGAAAAGCAACCGTTATCTTTAAGAATCTTTTCCAAAACTTCTTCTAAAGCAATTTTCCCTATGGTTCTGTCTTCTTCTGTCGAACGCCATATTCTCAGGAATTTTTCTTCCTCAATACCGGCATCGAGCGCCATCTGCGTTCCAAAGTACAACGGACTTTCGAAATGAGTTATAAGCGTCTCATACATATCGAATATTACTGCTTTTATCATTTGCGCTACCCCAACAAATGTTTTCTGTTCTGTGCCTGTTTTTGCCGAGTAATCTAAAATCGCTTCTGCATTCATAAAAAATACGGTACTCACCCGGTTGTGAATACCATATTCGGTCGCTTTCGTTTACAACCATTTAAATTTAATTTTTACATCCTGCGGGAAGCGCTCTCTAAACAGCAATCCCTTTTCAGCGAATCAACTGTTTGATATAATTTTTCTCCTTCGCCGTCACCTTGCCGTCTATCGCGCAAACGAGCAAGCATAGAATGACAATATCGTCTTTCAAATCATCCGAAAGCAATCCCAAAAGATCGACGAGACGATCCACAAGCATTTTGAGTTCCCGTCCCTCCGGCTTGAACGCTTTTACGACCGCCTTTGCCGATGCATAATCGAAATCCTCTCCGAAAAGCGGTTTCATCACGGGTAAAAGGAGTTCGTATTCTGCCTCGTCCAATTTCCCGTCCGAATAGACGGATGCCATAATGAACGCGGCGAACATCCCAAGCGCCGAATCGAAATCGTTTGTGACCGCATGAAGCGCGGGCATGATCTTTGCCGTTTTTTCCGTCACAATGGCAGTATATTCTTCCGGAGATAACTGCTCTACGATTTTACAAAGTTCACGAAAAGGTTTCATAATTTCTCCTCATTGGTAGGCTCGATCGCCTGTTTTTATCTTATTATATCATACTAAAAACGCAATGAAAAGAGATTGAGATGAATTTTTTGTGAAAATGACGGCAAACTTTAACCGATAACAAAACCGCGGCTTAAAGCCGCGGTTTGCGTTATTTTTTCAAGAGTGATTTCAAATACGCCTCATACTCCTCGTCCGTGAGTTTGGGAAGTTTTTTTCTTTTCATACCGAAACACCTCTTTCCTTGGAATGTTTTCAGTATGCCCTAAACGGATTGCTTTTATTCCGTTCTGAGCGCAATAACGGGATCTTTCTTCGCCGCCGCCGAAGCCGGTATCAAACCGGAAATCAACGTGAGCGCAACGCTGATGACCACCATAATAAACGCCGTGAGAACGGGCAGAGACGCAATTCCCGAAATTCCCGAAAGCGAATAGATGATCGCGTTAATGGGGATGGATAACAAATAAGTGACGGCAATACCGATGAGTCCTGCGGTGAGTCCGATTATGAACGTTTCGGCATTGAACAGATTCTTGATATCCCGCTTACGCGCGCCGAGCGAACGCAACACGCCGATCTCTTTCACGCGTTCCACAACCGAGACGTAAGTAATGATCCCGATCATGACCGACGAAACGATGAGCGAAATCGCCGTGAACGCCACAAGCACGTAGGTGATCACGTCGAGCATCGTCTGCACCATGCCCATCAACAACCCCACCGTATCGGTATAAACGACCTTATCCGCCTTGGAAAGCGTTGCTCCGCCGTAGCTTTCGTCTTGTTCGCATTTTGAATTCCACGCGTCGAGATATTCGGTGACGGCGTTCTTGCTATCGAAGTCGCGCAGATACAATGAAACGCTATTGGGCATATCGTTCCCGCCTACGGTACGGAGCGCCGTGTCGTTGGTCGCATTGACGTAATAAGTTTTCCCGCCTACCGACGTCTCGAAATAATAATCGTTGAGACGCTCTGCCGGCGAAACGTGATATTGTCCGAGTAGTAAATTGCTCTCGTTGTTCATCCATTGCACGATTGCCGATTGCATATTGTGCGCGATATAATCTGTCACCAACGATTCCGTCAGATACAGCCCGCTGCTGAGACAGCCGTACGTCATGCCCTCTTTGAGGCGCAGGATACCGCTGACTTTCACCTGCACGCCTTCGCTTTCCGAAACTTCCAGCGACTGTTTTTCTCCGCCGTATGTGAAAGCATAGTTTCCTTCTTCGTTTTGAGAATAAACGGAATCGTTATAGTAGAGAACATAAGGATGACTCGTGATCTCGTCGAACGTCACGGAGAGATATTCTTCTTTCTTTCCGTCTTCCGAAAGCACGGAAATGAAATCCTTTTCGGAAAGCAAGCCCAGCTGTACGAGCGTGAGATCGGTTACGTCGTTATTCCCGCCGATCACGAGAACCGCCTCGTTCTCGTTTTGGGGAAAAGCGCCCGCCACGACGTCGTACTGTGAAAGGACGTACTCGCCGTAGTTTTCCGACGACAAATCGGTGCCGGGCATTTTCCCGACGATCGATCCCAGATAATCGACGAGATAGGCAAGCTCGGCATATTTCGCCGTTTCTTTGCGTTGCGTGAGTTCGGAAATGTAGAACGTTTTCAAATCGGCAAGCGACATGTACCGCGTTCCCTCGGCGTCGTCGTTGTCGCGATCCATCGTCAAGGCGCCCGTAAAGAGGTTATCCGAAAGCGTCGCGCCGTAACCATACTGAATGGCGTAATACCAACTTTCATCCATTTCGCCGATATAATCGAGATAGTTTTGGGATATATTATTTCTTACCGTCATGCCTTGCGCGATCCCCGTCAAAAAGGAATTGACGTAGACTTTATCTTGCAATTCGGAAAGATCGGGCATATTGGAAGTCGAATTAAATCCCGCCATAATCGACGTCACATCGAACGCGCTTTCCGTAATCTGTACGGGATAATAGGAGAGCATATCCTCCTCGGTGCGCTTTATGTAGTGGTTAAATCCGCTGGAAAGCGCCAACACGAGACAAACGCTGATAATCCCGATGCTGCCCGCGACGGACGTCAAAATCGTCCTGCCCTTTTTTGTTAAAAGGTTCCTGCCGCTGAGCGCGAGCGACGTCAAAAAACTCATGCGGGCGCGCGCTTTTTTCTGTTTTTTATCGTCACTTTCCTCTTTTCCGGCTTCTGCCCGTTCCAAAACTTCCTCTTGCTCCGAATAGTGGTTGGAATCGGATAATACCTTCCCGTCCTGCAAGCGCACAATGCGCGAGGCGTATTGCTGCGCGAGATCGGCGTTGTGCGTCACCATAATGACAAGCCGCTCGCCCGCGATCTCTTTGATAAGATCCATGATCTGCACGCTCGTTTCGGTATCGAGCGCGCCGGTCGGCTCATCGGCAAGCAAAATGTCGGGATTGTTCACGAGTGCGCGCGCAATCGCCACGCGCTGGCACTGACCGCCCGAAAGCTGATTGGGACGCTTGGAAAGTTCCTCTCCGAGTCCCACGCGCTCCAAAGCGTGTTTCGCTCTCTCGCGGCGCTCCTCGCGGCTTAACCCTGCGATCGTAAGCGCAAGCTCGACGTTCCCCAAAACCGTCTGGTGCGGAATAAGATTATAACTTTGAAAAATAAACCCGATGCGGTGATTGCGGTACACGTCCCAATCTCTGTCTTTGAAATCTTTAGTGGATTTCCCCTGAATGACGAGATCGCCCGACGTATATTGATCGAGTCCGCCGATGATATTGAGAAGCGTCGTCTTTCCGCAGCCCGACTGTCCCAAAATACAAACGAACTCGTTTTTGCGGAAAGAGAGACTCACGCCTTTCAGAGCATGAACGGTTCCCGCGGCAATTTTGTAATCTTTTTTGATATCAAATAGTTTTAACATGAATCATTTAACCCCAAAACAGGTTTACTGTCCTCGTTTTTCGTCGCTCATTTCTTTGCGGACGCGATTGAACACGGCGCTGAACGCGTCGTATTCGGCAATGAGCGCGAGCATTCTGTCCTCCCCGAACTCTTTTACAACGCTCTCCATCAGCATATTCACGCGCTTGCCCTGTTCGTTAAAGACGGAAAGCGCTTCGTCGGAAAGTTTCACATAAGCGATCTTTTTATCCGTGGAGGAAGCGACGCGCTTGACGACGTTCTTTTCTTCAAGTTTGGTAACGATTTGGGAAACTGCGGAGCGGGTGATCCCGAGTCTGCGCGCAAGCTCGGAAGAAATGATATCGTTCCCTTTTTCTCCTTCGAGCACGATTTCCAGCAACAACCGAAATTCCGTCTGCGACAGTTTTCCCTTGCCCATGAAGAAATCAAGTCCCTCCATCGCCTTAATGCTTTGTAATAACTTAATAAAGTATTTGTTGATTTCCATATTTTACTCCTTTCCGTTTGTATTTCTCTAAACAATACAATTATAAAAATACGGCTCTCGTTTGTCAAGTACCGAACTGTCCTTTCGTTCACTTTTCACATTATTCTCATTTTTTCACAGCCGACATCCCGCGATAACTGTAAAACCGGCATTCCAAATTGGCGTTATATAACGTACGCGTTCTTTCCGCCCGTCCGAACGCCCGTTCCGCGCCCGAATAAGAAGTGAGAAAACCGCAATCCCACTCATTGAGGCGGCGGTAAACGCGGGAGAAATCGCGGTAAAGCGCAAATAAATCGTTCTCTTTCAGCCGTTCTCCGTACGGCGGATTGGAAAGCAACAGGCCGCCCTTCTCTTCGGAAGAAAAAGCGCGCATATCGGCGCAGGAAAACGAGATATGTTCCGAAACGCCCGCTTTTTTAGCGTGAAATCGGGCGATAGAGACGGCTTTTTCCGAGATATCCCCCGCGAACAGATGCAACTTCGTTGTTCTATCGCGCACGTCCTCCGCTTCCTCGCGGGCGCGGTTGAGCGTTTTGGGAGCGCACTTCCACTTTGTAAAATCGAATTGCCGCATTCTCCCCGGCGCAATATTCAAACAGTACAAAGCCGCTTCGATGGGCAGCGTTCCGCTTCCGCAGAAGAGATCGGCAAACGGTTTCCCCGCGCGGTAATAGCAATTTTCCACGAGCGCCGCCGCCGTCGTTTCTTTGAGGGGCGCATCGTACGAAAGCGTACGATATCCGCGCTTGTGCAACCCGTCGCCGGAAGTATCGAGAGTCACCGTCGCGATATTTTCAAAAATCGAAATACCGACAACCGTACGTTCTCCCCTTTCGTCAAACGAAGCGACGCCGAGTTTTTCGCTAAGACGGCGCAGGACGGCTTTTTTCGCAACGCCGCCCGTCGCCTTAATTGCAACAAGTTCGCTTTTATAACTCTTTCCTTCCATGAGAATTTTGCTGTGGGGAGAGAGATATTCCTCCCACGGGATACGAAAAACACCCTCGAATAATTCATCGAAGGTGGTCGCGGAAAACTCTGCAAGTTTTAAAAGAACACGCTCGCCCGAACGCAAAAACACGTTGAGACGGGCAACGTCCTCCCAATTTCCGCTTAAAGATATCCTGCCGTGCAGAGCGGGACAATCTCCGTAGCCGAGTTTTTGTAGTTGCCGTTTGACGGTCGCTTCCAGTCCCGTCGCACAGGGAATAAGTAAATTCATAATGTTCATGGAACGGGCGTCATTCTTCCGTTTCGTCTACCGTCTCCGGTTGTTCCGGTTCGGGTATAAAGGGCTGCAACGGCGAAGTTACGGGCGTTAAATCGTATTTATCGTCCACATCGCCGATAAGTTCCTCAATTATATCTTCACGGGTAATGAGCCCCTGTGCGTTACCGCTCGATCCCACCATAACCATGTGCTCGCGCATACTCTGCATGCGCTTCATCAGTACAGAAAGTTTGACGTCGGGAGTCGTCCAGGAAACGGGACGCACGATATTTTCAAAATTGGTTCTGCCCGCAAGCAGATTTTCATAGAAATCTGCGCGATATAAAATGCCGATCAGATTCTGTTTCGTCCCCTTGTAAACGGGAATACGTGAAAAATTCGTCTCACGGAATATGCGGTATACAAGACGGGAGTTGTCGCGGATTTCCACGGCAATCACGCGATCGAGCGGGATCATGCACGACCCGACGTGCAATTCGTCATATCGCAGCGTCTTGGTGATGAGCTCGTGCTCCGTCTCGTTAAGTACGCCTTCTTCCTTGACGTCGGTCACAAGCATTTTAAATTCTTCCTCGGTATATTTCGGTTTCTTTTTGTTGACGCCGAATAGAAAGAAAATAAATTTCTTCCACTGGGAAAACAGCCAATTGAGCGGCAAACAGAGATAGGAAAATATAAGGAGCGGATATGCCGCCGCGCAGGCGAATTGTTCGGGCGATTCTTTGGCAAGCGACTTCGGCGTTACTTCGCCGAAAATGAGCACGATCACCGTCAAAACCACGGTGGAGATCGTAGGACCGAGATCTTCTCCCAAAATCTGCGTGAAAATTACGGTTGCGATAGAAGCTGCCGAAATATTTACGATATTGTTGCCGATGAGAAGCGTAGTTAATACTTTATTGTAGTCCTCGCTCAACTTCAAGGCAAGCCGCGCCGAACGCTTCTTTTGCGCATATCTCCGCATACGCACCGTACTAAAACTTGTATAAGCCGTTTCCGTTGCGCTGAACAGACCGGATAAAACAATCAGTATGATAAGCGCAACGAGCAATCCGACCATCGCGCCGTGCGAAACAGCCAACAGACTACTTGGGGGAACGTCTAAAGATGGGTCAACGTTCATAAAGAAAACGATATCTCCTTTTTAAAATACTCTTTCTATTATATCAACCGAATCGAATCAATGTAAACCGTTTTTTTTATTCTACTGCTTTCAAAGATTCATTCATGTCAATTTTCACAATTTTATGCCGCAAAAGCATAGTTACAATAAACGTAAACAACAGTACGATCACGGGAGCGGCAAGCCACATGAACCAAGAGACGCCCGCAATCGTTCCCACCTCCATGATGTTGAACAGTACCCGCATCAATATCATCGAAAGCGGATAACCGAAAATAATACCGATCGCGGTATCGATGTAGATCTCCCGATAAATATAGCCCGCGACCTCGCCGTCGTGATATCCCAAAACCATGAGCGTTGCAAGCTCGCGGTTGCGTTCACTGATATTGATATTCGTTAGCGTATAAATAACGACAGCCGTTAACAGTCCCGCGAAGATGACGACGACCACCGCTATCAGCATGACGGAAACGGAATCAAGCCCTCCGAACAGACAGACGTCCAAGAGCGCAAGTCCCGCCAGCACGAGCGCCGTTGAGATAGCGACTGCAACTACGGTCATTAAAAATCGACTTTGATAGCGCAGCACATTGCGTACCGTCGATTTATATTTAAACGAGAGACAATTCCAAATAAACGGGATCCTTTCGATAATCACCTTTTTACCGGCTTTGGGTACCTTAGGACGAAGCAGATTGGCGGGCTTATCGTTCGTGAGCTTGCGTCCTGCGGAGACCGTCGCAAACAGCGTGGCAAGAACGATAACCGTAAAAGTAATGAGGAAAAAAATCATAGCAATGTGCGTTGACATCGGCGGCATTGTAAACGAATAGTGAAATACCAAATAAAACAGCCGCGCGATTCCGATTCCCACGAAATAAGCGCCCACTCCGCCGATCCCCGTGGCGATCATCGCAAAGAGCAGATACTTGAAGATAATTTTCGCATTCGAATAACCAAGCGTCTTTAAACAGGCGATCTGCGCGCGTTCCTCTTCCAAAAGCCTCGTCATGGTAGAAAGCACGACGAGCGCGGTAACAAAGAGAAAGGCAACCATCAGAACATACCCGATTCCCATCACTTTATTTGCGTAAGAATGAAGGGAAACAAAACTGTAATTATCGTAGAGAGAAATAAAGCGGAATTCTTCGCCCAAAATCCCCTCTATTTCCGTCTTTTGTTCCGCCGAATATTTTTTGTAACGGGAGGAAAACGCGTTGAACATCGTACGGTTGGAAAAGGAAAGATAAATATCTCCCGTTCCCAAAAGAGGCTCGTCTGCCGAATCCGACAACTCCTGTAAAGTCTCTATCTGTTCTAACGTCTCTTCGGGAAGGAACGGAAGCATATCGGGCGAAATCTCCAAAAGCGAAAGCATATCATCCGGAACGGCATCCCCGAGCGTTGGAATGATATCCGAAGGCAGATAGAGGATATTTTCCAACGTGATCAAGCTGTTCACCCCGTCGACGGTATCGGGAACGTGTTCCAAATCCTCTGCGGAATTCAAATAGCTCGGCTCGCCGTCGTTTGCAAACGTCAAAGGACTTTGCACGGTCTCGCTCACCACAACGGTTACTGTATCGAGATTATCCAGTAAACCGTCTACCGTCTCTTCGAGTTCTTCCCCGCTCTGCCGGGCGAGTTGCCGCAAAATATCCGCGAAATCCAGCTCGATCTGCGTTCCAAGCGCAATCCCTTTGATTTTATTATCTGATTTCTCAGCGGATACGGCGACCGCATTTTCCGCTACGGGCAACGCAATTTTCTCTACGCTGTCTGCCATGTTCACCGTTGGATTTTCAAACCGGTCGAGAAAATACAGTCTTACAAGCTGTTTTTCCCCGTTTATCTTCAAATCAACGTCTACAGACATTCCCGTATTAACGTTATTTTCTCCATAGCGCGCTTTTACCGCGGCAATATCTTCTTCGGAAAAACCGTCGTCCGAGGCGCTTTTCAAAATGAGATCGCTCACATTCTGCGCCTTGTAATAGTCAATCATGCTATAATTGATCTTATCCGTTGCGGAACCGATTCCCGAAACAAACCCTACACTGACAAGAACAATGAGAATGATGGAGAAAAAGCGCGCGACGTGCTTTTTAAACATTCGTTCCAATGTTTTGAGATACGTCTTCACCACTCGATCTCCTCTACGGAAACGGGCGTTTCGTTTACCTCGATCTCTTCGATGCGACCGCTCTTGATATAAACGACTTTATCCGCCATCGCTTTCAGCGCAGAATTATGCGTTACGACAATAACGGGTTTTTTCTGCTTTTTAGAGACGTCGTAAAGTAGCTTTAAAATCATTTTACCCGTATTGTAATCAAGCGCTCCCGTCGGTTCGTCGCAAAGGAGCAATTTCGGATTTTTCGCCATTGCGCGCGCTATGGAAACGCGTTGCTGTTCTCCGCCCGAAAGCTGTGCCGGAAAATTCTTCAACCGATCGCCCAACCCCACCTCCGTGAGAATTTCCTTGGGATCGAGCGCATTTTTACAGATCTCCACCGCGATCTCTACATTTTCAAGCGCGGTAAGATTGGGCATGAGATTGTAAAACTGAAAAACAAACCCCACGTCGTTGCGGCGATATTCGGTGAGTCCCCGTTTGTTGAGAGCCGTCACCTCTTTCCCGTCGAGAAAAATTTTCCCATCGCTCGCGTCATCCATTCCGCCGAGGAGATTTAAAAGCGTCGTCTTACCCGCGCCGCTTGCTCCGAGCACGACGACAAACTCGCCGTCGTCGAGCGCAAACGAAACGTCCTCCAACGCGTGAACGACAATATCCCCCGTCTGATAGCGTTTACTGACATGTTCCAATGCAAGATAACTCATATTCTTTCTCTCTCGATATGGGCAATTTTACAAATAAATTTTAGCACTCCCTCTCCAAACTGTCAAGTATTCGATAAAATCCGTCTGTGAAAACTACAAGAAAACTCAGTGAACAAGAAAACCCTCTGCAAAGCAGAGAGTTTTCCTTATGTAGAGAGAGCGTATGAGTGTTTTAACCGCCTACCGGTCTAAGGCTCCGCTATAATTCCTCATCCTGCAAAGCATCGTAACCGGAGGCTCCCGTGCGCACCTTGACGACGTTCTCCACGTCGTAGACAAATATCTTGCCGTCGCCGATATGTCCCGTATAGAGCGTCTTCCGCACCGTTTCCACAACCGTTTGAACAGGCACTTTGGAAACGACGATCTCCACCTTGATCTTAGGCAGCAGGGACATCTCCACTTTTACCCCGCGGTAATACTCCGGCGCGCCTTTTTGTACGCCGCAACCCAACACCTGCGTTACGGTAAGTCCCGAAACGCCGATGTCTTTGAGCGCATCTTTCAGCTCTTCCAGCTTATTCTGCCGCGTAACGATGACTACTTTGGTAAGCTTTGCCTCGGTACTCGGTTTTGCGATCGCGGGCGTCGTTTCGTTCACAACGGTCACGCCTACGCCCTCCGGTTCGTCCGCCGCAAGGATCTCGGAATTGAGAGATACCGCTGTAAAATCTGCGTAAGCGGAAGGAAGAGCGTGTTCGCACTTATCAAGTCCTTCTATCTCTTCGTCCTTCGACACGCGGAGACCGACCGTCTTCTTCAAAAGGAAGAAAGTAAGAGTCATCAATGCAACCGTCCAGGCGAGCACCGTTACGACGCCGCATACCTGCCACCCGAGCTGCAACCCCGAACCGGTAATAAACAACCCGCCGCTTGCCATATCCGCACCGGAAACCGCCGCAATCGCAGGATCGGCAAACAAGCCGACCGCAAGCGTTCCCCAAATGCCGTTGACAAAGTGAACGCCCACCGCGCCTACGGGATCGTCGATATGCAACTTCTTATCGAGCGTTTCCACGCCTACTACGACGAGAATCCCGGCAACCGCGCCGATGATCGCCGCCGCCCAAGGGGAAACGACGTCGCACGGAGCGGTAATCGCCACAAGCCCCGCAAGCGAACCGTTGAGCGTCATGGAAACGTCCGGCTTTTTGTTTTTGATCCAAGTATACGTCATGGTTGCGCAAGAGGCAACCGCGGGCGCAATGGTCGTGTTCATAAAAATTTGCCCCAGCGAAAGAATATTGCCGGCCGCCGCGCCGTTAAATCCGTACCAACCGAACCAGAGAATGAAACATCCGAGCGCGCCGAGCGTAAGCGAGTGCCCCGGAATGGCGTTTACTTTGAGTTTTCCGTCTTTGCCCTTGGTATATTTCCCGAGGCGGGGTCCAAGGAAGATGGCGCCGATAAGCGCCGACGTGCCGCCGACCATATGAATGGCGCACGAACCTGCGAAATCATGAAAACCGTTTTGCGCAAGCCAGCCGCCGCCCCATATCCAGTGCGCTTCAATGGGATAGACGAAGAGACTCATGATAAAGCTGTAAATGCAATATGACAAGAATTTCGTGCGTTCCGCCATCGCGCCCGAGACAATCGTCGCGGTTGTAGCGCAAAAGACGAGATTGAATACGAAATCGGAAACGTAAGGGTTTGTGCCCTCCGCCGCGGTAGCGGTAAACTGCGAAATCCAATCGAAGTTGGGAATTCCCACCAATCCGAATAGCGCATCCTCGCCAAGAAGAAGCCCCGCGCCAAGAAGAAGAAACGCCACCGTGCCGATACAGAAATCCATCAGATTTTTCATGATGATATTTCCCGCGTTTTTGGCACGAGTAAAGCCGGTTTCAACCATAGCGAAGCCGGCTTGCATAAAGAAGACGAGCGCGGCTCCGACCAGATACCAAACGGTAAAGTCCATAAAAATACCTCCATAAAATCGTCAAAATCTCTCCGCGCCGCTGAAATTGCGGCACAGAATTTTTACGCAGAACGGGAGGTCTCACACACCTTCCCCTCGCGTATTTGCGCATGTTACGGTCTCACACTCCGTAAAACGCGCAATATAAACCTGTTATTTTACGCTGTAAAGCAAATCGGTATAACCCGGATAAGGCCAGTAATCTGCAGAGCAGAGCTTTTCCATGCCGTCGGCAATAGAACGAACCGACTCCATATCGGGTACGATCACGTGCGCCATTTTCTGCGACGCAGGTCCCTCCGCTTCCGGAATCTCCTGCAAATCCTTTTCGAGTTTTTCTACCGCCGCCATCATGGCGTCGTTCATTCCGGAAAGCTGTTCCGCGAGCGCAACGTCTGCCTTGCATGCTAATTTTTCACTGACCGCACGTTTTGCGGCGATGACGGAACAGAGTTCTGCTATGTAACAATTGACGGACGGATAAATATCCTGTTTTGCCATCTCAATCGTGGTAAGAGCTTCGATTTTGATGGTCTTAATATAATTTTCAAGCTGGATATTTGCCCGCGCGAGCACTTCTTTTTCTGTGTATACGCCCTGTCCGACAAACAAATCGATCGCGTCCTGTTTAAAGAATTCGGGAACGGCGTCCGCCGTCGTCTTGTTGTTGAGAAGTCCTCTCTTTTCCGCCTCCGGTTCCCATTCGGGACCGTAACCGTTGAAGTTGAAGATCACGCGATAATGCTTTTTGAGCAACGACTCCGTGAGGTCTTTGCACGCTTTGTCGAAATCCTTTGCATTGGAAAGCGTATCCACCGCCTCGGAAAAGAGCTGCGCCGCCATCGTGTTGAGTATGATATTGGGATCGGCGACGGAAGCCTGCGAACCGAGCATACGAAACTCGAATTTGTTGCCCGTAAAGGCAAAGGGAGACGTTCTGTTTCTGTCCGTCGTATCAATGGGAAAAATAGGCGATTCGGGTACGCCGATAGAGCCGGGAACCGCTTTCTTCGGCACGTATTCTCTGCCGAGCACGATGCTGTCTACAAGAGCGCCGAGCTGATCGCCGAGATAGACGGAAATGATCGCAGGAGGCGCCTCGTTCGCGCCCAAACGGTGATCGTTGCCCGCGGAAGCCACCGACGCGCGAAGGATTCCCTGATAGCGGTCCACCGCCGCAATCACACAGGCGAGAATGAGCATGAACCGTGGATTGCTTTCGGGATTTTCACCGGGATCGAGCAGATTGAGCCCCGTATCCGTAGAGAGCGACCAATTGTTGTGCTTTCCCGAACCGTTTACGCCTTCGAACGGCTTTTCGTGCAGCAGACAGACGAGACCGTGCTTTTGCGCAACCTTTTTCATGAGCTCCATGGTGAGCTGGTTGTCGTCTACGGCGACGTTTGTCGTCGTAAAGACGGGCGCAAGCTCGTGCTGGGCGGGCGCGACTTCGTTATGTTTTGTCTTCGCGAAGATCCCGTAAGACCACAGCGTTTCGTCGAGATCCCTCATAAAATCGGAGATACGCGTTTTCAAGGTGCCGAAGTAATGATCTTCCAACTCTTGCCCGCGGGAGGGCGCCGCGCCGAACAGCGTTCTGCCCGTTAAAATGAGGTCTTTTCTCTTCAAATACACCTCTTCGTCCACAAGGAAATATTCCTGCTCGGGTCCGACGGTCGTGGAGACCTTCCGGCATTCGATGCCGAACATTTTCAAAAGACGTTTCGCCTGCGTATCGAGCGCCGTCATGGATTTGAGCAAAGGCGCCTTTTTATCGAGCGTTTCCCCCGTATAGGAGACGAATACCGTGGGAATATAGAGCGTCCCCTCTTTGACGAACGAGGGGGAAGTGGGATCCCAAGCGGTATAACCGCGGGCGTTTGAAGTAGCGCGCGTACCGCCCGAAGGGAAACTCGAAGCGTCCGGCTCCCCGACGATAAGACTCTTGCCCGTAAGTTGCATGATCACTTTATCGCCCGAAGGTTCGATAAAACTGTCGTGCTTTTCCGCCGTTAAATTGGTGAGGGGCTGAAACCAGTGGGTATAATGCGTCGCCCCCTTGCTTACCGCCCAATCCTTCATTGCGTTTGCAACGGCGCTCGCGATATTGGAATCGAGCGGCGCGCCCTCGTCGATCGTCTTGCGCAGGGACTTATACACCTCTCTGGGCAACGAATTTTTCATGATCTCGTCGTTGAATACGTTGCAGCCGAACATTTCCGTTACGTTCATATAGCTCTCCTTACCGATTGATTTTTTTTCATGAATTTACTTTAACATTATACGTTTTTTATGGCGCTTAGTCAAATGTTTCGCCGCCGAAATTCCTCTTTCGCACATTCGTAAATTTTTATGAAAACTATAAGAAAAAATTATAGATATATAAAAATCAGACCGCATATCAAGCATGCGGTCTGATTTTCCCTGAAATTATTTACGGAATACCAATACGTTGAAACTGCGGGGAGGAAGCGTTAACGCCCGTTCCGAAGTAGGAGCAACTTCTTGCGGAACAATTTTTTCCGGCTCGTCGATGGTATTAAAATCGGAAAGCGCTCCTTCCATACGGATAATCCTCGTCATAACGCCGAAATCGAAATCGCCGTCTATTTCCGCTTCCAGTTCTTCTTCGCCTGCATTAACGATCTTTACATACGTTAACCCCTCCCGCTCGGTCGCAGAGGCATATACCTTTTCTTCTCCTTCCACCAAAGTTTTTAAAGAGAAATTGCCCGTATATAAGCTGTAAAGTTGCTGCACATAATAGTTGACCGTTGCATAAGCGCTCTTGCCGTCGAACCAAATTAAATCCGGGCTCCACTGCGTATAACCCAGCCTACCGAACAAGGGCGCATAGGACGCCATCACAACAACGTCGGCATTGCGCTCCATCCCCGTCATAAACGCCGCTTCGGCGAGCGCGCCCTCCCAGGAATTGGCCTGAGGACTGTTGAACAGCGCGCAACCAGAGCCGGGAACATGCGCCGCGTATTCTCCCGCGTAAACTTTTGCGTTGCGCGGATAGCTATCGTATACGTTCGTGTGCGAATACAGCCATTCCGGAGAAACGTAAAAATGCTCATCGGAAGCGTAAACGAAATCGGGGTTCTTTTCAAGATTCCCACGCGTCCATTCCCACGCGCTTCGGTGAGAATCCGTCTCCACGGTAGGTCCAACCGTTCCTATAATCTTGATCCCGGGATATTTCTCGTGGATACGCCGTTCAAACAATTCGAACCGTTTGTAAAACTCATTCGTCTCCGTTTCCCACTGCTCGTTCCCCACGCCGAGATATTCAAGATTAAAGGGCGCCGGATGCCCCATCTCTGCGCGCACGCTGCCCCATTCCGTTTCTACGCCGCCGTTTGCAAACTCAATGAGATCGAGCGCCTCTTGAATATACGTTTCCAACTCGGGATCGTTCAAAGGAACAAACTGGGTAGACATATATTGGCAGGCGATCCCGACGCTCAACACGGGAAGCGGTTTTGCACCGAGATATTCGCAAAGAAGGAAATATTCGTAGTATCCTACGCCGAGCGTCTGCCCGTAGTGAGAAAATTGCGAACGGAAACCGTTATCCGGTCCCGTTGCGTGCACTGCCCATCGATTCCAGTTATGTTTTCTGTGTTCAACGGGTCCCAACGATTCTTTCCAAAGATATCGATTTGCAAGACTGTTCCCCTCCACGACGCAACCGCCGGGAAAGCGCAGAAAACCGGGTTTCATATCTTTCATCAGCTTTGCAAGGTCACGGCGGAAAATACCCAAAATTGCATTTTCGGGGATGAGAGAGAAACAATCGACATGCACGGTTCCCGCACCGCCAAGCGTAAAAGCGAAGTCCGCTTTTTCCGCATCCGTCTTACTTTTCAGCGTAAACGAAAATTTCCGCCACTTTCCGTCCCCTCTGATTCTAAACTTCTTCTCGACGAGGGGGACGCCTTGAAGATACACGCCTACGGACGCTTTCCCTCTATAATCATAAGAACGGACATAAAAAGACAATTTATATTTGAGTCCTTTATTCAAATAGATTCCGTCATACGCTTTGTTTTTTACGCCGCTGCCGCCCTGTTGTGCCGTAATACGCAGATAATGGGGGTTTTCGGAAAACAAGGGACGGTCGGTTTTGATTTTGAGCGCGACGGCAGCCCCCTCGGGATACGCCGTCCATCCGTAGCCGCCGTCCTGATCCACAATATAATGATCCCATTCGCCATGTACGTCTTTTGCTTCGAAATTGCGGTTTTCCAGCATCTCCGCGTAGAGTCCGCCGTCTAAATCATAGTTGAGATCTTCGAAAAACAGACCGATTCCGCCGGAAGCGACGGGGATTTTCCCCTCTTCATTGATAACAATCTTCATAATAATCTCCAGGTGCATTTGACGCTATCGTCCAAATGCCAAAAATTACTCACTAATTAACCCGTTTTTTTCATTATAACACAAAAATTCCCGAACGCACCATTTTTTTTCGGGAATTTTTGATGTTTTTTCTTCTTTTAGTCCGTCTTGGCAAACTGTACGCGAAAAGTCGTTCCTTCGCCCAATTTACTGATCGCTTTGCGAATGAGAGTTGCTTAAATCGAGCGTACATTTGGCAAGCTCGCAAATACTTGAACCGTCTCCGGCAGATAAACTTTGTTCGTCACGTCTTTTCTCTGTCGGTTTAATTATTATGTTCTATGGAATGAGCGATATAGGTAATATGATCGGCGGCGCGTTCGAGATTTCCCACGAGATTGATAAACACATTGGAATTCTGCGGCTGGCATCTCCCCTCGTTCAACCGCAGAATATGCGCATTGATCAGTTTCTTTCTATCTTTATCGATCTCGTCCTCCAATTTATCCACATCTTCAAGTTTGGCAAAATCCTTATAGAGGAAAGTAGCGAGCGATAGAATGTAAAGATTGGTGATTTTCGCAAACATTTCCCGTATCATACTCAAAAATTCACCCGAAAATTCCAACTTATCGTTTACATAATGCCCCGTATATTTCGTCACGTTATCGGCAAGCTCTCCGATTCGCATAATATCGTTAAGCACATAATGCAGAGATGAAATCGTCTGTTCGTCCTCCATCACAGGCGAACTTGCCGAAAGCTTAACGAGATAGGAAACCTCCAACCGATTGGCTTGAGCAAGCTCCGCATTCATTTCAAGCACCTTTTCCTTTGCGGATACATCTTTCCCGAGAAAAGCGTTTACGGCAATTTCCAACGCATTCATCGAATACGTAAACATTTTTCCCGTCTCTTGATAAAGATATCCGAGCGCGACGGAGGGGCTGCGCAAAAGACGGTCGTCGAGATCGGCAGTGAGAACGGGTTGAGTCTTCGCACTGCCGTCTTTTGCTTCGCGAACAAGTAAATTGGCAAGTTTTACAAAAATGTTAATAAACGGAAGGAATAAAATCGTACACGTTACGTTAAAGAGCGTATGAAACATCGCAATTTGCGTAGCGGGCAAATCGGGAAAGAGCGGAACGAGAACTGTCTCTGCAAAACCGCTCCAAGAGAGCAAAAAGACGGTAAAAATGATCGCGCCGAAAACGTTGAACAAGAAGTGAATGAGTGCGGCTCGTTTGGCGTTGGGGCTTGCGCCGATGGAAGAAATAAGCGCCGTTACGCAAGTGCCGATATTCGAACCGATGATAATAAAATATACCGCATTCCCCGCGCCGCCCCCGATGAGAAGACCGGACGAAGTCATCGTGATGATGATGGCGTTCACTGCCGTAGACGATTGCACGAGCGCGGTCACAAAAATTCCGATAAAGAGCAAAAGGAATGGATTACTGATTTTTTCAAGAAGTGAAGATACCGTAATATATGCGCTGCTACCGACCTCGAACGACATCGCCTCCGACATCAGCGAAAGCCCAACAAAGATGAGCCCGAGACCGGAGAGTGCGCTGCCGATTCCCTTTATTTTTTCGTTTGCGCCGAACATCGTCATAAATACGCCGATTGCCGCAAACGCCAATAAAAAAGTTGTAAAATTGAAGGAATTAAGAGAGATGACCCATGCGGTGAGCGTAGTCCCTATATTGGCGCCCATGATCATCGCGGTTGCCTGAAAAAGGTTCATGATACCCGCGTTGACAAGTCCGACTACCATAACTGTGGTGAATGCAGAACTCTGTCCCAGCACCGTCACGACCGCTCCGATCCCCACGCAAGCAAACCGGTTTTTAGCCGTCCTGTTCAGCATACTTTTGAGCTTGGTGTGCGCAAGTTTCGTCAGGTTTTCCGATAAGCTCCGCATCCCGATAAGCAGCGCGCCCATTCCTCCGAGAATGCACATTACAATCTCTATGATCTCCATAGCGCTCATAAATCCAGCGTATACTCCTCTATCGTACGATTTTATACGTATCTATTATAACAAGTATAGCAAGGATTTGTCACTCATTTATCATAAAATTGTAAAAAAAAAGTAAAACCGAACAAACGATACCGTCTTTGACGCCGCTTTTTCATTTTTTCTTCGTTTTTTTTCTTTATTTTGTGATAATCTTTCCCGTTTCAATCGTCTACTGATACTCTCTATGCACCCCCGTAGCAAGATATTTTGCCCATTCTCCAACGTTCACGGCACAATCTCCGATTTTTTCAAGATATTTTGCAATCATC
>CAZFPP010000024.1:0-18898 GCA_964521125.1 uncultured Clostridia bacterium
GGTTTCTTGCAATATTTCCTCGTTCACGGCGGCAACCTCTTTCGCACTCTTTTCTCACTCTGTCTACCGTCCGGTTGATCGGTTTCGCCAATGATATTAGGCTCATTGTCAAATGTTGGAGTACAACTCAAAAACGGTTGGGAATAAAGTAAAAATGGGGTAAAATCATACGATTTAACCCCGTTTTCTGGTGGGGACAACAGGGCTCGAACCTGTGACCTCACGCATGTGAAGCGTGCGCTCTAACCAACTGAGCTATGCCCCCGTAGATTGCCGATAGCGGCAATCTTTCCGTTTGGTGGAGATAGCGTGACTCGAACACGTTACCTGTACGTTGCGAACGTACCGCTCTACCAGATGAGCTATATCCCCATAAATTACGCTATGATTATACCATAATCGGAAAATTTTGCAAGCATTTTAAAAGGAATTTTAAGAAATTTCTTCTCTTTTACCGTAAATACTTTCGCCGTAACTGTCTGTTGCCACAACGAGAGGAAACTTTTCTATCTGCATTTTATAAACGGCTTCGCTTAAAAGATCGGGAAAGGCAATGCATTCGCTTTTTTTGATTGCGTTTCCGTAAACGGCGCCCGCACCGCCGATCGCCGCAAAGTAAACTTTTTTATTGCGGATAAGGGCTTCTTTCACTTCATTGCTCATTTCGCCTTTTCCGATCATGCCGCCAAGCCCTATATCCAGCAAACGGGGAGCGAAGCTGTTCATGCGTGCGGAAGTGGTGGGTCCGCAGCTTCCGCATGCTTTGCCTTCGGGCGCGGGGCAAGGTCCCGCATAGTAAATGAACGCGTTCTTTAAGTCGAAAGGTAGCGCTTCTCCCCGATCGAGTAATTCAAAAATGCGTTTGTGGGCGCAGTCGCGCGCGGTATAAATAGTCCCCGAGAGAGAAACCGCGTCTCCCGCGTGGAGATTGGCGATATCTTGATCGGACAGAGGAAGCCGAAGAATTTTCATTTAAAGGATCTCCTTTTCGCAGCGAACGCAATGGCATTGAATATTAACGGCGACGGGTAAGCCTGCTATGTGCGTCGGGGCGATTTCGCAGGATACGCCGAGCGCGGTGATTTTTCCGCCGAACCCTTGCGCGCCGATGCCAAGCCCGTTGATTTTTTGTAACGCTTCTTCTTCGATTGTCGCAACATCTGCGCGCGGATGGCGGCTTCCTACTTCGCGCGTGAGCGCTTTTTTGGCAAGAAACGCGCAGGAATCGAATGCGCCGCCGATTCCCACGCCGACGTATACGGGAGGACAGGGGCGGGAGCCTGCAAGTTTTACCGTTTCGACGATCGAGCGCAGTATTCCCTCGCGTCCTTCGGCGGGCGTGAGCATATAAAGTTTGCTCATGTTTTCGCTTCCGAATCCCTTTGGCAGAAAGACGACGGATACGCGATCGCCTGCGACGATTTCCACGTGAAGATGGGCGGGCGTATTGTCTCCCGTATTCTTCCGCGTGAGAGGATCGCAAATGCTTTTGCGGAAGTTTCCGTCCGCATAGGCGCGGCGTACGCCGTCGTTTACCGCTTCGGTTAAGTCTGAGCCCGTCAAAAAAACTTCCTGTCCGATTTCCAGGAGCACAACGCTCATGCCGGTATCTTGGCAGACGGGCATATGTTCCGTTTGCGCCGTCCGCTCGTTTTCCAGCGCCGTTTCCAATGCGAACCTGACCGCGCCGCTCTCGCATGCGGCGGCTGCTCGGAGAGCCTTTCTGCAACTGTTCGTCAGCGTCAGCCCCGCTTTCCGCGCAAGACGGTATACTACTTCTGAGATTGTTTTGGTATCTATCGTTCTCATCATAATTATTATATAATAAAATTTTAAAAAAGCAAAGTTTTTATTTGTCGATTGCGAAAAAATCCGCTATAATACTCACATGGAAAACGACGTTGTACAAAATCGGGAGAT
Source organism: uncultured Clostridia bacterium (assembly GCA_964521125.1). GTDB lineage: Bacteria > Bacillota > Clostridia > Christensenellales > Borkfalkiaceae > Gallimonas. The sequence continues at coordinate 1,921 of CAZFPP010000024.1, forward strand.
GTTGCATAGGCAGACGATGACGGAATCGGGGATCGTTTATTCTCTCTCTGCCGTATTGCCCGTGCTGTTGAGCTTTTTGGTCTCGGCAATCGCGGTTTCGGTTGCGGGAGAGAATTATGCGGATTCCGACGGGTATAAATATCTCTCATATCTCTTGCCGCAGATTTGTTTCGCAGCGTCTGCTGTTGTTTATTTTTCAAGGACCAAACAACCGTTGAAAAAAATATATTGCGGTTGCAAGTGGTATGATTTTTTGATTGCTATCGTGTTACAATTCGGGCTCATGTTTTCGCTTACCTATCTGAATACTTGGTTTATTAAATTCCTCGAACTATTCGGTTATAAACAGTCGGAAAGCGCCTTGCCAAACCTGAGCGGCTGGCATTTATTGCCCGCCTTGGCGGTGATCGCTTTGCTCCCTGCGATTTTCGAAGAAACGATCTTTCGCGGGATTTTGTCCCCGAATATGCATGCCGTGGGTTGGGGAAACGCCGCCACCGTGCTTATCTCGGGCGCAATGTTCTCTCTCTTCCATGGAAATCCCGAGCAGACGCTCTATCAATTTGTTTGCGGAATGTGTTTTACTCTTGTTTCGCTGCGCGCAGGAAGCGTTTTACCCACGATGGTTGCGCATTTTTTTAACAATGCGCTCATTCTCGTTTTGACTTCGCTCGGCTATGGCGACGGGCTGGGTCTTTCTGCGGGGAGTACGGTCGCACTGTATGTCGTTTCCGGTTTATGTCTTGCGGGTACGCTGATTTATCTTGTTTTTTTCGACCGCCGCAACGCACAGAAAGGCGGCGTGAAGGCGGGAAAGGCATTCTTTCTTGCCGCTGCCGTCGGGCTTTTGGTTTGCGGTGTGGAATGGATCGCCGTGTTGGTAGAGGGAATCGTAGGTGGTTAAGGTATATTTCGTTGCGGTGGGAAAGCTCAAGGAGCAGTATTGGCGCGCGGCGCAGGAAGAATATTTAAAACGGCTTTTGCGTTTTTGCAAAGCGGAAGTAAGGGAGCTTCCCGAACGCACGTCGCTAAAAGAGGAAGCGGAAGAAATTCTGCGCGCCTGTCGCGGATATACGATCGCGCTTGCCGTGGAAGGCGGCGGCTGTTCTTCGGAACAGTTCGCAACCCGTCTCAAAACGCTTTGCGACCGCGGAGAAGAGATTACCTTTGTCATCGGCTCCTCTTGCGGGCTGGACGGAAAAGTGAAATCGGCGGCAAACGAATTATTGTCCTTTTCGAAAATGACGTTTCCGCATCAGATGATGCGCGTGGTGTTGCTCGAACAGGTTTATCGCGCCTTTATGATCAACGCGGGCGCGGAATATCATAAATAATCTGTTCATAGAATGAACGGTGAATGTTTACGGCGAAATCAGTCGATTTTACGAGGATTATCGGGGAGAAAAAACGATCGTCGGGCAATCGTGCGAGGGCAGGAATTTATATGCGTTTCACGTTGGCGGGGATCGTCCCGTCGGAATCTCGCAGTATGCGATACACGCGCGGGAATGGATTACGGCATATCTTGCGCTCGAACACGTCAAACGCGGCGTAAAAAGAGGCGGAGTATGGGTTTTACCGCTCATGAATCCGGACGGCGCGGAACTTGCAACGAACGGGATTTCGGGCGTAAGAGAGGCATGGAGGCGGGAATTTTTATTGCGCGTCAACTGCGGCGAGGATTTTTCCCTTTGGAAGGCGAATGCCGAAGCGGTAGATTTGAACGTTAACTTCAATGCGCGTTGGGGAACGGGAAAGAGCAATGCGACCCGTCCCGCTCCCGCGAATTATATCGGGCAAAAGCCGTTTTGCGCGCCCGAAAGTCTTGCATTAAAAGATTTTACCTATGCGGTTTCTCCGGATTTTACCGTGAGCTGGCATACGAAAGGGGAAGAAATCTACTGGCGGTTTTATCAGCCGCTGTTTCGCGCGCTGCGCGATAAAAAGCATGCCGAGCGTATGCGCGCATGCACAGGTTATCCCTTAAAAGACTCTTTGCGGTCGGCAGGCGGATATAAGGATTGGTGCGTGGAAAAATTGAAAATTCCCGCGCTCACGGTAGAGGTAGGCTCCGACCGTCTTTCCCATCCGCTCGCCTTTTCGGAACTCGGCGATATTTTGGAAAAGTGCGGGAACGCGCTCGGGGATTTTATACAAGGATTCTGATATGGAAGAACAATACATGCGTGAGGCGATCCGCCTTGCGGAAAAAGCCAAAAAGAAAGGGGAAGTGCCTATCGGCGCGGTCGTCGTCTATCGCGGGAAAATCATCGGGAGAGGATATAATCTCCGTACAAAGCTACAGTTAGCGACGGCTCATGCCGAAATACGCGCTATCGACAAAGCATGTAAAAAACTTCATTCATGGCGGCTTCCCGAAGCGGAAATATATGTGACGTTGGAACCTTGCCCCATGTGTATGGGTGCGATTCTCAATGCCCGAATCGACAGAGTATATTTTGGGACGTACGAACAGAAAGGGAGAAGTCTTACAAAAGAGATTGCGGCGGCGAATCTGCTCAATCACACGGTAGAGGTGACGGGCGGCGTGCTCCAAGAGGAATGCGCCGCGCCGCTCACTTCCTTTTTTACGGAAATGCGGATAAGAACAAACAAGAATGGCAAAAATTTGCCGAAAAAGAGACGGCGAAACGTTTGACTTCGGCAAAAAAAAAGAATACAATAGAGAACGCGATTAACGACAGAGGAAAAACATGATAACACACGGAAATGAAATCAAGCTGTTTGCAGGAAGTTCCAACCGTCCGCTTGCCGAAGCGATTGCGAAAAAGCTCAATACGACGCTCGGCGAAATCGAAGTCGGAAAATTTTCCGACGGCGAGACAAGCGTTCACCTCGGAGAAACCGTACGCGGTAGAGATCTGTTCATCATTCAATCGACCTCCTATCCCGTCAACGACAATCTGATGGAACTGCTCATCATGATCGACGCGGCAAAGCGCGCGTCGGCGGGCAGAGTAACGGCGGTCATGCCTTATTTCGGATACGCTCGTCAGGACAGAAAGGCTCGTTCGCGCGATCCTATCACGGCAAAACTCGTCGCCGATCTGCTCACGTCGGCGGGAGCAGACAGGGTGCTTACGATGGATCTCCATGCCGCCCAAATTCAGGGATTTTTCAATATCCCGGTGGATAATCTGTTGGGCGGTCCCACGCTCTATAATTATTTCGCCGATAGGTTAGGCGAGGATTATATTGTCGTATCGCCCGATATCGGCTCCGTCAACCGTGCGAGAAAGGTTGCGGAAAGGCTTAACTGCCCGATGGCGATTATCGATAAACGCCGTCCCAGAGCGAATGTGATGGAAGTTATGAATATTATCGGAAACGTCGAGGGCAAAAAATGCCTTCTCGTAGACGACATGATCGATACGGCGGGAACGATTGTTCAGGGTGCGCAAGCGCTCGTCGATCAAGGGGCGACCGAAATTCATGCATGCTGTACGCATGCGGTACTCTCCGGTCCCGCGATCGAGCGACTCAACAATTCTCCCATTTCCGAGCTGGTCATGCTTGATACCATTCATTTGCCGGAAGAGAAACTTCTGCCCAAAATGAAAATTCTCTCGACGGCGGAAATTTTTGCGGCGGCGATCGAGAATGTATATCTCGATAAGCCGATGAGTAAAATTTACGATTAATCGTAAAAACCAATACAAAAGCCGCTTATTTATAAGCGGCTTTTCCGAATAAAAGGGGATGTTATGTATTTAATTGTAGGGCTTGGAAATCCCGAAAAAAAATATGAAAAGACCTTTCATAATATCGGTTATATCGCGTCCGGGGATTGCGCGGATATTCTTAACGCAAAATTCAAGAAAAAAGAGTGCGAGGCGACGATCGCCGAAGGGTATATCGGCGGAGAAAAGGTGATCATCGCCCGTCCGCTTACCTACATGAACGCCTCCGGGCGCGCCGTAAAACAGCTTGTCGCGAAATACAAGGTTTCGCCGCAGGAGCTTATCGTGCTGTACGACGATTACGATCTTCCCAAAGGTCACGTCCGGATCCGTCCTTCGGGCAGCGCGGGAACGCACAACGGAATGCGTTCCGTCATCGCCGAACTCGGTTTTTCGGAATTTGCGCGTATCCGGATCGGGATCCGCGATCCGGAAATCAACATACCCATTATTGATTACGTTTTGTCTGAGATCCGCAAGGATGATTACGAATTATTTGCCTCGGCTTGCATACGTGCGGCGGAGGCGGCGGTTTCGCTCGCAAAGGGCGAGAGCATGGAACACGTCATGACGAGATATAACGGTTAAACGGAAATGAAAGGTTTTTTCACTTTCGACAATTTATTCGGAGAATATTCTCTGTTGGGGCAGGACGTTGAACGCGGCGTTCCGACTGCCGTCTACGGGGTCTCCGACGCACAGAAATATCTCATTGCTTCTCTCGTAAAAGGGAAAGCGGTCTATTTAACTGCAGACGCGCTTTCGGCAAAACGCGCGTGCGAGGCGATTTCTTCGCTTTCCGGCAAGAAGTGCGCTCTGCTTGCCGCCAAGGATGAGGTGATCGTCTATCGAAAGGCGCTTTCCAAAGACGCGCTCTACCGACGTCTGAACGCGCTCTATGAATGGCAAACGGGCGCTGAAGTGCTCGTCTTAGACGTGGAGGCGGCGATCCAGCTGATTCCGTGCCGTATGGAAGTCGTCCGCCTTGCCGTCGGAAAAGAAACGGAGCTTTCCGCCCTGACGCAGCGGTTGGCGCAGATGGGCTATACGCGTGAATATACGGTGGATGCAAAGGGTGTTTTTGCCGTACGGGGGGATATTCTCGATATCTTTCCCGTCAATGCCGATCATCCCGTTCGTGTCGACTTTTTCGGCGACGAGATCGAAGCAATCAAGCCTTACGACGAAATCACCGCCGAACGGTATGCGCAGTTAGACCGTTTGGATATTCTTGCCGCAACCGACGTGTTTTACGCGCAGGGCGAGAGAGAATGGGTGAAGAACGCACTCGAAGCGGAATGCCAACATGCCGTCGATTCGGCTGCTTATGCGCGCATGAAAAGTATAGCGGACGAACTGACGGAGCGCGACGGCTCAAATCCGTTTATATTGCCTTTGCTGAAAAATTCCCGCTCGCTTTTTTCCGTTTTGGAAGAGGACGCGCTTATTATATACGACGAATGTAAGCTCATTTACGATAAATTCCATGCGCTGTGGAAGGAGCACGGGGAGCGGTTCGAACAGCTATATTCGGGAGGCGAAGCGATGTCGTTTTCCCGCAAACAGTACGTGGACGAGACCGATTTTAAGAACAGCCTTGTCTCCCGCCGTTCGCTTGCGCTCATGACGTTTACGGGCGAGACCTATTTTTTCAATCCGTTGCGGATCCGCAATATTGCGTCTGCGCCCGTTCGCAGATATCTCAATCATTTTTCCGATTTGTACCTCGATTTGAAGGCGTGGCAAAAGACGGGATACCGCGTCATGCTCTGGTGCGGAAGTCCCGAACGTAGCCGCAAACTCAAAGACGAACTTTCGGAAAACGGCTTTCACGCGGCGCCTCTTCCCCAATCGCTCAACGATTTTCAAGGCGTTGCCGTCTTGGAAGAGCCGCTTGAAAAGGGGTTTTTGCTACACGAAAGCAAGCTTGCCGTCATCGGAACGGGAGAACTCTTTTTAAAGACGGCGAATGCGCGCCGCATCAAAAAACGCCGCGGAGATCTCTTTCTCGCGCCCGAGGTGGGCGATTACGCCGTGCACGAGACGTACGGCGTCGGTCGCATTACGGGCATGAAAAAAATCGAGACGACGGACGGTGTCAAAGAATACGTCGCGCTTTCTTATAAAGACGGCGATACGCTATATGTTCCCGTTGAGCAGATGGACGTGCTCAGCAAATACATGGGCGGAGACAATCCTGTTCTTTCCAAAATCGGCGGCGGCGAATTCGAACGCGTAAAAGCACGCGTCCGTGCTTCTTTAAAAAAAATGGCGTTCGATTTAAAGGCGCTTTATGCCGAACGCCGGGAGCGCAAGGGGTTTGTATTTCCCGCTTATGAAGAGGAAATGGAGGAATTCGAAGCGGCGTTTCCCTATGAGGAGACCGCCGATCAGCTCACTTCGATTGAGGAAGTGAAGGCGGATATGTGCTCGGAAAAGGTGATGGATCGCCTGCTGTGCGGCGACGTCGGGTTCGGAAAGACGGAAGTCGCCCTGCGCGCCGTATATCTTTGCGTTTTGGCGGGCAGACAAGCGGCGCTCATGTGTCCGAGCACCGTGTTGAGCGAACAGCACTTCCAGACGGCGACGGCGCGCATGAAGGATTTCGGCGTGCGCATTGCGTGTTTGAACAGATTCCGTACCGAACGGGAGCAAGCCCAAGTTCTTTCCGCACTCGAAAAAGGGGAGATTGATTTTATTATCGGGACGCACCGTTTACTTTCGCAGGACGTAAAATTCCGCGATCTCGGATTGTTGGTGTTAGACGAAGAACAGAGGTTCGGCGTAGAGCATAAGGAGAAGCTGAAAAATTATAAGCGGGACGTAGATTGTCTCACAATGACGGCGACGCCTATTCCGCGCACGCTGCATCTTTCGCTTTCCGGAATACGCGATATCTCCACGATTCAAACGCCTCCTCAGGCGAGGCTGCCCGTTCAAACGTATGTGACGGAGGAGACGGAAACGTTGATTCGCGACGCCTGTGTGCGGGAGATCGCGCGCGGCGGTCAAATCTTTCTGCTTTATAACCGTGTGGACAGCATTCATGCCTTTGCGAAGCGGATCGCGGAGATCGTGCCCGAAGCGCGCGTGACCGTAGCGTACGGCAGGATGGATCGCACTGCGTTGGAAGCGGGGGTATTCGGCTTTTACCGCGGGGAATACGACGTGCTCGTGACGACGACGATCATCGAAAACGGGATCGATCTTCCCAACGCCAATACGCTTATCGTCATCGACGCCGACCGTTTGGGCATTTCTCAGCTCTATCAGCTGCGCGGCAGAGTGGGACGGGGGTCAAGGCTTGCGCATGCCTATTTTACATATAAGCCCGAGCGCGTCATGACGGAGAACGCCGCCGAAAGGCTAAAAGCTATCATGCAATTTACCGAGCTTGGTTCGGGATACAAAATCGCTATGCGCGATCTGGAAATCCGCGGCGCAGGCAATGTACTGGGGGCGGAACAGCATGGGCATATGGATAAAGTCGGCTACGAGCTGTATGCGAAGATTCTCAAAGAGGAACTCACGGGAATCCGGCAGGAGAGCGTCGATCTCGATATCAAAGCGACGGCGTTTATTCCCGAGAGCTATGTCGAATCGGGCGCGGGACGTATGGATTGTTACAAGCAGATCGCCGAGATCCGCAATTCCGCCGATTATAAGAGGGTATGCGTGTCCCTTGAAGAGACCTACGGACCGCTGCCTCCCGAAACGCTTAATCTCCTTGTCATCGCCGTATGTAAAAGTTATGCGGTAAAATTCCGCGTGAAAAAGATCACCGTAAACCAGAACGGGGGCGCGTTGGAGTTTTTCGAGCTTTCCGCTCTATCCGATAGAAAACTCTCCGCCGCGATGGAGGAATACAAAGGAAAAGTTTCGCTCGATATGACGAGCGCGCCTGTTTTGCGCTTTCCGAATCGGGGCGACGGCGGTAAAACATTGGTGCAGATGACGAAATTTCTTAAATTTGCGGCAACTTTTGCGTGATTTTCACCGTGAAATATTTGCACTTCTTTGCAAAATGCGTTATAATAGACGAGTATGAAACTGCGGAATTTTTTTCGCGCATAAAATTGTTCGGAGAAATTAAGGATGAAATTCAAGAAGAAAAAGGTAGCGGCAGTCGCGCTCTCTGCGTTGTTTGTTTGCGGCGCGCTTTCGGGTTGCGATCTCGTTACCGCCGATTCCCAAAAAGATTTATTGCAAGTGATTGCCGAAGTGGATATTACGAAGGGAGAAGCGTTTCAATCCGGCGGCGAGTTTGAAAACTATGCGTCGGTGATTATGCCTTCCGAGGTTCTCAAACGCGATCTTGTCGCGAATTTTATGAGCGTCGGTTATCAATATGTCAGCACATATGGCTATACTTATGCAGATACGTTTGAACTGATTATGGAAAGTCTTGTAAATCGCCAGATCTATTTGCAGTATGCCATGGTGTATTTTATGAACAGTGAAGATTACGAATATTCCGTCGAAGGATTGCAGTCGGCGACAAACGGCGATTACGTTGACGATCTTGCATATCAGATCGCTCAGCTCGAATATTTCCTCGACGAGGATGAAATCGAAAGTGCGGAATATTCCGTTAAGGTTTCATTTAACGCCACGATCGACGCGCAGGAGACTTTGATTATCAATGCGGATGACGACGATACCGAATATGATACGGCGCGCACGACTCCCACAGGGGTAGATACCGAAGTAGAAGATTATTATGACGAAGCCTATAAGATTTATACGGGCTATAACTCTGCTTCCGATTGCGGGTCTTACGAAACGCAGGACGGATCTACGCCCACAAAGAGGAGACAGGCATACGGTCAGTTCCTTGCCAGCCTCGATACCTATGCCCTGATCAGCAAAGGGGAGGATACAACGAACGTCAATAATCTCACCTATTTTAGAATAGAGCTTAAAAGCGCTTACGAAAGCGCGGTGATAAATAAGCTTTCCGATGCATTCGAGACGGAAGCAGGAAAAACAATTACAGAAGAATGGGTTGAAAGTCAGTACAATCAAACATTGCAATCTCAGAAAGCAAGTTTCGATGCCGATACAAGCGCTTTTGAAAGCGCTCTCGACAGTGTATCCGATTCTTCGTTCGTGCTCTATGCTCCCGAGCAGAACTACGGGTATGTTATCAACATTTTGTTGCCGTTCAGCACTACGCAATCGGTAGCGCTGGAAAGCGCGCTTGCGGATTACGGCGACAAGCATGGGAATTATTTCAGCGAACGCGCTAAAATTTTGCAAAACGTTCTTGCAACCGATCAGCGTAAGACTTGGTTTACCTGTGAGGAGGATTATTCTTTTGAAGCGGCGGAAAGCGACAGCCTGTTTACGGGCGGCGATTCGGCGAGAACGTATTTGTTCTTTGAGAACAATTTGAAAAAGACCGACCGCTACGAGGCGATTCCCAACTACTTGGGCGCTTATTCCTACAACGGAACCGTGACGAAAGATTCGGACGGCGATTACGTTATAACGCCAAAAGATATTTCCGTAGATGAATTCCTTACTGAAATGAAAGAGTATCTCGGTTTTGCGGGTTATTCCGTTATCAACGAAAGGTTCTATAACGACGAGGCAAACAGCTATTTTGCTCAGAGCAACTATTACGATGACAAAGGCGACGTAGACTATTCCAAGTTCCTTTATTATTACGGACAGGTCGCAAAGGACGAAATTGCAATCGCCGATTCCTTCGATGCAAACAATGTGTTTGTAGAAGGTTCTACGGAAAACAAGGCGATGTCTGTTATGAACGAACTTTCCTTTGCATATAATACCGATACAGGTAATTTGAATAGCTATCTTGGCTATGTGATTTCTCCTGCGGAGACGGATTTTATGAAAGAGTTCGAATACGCGGCGCAAATCGCGGTGAAGGGAGGCGCGGGAACAATCGTCGTCGTTCCTACCGATTACGGTTGGCATATCGTTTATTGCACGTTCTCATTTGTAAACGCTACGCCTTATGAATTCAACTGGGATGAAATCGAAGAGGAAGGCACGTTTTCCAATCTCTATTACGAGGCGTTGAAATCCTCTAACCTGACAACTTATGCAACCGATCGTCAGACGCAGATCATCAATTCGTTCTACAATGACGAATGCGTAGCGACGTATGAAAATCGTTATGCGGATTTGATTGCCGCAGGCGACGGCGTATAAGTTCCCGATCGGTAAAAACCGATCGAAGGAGTTGTCTATATTTGGAATATTGGACTGCGATTTGGCAATCTATTATACTCGGGACGGTGCAGGGACTCACAGAGTTCCTGCCCGTTTCATCCAGCGGACATTTGTCTCTATTGCATAGAATATTTCATGCCGATTTCGGAGGCAACGAGCTCTTTGTGGATATCATGCTCCATACGGGAACGCTCGTTGCCGTCTTTGTTGTAATGCGAAAACGCATTCTATCGTTATTCAAAAAGCCGTACAAAACGCTTCTTATGCTCATTGTTGCAACAATTCCCGCCGTTATTGTCGGTTATTTTTTCGGTAATAAGATCGACGATTTGTTTAACGGAGAAGGGGGAGTTCTTTATCTCGGTCTCTGTTTTTCGGGTATGTCGGTTATGCTTATCATCTGCGAAGTTGTTTCGAGACGCAATCAAAAAGGTTATCCGCTCGGTTGGCGTAGCGCCGTCTCTATGGGATTCATGCAGGCGCTTGCTCTGTTTCCGGGGATTTCACGGAGCGGGTCTACCATCGCGGCGGGCGTTTTTACGGGCGTGAAACGAGACGATGTAGCGAATTTTTCCTTTCTCATGAGTATTCCCGTCATATTGGGCAGCGCATTGTTGAGCGGGATCGATTTTGCGCGCGCACCCGCTTCGGTCTCGGCGGTGGGACTAAGCGGATTTATTGGGCTTTCCTTTGGAATCATATGTGCGGCCGTTTCCGGATTATTTGCTATCAGATTCATGCTCAAAGTGATCGCGAAAGCAAATTATAAGTGGTTCAGCATATATTTAGCGTCGCTTTCCGCGCTTTGCATATCGCTTTTTTGTGCAGGAGTTCTCGTGTAAATCAAAATTAAATGTATAAGAAGCGGGAAACCTCCCATAATAAGAGTATCGGAGGTGAAATTATGAGATTAAATTGCGGAGATACCTGCCCCAAGACGGGTTCTTACAACGTGATCAACAGCGAAGGCAAGGTCATCAATACGATTTATGTCGGGGAAGGAGAGACCATGCCTCCCACACAGTATTCCGACTGTCATTACGAATCGGAGAACTGACAACCGAAGAAAAAACAGGACGTATAATTTATACGTCCTGTTTTTTCTTTATTTGCATCAGGTATTTTTGCAAATCGTTTCGATCGCGGCAAGTTCTTTTTCGGTAAAGTTGGGATTTATCTTAATATTATCGAGGATCTGCTCGGACGAGGAAGCCCCGATGATAACTGAGGAGACGGTTTTGTCTTTGAGCGCCCAGGAAAGAGCAAGCTCGGGCAACGTCTGTTCACGAGCTTCTGCGATATCGCGAAGTTCGTCAAGCTGTTTCATCAACGTGGGGGTGAGGCATTCTTCTCTGAGTGTGAAGCTTTTTTTCATGCGGCTATCCGCGGGGATTCCGTAACGGTATTTTTCGGTAAGAAGTCCCTGTGCGAGAGGCGAATAAATGATAAGACCGAAATTTTCCTTTTCTGCGTATTCTTTGAGCCCGTTTTCTTCGATTGTCCTGTCGAGTAGGTTATAGCGGACTTGATTGAGTACGAAAGGGGTTTTCAATTCGCGGAATATTTCGATCGCGCGCGCGGTTTGCTCTTTATTGTAATTGGAGATACCGATATAGAGCGCTTTTCCTGCTTGAACAAAGCCGTTCAGGGTATAGCAAGTCTCCTCTATAGGTGTATCATCATCGGGACGGTGATGATAAAAAATATCAACATAATCGACGCCGATTCTTTTTAAACTTTGATCGAGCGATGCGGTGAGATATTTTTTTCCTCCTCCCGCGCCGTAAGGACCTTTCCACATGCCGAAGCCGGCTTTGGTGCAGATGAGCATTTCGTCGCGGTAAGAAGAGAAGTTGTCTTTCAAAATCCTCCCGAAATTTTCTTCTGCCGCGCCGCTCCGAGGACCGTAATTATTGGCGATATCGAAATTGGTAATACCGTGGTCGAAAGCGGTAAAAATCATATCGCGCATGATTTCGAAATTGTCCATCGTGCCGAAGTTGTGCCAGAGCCCGAGGGAGATTTCCGGAAGGAACAGTCCGCTGCCGCCTGCGCGCCGATAATGCATTGTTTCCTTTTTATAACGTATAGGATCGGGAATACGTTCTTTGTTGCTCATAAGTCTTTTGAACTTGATTTCGTCTATCATAACGATGCCTCCTTTTATATGAGCATACCATAAATTGCGGAGAAATGCAAGTATTTCGAAATTTTTTTGGGAACCACTTTTTTGTTCTTGGCATAAGCTGAAAAAAAACGGGAAAAGGGGAGCCTATGGAATTCAGAGCAGAGTCGGAATATCCTACATTAGAAGGCATCGGGGAGGACTGTGCGTCTATTCGGGTAATCTCGCCCGCGTATGCGGGGAGATCGGGAGAATTGACCGCGATATTGCAATATGTGTATCAGTCGATTGTATTTGAGGAGTGCGGATTTCCTGAAATTTCCAAACGGCTGGTTTCCATTGCGGTCAATGAAATGCGCCATTTAGAATTACTTGGAACTGCAATCTGTAAGCTTGGCGCTCCGCCTGTTTTTACGGCATGTCCGCCTTATCCCGTGGGATTTTATTCCGCATCGAATATCAATTACTCGAAGAACCCGCGCCAAATGCTCTGCGCTTCTATTTGCGGGGAAGAAAACGCGATCGCCGAATACGAACGGATACTTTGCCGGCTGAAAAACCCTTGTGTTTCCGCGTTGATCGCCCGTATTCTTGAAGATGAAAAAGTGCATTTAAAGGAACTCAACCGTATGTTTTCAATCGTCTGTTGAGGAGATACGGAATTCAGGCATGAATTTCCAATAACGTACGGGCATATAGCCGCGCATTTGTTTGAGCCGTTCGCGCGAGGGGATATTTACGCTGCGATAGTACCGCTGCCAGAGCGCTTGCCATTCCGTCTCTTTGGCGGAGAGAACGATTTCGGCTCGTTCCAAAGGCGCAAGAAAAGTATTTTTCCCGTCATAGACCGCCGCCTTTTTGCGCGGCACGTCGTGAATGACGAAGGGATATCCCGAAAGTCGTGCGCGAAAGTGCGGAACAAGCAGGTCGCAGATATCGTGATCGGGTGAAATAGGGGCGTAGAGCGCGCCGCTTTTGCTTTCCATAAACCGAACGAACCCGTGCATGCGGTGAATTTCGTTTTTGATTCTTCTAAGGCATTCGGTTGCGGCGATCACCCGTTCGTCGGCAAGCATGCTTCGCACGGGACAACGTTTTTCGGCAATAAGTTTAAAGTACAGAAAAGCAATTTGTTCGTGTCCGTTGTCCGAACTCCGCAACAGCAAAGTTAGCTCGCCGATGCAGTTTTTATCGAACGAAAGCAATTTTTTTTCCGCTTTCTCGGCGCGCGGTCTGTCGGCGGTGATAAATACGCACTCTTGACCCATGCAAAGCTGTTTTTGCGAAGAGGTTACGAATGCGTCGCCGTCTTCGTATGCGGTAAGCAGCGCAGTTAAGAAAGCTTCTTTTGTTCCGTCGAAGAAATAGATCATATTTCCCCCGTGAGCGCAGATAGCGCCGTTTCGCGGTCTGAAAACAAGCTCAACTGCAGTGCGTTTTGATTTTGTTCACCCGCCGTGAGAAATCCTTTCACGGCGAGCGCGTTTTTTGCGCCGAAAAATTTGCCGCCGCAAGTGATGAAGTGTCGCGCCCGTTTTAACACGACGCGCATTTTTCGTAAGTTTTCGAATGTAAGAGAGCTGTATTTTCGTGCTTCGATGATTTTATATGCGCTGCGTCCGCCGATTCCCGGAACGCGCAACAGCATTTCGAGCGGCGCACGGTTGACTTCCACGGGAAACAGATGCATATTGCGCAGCGCCCAGGCGCATTTCGGATCGTATTCGAGCGGTAAATTTTCGCCTTCCGGCGCGATTTCCTCTGCGGTAAACCCATAGAAGCGCAACAGCCAATCTGCCTGATAAAGGCGGTGTTCGCGAAGCTGTGGCGCGGGAAGATCGGGCAGGGAGGAGTCGTGCACTACGGGCACATAAGAGGAATAATATACGCGTTTCAGCCCCATATTTCGGTAAAGGCTCTGCGAAAGGCGTATAATTTGTCCGTCCGGCTCGGGGCTGGCTCCGACTATCATTTGCGTTGTCTGTCCCGCGGGTAGAAACAGTCCCTTTCTTTTTTCTTCTTTGAACCGTTTGGTTTCAAGGGTAAGGTTGCGCATGGGAACGAGAAGGCTTTCCTTGCTCTTTTGCGGAGCAAGCAGTTTTAAGCTTTTATCGGACGGAAGCTCGATATTATAGCTCATGCGGTCAACGTATTTTGCCGCCTCGCGCACCAACGTCTCGTCTGCGTGCGGAATCCCTTTCAAGTGAATATAACCGTTGAACGAATATTCCGTGCGCAATTTTTTAACGGTAAGCAGCAGCCGTTCCATCGTGAAATCGGGCGTTTTGACGACGGCGGAAGATAGAAACAATCCCTCGATATAATTGCGTTTATAAAAATCGATCGTCAGTTCGCACAGTTCTTGCGGCGTCGCAGTGGCTCGTTTTACGTCGGCGTCTGCGCGGTTAGGACAGTACTTGCAGCGGTAAACGCAATCGTTGCTCATAAGAATTTTCAGGAGAGAAACACAGCGTCCGTCGGGTGTGAAAGAATGACAGCAGCCGGCGGCATAACCGTTTCCTATACCGTCTGTATTTTTACGTTTACTCCCCGAAGATGAGCACGAAACGTCGTATTTCGCTCCCTCGGTTAAAATTTTCAATGTTTCTTCCGAAATCATAAAACGATTATAACACACTCTTTTTTACTTGTCAAACATTTGTTTGTTAAATTACCGATAAAATTTTCTTGCGCAAAATTTTAAAATATAGTATACTGTTTTCACATATATTTCACGCTCTTGTGAAACTCCTGTAATGAAACGGGTGCAAACTAAAAAAAAGGAGAATAATATGAAAGTCCTTATCGTTGATGACGAAGATATGATCAGAGCCGTGCTCCGCGAATACATTGAATTCGAGGGAGGAGAGACAGATGAGGCGCGGGACGGCATGGAGGCGGTGAAAAAATGCCGTGAGAACGATTACGATATAATTCTGATGGACGTCATGATGCCGAAGCTTGACGGGTTTTCCGCGGTCAAAGAGATTCGCAAGTTCAAAAATACGCCGGTTCTCATGCTTTCCGCACGCGGAGAAGAATACGATAAGCTATTCGGTTTTGAAATCGGTTCGGATGATTATGTGACGAAGCCGTTTTCGCCCAAAGAGGTTATGGCGCGGATTCACGCCATTGTCAACCGTTCGCGCGGGGCGGCGGGCAAGAAGCGCGGCGAAATTTATGAATTCGAGGGCTTAAAGATCGATATGGTCGGTCGCAATGTCTATGTGGATGGCGAAAGGGCGGAGCTCACTCCAAAAGAATATGAGCTGTTATTTTATTTTGTGGAAAACGAGGGCGTTGCGCTCACCCGCGAACGGCTTTTAAATAAAGTATGGGGGTATGATTTTTACGGCGACGACCGCACGGTGGATACTCATGTAAAGATGCTGCGCGGCAATTTGAAAGAATATCGCAAATTTATTGTGACGTTGCGCGGGCTTGGATATAAATTCGAAACTTAAAAACGAGGTAGTATGAAGAAAAAGGCAAGGAAAAAACATACTCGCGTACAGGCGAAAGCGAGCCTCAATTTGATTTTGTGGCTTACGTTTTCGCTTTTTTCTCTGTTTTTGATCGTCTTGTACGCCGTCGTTTACAACGTGCTTCTGAACAAGCGTTCCCGCGAAGAGATATCCGAAAATGTGAGAAACGCAGGATATCAGATTGCGGCAAGTCTTAACGGGAGTATCGGGTCGTGGAATCAGATCAATACCGTCATGCTTTCCGTCACAAACGAATACAGCGTCAGCGCCTATTTGTTTGCTTCGGACGGCTCGTTCGTTTATCCTTCCGAAATCTCGGAAGACGACGCGCAGATTATGCAGCTTGTCATTGAGCGGATGAGAGAAATCACGGACGACAGAAAAAAAGCGGCGATATTTTCATCCAACTCCGGCTATGCCATCGCATGTTCTTTGGAACTTGGCGGCAAGGATTATTATCTTTATGTATCCAGTTCGTTTGCCTTTATGAACGAAATTACGCATTCGATGCAGTGGTTCTCGGTGATCATCGCGATATTTGCCGTTGCGCTTGGGTTTGTCGTCAGCGGATTTGTTTCCATGGTAATCGCAAAACCGGTGTGCGAAGTGACGGAAAAAGCCAAAGAACTCGCGAAAGGAGATTACGACGTTAAATTTAACGGCGATTACTTCTGCACGGAAGTGGCGGATCTTGCGCAGGCGCTCAACTATTCCGAAGAAGAAATATCCAAAGCCGATAAATTACAAAAAGAATTGATTGCAAACGTATCGCATGACTTCAAAACGCCCCTCACCATGATTAAAGCATACGCTTCTATGATTCAGGAAATATCGGGCGACGATCCCGAGAAGCGGCAAAAGCACGCGCAAATCATCATCGACGAAGCCGATCGGCTCGCCATGCTGGTAGGAGATCTGTTAGACCTTTCTAAAATGCAGTCGGGTATCGAGGGATTCGAACTTACGGTGTTTAATCTTTCCGAGGATATTTACCGAGTGGCAAGGCGGTTCGATTATCTTTCCGAGACGCAAGGTTACGTGATTGCAACCGAGATAGAGGAAGATTTGTATACCTATGCGAGCAAATCGCGTGTGGAGCAGGTATTGTACAATTTAATAGGGAATGCCGTCAATTACACCGGAGAGGACAAAAAAATCGTCGTCAGATTATTAAAAAGAGAGGATTGTTCTCATTTTGAAGTCCTTGATTCGGGGAAAGGGATTGCGAAAGAGGAGTTGGACGATATATGGGAACGGTATTACCGTTCGAGCGAATCGCATAAGCGTCCCATTAACGGAACGGGGTTGGGACTCTCTATCGTTAAGACGATTTTAAAGAAACATAATATACGCTTCGGAGTGCAATCCGAATTGGGCAAGGGCAGTTGTTTTTGGGTGGATTTTCCCTTGCCGCCGGAAGATCTTTCCGCGTCTCATACGGGCAATAAGGATTAAGGACGCATATC
>CAZFPP010000025.1:0-16405 GCA_964521125.1 uncultured Clostridia bacterium
CGAATAATTTTTTATAGAAAAAAATAAAAAACAACCGCTCTTTTGACGTAGTTCCCCTTTATAACAAAATCTGGCGTTAATCAACGCCAGATTGGTCATTCGTTTCGATCATTTACTTAAAGTTACCTCAGATAGTTGCCGTTTGCGCTGTTGCGCACGCGGTAGACCTGTATTTCTTCGCCCGTATTCGCATCAAGATAGACAATATATTCATCCTCGCCGTACGTACAGGCAAATTCATGCGCCAATACTTCTTCGCCGTCGAGCGGAATGACGGCAAGGTGCGCGCCATAAGGCTCCAACCCCGCAGAAAGCTTGTTCTGCGCTTCTTCGCGCGTCATTGCGTCTCCTATCGTACGCTCCCCGTGGTTGAGAAGATATTCCATGGCGTCGATTCCTACAACGCGTCCCTTAGATTCGCATACGCGCACTTTAATCATGTCGGGATATATCCTAACGCCGTTCTGGACGCCTACGTAAGCGATATCCGCAACCATACCCGTATCGCTCAACCAGACGGCTTCCACGTCGTCAATTCCGAGAGACGAAAGAAAATCCCGTGCCAAACCGTCACACGTTTCAAGGTCGAAATTCTTCTCCGTACACGTTTCATAAGTGTCGAAAAACGCAAGTTTACCGCCTTTTTTCGTAATTTGCGCATAGAGTTCTATGCCGTTCTCGTCCGTCAGAGAAAAATTATAACACTGCGCGTCTTTACCTGCCGTCTCTCCCGTAAACATCACGGCGGCAATATGATAACTCTGCAAATACTGCTTTACAAGCTCTTCCGCACGGCTTTGGCCGATCTCTTTTTCCTCTTCGAGTTGATTGTTTCCAACATTGCCCTCCCCCGAGAACGGAGCGTCTACCGTTTCTTCGGGACGGGAAAGCGTACCTTGTCCCATGTCGCCGAATTTCCGGGAAACGTTCCCCTCTTTCCCGTCGAGAAAAGCGCGGAACTCCTTCTCCGTCATGTGAGTGGCAAGCTCGTTGAGCTCGCGATACAACTCGCTGTTTACGGTATAAAGATAATCGAGCGTGTTGCGTTCCGTTTCCGTAAGCGTTTTCCCTGCGGCAAGCCGATTCAAAACCGTACGGCAATATGTGCCCGTCTTATTCACAAACGCCGAGATATCGGCGCCTGTTACGGAATCGATAGGAATCCGTTCGATTGCGCTTTCCATGAGCATGCTTCCTACCAATATATCGGTGAGTAGCTTTCTCTGTTCCTCATTTCCCGAAGACACGCGCAGTTTGGAAAGATTGTTATCCATTTCTTCCGAAACAGAAACCATTTCGAACAGGGTGGAGCGATAACCGCTTACGCTCTCGTTTACCATGGTATTCATGTTGAGCGCACCCGCAGTTACGATTGTTGCGAGCACGAGACAAGCCGCACCCAGAGAAATGACCGCCGCAAGCCAGCCGCCGAACCCGGGCGCATGTTTTCTGCGTTCCGTTTTTTGCTCCCGCTTATGTTTTTTCTCGGCATATTTTCTCGCATGCGCGGCCTCGCGCGCTTTCATCTTCTGCTCACGCGCCTTTTCTCTTTGCTCACCGCGGCTACGCTTTAAAGCGATTCTTTCTCTTTTCTCCCGTTCTAACCGCTTGCGTTTTTCCGCTTTCGTCTCGTTTTTAAGAATCTCGCGACGGGCGATTCGTTCCGCTCTATGCTCCGTCTTGCGCTGTCTCGCCTCGGCAATCTGTTCAAGGCGCTTTTGCTTGCGCTCCGCTTTTTTCGCGGCAGAGGCGGCGCGTTCTTCCAGCTTTCTTTCTTTGAGTTCGGCTTTCTTTTCTATCTTCCGCTGTTGAAGCTCCGCTTTTTGCAAATATTTTCGTTCCTTTTTCGCGGCTGCCGCTTTCGCCGATTCCAACCGCTGTTCCGCAGCGGCGGCTTCCGCCTGTTTCGCCTGATTTGTCGCTTTTTTTACGGCAGATCCCGTTTTTGCCGCATGATTGCCCGAAGCCTTCTTCTGAGCGGGCTTTTCAAGACTTTCTACTTTTTTCGCGCCGCTCGATACGTTTTTACCCGTTTTATTTTCTTCCATTCTTTCTTATCTCCTCCTTAAATGGCAAATACGTGCTTACCGATGACGGTAACCGTCTGACGGTTGAAAATCCAAGCGCTTGTCGCAACCGCAGGGTTGTAATAGTACAGACATCCATATGTGGGATCCCAACCGTTTAAGGCGTCCCGTGCGGCGTCGTACGCCGTTTGATTGGGTTCTAAATTGATTTGTCCGTCGTCCACGGCGGTAAACGCGCCGGGCTGATAGATGACGCCCGCGATCGAATTGGGGAAAGAAGGGCTTTTCACGCGGTTACAAATAACCGCGCCAATCGCCACTTGCCCGGTATAGCTCTCCCCTCTGCCCTCGGCGTAAATGGCTTTCGCCAACAGATAGAGATCGGAAGAGGTATAAGTCGAACCGCTGTTCGAATTCGAGGGGCTTTGCCCGTTGAGCACGTTGTAAGAGTCGTTCATGCCGAGCGCCGCATACGTTGCTTTTCCAACGACGCCGTCCGCGGTAAGTCCATTTTTCTTTTGAAACAAAACGACCGCCTTCTTGGTTGCAGAGCCGAAAATTCCGTCTACATTCCCGGAATAATAGCCCCAAAGTTTCAATCTGCGCTGAACTTCCTTCACCTCGCCGCCCTTGTCTCCCTGCCGGAGCACAGCGGTTTCGACGACGGCAGTCTGCGCCGTATCGGCTGCGCTTTGCGAGCGGACAGCCGCGTAAGCCGCAACAGGAGCCGCAGCCGAAGCGGCAAGCACAAGCGTCAACGCGCCGATTGCCAAAATCTTCTTCATAATTTCCTCCTGTGAGTAATTTTTGCAAGTAAGAAAAAATTATACAAAAAGAAATTCGTTGAGTCATTTTCCCTTGCCGGCGAGCTCAACTGCAACCAAAAAACCCGCGATTCTTCGTTTCGAAACATCGCGGGATATCCTTTTTTTTAAATTTATAGCTCTCGAATAAGTTATAATATCATAACTAAAATACTTGCAAACTGTAAAATCGTACCCGCAAGATCGAACAAGTGCCAGACGGAATGAAAATATTTCACCTTTTTCCCGAGCGCGAAAAAGACGATCCCGCCCGTATAAGCGATTCCGCCGCCGAGCAACAACAAAATGCAGGAGAGTGAAACCTTTTTGATTAAAATAGGGAAGAACGCCAACGCGATCCAACCCATAACGAAATAGAGCACCATGGAACACACTTTGATGACTTTATTGTTCATGGCGATTGCGTTCATGATAATCCCCCCGACCGCGCAAACCCATTCGAAAATGAGAACCGCCCAACCCACCCAGATATCTCCGAGCGCGATCATGCAATAGGGCGTGAACGTCCCTGCGATCAGAAGAAAAATCGTACAATGATCAAAGACGCGAAAGACGCCCTTTGCCCTGCCGTCCGGCAAAAAATGATAGAGCGCGCTCATGGTATACAGAATCACGATGCTCGCACCGAATACCGAAACGGCGATCATCGCCGAAGAACTCGGATAGGCGAAAAAAAGCGTCGCCGCCCAGAACACAAGCCCGAGTCCGCCGCCAACAATATGTGATACGGCGTTAAAAATTTCCTCCCCCCTCGTATAAAAAGACGTAAACCCCTTTTTCTCTTTGTCAACCCGTTGATCCGACGCGCGCGCTTTCATCACCGCTTCCATATATAACCCTCCGTTTCTTTCGCGGTATCATGCCGCAAAAATTAACGCTTTCATTTACAGTATACGCCAATTTGCGGCAAACGTAAACCCATTGCAGCAATTGTTCGCGCTACTTCTAAAAACGCAGTTTCTACCACGGAAATTCCCGATTCTACCGTAAAAAACAGCCGCTCTACTCATAGTAGAGCGCCTGTTTTCATTCACTTCATGTTTGTTCGCGCTATCTTCAAAAGAAAAAGATGCTTTATTAACCCGAGCACGGGCGTTTTTATTACAGAGTTATAAGAACTCTTTCACCCTCTGCGCTAACAACTTCTACGAGCGTAAACGAGCCGTATTTGCGCTTATATTGCTTTAAGGTACGTATGATCTCTTTCGAGCAGGAAGTTAAAATCTCTTTCGCCGTACGATTGTTCTTCGCAACTTTTTTTGCGACCCAAAAGGAAAACCGAATCCCCGCATGCAACGAAAATGCAAACCGCCCGTGTTCGACCTTGAGCTTCATTCCACCCAAACCTCAACGGTATCTCCGTCCGCGCTCTCCACTTCCACTAATTTGCCCATAGCGCCCAATTGAACGAGCGAAATAATCTGATTCAGGTCAATCTCTTTTAAAAAATCAAGTTTTCCTTCCTTTTCATTCGCATTCCCGTAGAATTTACCGTTTTCCAGCACGATTTGCGCTATGGAAAGCGGTAAATTGACATTCACCTTATCTCCCGCTTTACTGTGAACCCGCACTTTTAATAGCATTTTTGAAAGGTCTACAAATTCGGGATTGACCGCAACCGTCTCCGATTTTTTTACGCCAAGCAATTCGTCCGTAGAAATTCCGAACAGCTCCGCAAGTTTGGGAATGAGCGAAATGTCGGGCGCAGTGAGATTGTTCTCCCACTTGCTCACCGCCTGCGCCGTGACGGAGCACTTCTCCGCAAGCTGTTCCTGCGTCATGCCGCAGCTTTTGCGGTAATATGCAATGCGTTCTCCTAATGTATTCATAAAAATTCTCCTTTTTGCCGTTTACGGCGATGTTCTATACCGCAATCTTAACAAAAAAGGAAGGAAATCTCCACCGACGAAACGTTGAATCCGCTCTCCCGTCAGTTGAATACAGCTCAACCGATAGTTAAAAACTATTTTTTGAACACAAAAACGATAAGCAAGACCGCAACCGCCATAAAAACGATAAAGGCGACTAATCTAATCGTACCGATTTTCTTGGCACTCATAGGCTGATAGCCTACGGGTTTGATCTCCTTCCCGCAGCTTGGGCATTTGGTCATGTGATCGAGCACGTCTTTCCCGCAATGAGGGCAAGCCACCGTGTGTTTCGCAATATATTCCTGCTCTTTTTGAAGGCGTTTCTTTTCCTTTTCCGCTTTATCTTCGTAAACGGTATTCCCTTTTTTCATACTTGCATTGTAACACATACGAAAGCAAAATGCAACACAAAAAGACCGTCTCTTCGGAACAGTCTTTGTGTCGGTTATCCCGATCTGATTTTATGACGAAGCGCCGTCCTGACAGCGCGTCTTGAATTCTCTAAGCACAAAATCCGGATCGGATACCTGCTTGATCGTAATAGCGCCTTTCCTCGTTTGAACAGTCAACGTACCGTAATGAAACAGCTTACCCCAAACGGAACGCTCGACAAATATGTTATTGACGGCTTCCCACTCGCATTCCAATTCATTGTTTTTGGTTCTGCCCATGATTCTGCGGTCGGTAAGAAGCAGTTCGTAACGAAAATGCAAAACCGTCATGACGCTCGCCCAACAAACCCAAACAATGAATAACAAGACGGAAAGGAACGTAATAAATCCAACCAACCAAGACGGCAGCGAAAGCCGCAGTACGGTGTTTAAGTGAAAAACAACCTGACTGAAATTCATATTTTCCAGTCCAAGCATATCCATTAAAAGGTTTTTTATCTCGGAATTGATATATGACCTGATCAAAATGGGAAGCTCTATCGTAAGGAAAAATATCGCAAAAACAGCGGGAATACTAATCCAAATCATCAAGACCGCAGCCTTACTGATTTTTACTTCTTTAACGATATGCTCATTCTTTAAAAGTCCGTCTCTAAGTGCCATGAAATTTATTTTATTGCGCTTGCCATAGCCTGCGCCATTTTATTTGCCTGTTGGTTAAGGCGATCTTCTTCGTACTGATCGATCTGAGCCATTATCATTCCCTTAAATGCATCGCCGTTTTTAATGGCGCCGAATTGATATTCCCCTGCCGCAGTATTGATTTGAATGGTACTGTAATTGAAAATTTTACCGAAAAATTGCTGTGTCACAGAAACATTCTGAATTTTGTTTAAAGGAGAATCAAGCGCCTTCGTATTCATCACGCCGTATTTTCCTATCACCCTTTTCGTCGTGATCGCAAGTTCAATATGATGAAATTGCACTGTCGCAATAATTGCTTTGATGGTGGGAATGAGCAACAACCAGCAAAGCAAAATGCCTTTGAGCCAAGTACTCAGCAAAAAGAGAGAGTTTAGGTCGGCTTTCCTCACAATGGTTTCATCCTTCCCTAAATTTTGTTCCACGTACTTACCCTTAATACCCATAATACAGACCTCCAAAATTTTTATCGAAATGTACATTCGCTAACTTAGTTTAACCTAAAATAGGTTAAATGTCAAGAGCTTTTGACCATAAAGATTATACTTTTTACAAATTTTAAAAAATAACGGAGGAAAAATGTGTATCGAAGAATACGGGATTTAAGGGAAGACAAAGATTTAAACCAAACGCAGGTTGCAAAAATGTTAGGAATGTCCCAGACGGGATATTCCAAATATGAAACAGGAGAAAACGATATTCCTACGGCAATTCTCATTAAGCTTGCGCGATATTATCAGGTGAGCATTGATTATTTATTGGAAGAAACAGACGAACCTAAGCGTTACAAATCGGGAAAACATTCTTAAGAGTCAAAAGAAAAGGCGGGAACTCCCGCCTTTTCTTTTTTGCTTCATTATTACATCGTCTCGTGTATCGTTCGCGAAATCACGTCGTCCTGCTGCTCCTTGGTGAGCTTATTGAAGTTGACCGCATATCCGCTGACGCGGACGGTGAGCTGCGGGTATTTTTCGGGATGCGCCTGCGCGTCAAGAAGCGTGTCGCGGCTGAACACGTTGACGTTAAGATGATATCCCCCGTCTCCCACATAGGCGTCGAGCATGTTGACAAGATTTTCCGTTTGCTGTTTTGACATAACCTTATTACCTCACTTTTTTATTTTTAATCGTCTTTTCCAAGCGACTGCGGCGTGATCGAGAATGTGTTGGAAATCCCGTCGCGCGAGTAATCGTAAGGAAGTTTTGCCACCGACTCTAACGAGGCGAGGGCGCCCTTACTGTCCCGCCCGTGCATGGGGTTGGCTCCCGGTGCGAGCGGCTCTCCTTTCCTTCTGCCGTCCGGCGTATTGCCGGTGTTCTTTCCGTACACTACGTTGCTCGTGATGGTGAGAATGGACATTGTGGGCACCGATTCGCGGTAGGTGTAGCGGCTCTTGATTTTGTTCATGAACGTCTTTACGATCCACACCGCAAGATCGTCCGCTCTGTCGTCGTTGTTGCCGTACTTGGGATAATCGCCTTCGATTCTGAAATCGGTGACGATTCCCTCTTCGTCGCGCACAGGATACACTTTCGCATATTTGATCGCCGAAAGCGAATCCGCCGCGCAGGAGAGTCCCGCGATTCCCGTTGCAAAGAAACGGCGCACGTTTGTGTCGTGCAACGCCATTTCCAGCGCTTCGTAACAATATTTGTCGTGCATATAGTGAATGAGATTGAGCACGTTTACATACAGCCCCGCAAGCCAGGTCATCATCTGCTCATATTTTTTCATGACTTCTGCAAAATCGAGCGGTCCGTCGCCGAGAACGGGCGCAAATTCGGGAGAAACTTGCAATGCCTTGCCTGTCTTTTTATCCTTAACAAGTTCGTCCTTTCCGCCGTTTACGGCATATAACAGGCACTTGGCAAGATTGGCGCGCGCACCGAAAAATTGCATATCTTTGCCGACGCGCATACTGCTTACGCAACATGCGATGCAATAATCGTCCCCCATTTCGGGACGCATTAAATCGTCGCTTTCGTATTGGATCGCAGAAGTTTGAATGGAGATCTCGGCGCAAAATCGTTTGAAGTTGGCGGGAAGGCGTTTGCTCCAAAGCACGGTGAGATTCGGTTCGGGAGCGGGACCCAAATTGACGAGCGTATGCAAGATACGAAAACTGCTCTTTGTAACAAGTGTGCGCCCGTCCACGCCCATGCCGCCGATACTTTCCGTCACCCAGGTGGGATCGCCGCTGAACAACTCGTTGTATTCTTTGATCCGCATGAATTTGATGACGCGCAATTTCATGACGAAATGATCGATCAGCTCCTGCGCCGCCTCTTCGGTGAGCGTTCCCTCGTCAAGATCGCGCTGAATAAAAATATCGAGGAAGGTGGAATTTCTGCCGATGCTCATCGCCGCGCCGTTCTGATCTTTCACGGCGGCGAGATAGCCGAAATACAACCACTGGATCGCCTCCTGCGCGTTTTCGGCGGGACGGGAAATATCGAAACCGTATTCTTTCGCCATCTCTTTAAGCGCTTTCAACGCTTTGATCTGTTCGGAAAGCTCTTCGCGGTCACGGATCTTTTCGGGCAACATATCCCCGTCGATGTACAGCTTATCCTCTTCCTTCTTTCCGATAAGAAAATCTACGCCGTAGAGCGCGACGCGGCGGTAATCGCCCACAATGCGTCCTCTGCCGTAAGTGTCGGGCAAGCCCGTGAGAATATGCGCCGTCCTTGCGCGCCGCATCTCGGGCGTGTAAGCGTCGTAAACGCCGTCGTTGTGCGTTTTGCGATATTTCGTAAAAATCTCTTTGACCTCGGGATCGATTTCGTAACCGTACATATTCAGCGCCTCTTCCGCCATGCGGATCCCGCCGAACGGTTGCAGAGCGCGTTTAAAGGGCTCGTCCGTCTGAATTCCCACGATTTTTTCGAGATCCTTGTTGAAATACCCCGCCTTATGACTGTTCACGCGCGAGACGATCTTTGTATCGGCGTTGAGCACGCCCCCCTTTTCGCGTTCCTGTTTGCTTAAATCGAGCACGATATCCCATAATTGCTTCGTCGCCTCGGTGGGCGGAGCCAAAAAACTGCCGTCGCCTTCGTAAGGCGTATAGTTGCGCTGAATGAAATCGCGTACGTCTACTTCGTCGTTGCTCCATTTTCCGCGTTCGAAGGAACGCCATGCATTCTCGTTCATATGTGTCCTCCTTTCATTTTTTCTCTATCGCTTCGCTTATTTTCGCATCAAGCCATACATCTAAAATTTCCTCGGGTTGAAAACCCGTACACCGCGCAAACGGCTCGCCGTTCTTTAAGACGAGCACCGCAGGCACCCGATCGATTGCAAGCCGCCGCACATCTTCTTTCGTCTCCTCACTCACTTCAAGGTGAGAAAAGGGCACGCCCTTTTCCAAGGCTAATCTCTTTACAATGGGCAAAAGAGAAATACAATTCGCGCAGCTTTCACCGCTGACCTCTAATATCGTGATTTCACAAACCATTGTTTTCTCCGCATAAAATTCGTTTTGCGTTTAGAACGCGTTCTTTTTCGGGCGGACGCACTCCTTTCAACGGATAATCCATCCCAAGCTTACCATATTTGACTTCCCCCATCGTATGGTAGGGAAGGACTTCTACCTTTTCCACGTTGGAAAGCGAACCGAGAAACGCGCGCAAACGCTTTAACGCGCCGTCGTCGTCCGTAAGTCCCGGCACGAGCACATGGCGGATCCAAATCGGTTTTTCGTGTTCGCTTAAAAACTTTGCAAACGCGCGGGGCGCGCTTCCCGACTGTCCCGTTAACGTTTTATGTGCATCTTCGTCGATATGCTTGATATCGAGCAGAAACAAATCGGTCAAGGCAAGAAGTTTT
This sequence comes from uncultured Clostridia bacterium, assembly GCA_964521125.1. GTDB lineage: Bacteria > Bacillota > Clostridia > Christensenellales > Borkfalkiaceae > Gallimonas. The sequence goes on from CAZFPP010000025.1 coordinate 9,645, forward strand.
AAGTATCTTTCATCTTCTTCTTTGAAACAGATGCCCGAAGTATCGACGCAGGTATGGATATTTTTCCGTTTTAAAAGGGTGAACAATTCAATAAGAAAGTCGAGTTGCATAAGCGGTTCCCCGCCGCTCACCGTCACGCCGCCGTTTGCCGCAAAATAGCTCTTGTATTTCAACGCTTCTGAGGCGACTTCTTCGGCGGTCATCTCCGTTCCGCCCGAAAAATTCCAGGAATCGGGATTGTGGCAATACAGACAACGCATGGGGCAACCCTGCATAAAGACGACGAATCGGATTCCCGGACCGTCCACCGTGCCGAACGATTCAAAAGAATGAATACGTCCTTTCATCTGCTTCCCCCTTTCGTAATTTGTGATAAAATTGCGCTTTTATGCCATACGGAAGATAACAAAAGGCAGTACGCTGCAACGAGGTACTGCCCAGACGAACGGCATAAATATTCTTACGGTTTCACTGCGGTGCTCCGCTAAATCGTCGGTCGCCGTAAGAATTTGAAGTTGGCATTATCATAACATAAGGCAAACGGATTGTCAAGGGAAAACTGGAATTTTTTTCTGAAAATTTTTTCTTTTAACCACAATATTTTGTGGTGAAAGAATTTTTTGAGCACTAAATAAAGATTTTTCTATTTTTAAAGCAAAATGCCACAACCCAAAGAGAACAAGCGCCCGTCCCGCAAAGCGGGACGGGCGGTTTCGATTTTTCGTTTATCTCAATTCCGCATTGAGATTGCGTTTCAAATTTTCGAGAATCTTTGCAAAGAACTTATCCACCGTCTCCGGAGAGAGCGGTTTTTCCGCAGTCTGCTCTTGTTCGAACGTGATGCGGAACGCCATGCTCTTTTTTCCCTCGCCGAGCTGTTTGCCGCGATATACGTCGAACAGCTCTGCGCTCTTTGCCGCCTTACAGCATTGCAGAATACAGGTCTGTACCTGCGCGCACGTCGTCTCCTCGCCGACGGTAACCGCAAGATCGCGCAAAACGCTTTCAAATTTGGGCAGATTACGATAGGAGATATCTTTCGCAAACTTTTTGCTGATCGCGGCATAGTCAAGCTCGCACAGATACGCTTTCTTTTCGAGCGCAAGTTCTTCCGCGATCGCGGGGTGAAGCTCGCCCAACCAACCTACTTCTTTCTCCCCCATTTTCACGATCGCCGTCACGCCGGGGTGCAGAAAGGGTTTCTCGCCGCCGACAAATGTAAGCTTGATGTCGAACGCTTCGCCGATCGCCTCTACCGCGCCTTTTAAATCGAAGAAATCCCCGTCGCCCCAAAGTCCCAAAACGGCGGTCTTGCGCTCTTCGGGTAAACTCGTAAAAGGTTGCGAAGCGAGATAGATATTCGCAAGCTCGAAAAGCCTCCCTTCGTAGTTGCCTCTGCGCACATTGCGCACGATATTTCCGAGCATAGACGGCGCAAGGATCGTGCGCATGACGGACAAATCTTCGCTGATGGGATTTTTAATCCTGATCGCGCTTCGCTCGGGCGCTTCCGCGGGCAAACGCAACAAATCGAAATCTCTGGGAGAATAGAACGAATAGTTACACGCCTCCATAAAGCCCTCGTGTTGCAGCGTATGTTTGAATTTGAGTTCCTGCTGCTGCGCCTGCGTCAAGCCGCCGCGCGTCACCGTCGCCTGCGTTAAGAAGGTAGGCGTGACATGCTCGTACCCGTACATGCGAATAACTTCTTCGGCAAGATCGGGCCAACCGTCTACGTCGTCGCGATACAGGGGAACGGTGACGGTAAATTCGTCGCCTTTTTCCTCCACCTGAAATTCAAGACGGCGAAGAATGGCGTTCACTTCTTCGCGAGGAACCTCGATTCCGAGAAGCCCGTTTATTTTCCGATACGCCGTTGTAATCGTTTTGGGCACAAGCTCTACCGAACATACGTCCGCGCGGTACGTCGTAGGCGTGCCGCAACCGAGCTGCTGCGTTAAATGGAGCGCACGATTCATGGCGATCTCGGACGTGTATGCGTCTACGCCCTTTTCGAAACGCGCCGAAGAATCGCTGCGCTGACCCAGAGCGCGGGAAGTTTTTCTCACACTGTCGCGCGCGAATTTCGCCGCCTCGAAGAATACCGCCCGCGTATCTCCTTTGATTTCGCTGTTCAAACCGCCCATAACGCCCGCAAGCGCAACGCCGCCCTCGCCATCGCAAATGAGCAGATTTTCGGGCGTGAGCGTAAACTCCTTTTTATCGAGCGTAACGATCTTTTCGTCTTGTTCCGCTCTGCGTACGACAATTTTTCCGCCGCGCAAGAAATTTCTATCGAACGCGTGCATTGGCTGCCCCATTTCAAGCAAAACGAAGTTGGTAATATCTACGATATCGGAAACCGAGCGCAAGCCGCAAAGAGCAAGACGGCGGCGCATCCATTGCGGCGCAACGCCGATCTTTACGTCGGCAACGTAATGCCCGATATAGCGGGGACAGAGACTCGGCTCTTTGACTTCGACGGGGATTTTTACGTCGGTTTCTTGTGCCGAATAGGACAAGTCGGGCATTTTCAAAGGTTTTTTGAGAACGGCGGCGACTTCGCGCGCAATGCCGAAAATGCACTGACAGTCCGGGCGGTTGGCGGTGACGGCGATATCGAACAGCCAATCGTCAATCCCGACGACGGGACGGATGTCGCCTCCAACGGGCGCGTCGCCATTCAAAATGAGAATGCCGTTGACTTCCGAACCGTCGTAAAAATCGTTATTGATCCCGAGTTCTTCTCCGGAGCACATCATGCCTTCGGAAAGAATGCCTCTCAGTTTTCCGTTTTTAATTTTTTGTATTCCGCCCTCGTGCAGAACGGTCGCTCCGTCCAATGCGCAAGGCACTTTCGCGCCTTCGAACACGTTGGTCGCGGCGGTGCAGATCTGTTTGATCCCGTGCTCGCCGCAATCCACCGTACAGACGGTGAGTCTGTCTGCGTCCGGGTGCTTTTCCGTTTTCGTGATCAATCCGACAACGACGCCCGTAACGTCTTTTCCAAGATAGGTTAGCTCCTCTACCTCGAATCCGCAGGAGAACAGCTTTTTCTGCAATTCTTCGGCGGAAATATCAATCTCTACATAATCTTTTAACCAGCTAAGCGGTGCAATCATCTTTCAGTCTCCTTTAATCCTTGAATTGACCCAAGAAACGAACGTCGTTTTCGGTGAGTAATTTGATATTGTTCACGCCGTATTTGAGCATAGCGATACGCTCGATTCCCATGCCGAAGGCAAATCCGGAATATTCGTCGGGATCGACGCCGCAGTTTTCAAGCACGCGGCGGTTGACCATACCCGCGCCGAGCACTTCGATCCATCCCGTTCCCTTGCAGAGCGGACAACCCTTTCCGCCGCAGGAAGCGCAGCTCACGTCTACTTCGACGGAAGGCTCGGTAAACGGGAAATAGGACGGACGTAGCCGCGTCTTGCTCGTTTGCGAAAACATGGTGCGCGCAAATTCGTCGAGCATGCCCTGCAAATCGCAAAGCGTAATGTGTTTATCGACGACAAGCCCTTCCATCTGGTGGAACATGGGCGAATGAGTAGCGTCGTCGTCCGAACGGAACACTCTGCCGGGGCAAAGAATTTTGATGGGCGGTTTTTTGTTCTCCATCACGCGAATCTGCCCCGCGCTCGTCTGGGTACGGAGAAGAAATTCGTCCGTAAGATAGAACGTATCCTGCATGTCGCGCGCGGGATGATCGGCGGGCGTATTGAGCGCTGTGAAGTTATAATAATCGCTCTCAATCTCTGGTCCTTCGAACACCTCGAATCCCATGCCCGCGAACAAATCGACAAGTTGATTTTTCACGCGCGTAACGGGATGAAGCGTTCCCTCCTTGCGGCGTCTGCCGGGCATAGTAACGTCTATCTTTTCCTGCGAAAGCCGCGCTTCAAGCTCGCGCTGTTTCAATCGCTCCTCTATTGCAGCAAAGTCGTTTTCCAATTTTTCGCGCAAGGCGTTCACTTTTTTCCCGAAAGCGGGACGTTGCTCGGAAGGGATCTCCTTCATCTTCTTCATGAGCGAAATTACCGTACCCATGCGCCCGAGAAACTTCATTTTTACTTCATAAAGAGCGCGGCTGTCCTGCGCCGCTTGCGCTTCCGATAATGCCTGTTCGGCGATTCTTTCGGTATTTTCGGATTCTGTTTTTTCAATATCCATATTGTCCTCCATTCGTTTCGGCTATATAAAAACGCCCTATGCCTTATCGCATAGGGCGTAATTTTACGCGGTACCACCTATCTTCGCGCGAAAAACCGCGCCTCGTTACCCCTTAACGCGGGAAACGGCTCTGCTTGAAGTTCTGTTCGGCAAAGCGGCTCGCGGGGGAATACCGTGCTCTTTCGGTAAAAAACCTTTCAGCCAGCGGGTTTTTCTCTCTGAAACCAAAATTTTCGCGCGTCTCTTCCGCTTTTATGCCTTTAAAACACTCTGATTCGAATGGCTTTATTATAGCTTTGATCCTTTCGATTGTCAAATGTTTTTCGCAATCTTTTTTATTTCTGCGTCTTAGTGTATTGTTTTATAATTGTTGACAAGGTAGCTTGAAGGCTATCTTGTAAATTTTTTGTTTAGGACGGTCATTTATGCAAAAAATAAATGCAGCGGAAAAGTTCATTTTTTTAAATAAGCGCAAGAAGGTTAGACTGTAAGTCTGCCTTTTTGCGCTTTTTTATATGCCCGTATGTCGGCATTATAGGCATACCCCCCTTTTGATACAACGGCGCATAGCCTTGTAAATAAATTTTATGGCGTAAGCCGAAGGAGTAACTATTATGGCACAAGTAAGACTATTAAAGAAAGTCGGTAAGTATATCGATAAGAAGGACGGAAAAGAAAAACCATTCGTTAATTTTTATGTTCTTTGCGGTGATGAGTTGATTCCCGTTGAAGTGAAATTCTTCGGGAATGAAGAAGGGAAAGATTATCGGTATAGCGGTCGTAAGTCCGTAATGTCGGCGTTTGCCGAGCTTCTTCCAGATAAGGAAGATAACGGAGAAAACCCAAAAGGAAAGAACCTGCAGAAAATAACTTGAAATCGGAATCATTTGACGATGATGATATCCCTTTTTAGCCGAGGTGTAGACGGTGTTCATTGAAATGCTTACGATAAAGAATGAGAAAATTTCCGTCAATGTCAATAAAGTACTTTTCTTTGCCGAAACGAAGAAAGGTACAACCGTGATTTTAGATGACGGTTGTAACCGATAAATATGGACATTTCATCGGTTACTTATTTTACCGTATCGAATTTATATCCACTTTGTACACAATGTCTATCACCCTGTCCGTTCCCGTAACTTTCGGATGCCCGCCGACGACTATTCTGTCTATCAGTTCATAGCACATTTCACGATTCAGTTCGGGCGCTTCGACATAGCGTTTTATCTTGGTTAAGAATTCGTCTACGTCTATTTCCGTTTGTTTTGCCTCGGAAATTTGCTGTTCCAACTTGGCTATTTCGGTATTTAATGACTTTTCTTCCGAAGAATACTTCTCTATAAATTCCAAACAAATATCTTCGGGAAGTTTGCCTTTCATTCTGTCCTCATACGCCATTTCGATCAGTTTCTTTAACTCTGCCGCACGCGCTTTCTTTGTTTGTAATTCACGCTTGGCGCTATTTCCTGCATTTTCCGTAAGCTCGGCACTCCGTTCCAAATACTGTTTGCGAACCACATCTTCATCGAATGATACCATTCTTGCCTTATCGCGGATATCGGTTATGACTATATCTTCCAATATTTTTGCCGAAATATAATGCGAAAAACAATATGCTTTCCCCAATCTCACATGATTGCCGCAGTTAAAGTTATACTCTAACTCGCCCTTGCGCTTTATGTAATTGAGTTTCATCTTACCGCCGCAATCGGCACAGTACAGAAATCCCGATAGCGGATGCGTATAGCCGTGTTTCGTTCTTTTGCCTTGACTGACAGACTTTTCCACTTCACGAACTTTATCCCATAACTCTCGGGTTATTATCGCCTCGTGAGTATTTTCTACGACTATCCATTCGCTCTTGTCGCATATATACCGTTTATGGTTTTTATAAGATATTGAACTGTACCGCTGTTGCGCCATGTTTCCGAGATATGTAGGATTTTTGAGAATACTGTTTATCGGACAGACCGACCACAAGCCGAAGTTCTCTTTCCTCCCGACTATACCGTATTTTTCCATACAATATTTGCTCGGACTCGATATACCTTCTTCGTTGAGCTCATCGGCTATCTTATAAGGACTCATTCCTTGCGAACGCATCTCAAATATCCGTTTTACGACTTTTGCCGCTTCTTCGTCTATGACAGGCGTTCTCTTTTTATCCGTTCCTTTAACGTAACCGTACGGTGCTTTTCTCGGATGATACTTTCCGTCCTTTGCATTGGCTTTGAGCACCGCCCTGATTTTCTTACTCGTATTCGCGGCGTGCCACTCGTTGAAGACATTCATGATCGGCATCATGTCCATACCGCCGTTATCGCGGTTTTCCGTATCCACGTTGTCCTGTATGGCGATAAACCGTATTCCATAATAAGGGAAAATATAATCGAGATGCTGACCGTACAGTATGTAGTTTCTTCCGAAACGGGATAAGTCTTTTACGATTATCAAATTGATAATTCCCGCTTTTGTTAGGTGTTCGCGGGGAATTTTGGGGTAGGTAGGTTTTAACCGACCTACCCCCGTTTTATCCCTTATTCCTTAATAACAGTCATATTGCGGCAAATTTATCGCTCCTACGA
>CAZFPP010000026.1:0-15770 GCA_964521125.1 uncultured Clostridia bacterium
GCGGAGATTATCCCGTGATTCCCGTGGAGATCAACAGAGCTTACGTTGAAGAACATCTGAGCAAGATCACAAGGGACAGAGATTTAAAGAAATATGTCCTTTAAGTTCACAAAGTAGTTCACGAATTTTGTTTTTCCGGTTTTTTCGGTCATCCCACAATACGAAGTCCGAAAAACAAAATTCCGTGAGGAAATGAACTTTGATGTTATCTCTAAATTATCGTCGTTATTCATCAACGGACAATAAGTCGAAAGGGTTCGACAAATTGAGGGCGTCAGCGGAGGGCAACCCTCCTCGACGCAGTGGGATTTAAGAAAAAGCTCACGAAATTCGTCTTAAAACTTATACTCGGAGGGATGGATGATCATTTTGATGTCCGGTTCGGATTCTGTTCGTACGACAAGAAAGGAAGAACGCGACGAAATCACAGAAGCAGAATATCAAAGCCTTTTGCTTGATGCCGAAGTCGGAGATAAAGACGCACAGTTATCGCTCGGATACTACTTTTTGAACGAAGCAGAACAAAAGATGAAGCTGTTTCGCAGCCTTCCGTCGGGAAGTCCCTTTTTGCGCGCCCCGTACAATATCAATGAGAAGAATCCCATTACCGAGGCCGCCGACGAGGATCGAAAACGTGCGTTTAATTGGTTTGAAAAATCGGCAAACCAAGGCGACCCCGAAGCGATTTATCGGTTGAGCGTCTGTTATCTGTACGGCGAAGGCACGCCGACGTATGAACGGAAAGCGTATAAACTGCTCGAAAAAGCCGCACAATTGGGTCAACTTGAAGCGCAGTACGATCTGGGAATGCTGTATTTGTTCGGCAAGAAATCCTTATTGAACGATTCGTTGGATTTTCCGCAGGATATTAGTCGTGCCGTCAAATGGCTGACGAAAGCCGCCGAGCAGAACGATTCGCTCGCTGAGTATCAGCTTGCGTTGTACTTTGAAGATCAAAAAGAGTATTCCAAAGCGTTCGATTGGTACAGTCGCGCCGCGCAGTCGGAGTATCCGTGTGCGGTCTGCAAGCTCGGCGAATGCTATGAAAAGGGACTTGGAACGCAGAAAGACTTTTCGCGCGCCGCGGAATTATATCGGCATGCGGCAGAGTTGGACGATACGGAAGGCGCATATCATTTGGGCAGATGTTATGAAGAGGGGATCGGCGTGGCCGCCGATATCGATCAAGCGATAGCCTGTTATCAAGCCGCCGCCGATCAAGGGTATGAATCGGCATTCGACGCCTTAGAGCGTTTACAGGAATAATCCGAGGAAAAATCATTTGAATGGTTTCAAAAAGCGGCAACGCAGGGCGATGAGGACGCAAAACAGGCATTAAAACGTTTGAACATAATCTGAAATTTAACGGGAGAATGAAAAGATGATCAATATTCCCAAAGGGACGAAAGACGTGCTGCCGAGCGAGGTGTATCTGTGGCATCACGTGGAAAATACGGCGAGGGAGACGGCGGAACGGTACGCGTTCAAAGAAATCAGAACGCCTGTATTCGAGCATACCGAGCTGTTTTCGCGCGGCGTGGGCGATACGACCGATATCGTAAATAAGGAAATGTACACTTTTCTCGATAAGGGAAACCGTTCCGTTACGCTTCGCCCCGAAGGGACGGCGGGGGTGGCGCGCGCGTTCCTCGAAAACGGATTGGCGGGCGGCGTGCTGCCCTTTAAGGCGTACTATCTCATTTCGGCGTTCCGTTACGAGCGTCCGCAGGCGGGGAGATTGCGCGAATTTCATCAATTCGGCGCGGAGCTTTACGGCGCGGCTGGAGCAGGTGCGGACGCGGAGGTTATCTCCTTTGCAGACGGCTTTTTAAAAAATCTCGGATTGCGGAATATCAGTCTGGAACTCAATTCCATCGGCTGTAAATCTTGCCGCGCAGATTATTATAAAGCGCTGAAAGCATATTTTGCGCCTCATATCGACGAAATGTGCGACGATTGCCGCGCGCGTTACGAAAAAAATCCCATGCGCATTCTTGATTGCAAGGAAGCGGGGTGTAAAAAGTATACGGCAAATGCGCCGAGAACGCTTGATTATCTGTGCGACGGTTGCCGCGCGCATTTCGAAGAGGTAAAATCGCTGTTAAACGGCGCGGGGATCTCGTTCACCGTCAATCCGTCGATCGTGCGCGGGCTTGATTATTACAGCCGCACGGTGTTTGAATTTACGTCCTCTGCGGCGGGCGCGCAGGGAACGGTCTTGGGCGGCGGAAGATACGATACGCTGCTCGAACAGATGGGGGAAAAGCCCGTACCCGCCGTCGGCTTTGCCGCAGGGATGGAGCGGCTCCTTATGGTGATCGCGGCGGAAAGCGCGCCCGTTCCGCAGGAAGAAGGGGTTGCGTGTTATCTTGCCGGCATGGACAAGCCCTCGCGCGAACAGGCATTTTTCTTGGCGACGCAACTTCGAAAGGCGGGAATTCCGTGCGAGGTCGATTTGATGGAACGTTCCATCAAGGCGCAGTTCAAATATGCCGATAAAAAGAATGCGCGTTTTGTCGCCGTCATCGGCGAGAGCGAGATGGAAGAAGGCGCGGCGCAGGTAAAGGATCTGAAAAATTCTTCCTCCGAACGCGTGAAATTTAACGAACTTGCACAATATTTCAAAGAGAAACTTTCATAGGAGAAATCATATGTCGAAAAACGTAAAAGAAATCAGCGGAGAGGAGCTGAAAGCGCTCATCGCGGAAAAAAAGACGGTCGTGTGCGATTTTTGGGCGACGTGGTGCGGTCCGTGCCGCATGCTCGGACCCGTGATAGAAAAACTTGCGGAGGAGTTTTCGGAAAAGGCCGAATTCGTCAAAGTGAATATCGACGAGAGCACGGAGACGGCAATCGAGATGGGAATCATGTCCATTCCGGACGTATATATCTTCGAGAACGGAGAGGTGAAAACGCACAATCTCGGTTATGTGCCCGAACCGCTCATGCGCGAATTTTTAACGAATAACCTATAATGTATGTCTGCGCCCGGGGCATATGCCCTCTGGCGCATTTGATAAATTTCCCGCGATCGCTTGCGTTTTTCGGAATAGGTTGCTATAATCATAGAAAAGAAAGGAGAATAAACATGATCGATTTGACCTGTATCAAGAACGCCGACCCCGAAATTTACGAGGCGATGAAAGGCGAACTTTCCCGTCAGCGCGGTAATCTCGAACTCATTGCGAGCGAAAACATTGTGTCTCCCGCAGTCATGGCGGCAATGGGGAGCCACCTCACCAACAAATATGCCGAGGGACTGCCCGGAAAACGCTATTACGGCGGCTGTCAATATGTAGACGTCGCGGAAAATCTCGCCCGTGACCGATTGAAAGAGATTTTCGGTTGCGAGCATTGCAACGTTCAGCCGCACAGCGGCGCGCAGGCAAACTTCGCCGTTTATTTCGCCATGTTAAAGCCCGGCGATACCATTATGGGAATGAATCTTTCCCACGGCGGTCATCTGACGCACGGCTCGCCCGCCAATATTTCGGGTACCTATTTCAATATCGTTCCTTACGGCGTCTCGCCCGAAACGGAGACGATCGATTACGACGAAATGGAAAAAATCGCGCTCGAATGCAAACCCAAAATGATCGTTTCCGGCGCAAGCGCATACCCGCGCATCATCGACTTCCCTCGTATCCGCGCCATTTGCGATAAAGCGGGCGCGTACATGATGGTAGATATTGCGCATATTGCAGGGCTTGTTGCCGCAGGGTTACATCCTAGCCCCGTTCCGTATGCCGATTTCGTCACCACGACCACGCACAAGACGTTACGCGGTCCGCGCGGCGGCGTGATCATGTGTAAGGAGCAATATGCCAAAGCCGTTGATAAAGCGGTTTTTCCCGGGACTCAGGGCGGACCTTTGATGCATGTGATCGCGGCAAAAGCGATTGCCTTCAAAGAGGCGCTTTCTCCCGCATTTAAGGAATATCAGGTTCAGATCGTGAAAAATGCGGCGGCAATGGCAGACGAGTTTACAAAAAACGGCGTGCGGCTCGTCTCGGGCGGTACGGATAATCATCTCATGCTTGTCGATCTCAGAAAAGAAAACAAGACGGGGAAAGAGGTTGAAGCGCTTTTGGACAGGGCGCACATTACGGCGAATAAAAACACGATTCCGTTCGAAACAACGTCGCCCTTTATTACAAGCGGCATTCGTATCGGTACGCCCGCTATTACTTCCCGCGGCATGAAGGAAGGGGAGTCCCGCAAGATTGCAAGTCTCGTTACCGAGATTATTCGCGGCGGCGAGAGCGCGATAGAACGCGTTTCCGAGCAAGTTGCCGCGCTCTGCGAACAATTTCCCGTTTACGAAAACGAGATTGAGTAACGGCAAAGTGATTCTTCACTGAAAAAGATTTGACAAAGTGTGTCGCAAAAGATATAATACAATCAATCGATTTTGGGGCGGAGTGCAAGTCTCCACCGGCAGTAAAGTCTGCGAAGAGCGAAGGCTCCCGAACGGGTGAAATTCCCGTACCGACGGTATAGTCCGGATGAAAAAAACGTTATGATGAATTTTACGCGCCCCGCGAACAGCGGGGCGCATGTCTTTATTGAGGTATCATATGTCGCAACGAAAGAACTTTTTTAGTTCCACACGCATTGCCGTGATCGCGCTTTTTGCAACGCTTTCGGGCGTCCTGTATATTTTCGGATTTCCCATTTCCGTCGCATTTCCGAGCTTTCTCGAACTCAATTTTTCCGATATTCCCGCACTGATCGGTACCTTTACGTTAGGTCCCGTTTCCGGCGCGGTTATCGTCTTTGTGAAAATCATTATCAAGCTGATCTTCAAGCCGACCACTACGGCGTTCGTAGGAGACCTTGCCGATTTACTCATCGGCATTGCGTTCGTCCTCCCCGCGGGGCTGATTTATCAAAGAAAACGCACCTTCAAAGGCGCGCTCATTGCGATTGCCGCGGGATCGGCTGCTTCCGTTGCCGTCGCAGTAATTGCGAACCGCTATCTTCTCGTTCCCTTTTATGTGAAGTTTTTCTTCGGCGGAAGTTGGGATCCCATTGTAGGTATGATGACGCCGCTTTTTCCGTCGTGCACGCAGGAGACGTTTTATAATTTTTATCTTTGGATATCGGTAGCGCCGTTTAACATTATGCGCTGTATGATTGCCGCCGTGGTAACGCTTATTGTCTATAAACACATTTCGCGAGCTGTGAACAGGCTCAACGAAAAACTTGCGCCGAAAACGGGCAGTTCAGACGAAGCGGTAATCAAGAAAAACATACGCAATATTTTGTTTGCCATATTTGCAGTGCTTATTCTCATCGCAATTATGTTGCTTGTCTATTTTCTTAAACACAAATAAATTTCAGCGCATTCTCCTTGCAAAAAACAGTCGTTTGCGATATAATGTCGTATATGGCTGTTTTTTATTCCGATAGCGCGTTACAGACGCGTAAATGGGCGGAAGATTACGCGAAAACTTTGCATGCGGGCGACGTCGTTCTGCTCGACGGAGAAATGGGCGCGGGTAAAACCGTGATCGCCCAAGGGATCGCGCGCGGTCTCGGAATTTCCGAAAGCGTGACAAGCCCTACATATGCTTACGTAAACAGCTATGAGGACAAGCTTTTTCATTTTGACTGTTACCGCATCTGTTCGGAGCGGCAGGCGTTCGAGCTTGGTTTTGCAGACTATTTCGAACAGAATGCGGTTTGCCTTGTAGAATGGAGCGAGAATATTAAGGGGCTTCTTCCTTCCGAATGCAAACGGGTGGAGATTAGAAAATGCGGCGAAACGCAAAGGGAGATTTTGTTTTGAACTTTCTTGCGATCGATACAAGCGGGAAATATTTATCCGTCGTCGCGTACCGCGAAGGGGAGACGGAACGCGTCTTTCTGCCGTCCTGTGCGATGAAACATTCCGTCGTGCTTATGGACGAAGTAGAAAACGTGCTTTCCCGCGCGAATCTGCGCCCTGAAAATTGCGATTTTTACGCCGCCGTCGTGGGTCCCGGGTCGTTTACGGGGATTCGGATAGGTATTTCTACCGTAAAAGGGCTGTGCTTTGCTTGCGAAAAACCGGCGCTCGGTATCACCTCTTTCGATTGTCTTGCATACGCTGAAAATAAACGCGTACTCGCCCTTGTGGACGCGGGTCACGGCTGTTTCTACGCCTGCGGTTACGAAAGAAAAACCGTTGTCGTCCCGCCCGCCTTTTGTACGGGAGAGGAGATCTCCGCTCTGATTGCGCAAGGCTTTGCGCCGATCGCGGCGGAACCGCTTTTGGCAGGATGCGCCGTCGTCGATCCTTGCGAGGGACTTTTGAAGGCGGCGGAGGCGAAATGCGGAGAACTGATTCCCGCAAGCGAACTTTCCGCTTTGTATTTGAGAAAATCTTCCGCAGAGGAGAATCGGAGATGAAAAAAGAGACCCGCCGTATGAACGGCAGAGTTTGGACGTATGAAGACCTCAACGAGATTGCCGCATTGGAAGCGGAGTGCTTTTCCTCGGAACCTTGGAACATGCGAATGCTTGCGGAATCTTTTCTTTCAGAGCGTTTTTACGGCGTGTTGCTGGAAGAGAACGGGGCGATTACCGCTTACGGGGGAATCACGGTTGCGGCGGACGAGGCGGAGCTCGATCTCATTGCTACCGCCGAGATGTACCGCCGTTGCGGGCGGGGAAGAAAGATCCTTGACGATTTGGTTGCGGAAGCCAAGCGGCGGGGCGCAAAAAAGATGTTTCTCGAAGTGCGCGTTTCCAATGCGCCCGCGCTCATGTTTTATTTAAGTTACGGGTTCGTGGGACTGTATGCGCGTTCGCGCTACTATCCGGACGGCGAGGACGCCCTCGTCATGAAAAAGGAGCTTGTTTGAGCGCGGTATTGCAATGCGGGCAGGGAAAAGATCTTGTGCTTTTGCACGGATATCTTGCAAAGAAAGAAAGCTTTTATCCACAGATCGAATACTTTTCCCGATTTTATCGCGTTACTGCGCCCGATTTCCCGGGATTCGGAGAAGCGGAGCCGCTTTCAACGGCTTGGTCGGTAGACGATTACGCAGATTGGACGCTGGAATTTTTGCGCAATGCGGGAATCGAGTTCCCGAACGTGATCGCTCATTCTTTCGGCGGACGGGTGGCTGTGAAGTGCCTTTCCCGCGGAAATCCATTCGACCGCGCCGTATTATGCGGCTGCGCGGGGATCGTTCCCAAACGCACGGTTTCCTATCGTATGCGGGTGCGCGCATACAGAGCGGTAAAAAAAATAGCGCCGCGCTATGCGGAAGCGCACTTCGGCAGTGCGGAATACAGAACGCTTTCTCCCGTCATGAGGGAGAGCTATAAAAAGATCGTCAACGAAGATTTGCGAGAGGACGCGAAAAACATTCGTCGTCCCGTACTCTTTATTAACGGCGAAAAGGACGGCGAAACGCCCGTTTCTTCCGCAAAAATCTATGTGTCTTGCGTAGAGGGGAGCCGGCTGTTTGTTTTAGACGGCTGCGGGCACTTCGCGCATCTGGAAGATCCGCTTTCCTTTAATCTGGCGGCTGAGGAGTTTTTCAAATGCTGACATTCGGATTCACTTGTCTATTGGCGTGCGGCGCGATATTATGCGCGCTGTTATTCTCGCTTGCATCTTTGCCTATGTTGGGAATTTTACAACAGAGCGGCTATTCGGGCAAAGGCTTTTTCAAATGGTATTACCGCAAGAGAGGCATTCTTTCGCGGCGGTATTCCCTCTTAACGCTTTCGCTCTTTCTTCTTGTCGCGTTGTTCGATCTCTGTTTCTCGTTCGCCGGGGCGAAAATCGCCAACTTGATTTCGGTGATTCCCTTTCTCGGGATCTGCGCGCTCTACCTCTTTGCGGAAAAACGCGCGTTGAAGGCGCCGCTTCGCCGAACGGGACGCGCCGTGCGTCTTGCAGTCTGCTATTTTATTTTGCTTGCGCTTGCCGTATTCGGAGCGGAAGTCGGGCTCGTATATGCGGCGGAAGCGATCGGTTACGAACTTGCGCCCGTGTTCCGCTTTGTGCCCGTCGCGCTGTTCCCGCTGTTGTTCCCCGTTTTACTCGCTTTGGCAAATTTGCTGATGAAAGCATATGAAATACCGCGCAACAATCGCTTTATCCGCCGCGCAACGCAAAAACTTGCGCAAAGCGCATGTGTGAAAGTAGGCATTACGGGAAGCTTCGGAAAGACGAGCGTAAAGACGTTTGCCTGCGCCATTCTTTCGGAAAAATACAAAGCGCTTGCAACGCCCGCGTCCTATAATACGCCTATCGGCATTGCGAGGACGGTGAATGAAAACGCGCTCGACTGCGATATTTTTCTCGCCGAAATGGGCGCGCGCAGAACGGGCGATATTGCCGAGCTTTGTAAGATTGTGCAGCCTTCTTACGGCGTTGTAACGGGCGTTTGCTCTCAGCATATGCAGACGTTCGGCTCGTTAGAGGCGATCAAGGCGGAAAAGGGCGTGCTTGCCCGTTATGCGGAGCACGTCGTTCTCGGCGTATCCGCAAGCGATCTTACGGATAAAACCGCGCTTCGGGAAGGCGCCGACTTTGCCGCGGAAGAGATCGAATGTTCGCCAAACGGAACAAAGTTTACGTTGAGATTGGGCAATCGGCGCGTTCCCGTCTTCACTCCGCTCTTAGGCAGACATTGCGCGCAGGATATCGCGCTTGCCGCCGCGCTCTGTTTTTCTTTGGGAATGAGCGTCGAAGAGATTGCGGCGGGAATCGGAAAGATCGAACCCGTTCCGCACCGTCTGCAAAAAATCGAGGCGAACGGCTTGCATATTCTCGACGATTCCTACAATTGCAATGCGGAAGGAGCCAAAAACGCGGTGGAGACGCTCAAACTGTTCGGCGGCAGGAAGGTCGTCGTAACGCCGGGGATTGTGGAACTGGGCGAGATCGAAGGAGAGGAGAATGAAAAACTCGGCGCGTCGCTTGCGGGGTTGGACCTCGTCGTTCTCGTCGGAGAAACGCTCGTGTTGCCCGTAAGAAGCGGTTATCTTGCGGCGGGGGGGAAAGAAGAACGTTTGCGCGTCGTTCCCACGCTGTTTAAGGCGCAGGAGATTCTGAAAACCGAACTTTCGTCGGGCGACAGCGTGCTCTTTCTCAACGATCTGCCCGATATTTATTCTTAAATCGAAAAAACAATCGCGCTGCACCGAAGAAAATTTCTTCGGTGTTTTTTATATATTAAAAATCCTCACGGAAGTTTGCCGAAAGACAAATTTCGTGAAAAGGTTGGGAGGAATTATGAAAACGGTAGCTGTATTTTTCGGAGGGAAGTCCAACGAGCACGAAATTTCCGTCATCACGGGAATGTTCGCGGTCAATTTACTGCGCGGAGCGGGATATCGCGTCATGCCCGTCTTTCTGCCGCTTGACGGCGGATTGCTTTTGGCGGAGAAAGCGCGCGGCGTGGAAGCGTTCCGTTCCCCCGTTTCGAAATCGTTTGTACCCGTCGCATTGCGCGGCGGCGCGCTCGTGCATGAATACAGACCCAAGAAAGAAATCGCAAAAATCGATTGCGCGTTAAATTGCTGTCACGGCGGCGCGGGGGAGGACGGCACGCTTTCCGCGCTTCTTCGCTGGCACGGCGTAAAGAGCGCTTCTCCCGGCGCGCCCGTTTCCGCGGTATTTATGGATAAAGAACTTTCAAAAATTGCCGCCAAGGGGTTGGGGATTCCCGTTGTCCGTTCCTTTTGCGTGCGCGAGGAGGAGTGGAGAAGCGACGGGGCGGCGGTTTGCGGGCGTATCCGCGATTTCGGTTTTCCCGTAATCGTCAAGCCGTGCAAGTTGGGTTCGAGCATCGGAATCGCCGTGGTCGATACGGAGGAAAAACTTCCCAAAGCAATGGAATTTGCCTTTCGGCTCGATAGCGGCGTTCTCGTCGAAGAATATCTTGCGGGCAAGCGCGATCTAAATTGCGCCGCCTATTGGAACGCGCAAACCAAGCGGTTTGTGTCCTCGCCCGTGGAAGAAGTGTTTTCCGGCGGAGCGATTCTTACGTTCGGGGATAAATACGAGGGGACGGGCGCGCGCAAATCGCAAATTCCCGCCGATATTCCGGACGGGACGGCGCGGGAGATAACGGACTGTATGCAAAAAATCTGCGCGGCGTTTTCGGTGGAAGGCGTTGTCCGCGCCGATTTCCTCTATGCGGGCGGCAAATGGTATTTTAACGAACTCAACGTCGTGCCCGGCTCGCTTGCGGTTTATCTGTTCGGAGAAAGTTTAACGCAGTCGCGCGATCTGTTAGTTGCGCTTGTCGAGGCGGCGATTGCAAAGAAGGACGAAGAAAAACTCACGCTGAAAACGGGAATTCTCGGCTCGGGCATATTTACGGGCGGAAAAACTTGCAAACGGCGTTAAAATTCGGTATAATATTCCCATAGAGCATTACGGAGGAGAACATGTCGAAAATTCAGATGACGACGCCGCTGGTGGAAATGGACGGCGACGAAATGACGCGCATACTCTGGCAAAAGATCAAAGAGATACTCATTCTTCCCTATGTGGATTTAAAAACGGAGTATTACGATTTAGGGCTGAGACACCGCGACGAGACGGACGACACGGTTACGGTAGAGAGCGCGCTTGCGGCAAAGCGGCTGGGCGTTGCGGTGAAATGCGCCACGATCACGCCGAACGCGCAGCGCGTGGAAGAATACGGTCTTCATAAAATGTGGAAAAGTCCCAACGGAACCATTCGCCGCATTTTAGACGGCACGGTATTCCGCGCGCCTATTCTGTGCAAGGGGATTACCGCGTATATTCCCTCTTGGAAGCGCCCCATCGTGCTTGCCCGTCACGCTTACGGCGACGTATACTCCGCGGTGGACGAACGCCTTTCGGAAGGCGAGCGCGCCTATCTCGTTGTGACGGATAAAGAGGGAAGGGAACTTCGCCGTTCGCTCGTGCACGATTTCAACGGGACGGAAGGCGTAGTGCAGAGCATGCACAACTGCGACGGTTCTATTCGTTCGTTTGCGCGCTCCTGTTTCCGTTATGCGCTCGAACAAAAGCTTCCCATGCTGTTTTCAACGAAAGATACCATCGCCAAGATATACGACGGTCGCTTCAAAGAAATATTCAACGAAATTTACGAAGCGGAATACAAGGCGGCGTTTGAAGAAGCGGGGCTGTGGTATTTATACACGCTCATCGACGACGCGGTTGCGCGGATTGTGCGTTCCGAGGGCGGAATCTTATGGGCGTGCAAGAATTACGACGGCGACGTAATGAGCGACATGGTCGCCACGGCGTACGGTTCTTTGGGAATGATGACGTCCGTTCTCGTCTCGCCCGACGGAAAATACGAATACGAGGCGGCGCACGGCACGGTGACGCGGCACTATTACAAATACTTAAAAGGGGAGGAGACGTCCACCAACTCGGTTGCGACGATTTTCGCCTGGACGGGCGCGCTGAAAAAACGCGGCGAGCTGGACGGAATCTCCGCTTTGGTCTCGTTTGCCGAACGTTTGGAGCGGGCGACGGTCGGGACGATTGAAGAGGGCGAAATGACGGGGGATTTGATACCGCTGTTCCGCTCCCAAACGATAACCCCCAAACGCTGTTCTTCGGAAGAATTTTTAACCGCGGTTGCAAAGCGGATGTAACGCGGCGAACCGCTTATTTCGATGATTATCGAAATAAGCTCTGTTCGGTCGTTTTTGCGCCGTTTTTCGGCGTTTCGCGGCGTTTTTCCGTCGCCGTAAACGCATAAGCGCGCGCCCGCGCATATAACCGCACATATAACTAAACGCGCGCCCGCGCGTATAACATATATATATAATAGGGCGATTCCGCGCGTTTTTCCGCCAAGCGTTTGCCGTTCCGTTCCCGCCAAGCGTTTGCCGCTTTTGAAAATCGGGAATTCCCGTTGCGGGCTGTAAAACGCTGTAAAATAACGCTGTAAAATAACGCTGTAAAATATTGTTAAAGAGAAAATTGCGCAAAGCGCTTGACAAGTGCGCGGCGAGCTGATAAAATAAAGATAAATACACAAGGTTGCGAATGCGGCACAAAAGGCGTATTCTCACGGCAATCCCCGTTGTTTTCGGCGGGCGGAGCGGGCGTGAAAAAAATAATTTTTTGAGAAAACGTTGAAAAACGTTGCGATTTTTTTCATAAAAACGCTTGACAAGGCGATATTGCTGTGATAGAATATAGCAAAAGTGTCGTAATTTGCGATTGCGTGCACGAAAAAAAGATTTCAAAAAGGAAAGGAGAATCATTATGGAAAAACAATCAACCAGAAAGCTTTTCATGCTTGTGATTGCCGTTGTTTCGTTGTTCCTGCTGTGTATGTCTGCTTTCATGCTCACTTCTTGCGGAGGAGAGGAGCATGAGCACTCGTACGACGACGGCGTGGTAACGACGGCTGCGACTTGCACGACAACCGGCGTGAAGACTTTCACATGTGAATGCGGCGCCGTGAAGTACGAGACGATTGCGGCTCTCGGTCACGATTGGGATGACGAGGTCACGGTCAAGGCGACTTGCGAGCAAGCCGGTTCCGTTACCAAGCAGTGCAAAACCTGTCTTTCTGTTGTAACGGTCAGCACGACTCCCGCTCTGAATCACGATTATGTGCTTAACGCAGAAAAGAGCACGGCTCCTACCTGCCTTGTCGCCGGCAGCAACGTTTACGTTTGCAAGAACTGCGGCGGACAGTACAGCGAGCCTGTTGCTGTGCTCGAGCACAAGTGGGAAGAAGAAGCGGGTCCTCAATCCGTTTATCTGAAAGTCAAAGACGAAAACGGTGAAGATGCGCTTGAATTGGTTACGTCCGAAACGGATATCATGAGCTTCAACCCCAGCGATCTTGTCTTTGCAAACGGTAATACCGTTTACTGCAACTCCACCGCGAACAACGTGAAAAAATGCACGGAGTGCGGTTCTACCGAGACGATCAGCACCAAAACCGCTTGGGGACACACGTCGAATTTGTCTAACAAGGCGGCTACTTGTACGGAACCCGGTTACGATGCCGGCGGTTATTGCGTACTCTGCGGCACCGTGCTTACCGATACGACGATTCCGGCTCTCGGTCATTCGTGGGAAAGAGTGGAAGAAGGGGAGAAACCCGTTGCCGGTGTCGATTACACGCTTTCTACGGCAGACGGCGACAGCTTAGCTGCGACCTGCGTAACCACCGGTTATGAAACCTGGATCTGCACTGTCTGCAAAGCAACGCAGAAGGTTGAGACCGAAGCTTTGAAACACAGCTGGGAAAGAGTGGAAAACCCCGTTGCGGGAACCGATTACGAAATTGGCTCTGCTACAACATATACTCAAACGAAAGCCGCTACTTGCACCGAAGAAGGTCTCGAGGTCTGGGTATGCCTTACTTGTAAAGGCTCGTTTTCGAGCGGCATAAAAGATGTTGTAACGAAAGCGCTCGGTCACAACTATCATTACTATGATTATGACAGCGTGAAGGGCTTCAAAGAAGGTAAGAAGTATGTAGCGCTCGACGAAGACGGTAACATCACGAACGCGGGCGATGAAGAACTTGCGGAAGGTGAAAAGTTTACCTGCCTGTACGTTCAGGTGTGCCAGAGATGCTACGATATCAACCGCGGTTCGCACAACGATAACGGTGAAGTGCCTACTTGCCGTACGGCAGTTATTTGTACAATCTGCACCGAAATCCTTGTTCCTACCGTAGATCACAGCCTTGTGAATGTTGCGGACATCAAAGCGGTTTATAATGCGGATACTTGGACATTCGTTGACGGTACGACGGATGAACAGAAAGCTCTTTATTGGGCTTATTCCACTCTCTCTTATGTCGAGGGTTATGAATGGTTGACGGCAGGTACTGCTACCCATAAGACGGCGGGTACGTCGGTATATGTCTGCACGGCTTGCTTGCTTGCCGCATATGACTACGCGCAGGGAGAGTCGGAGGAAGAAGTTACTTGGAATCAGGGTACGACAGTTCTTATTACAAGCTCCGAATTCAACAGTTCTGTTGTGACGGGCGTTACAGTGCCTCACGACTATGTAACTTACACGCTCAGCCTTGACGCTTGCGAAGTAACCGACCATACCGGTACTTGGTGGGAAGAATACGTAATCGGCGACGCAAGCTGTGCGATCGGCTTTGTGAGAATCGACGTTTGCACGACGGATGTTTGCGCGGACGAACCTACGGTTCACATCAATGTAAAGAATACGACCGGCTTTGTCTCTACCGAACAAGAAACCGATGCATACGGTCTCTACGATAAGATTACGCCTACCGTTCACAACCTTGTTGTTCTCGAAGGCTACCATGATAGCGAAACCGACTACAGCGACCCGAACTATGTTGCTTCGAAGTGCTCTGAAGCGGCGGTGGTTGTCTATGTCTGCACGACTTGCGGAAATAAGATTGCCGTTTCGCTTGACGACTACGTTGCTTACAAGGAAGGCAAGACGTCCAAGTATAAGTACGTTGGTCTCGACGAATCCGTATTTGCTGCAGACGACTTCGCAAACGGCGAAATCGTTTACTACGAAGGCAAAGACGTAACCCGTCATACCAGTCCTGATACGATGCTCGATTGCGGATATCACTGCAAAGATTGCAAGGGCGAGCTTGATCATACCGTCTATAACTTCACGTACTTCGTAAGCAAGTACAGCAAGTACTACGACGACTACAAGATCCTCATTTATACAGACGCGATTAAGTCGATGAACCTTTGGGAGATCGATACGACGGTTGCGGCTTGCCAGGGTTACGATCTCAACGGAAAGTATAGCATTCCCATCAGACTTCTTACCGCAGGTCACGTATTCCTTTACAAGAACGGCAAAGTATATCAGGCGACCTCGATTGCGGTTTACTACGATAACGACGCGGTTAAGAATCCTGTTGACGAGAATACGTATGTGGAAGACGGCATTACATACTTGAAAGTATCCGAATCCGACTTGTTCTACATCCAGATTCTTGAGGTCGATTTTGTACATAACATTACCGACGAGACCGTTATTAACGCGGTTAAGGCTGCGGATCCCGACTTTGTATCTTCCAGCGAAGGACCTTGGAATGTTTCCTTGAAGGTGACAGGTTATTACCCCGCGCATGTTGAAGGTTCGGTCGAGGAAGCTACTTATGTTGCTGCGGCAGACGGGACTTTGACGCTTACGCTCAGCGATGTTTCTGCAAATTCCTACGTTTCGGTTTATATTACATATGGTGATGAGTTTGATGTACTCACATTCACGAACGGCGTCGCAACGATAGAAGTTGCAGAAGGTGATGAAATTACACTTCACTTTGGCGGAACCGTGACCGATTATGAAAATGCAGAAGGCACGACGCTTTCTTACACCGTAACTGCTACGTTTGCCGCTACCGAATCGACAGAAAGCGCGGACTAACATATCCTCAGTCGAAAGACGGTGAATTGAACATGCTAACTACAATCCGTTTGAGTGGAGTTAATAACATTACTAACTACAGTCTGGTTGATTGATAGTCCAATAGCAAGGAAAACCCCGGGAGTTTCTCCCGGGGTTTTCCTGTGCCCGTAGCCCACCGTCATTGCGCAACGTTTCTATAACGCGCCCTCGTGCGTCATTGCGAGGAGCGAAGCGACGAAGCAATCCAGACGAAACGCTCGTAAATAACGATATCGTCTGGATTGCCACGGCAATAAATTGCCTCGCAATGACGAAAAGGGGCGTGCGCGCCCCTCGTGCGTCATTGCGCAACGTTTCTATAACGCGCCCCTCGTGCGTCATTGCGAGGAGCGAAGCGACGAAGCAATCCAGACGAAACGCT
>CAZFPP010000027.1:0-13021 GCA_964521125.1 uncultured Clostridia bacterium
AAATGGAAATCAGAGAGTTGCTCTCTTCTTACGATTTCCCCGGCGACGATATTCCCATCATCAAGGGTTCCGCACTCAAAGCTTTGGAGAAAGCAACGAGCGGCGCTTCCAACGAGGAAATTCTTGCGGCTCCCGAATGCCAGTGCATTCTCGAACTCATGGATACCATCGACAGTTATATCCCTACGCCCGAACGCGACGACAAAAAGCCTTTCCTTCTTCCCGTCGAAGATGTGTTCACCATTTCCGGTCGCGGTACTGTTGCTACGGGTCGTGTTGAGAGAGGAGTTGCTCATGTCGGCGATGTTGCCGAAATCGTAGGTCTTATCGAAAAACCTCGTTCCACAACAATTACCGGTCTTGAAATGTTCCACAAACAGCTCGATGAAGCGATGGCGGGCGATAATGTTGGCGCTCTTCTTCGCGGTATCAACAGAACGGATGTCGAGAAAGGACAGGTTATCGCAAAACCCGGTACTGTTCCCACCGCTATGAAATTTGAGGCTCAGGTTTATGTCCTCACCAAAGATGAAGGCGGTCGTCACACGGCGTTCTTCAACCACTATCGTCCTCAGTTCTTCATTCGTACGACGGACGTTACGGGTTCCATCGAACTCCCCGCAGGCGTCGAGATGGTTATGCCCGGCGACCACGTCACGCTGACTGTCGAGCTTATTAAGCCCGTCGCAATCGAGGAAGGACTTCGTTTCGCTATCCGCGAAGGCGGCAGAACGGTCGGTTCCGGCGTCGTTTCCAAGATTCTGTAATTTTAATCGATTGAAAAGCACGGTGAAACGCCGTGCTTTTTTCTGTATATCGGTTTCGCTAACCATATTATGGAAGACGAAATACTTGACGAAAGGCGTCGCTTTGTATTATAATAGATAAGAAGAAAATACAGGAGATGACTATGACGAAATCGGAAAAAATACGGCTGTATTACGGCATTTTTCTCGGCGTTCTGACGGCTGTCATCGGCGCGCTCTTTATTATTTCCGCGGCGGATATTTACTTTTCGGGTCCGAACGGTGCGGGGAAAAATTATACGCGTGAAATTGTCGGAGAGAAACTGAGTTATTTGCTCATTCCCGTTTGCTTTTGGATTGCGGCGATCGTCGCGGGTTTTGTGCTGTCCGTCGTATATCCGAATACAAACCGTGTATCCATTCGCAGAGATGCGCGCGATACGATGAAAAGGCTATCCCGCCGTATGCCGCAAGAAGGCGATCCTGTATGCTATGACAAGTACAGGAGAGCGGAACGGACGCGGATTGTCGTATACATTGTATGCGCAATCGTTTGCTTGTTTTCTGCCGCTATAAGCGGGATTTATCTGTTTAATGCAGCACATTTTCCGGCGGAGAATCTCAATGCGGAAGTCTTAAAAATGTTGGCTAACGTTTTGCCTTGGGTAGCAGTAGCTTTCGTTGCATGCATCGGAGTATCTGTTTACAATAGAATTTCTTCTCAAAAGGAGCTTCCCCTTATGAAGCAACTGATTGCCTCCGGAAAGGGCTCTCCGCTTGCAGAACCTTCTGCCTTCGAAAGGAAAAAATCTGCCGTTTCGAATTTTCTCGGTTTAAAGCAGACTAAGCTTGCGCTTAGGCTTGCGGCGCTTGCGCTCGGCGTAACGTTTGTTATCGTCGGGATTTATAACGGGGGCGCGGGGGACGTGCTCCGAAAAGCGATTAATATCTGTACGGAATGTATCGGACTCGGGTAAAAAGACATGAAAGCATTTTTCGGAAAACTCAAAAATTGGTGGTCTCGCCATAAACCGACGAAACGCCGACTCATTCAACTGTATGCGTTTTTGCTTTATAATGCAAATATTAAAGGTTTTATTAAAGGCGAAATATATCAGGGAAACACAAAATATTTGTGCGTACCCGGGTTGAACTGTTATTCCTGTCCCGGGGCGATAGGAGCTTGCCCGCTCGGCGCGTTGCAAAACGCGCTTGCTTCATCGGGAACGAAAGCGCCGTATTATGTAATCGGTATTATCTTGTTGCTCGGCTTGATTCTGGGTCGAACGGTTTGCGGATTTCTGTGTCCCATAGGGCTGGGGCAGGAATTACTTTATAAAATTAAGACGCCGAAGTTGAAAAAGAGCAGAGTCACGCGTATTCTGTCCTATCTGAAATACGTCATTCTCGTCGTGTTCGTGATCGCCATTCCCGTCATGTATTCGTTGCAGTTGACGCCGGTTCCCGGCTTTTGCAAATACATATGTCCCTCGGGAACCTTCCTTGGGGCAATCGGATTGCTGTTAAACCCTGCAAACGAAAGTTATTTTTCCATGCTCGGTCCGCTGTTTACCTGGAAGTTTTGTCTTCTCATCGCCATTTGCGTGGCAAGCGTATTCATTTTCCGCGTATTCTGTCGCTTTGTATGTCCGCTCGGCGCGTTGTACGGATTCTTCAATAAGATTGCGCTGCTCGGCGTTAAACTCGACAAAAACAAGTGTACCGATTGCGGACTCTGCGTTGCGCACTGTAAAATGGATATCAAACATGTGGGGGATCACGAATGCATCGATTGCGGAGAATGTATTGATATCTGCCCCGCGAAAGCCATCTCCTGGAAGGGTTCCAAGCTGTTTTTGCACAGGAACGCGGTCGAGGCGATACAAACGCCCGCCGAAGACGTGAAACCGCTTGCCGTCGTTTTAGAGAACGGTTCGGCGGTTGCCAATGAGTCTGTTCTCGTTGTACCACCGTCCCAAGGCGCCGTTTCCGAAGCGCAAGCCGAGGAAGTTGCGGCGGAAAGCGAGATTGCCGTTACAACGGAAAAGAAAAAAGGGAGAGGACGCGCGTTCTGGCTGCAATTTGCCGCATGGGCGGTTGCGCTCTGCGTGCTTGTCGGCGCGCTGGTTTATTATAATTTCATTGACGATGACGGCAAAACGGTAACCACGGGGAATCAGGTGGGGGATCTCTGTCCTGATTTTACCGTTCCGTTATACGGGGACAGCGGGGAATACTCCGTAGAAGATTCGCGCGGAAAGGTGACGATCGTCAATTTCTGGGCGACCTGGTGCGGTCCGTGCGTTACGGAGCTTCCCTACTTCGAAAAGTTCTATCACGATTATTCAGACAATGTGTCGATTGTAGCGGTTTGTACTGCCGATACTGCCGACGTGCCTGCATTTATGAATGCAAAGGGCTGGGACGAATACAGCATCATGTTTGCGCAGGACGACAGTAATTCAAGTTTGTATTATAATTTGGGAGGAAAAGGATCTCTCCCGATGACGGTGATTCTCAATCAAGACGGGTTTATTGTCTATAATCGGGCAGGCTCTGTTACGTATGAATTGTTACTTTCCTACGTTGAGCCGCTGTTAGCGGAATAAAAAAAAGAATAGAAAAACAGCGTTCCAATTCGGAACGCTGTTTTCGTGCTTTATGGTTTATTCTGCAATCAGATTTACCGTGACGATACGGTTTTCTGCGGTGGCGTTCACGGAATAATATTCCGAGTTTTCTTCGCTGCTTTCGAAGGTGTAGCCTTCCGGAACTTTTTCCAAACGAATATGATATTCCGCCGCCTCCTGCACTCTCATAACGACGCCGTTCGCGTCGGTAGCGACGCCGATAGAGCAAGTTGCGCCTTCATACGTACCGCACCAGCCGACGTTTACGCCTTGCGCGGGTGTTCCGTCGGGATAGAGCACGACTACGATATAAGCGTCGGTCGTCAGTTGGATATCGACGGACGGTTTGCTTTCCGTTGCCGTAACGGAGCCGCTGTACTGATAATTTTCGGGAAGATTGGAGAGCAAAATCTCATAGTCGCCCGCTTCTAAAACTTTGGTTGCAATACCGCTCGCATCCGTCTCTACGGCGGCAAAAGACGCCCATTTTACTTTTACGCCCGAGACGGGATTTCCTACGGCGTCCGTTACCGTGACGGAATAAGTGATTCCGTCTGCAGG
Organism: uncultured Clostridia bacterium; assembly: GCA_964521125.1. Lineage (GTDB taxonomy): Bacteria > Bacillota > Clostridia > Christensenellales > Borkfalkiaceae > Gallimonas. The sequence goes on from CAZFPP010000027.1 coordinate 3,938, forward strand.
TTCTTCCCCGCACGCGGCAAGCGCTCCAACGAAAAGCGCCATGCAAGCAGTTACAATAAGGACGGTTATTTTTTTCAAAAATTTGTTCATGATGACCTCCGGTTCATTTCCTTGTAAAGTTATTTTTATTATAGCACAGTCAAATCATTTAGGCAAACAATTTAGTTCCGAATATGCGACTGTGGAATGAATTTTTCTGCTGTGCGGTAGGGGAACGCGCGCCCTAAACCGTAACCGTATTAAAACAGCCTTCTCCGTGAAGGAAAAGGCTGTTCGCTTTTACGAATCAAGTTTCGGATTCGGCGGAATATGTTTTGTAGTACACGCAGAACGACAGCCATTCGTTCGTCTCGATGTCTTCCGGCGTTGTTTCGAGAAGATATTCGCCGTCCTCTGTCTCTACAAGATCGTCTAAGTAAGCCCCGCCTCTGATATAATGGAAGAATTTCAAGATATCGACGAGATCTTCCGTCGCTTCGCAAAGTCCATAGTAATCGCCTTCGTTCTGCAACGACTCGTCAAGATACTTCTGAATGGTCTCACTATAATCTTTGCAATATTCGCCGATAAGCGGCAGATAGTCGAAATAAAGGTACTCGCCATCTGTTTCCCAAACGTAACCGTATTGCCAATCGAAGTAGTAATGCCCCTCCGATCCGTCCTGAAGTTTGAACGGGTAAGTATTGAGCATCTGTGCAATCGATTCTTCCCAAAGGCGCGTCTCGCGGATAAAATCGACGTAAAGTTTGGTTGTTGTTCCGTTGTCGTTTATCGCATAGTAAACGCCGTCTTCGCCGAGTACATATTTAACCGCATCTACAAGATTATCGTCATCGATGAAATCGCCGTTGTCGTCGAGAATTGCCTGATAGGAGTCTCCAGATGCCGCTACCCATTCTTGATAAGTTTCGCCTTCGTATGCAATCCAGAAGTCAAATTCACCGGTTGTTTGGGGGTAGTAGGTTGCGCAGGCAAAATGATATGTTTTCCCTGCGGTCAAATAGAGGTTCAAGCTAAAATTATCGTCGGCATTGTCGCCGTATACATTTTTAGGGTCTTGGAATGCTGTTCCGTCTCCGATGTTATAAACAACGATTCGCGCGCCGTCATCTCCCGCGTCCTCCGAATAGAACTGATAGACGCCGCTTGTTTCCGGCGTAAACGTGTAATGGACATATCCGTAGGGCAAGACTAATTTTTCCATTTTATAGTGGTTTTCTCCCTCAGAAGCGACAATGGGGGAGAGATAAGAAAGTCCCAGCGTGGGATCGGGAACTTCGCCTTCCGCCCCGTAACGGTCGATATATTTGCACACTTCCAACCATTCTTTCTCCGTGTGATTGTCGCTGAGCTGTTCCATAATCAGATTGATCAGATTGTAAAGCCGCGCGTCTACGGGAACAAGTCCGGAATAATCGGAGTTGTTCGCCATATAAGCATAGGTTTCCAAGAAATTGTAACAGTCCTCCTTTGTTCCGTCGCCGTCGAAATCGTAATAGAAATCCAATTTGGGGAGAGGCGTATCCGCAGTGCCGTCGCCGTCTTCATCGGAGACATATTCTTGGGACTTGCCAAAATAGATATAATTCCACAGGGAAATATTGCTCCACTGGGTTTGATTCATCATATCGGCAAGCAGGATGGGACCGTCAGCGTCATTTACATGATAGTAGCCGTCATCGTCGTTATAGACAACGGTAGCGTAATAATCATAGCCCGTGGCATTATCGTTCATATCTTCCGCGGCTTGGCGAATAATGTCAACGGTTTCGCTAATTTCATCTGCGTCGCAAATACGGAGATCGGTAATGAACACCGCGTCATCTCCGCTGCTTCTACTCGTGTCCTTCAAATAGAGGAATGCAAATTTATAGGTTCCGGCTCTGTTTGCGACGAACGCGTAACATGTTTGCCAATCTTGCGCTTCGCCCGATATCGTCCAAGGTAAGAGATTATTATTTACGTCTACCACATAGCACACATCGTATTCTTCGCTGGAACTAAAGAAGTTGAACGTAAACGCTTCGTTTGCTTGTAATTCAACCGTAAGATAAATTGTAGAGAAAGAGTAGTGCGTGCCGCTGTTGGAGGGCGCGAGAACGGTTTTTCCGTTATAGGTCTCTATCAACCAAGGCCAGGAATATACGGCGTCGGAAGTTCCTTCGGTTGCCGCGTCGTGGAAGGTAAATTTATCCTGATCGTTGCTGTCTACAACCGCTTCAATGATTTCGGCGGAAGAAGGCATTTGCAAACCGTCCGTCGGTTTCGCATATTCGGTAGGGGTAGAGTCCGTCGTCGTTTCGCCGGGCGTAAACGTCTGCGTATAATCGTCCGCCGTATATTCTTCGAATATTTCCCGCCAAGTATCCACGTCGGTGACTGCGCCTTCATGGATTAAAGCAACCGCACCGTAACGGTCGACGATGACGGTCGTAGGGAAAGCTTCAATATCAAACATATACGCAACGGCGGCAGTATCGATGGCAAGGGGGAATGTGATATAAGAAGCTTGATTGGCAACAAAAAGAGCAATACTGGTATTGGTATCAGAATAAGCGTAAGAGGGGTCGAGACCGATTACTTCCAAATCGTCGCTGTATTCTTCGTAAGCTTCCTGCAAAGCGGGCATTTCTGTAAGACACCAGCTGCATCCCGTATACCAGAAATTGAATACGACTGCCTTTTTCGTTTCGAACAGTTCCGAAAGCGTTATCGTCTTTTCCCCGTCGTAAGTGGTTACGGTGAAATCATACATAATGCTGCCGACGACATACTTATTCGAAGAAGGAGCCGTTGCGTTGATAACCGCAGAGGAAAGCGTAAAGGAGACCGAGATATTATCTTCCGTAACGGATGCATAAGGCACGTCGGGCTCTTTTGCCGAGTAACCGGGCACGCTGTCGAGATCGAGATACACGGTGTAATCGTCCGCACGGAGTTTCGCGGTTAAAATACCGCCTTCTTCCGTTTTGCCTGTGAGTATCTCGTCGCCGTCTTTGTAGAAAGTAACGGCTACATTGGGCAGATTTACGCCGCCTTCCGAGCGCACGGATACGGTATATTCGATTCGTTCGTCTACCGTAAGCTGAATGGAAACGCCGCGGTTTTCTCCGGTTGCCGTAACGTCGGTTTCGGTGTAATAGTCTACCCCGTTTACGGCGCCTTCCGCGGTTACGGTATAGGTATTTGCCGTCAAATTCGCGCTTGCCTCGCCGCTTGCGTTGGTTTTCGCCGTACCCGCCGCTTTTCCGTCAAGACTCCATGTGACGGTCACGCCCGAGGCGGGGGTGCCGTCGGGCAGAGTAACGGTGGCGGTATAAGAAACTGCGCTTTCGATAAGCGTAATGGAATTTTCGGTGCCGAGTCGGTCGGTTTTTACTCCCGTATTATAGGTATAACCAATCGGTAAATTCGAAAGGGTAACGTCATAAACGTCTGCCGTTAATTCCGCAGTCGCTTTTCCCGTATCGTCTACCGAAGCGGTAGCCGCTTCTTTTCCGTCCTTGCTCCATGCGACGGTCACGCCCGTAGCGGGCGTATCGTCTGGCATTGCGACGCTGACGGTGTAGGTGATTGTCTCGGTTTTTCCACAGGCTGTGAAGACGCCGAAACAAAACAACACCGCGCTGATCAGTAGACCGAATATACATATTCTTCTACGGATTTTGTTCATTTATTTGACCTCGTATCGTTGATTTTGAATAAATGCGGTTAATAACGCACATTTATTCACTGTATTATTCTATCATAAAACGCCGTGCTTCGCAACTAAATTCTATGTAGTTTTTGTGAAATTTATCAAGGGCGTCTGAAAATGACGCGTATCGGTTCGCCGTAAAAAATTTGCGTGAATCTTTCCGAAGCGCGCATACTGCAAATATGGGGAAAGCGGATCGAACTGCGTTCGGGGCGGTAAATACGCTAAAACGCGCTTACGGCGTTCTTGCCGCGCACAAATATACCACGGTTGCGGGTACTTTGGTATTTTTTCTTATTATGTCGATGGTACCGTTTCTGTTTTGGCTAGCGCTGTTGTTCGGGCGGACGGGGCTGGACGCAGAGCGCATTCTCGAATTGGAATTATTCGGATGGGCAAAGGATTTGTTGGTGTTCTTTAAAGAAAACGCCGAGGGCGCGACGTCGGGCGCGGGGATCTTTTTCTTGGCGACAACGCTTTGGTCGAGCACGGGCTTTTTTTATCATCTCCGCCGAAGCGGGGAAATCATCTATCGCTATCAAAGACAAAAACACGGCTGGAAGGTGCGACTTTCCGCCGTAGCGCTCACTTTTTGCGTTTTATTATTCTTTGCCGTTGCGGGCGCTTTGCTCGTCGGCGCAAGCTATCTTTCGCGCTCTCTTCCGTCATGGCTGTTTTATCTCGCCGTCTATTCGCTGATTTTGCTGATCGGTTTTTTTACGGCGTGGATTCTGAACGCATATATCTGTCCTTATCGCTGTAAACCTACGGATATTGCGCTTGGCAGTCTCTTTACCGCAATTGCCTGGCTCGTCGCTTCCGCAGCATTCGCCGTCTATCTGCGTTTCGCGAATCCCGAGCGGCTGTACGGCGCGCTATCGCTGTTTATCGTATTTTTGCTGTGGCTGTATTGGATGATGATCTGCTTTTCTTCGGGCGCGATTTATAACTGCCGCCATTTGGAGATCGGAAAATTGGAGCATAAAAAACTTTAAACAAAAACCGCGCTCCGTAAAGGCGCGGTTTTGCATAGATACGGTTAATTTCTTTGCGATAGAAGGCTTCCGAGCGTGTAGTTTTCGAAAAACGAATTCACCGTTTCGTCGAGCGCGCGCCACATGGGAAGGGTGGGGCATACGTTCGCGCGCGCGCAACCTTCGGAATCCGTTTCGGAACAGCCCGCGCCCGCGTTGTTCGTTTCGGAACAGCCCACCGAGGCGAACGAAACTTCCGTAATACGCAGGATTTCCGCAACCGTATATTCTTCGGGTTTACGGGTTAATCGGTATCCGCCGTTTTTCCCGCGCGAACTTTCCACGAGCCCCGCTTTGGCGAGCTCCGTCATCACGCTTTCCAGAAATTTATGCGGTATTTTTTCTTCGCTTGCGATCTCTTTCAGAGAGGAAAAAATTTCTCCGTTCTGCGCGAGGATCACCATTGCGCGGAGGGCGTACCTTCCTTTTGCCGAAATAATCACGTTTCTTCCTCGCAACAATGAGCGCAACTCTCCGCAGAGAACAGAGATGCGTCATAGGGGATATTGTTCTTGGTATAGTAATCGAGAAGCGCGCTTTTTATCGCCTCCTCCGCCAACACCGAACAGTGCATTTTATAGGCGGGAAGTCCGTCGAGCGCTTCCGCAACCGCTTTGTTTGTTAAAGTAAGCGCTTCCGAGACGGGTTTCCCTTTGATGAGTTCGGTCGCCATCGAGCTGGAAGCAATCGCGCTTCCGCAGCCGAACGTCTCGAATTTTACGTCGGTGATGATATCGTTGTCGATTTTCAGATAGATTCGCATGATATCGCCGCATTTTGCGTTGCCTACTTCGCCCACGCCGTCCGCGTTTTCAATCACGCCCACGTTGCGGGGATTTTTGAAATGATCCATTACTTTTTCGCTGTATAAAGCCATTGTATTTTCTCCTTTCTTATAAGATATAAGAGCGTTTACCCGATTGCAGATCGCGCCAGACGGGGGACATATTTCTCAGATATTCCACAACGTCGGCGACTTTTTTCGCGAGATAGTCGATCTCTTCTTTGGTATTGTTTTCGCAAAGCGTAAGCCGCAGTGAGCCGTGCGCAACGTCGTGTACGCGTCCGATCGCAAGCAGAACGTGGGAAGGATCGAGCGAACCCGAGGTGCAAGCAGAACCGGAAGACGCGGCGATTCCCGCCTCGTCTAAGAGCAGCAACAGCGATTCGCCTTCGATTCCTTCGAAACAAAAACTGACGTTGCCGTCCAGCCGCTTTTCCTTGTCGCCGTTGAGCGAACAGTGAGGGATTTTGCTCAGCTGCGCAATGAGATCGTCGCGTAGGCTACGGACATAAGGCGAGGTTTTGGGAAGATTCTCCACGGAAATTTCCAATGCTTTCGCCATGGCGGAAATTGCGGGAAGATTTTCCGTTCCGGCACGTTTTCCGCGCTCCTGCGCGCCGCCTTCAATTAAGTTGGCAAGGGGCGCGCCCGTTCTTGCGTATAGTGCGCCAACGCCTCTCGGACCGCCGAATTTGTGTCCCGAAAGGGCGAGATAATCGACGTTGAGTTCCTTTACGTTCACGGGCATATGTCCTACGGCTTGAACGGCGTCGGAAAGGAAGGGGACTTTTCTTTCACGGCAGATCGCGCCGATTTCTTTGACGGGCTGAATGGTCCCTATCTCGTTGTTGGCAAGCATCACGGCAACGAGGCAGGTATTTTCCGTGATCGCCGCTTCCGCGTCCGCCGCCGAGACGATTCCTTTTTCGCCCACGGGAAGCAACTCGACTTCAAAGCCCTCTTTTTTAAGTTTATCCAATGCATGAAGGACGGCGTGGTGCTCGATCGCCGTCGATACGATCTTCTTTTTTCCTTTTTTTGCACCGAAATATGCCGCGCTGAAAATGGCTTGATTATCCGCTTCGCTGCCGCCGGAAGTAAAATAGATTTCTTTGGATTGACATCCTAAAATACGGGCGAGCGTCTCTCTCGCACGGGTGAGTTCTTCCTTTGCCCGTTGTCCCGCAGAGTGCAGGGAGGAGGGGTTTCCGTAATATTTCTCCGCCGTTTTTATCATAGCTTCGAGTGCGGCGGGTTTTATTTTCGTCGTCGCCGCGTTGTCGGCATAAACTTGCATGTCAGTTCTCCTTACAGTAATTCCTATCATTTTAATAGGCATTATGAGTATAGCACGCGTATGCGAACTTGTCAACACATTCTCAGATAGTTTTTTCATTTTTCGGAAAAAAATCCCTGTAGTGAGAGGATTCGATACCCGCTTCCGCCCGGTTGTCGCTTGAATGACGGGCGTAAATCACGGCTTTCATGGTGTGTTTATAACTTCTTTGTTTCGGTATGGCGAGGTGGACTATCATTATGGACTAAAAAATAAAGAAACGCCGAAGCGACCGAATTCACGAAACAACCTAATTTGCCACCACTGTTACAGATTCCTCTAAAAAAATCAAAGCGGCAAATCAATGAAGAAGGGTTAGACGGATTACGGTTTAACCCTTTTATTTTGCCTTAAAGGCTTGATAAAAGCGTTAAAAAATAATATAATCATATTGAGGGTAAGCCAACCTTCCATTCTTATGTAAATCTCCGTGAAAATGATTTTATAAATTATAGCATATATCAGCCATATAGTCAATTTGCATTGTTCCGTAAAGTAAAAGTAAATCCGAACCGCTCGCTCGTAACAAGTATTTGGTTCGGATTACAATGACTTGGTGCTGACAACAGGACTTGAACCTGCACCCTTGCGGACGGGATTCTAAGTCCCGCGCGTCTGCCAATTCCGCCATGTCAGCAAAATAATGTTAATTTTCAGTTTTGCTGTGAATTTAAGTAAATATCTTTTCGTCCATAATTCCGGCCATGCGTGTCTGCCGGTTATATCACAGCTCTCGAACGATCGTTCGAGAGCTGTTTGCTATTGTTTGAAAGTACAACTCGAATATTATGTTTGGTTATTTGTTCGCATGCTTGTAAATCGCTTTGTAAGGAATCCAAAGAATGATTAAAATCACTGCCGCCGCAAAAGCGAAGATTCCTGAAGAGAAAAACGAGACCGTAATTGCGGTAAGTTCTACAAAACGAGGAAGAACGAGCATCGCAATTGTGGGTAGTACATAAAAAATCAAGAAGGGGAGCCACCCTAAAATGATGGGGCATTTAAGCTTCACGCTATGATTTTTGGTGAAAAATTTTACGATAAGTTTAATCAGCAAATACAGCCAGCTCAAAAGCGATATGCACAAAATAGCGGCAATTGCAATAAATGCGATTAGAAACACCGTATTCAATTCTTCAAGAGAAATGATACCGAGAATATATTGTCTGATTTCGGCTTTTATTTCGTCTTTTGAATTTTCAGAGCTTGTCGTATCGTTCGAGGCGAGGGAGACTGCCGAAAGCGGAGCGATTGCCGCCGAGCTCGTTTCGGCGTCGGAACCGTTCAGCGCTTTCATTACTTCCAAAATCAGAGCGTTTACAAATTCTTCGGCGTTCACATTGCCGTCCTCGTCTGCGACGTCTTTAAGAATATCGGCAATAATATCCCGAACGGACTGTTCGTTTTCCGCAGTGAACTCCAAATCAATAAATTCTTCCTGCTCGCTTTTCTGTAACTTGTCATATGCTTCCTTAGCGATGTCTACCGCTTTGTCGCAGATTTTATCTACCGTCGCGTCGGGTTGATAAATTTCTTCGATGACGTCTTCAACTTTTTCTGCGATATAGTCGTCGTTAACGCCTGCGTTATCGAGAAGTTCCTGAACGCGCTCGTCGGTTACGGTCGGCTGTTCTTCATCTTCCTCAGAGGAAGAACCGGAAGTCAGGAAGTCTTTAATCTGCGTTTTGATCTCTTCGGTCACGGTCTGCGTTGCAACCGTTTGCACAACTTGCTTTGTAACCTCGGAAATAGAAGCGGAAATTTGGTTTACAATACTGTCGAGGTTGTCGTCTACAATGCGTTCGGCTGTTTTTTGCGCGTCGCCGTCCGCAACGGAAGAGAGCATATGTATACTGTCGAAACGGAGATCAACCTTCACGTCGACGCCTTCACCGGAGGGGGTCGTAAAATCGATATCGTCGCCTAACATCTCGTTCAACTGTTCTTCCGTAACGGTATATGTGACGCTGATTTTCCATAAAGGCGTAACAAAGTAAAGCACGATCGCCGCAATACAGATTACGGTAAAAATTACATTAAAAATTATGACGGATAAATTTTTCATGAGTTCTCCTTTCATTATATGTAATTTATATGCAATCACTTTACACCATTAGAAAGGGATTGTCAAGCCAATTGGCGGAGAAGTATTATAAAAAATTTAGAACTTTCCGTTTCGGTTTCTTGCAATATTTCCTCGTTCACGGCGGCAACCTCTTTCGCACTCTTTTCT
>CAZFPP010000028.1:0-11816 GCA_964521125.1 uncultured Clostridia bacterium
TTTTTGTCACTGTATTTTCGTTATTTCTTCTTGCCGAGCAATCTCTGCACAAAAGGAGGGAGTTTTTGATCCTGCGGATTTGCCGTATAGGTATCGTCGCTCTCTTTTGCCGCCGCAACCTCTTCCCGAGGCGCGGAAACGGGCGCGGGCTGATATGCTTGCTGAGGCTGCTGGTCATATCCGTTCTGGCGGGACGCATTATTCTGCGGAAGCACATTATAATTGGGCTGAGGCGCGTTTCCGTAATACGTCTGCTGTTGCGGCTGAGGCGGTTGAGTACGCACGGGCGCGCCGTATGTCTGCTGAGAACGGGAAGGCGCAGTATAGTCGTTATTCTGCGGCATATTGTAGGATGCGTTCGTTAAACGCTCGCGAACGGGCTGCTGCGGTTGCTGCGGCTGTTGCGGCTGGGCGGGCGCGTTATACGTCTGCTGCGCGCCGTTCGAAGGATATTGCTGATAGGGCTGAACAGGTCTCCCCGCAGGAACGGAGGGACGGGAAACTCCGCGCGCGCTCTCCTGCATGATCTTATCTGCCGAAGGGAATCCCGTTGCGATAACGGTAACTTCCACTTCGTCGCTGATATTTTCATCGATGCATGCGCCGAAGATGATGTTTGCGGAATAGTCGACAACGCTGTGAATGAGAGAAGCCGCGAGACGCACTTCCTCGAACGTAAGATCGTTCCCGCCGACGACGTTCAAAATCACGCCCGTCGCGCCCTCTATCGTGGTCTCGATCAAGGGACAGTTGACGGCAAGACGAACCGCTTCGACGATTCTGTTTTCGCCCTTTGCAACGCCTACGCCCATATGCGCAAGTCCTCTGTCTTTGAGAATGGTTTTTACGTCCGCAAAGTCAAGATTGATCAGCGCAGGCGTCACGATAAGATCGGCAATGCCGCGGATCCCCTGCTTTAATACGTCGTCCGCTACGCGGAGCGCTTCTTCCATCGTCGCGTTTTTGGGAGCGACGTCTGTAATCTTTTCATTGGGAATGATGACGATGGTATCGACGTACTTCCTCAGATTATCGATGCCTTTCATCGTATTTTCCATTCTGCGCTTTCCTTCAAACGCAAACGGTTCGGTTACAACGGCAACCGTTAAGATCTTCATATCCTTTGCGATCTTCGCGATCACGGGAGCCGCGCCCGTGCCCGTGCCGCCGCCCATGCCGGCGGTGATGAACAGTAGGTCGGTATTTTCTACCGCCTTTACAAGTTCTTCCTTGCTTTCTTCTGCGGCGTTTCTGCCGATTTCGGGATCTGCGCCTGCGCCCAAACCTTTGGTAAGATGAGCGCCGATTTGAATTTTCTTCTGCGCTTTACTGCACGCAAGAATTTGCGCGTCCGTATTCACGGCAACGTAATCCGCGCTAGTGATCCCCGCATCGATCATGCGGTTGACGGCGTTATTTCCCGCGCCGCCTACGCCGATCACGCGGATTCTTGCGCGTCCCGTCATAACAGGTTCCTCCTGTACGGGTACGGGCTGCCGCTCGGGGGGCAAATTATTATCTCTGCCTAAAAAGGGCATATTATCGTTGTACATAGTTCTTAACCTCCGAAAACCTTAAATAATCGATATAGAGATCCGCATCTGCGGTAATCTTCGTAAGCCATGTCGACAAGCGCGATCCGCGAACTCATCGAGGGTTTATTATAATAGGGAAGATCGGGCGCGAGCTGTTCGCAAATACAGCTCAACCGTTTCGACATATGTTCGAGCGCGCCGCGGATTCCGTCCAATCCTTCTCCCGAAACGTAGAGAGGCTTGAAATCAAGTTCCTTTCCCGAACACTCTTCCAAGAACGCTCCCACTTCTTCGCAAAGATCGTCTAATCCCGCTTTTACTTCCTCCACGAACTCCCGCACGGGGATATCGTAGCTAACGCCGTGAAAAGTGAACTCCTTATTCTTCGCTTCTTTTTTCATGAACAGATTGGCTTTGGATAAAAGCGCCGCCGCCGCATCGTACGGCAAAGAAAATTTCTGCATGAGACGGACGACGATCTGTCCCTGTCCCGCCCAAAACGTACGTTGAGCAAGAACGCCGTTCCCGAGCAGCACGCACATTGTGGAAGAAAGATAGCCAACGTCCAAAAACAGCGCGTATTCATCACGCGTCTCGGGCGGAATGAGATAGGTTGCCATCGCAAACTGCGTGGGTAAAAAATAGAGCCGAATCGACGATTGGGAAAAAATCCCCTCAATCGTTTTCGCAAAATATTCGCTGCAATAAAAATAAGAAAGGACGCCCGAAAGCCCCGTAGAATACAGCCCCGTCGGATCGGCAACGCGACGGTTATCCGCCGTCACATAGATCATGCTGGAAACGCGCATAAAGCGAAAGCCCTTGATCTCTTCCTTTCCGCCCGCAAAAAGAGCGTCTAACTCCTTATTCCCGATTTTAACTTTTTTGGGAAAGCTTAAGACTTGTTCCTTTGGAATCACTCGCGTAAAATCGCCGGGCACGCCGACAAAAAGCGTACGCAGACGTTCGCCGCAAATATGCTCGACGGAAGCGACGGCACGCTGTACCGCACCCGTCAGTTCGGTAATGTCGTAAAACTCCCCGTCCTGATATCCGCCGTACGGCTCCGTCGCGCTCGCCTTGAACATGAACGTATGATTGACTCCCCTCTCTCCGAAAAATACCGCAACTTCCGAGGAGCGAATATCCAATACCGCAACGCTCTTATCCGCCATGATCCTTCCCTCTCGATATTCTTTCATTATTATATCAAAGAAGCCCGAACATGTCAAGGGATTGTGCAAGTTATTTTTCCGCGCATAACAAAAAAATACGGAGAAGAAACCGACGGACAAAGAAACAGCGACCGACTAATCGCCGTAACCCTACTATTTGAAACGGTGGGCTTACGGGGCTTTTCTCTTGCATAACGAGATAAACGCGCGCAGAGCAAAAGACATGCTCCCGTTTTTCGGCAAGGCGATCCCTACCGAGCGGGAAGGCATTACCGGTGAGACGTTCAATTCGAATAAAGATCCGTCTTTCAGTTTGTTTAACGTATATTCGCGGGGAATACAGCCGATTCCCATTCCGTTCATAACAAGGTTTTTCATAAACCCCCAGCTGTCGATTTCAATGGCGGGAGTCAGATTTACGCCTACGCTTTGGCAATAGTGCTGAAACGTGGCTCTGGCAACGGTCTTTTCCTGCATCAGAAGAAGGGGATATTTTTGAAGATCCCAAACGGTCAGTTTTTTCCCCTTCAACTCGGAAAACGCCTCTCCCGCAATAAAGATGTCGTTCAGCAACATAATGGTATCGGTAAGAACGATGCCCTCGTCGTTTTCGATGGGAAGATTCAAAAAGCCCACGTCGCAACGGTCTGTTCTGAGCTGCTCGATCGTCCGCGGCGAAACATCCGAAAGCAACTCGAACTTGACTTGCGGATAAAGCCTGTGAAATTCGACAAGTTTATCGGCAAGGCAGTATTGAAAGATAGTCTCGGAAGCGCCCACGCGCAGCGTTCCCATTGCGCTGCAATTAAGCTCGGACAGTCTGTTTTCCACGCCGTCCAGCAATCTGAGCGCCCGTTCTACGTCTTCATAAACAAGCATGCCGCCCTGCGCCGTAAGTTCCATTCCTTTGTGCGTCCGCTTAAAAAGCGGCGTACCGAGCTGCGTTTCCAACTGGCGGATTGCCTGAGACACTGCGGGCTGGGAAATATAAAGTTCTTCCGCCGCTTTAGTGAGGCTTCCGCATTTTGCCACAGTGTAAAACACCTTGTAAAGTTCAAGATTCGCCATTCCTTTGCCTCCTGATTTCTTTCATATTTTCTTTTCTTCATCTTTATTATGTTGCCGTCTTATTTTCCAACGCAAAATTTATTGAATATTTCGTTGATAATTTCTTCCGTCGCCGTTTCTCCGCTCAACGTGCCGAGCGCCGTCCAGGCTCGTTTAAGTTCCTCGGCATAGAGTTCCGAAGGCTCGCCGTGCCCGATGGAACGCAACGCCTCTGTAACCGCTCTTTCCGCGTTCTGCACCGCTTCGTAATGGCGCTCTTCCAACAAAAACGCTCCGTCGTTTTCTTTGCCGAATCCGCGAACGTAGAGCAACTGTTTTAATTCCGGGATTCCCTCTCCCGTAACCGAGGAAACGCAAAGATCGCATCCCGTACGGCGGGAGAGGTCGCTCTTCGAAGCGACGGTGATAAGAGGGACGTCATGAGGAATTTCGGGAAGAACGCTCCCCTCCTCTTTCAGCCAAATCACAACGTCGGCCGACCTTACGGCGTTTTCCGCGCGGCGAATCCCCTCCCATTCGATTTCATCTGCGCCGTCGCGGAGCCCCGCCGTATCGGTCAGGCGGAACAACACGCCGTTGATTTCCAAGATTCCCTCTACGATATCCCGCGTAGTACCCGCAACCGGAGAGACGATCGCCCTGTCATAGCCAAGCAAAGCATTCAACAGCGAGCTTTTCCCCGCGTTCGGCTTGCCGCAGATAGCGACATTGACGCCCGATTTAATTTTTTTCCCCACGCGGTATTGTGAAAGCAACTCGCAAAGATCACGCTCAATGCGTTCCAGCTTCTCCCCGACTTCTTTCCGCGTATCCGGCGATAAATCTTCTTCGGGATAATCCACATCGGCGTCGACGCTTGCAAGACATTCTTTCAGAATATCCTGCAACCGCTTCCCTTCTGCGGTAAGTTTTTCTCCGTAAAGTAAAAATCCCGCGCGTACCTGCGCCTGCGACTGAGCGGATATCATATTCGCCATTCCCTCGGCGGCAGAAAGCGATAGTTTCCCGTTCAAAAAAGCACGCCGCGTAAATTCACCGCGCTCGGCAAGACGCGCGCCCAAAGAAAGCGTGCGTTTTAAAACGCCGCGCGCGATCTCCGTGCCGCCGTGACAGTGGAACTCCACCGTATCTTCTCCCGTGAAAGAACGGGGCGCGCGAAAATATACGCACAACCCATAATCGAAAAATTCCCCGCAATCGATTTTTCCCGTATACATCATATTCGGCACAAAATCCGCTTTACGGGAAAACATTTTTTTTGCAAGCGCAAGCGCGCCTTCTCCGCTCACGCGGATGACCGCAACGCCCGCCGCGCCCTGCGCCGTTGCGATTGCCGATATTAGTTCCATATTCTTCCCGTACTCCTTAGAAAAACGAAAATATAATCTGTATTTATAGTTATTATAGCACTTTGCGTTCCGCTTGTAAAATAGTTAGATAAAAAAAGAACGGTCTGCCCGTTCTTTTCCTTATTTTCTTTTAATTGTTTTTAAACTCGTCAAACGGATTATCGTTCGACGCATCGTTCGATGAACCATTGCCGGATGAATTAAAGTCGTCGAACGGATCGGGCGGATCGGATCCGTTTCCGCCGCCGTTATAACTTCCTTGATCGCCGTTGTAGCCGTTATATCCGTTATAGCCGTTGTACCCGCCGTAAGGCTGCTGGTTTCTGCGCGCAAATTCTTCCGTCCTGCGACGCATATAGGCATTGTAATCGACGGGAGTATTGTTGCGAACCGCAAAAAGAGCGAACCCGCGGAAAGGCAAAATCGCGCAAAGTATGGTCATGATCATGGGACTGCGCGCATAGTACTTGCGGAACAGCGCCGTAAACAGCACGCAGAAAAACACAACCATAACGAACCACATCAAATAAGAAATCATTTCCACGTACGTTGTCGCATCAACAAGCCATAGCTTATTTTCCGGTATGAGCGAAGTCGTGAGCGTCCATACCACATAATCGTAAGAATCTGTTGAGAGCGTGTAAGCTCCTGTCTTGATCAGCATAATGTTCATCACGAGGAGAAACACTTCCAGAGCGACGTACAAAATTTCAGCGAGCATAGCATACAGTCCCGTACGCTTCATCTTCTGTCCGAAAAAGTTGGTCTCGCCTGCAAGCTTTCCCGCAAAATAAGTGTTTGTAAACGGCAGAAATCCCATCCACGAATTTTTGATTCCCGCACGCTTCGCCATCGCTTTCATTCCCATCCCTCCGAAAATCAGACAGATAAGATACAGCCCTGCCGCAACACACAAAATAATCGCCTGAAATTGCAACTGTTTTGCAACAACTTCTTCCACAGTGTCCGCCGTAGCTCCAAAGGAGTAAAGAAAAAACTGCGGAACGCTCATCCAATCAAAAAATTCCATGCTAACCTCCTAACCGCCGAATAGCGGCGTACCGTAATCTACTTGCAATAGCGTTAATCCCTGCGGCGGCATTGTTCTGGACAGCATACCGCGTTCTCCGGTCTCAAACGCCCGTAAGATCCCCTGCTCTTTTCCGTAACCGACGGCAAACAACTCGCCCGCGAGAATACGCACCATATGATATAAGAACCCGTTTCCCGTTACAGATATCGAATACGACGTATAGCCCTGCGCCCGACTTTCTGAAATCTGCACGTCATAAATACTTCTCACGCTCGTTTTCGACGTATATCCTGCCGCCCGAAACGCGGCAAAATCGTGTTCGCCTAAGAGTAATTTCGCCGCATCGCGCATTTTATCGATATCCGGGTTTCTTTCCAACCTAACGCTATACCGTGAAAGCAGCGGCTGGTCGCTCTCGGAATAATATGCGTTATATACGTACGTTTTCCGTTTTGCGCCGCGCGTACAATCAAATTTGTCGGGCGCGCGCGCGCTTTTTAAGATTCTCACATCGGGCGGAAGCAATACGTTCAGGCATTCCCGCAATTTTTCCGCGGGGATATTCGTAACCCCGTCGCATTGCACGATCTGCCCCTGTGCATGCACGCCCGCGTCCGTCCTGCCGCTTGCAATCATCTTTACCCGTTCCCGAAAGACGCTTTCCGCCGCCTTTTCAAGCGTCTCCTGCACCGTTCGCACGCCCGCCTGCTTCTGCCAACCGGAAAAGTCCGTACCGTCGTAGCCGACCAAAAAGACATATCTCATACAGGCGCTCCCAAATAGATCCGCATCACGACGACGCCCGCAATCAGAGCCGCCACCAACAAAAACGCCAATAAATCCCGCCAGGTAAAGCGTAATTTTTTATATTTCGTTCGGTTCTTCCCTCCCGAATAACAGCGGGCGTCCATCGCATCCCCCAGCTCGTCCGCCCTGCGAAAAGCCGAAAGCAACAGGGGAATAAGCACGGGAATCACGGCTTTTACGCGTTTTCCCAAGCTTCCCGTATCGAAATTCGCGCCGCGCGCTTTTTGCGCGTTCATGATTCGCTCCGTTTCATCCATGAGAATGGGAATAAACCGTAACGCGATGCTCATGATGAGCGCAAGCTCATGCACGGGAAAACGAATCCA
This sequence comes from uncultured Clostridia bacterium, assembly GCA_964521125.1. Taxonomy (GTDB): domain Bacteria; phylum Bacillota; class Clostridia; order Christensenellales; family Borkfalkiaceae; genus Gallimonas. The sequence goes on from CAZFPP010000028.1 coordinate 7,294, forward strand.
CTTCAAAGGCGTTAACAGGCTTTCCAAACCATCGGTAAGCGAAACGGGCGTCGTCGTATAGGTAAGCATGGAAGAACACATGACGAGCAGAATGAGCCGAAGTATGAGAAAGGCGCTGAATATCAATCCCTCCTGCGTGATTTTGAAGATTCCCCACGCCCAATACACCGTCTCGCCCGCATAAAACAGCACGTTGAGCACGGCGGTAAAGATCACGAGAAAGAGCACGCCCTTCACCGAACGCAACGCCTTGCCGAAGGGAACGTTCGAAAAAGCGATCGCCAGAATAAGCACGAGGGCGCAAGCGGCGAGTCCGTAAAAATTCTTCGCAAGGAAAATCGCCACGATATAAGCGATGAGAAAGACGATTTTCATGCGGGGATCGAGCTTATGCACAAAGGATTGCGCGGGATAATATTGTCCGAAAGCGACGTCTTTATTCATTTTTACCGCCCCCGTTCCGCGTCGCCTTATATGCCAAAACTTTTGCAATGAAGTCGTCGGTGGTATAGTCGCAGTCAAGCTCGATGCCGTGCTCTTGGAGGGCAAGACAAAGTTTCGCGGTTAAAGGCACGTCCAATCCGAGCGCGACAAGCTGTTCCGCATGACGGAACAGCTCTTTGGGAGGAAGAACATATTTGACCTCTCCCTCTGAGAAAACAGCCGCTTTCGTACAGTTTTCCGAGATCTCGTCCATGTCGTGCGAGACGATGACAACGGTTTTGCACCACTCCTTGTGCAGTTTGTGCAAAAGCTCCATAATCTCTTTCTTGCCCAAGGGATCCAATCCCGCCGCAGGCTCGTCGAGCACGAGAATTTCGGGTCGGGTGACGATGACGCCCGCAATCGCAACGCGCCGTTTCTGACCGCCCGAGAGATCGAAAGGAGACGAATTTTTCACTTCCTCGTAGTTTAGTCCGACGACTTCGAGCGCGTCTTTCACCGCCGCCGCAATCTCTTCCTCCGTCGGCTTCTTTTCGGCGAAATTTTTATAGCCGAACGCCACGTCGTCGAATACCGTTTCCGCAAAGAGCTGATATTCGGGATATTGAAACACCATGCCGACGCTGCGACGCAAAGCGCGGAAATCCGTCTCTTTATCTGTAAGGTCGAAATCCCCCACTTTCAAAACCGTTTGGGGTGCGGGAGCCTTTTTCGACTTTTTCTGCTTGTATTTTTTAAGCGAGGACGGCACACGGAGCAACCCGTTGAGATGCTGTACAAAGGTTGATTTCCCGCTTCCCGTGTGCCCGATGATCCCGAAAAATTCCCCTTCTTCCACAGTGAGTGAGATATCTCTGAGCGCATGCGCCGCAAAAGGCGAGTTTGCGTTATAGGTATAACTGAGATGTTCGGCTACGATACGCACTTCGCAATCTCCCTTGCAAGGATACCGATATCGAGCGTATCCGGAACGGGCATTCCGCCCGCCTGCAATTTTTTGCAAATGTAACCGATGCGGGGAAGAGACAAATTGTACGTTAAAAGTTCTTCGTGCCGCTCGAAGATATCCTCGGGACTACCCTGCATGACGATCTCGCCTTTGTTCATGACGACGGCGCGGGAAGCAAGCAGCGCCTCTTCCATAAAATGCGTGATGAGAAGCACGGTGATGCCCTCATCTTCGTTGAGCTTTTTTACGACTTCTACGATCTCCCGTCTGCCACGAGGATCGAGCATGGCGGTAGATTCGTCCAAAATCATAATTTCGGGCTTTAACGCAAGCACGCCCGCTATCGCGACGCGCTGTTTCTGCCCACCGGAAAGACGGGAGACCGTTGCTCCCCGAAACTGCTCCATGCCCACCGCTTTGAGCGCAAAGTCGATGCGCTTCCCGATCTCTTCACGGGGAACGCCGATATTTTCCGCTCCGAACGCCACGTCGTCCTCTACAATGGAAGCAACCGTCTGATTATCGGGATTCTGGAACACGATCCCTACGTTTTTGCGAATCTCGAACAGGTTTTTATCGGTCAAAGGAGTTTCTAAAATACAGATCTTTCCCTTGTCGGCAGAAAGCAAGCCGTTACACAGCCGTGCAAGCGTGCTCTTTCCGCTTCCGTTATGCCCGAGAACTGCAACAAACTCTCCTTTCTCTACGGAAAAATTTAATTTTTTAATTGCGAACGCGCCTTCTTCCGTATAAGAAAAATCTACGTCGCAAAACTCAATAGCTTTCATAATCTCTTGTTTAGAATATTTCAATTATACCAAATCTTCTATCGTTTTACAATGAAAATGCCGTGAAAATTATTTCTTATTGTTAAAATTTTTATATCAAAGTTTTGAAATCGTCTTGTAAAATCCGTTTGAATATATCGAACACGGATATTATGCGCCCCGCATTGAAACTGTCCGAACGTATTTTGGGTTCCTTTCTCTGTTTTTTGAAATATAAGACAAGTTTTTTCGCAATCGGTCTTGACTTTGCAACAAAAAATAGTTATAATACTTTCGGCGGCGGAAAGGCGTTCCCTTTTTGCGTGCCGAATTATATGAAAATTTTAATTTATTTTATGGAGGTTTTTTGATGACTAAGATGACAATCGACGGCAATACCGCCGCCTCGCATGTCGCTTACGCGTTCTCGGAAGTGGCAGCCATCTATCCCATCACCCCTTCGTCCCCCATGGCGGAATCTGCGGACGAGTGGGCGACGCAGGGAAGAGTGAATATGTGGGGACAGAAGCTCCGCATCGCGGAAATGGAATCGGAAGGCGGCGCGGCCGGCGCGGTACACGGCTCCCTTTCGGCAGGCGCGCTTACCACCACTTACACCGCCTCGCAAGGCTTGCTGCTCATGATTCCCAATATGTACAAGATCTCGGGCGAGCTGCTCCCGATGGTCATGCACGTTTCGGCGCGCGCTCTTGCCGCGCACTCTCTGAACATCTTCGGAGATCACGCCGACGTAATGGCTTGCCGCCAGACGGGTTTTGCCATGATCGCGGGTTGCTCCGTGCAAGAAGTCATGGATCTTGCGCTCGTCGCGCATCTTTCCACGCTCCGTTCACGCGTTCCTTTCATTAACTTTTTCGACGGATTCCGTACCTCGCATGAGGTGAGCAAAATCGACGCGATCGATTACTCGGAAATGAAAGCAATCTTTGATAAAAAGGGCTTGGCCAAAGACGTTGCGGCGTTCAAAGCGCGCGCGCTTAACCCCGAGCACCCCATTCAAAAGGGCACGGCTCAAAACGGCGATACATATTTCCAGAACAGAGAAACGGCGAACAGTTATTATAACGCAACGCCCGCGATCGTTCAGGAAATGATGGACGAAGTGAACGCGCTCACGGGAAGAAATTATCATCTGTTCGACTACGTCGGCGCGCCCGATGCGGAACATGTCATCGTGATCATGGGCTCCGGCGCGGAGACGGTGGGAGAAAGTATCAACAAACTGAACGCACAGGGAAAGAAATACGGTCTCATTAAAGTCCGTCTTTACCGTCCTTTCGTTACCGACGCATTTGTTGCCTGCATTCCGGCAACTTGCAAAAAGATCGCCGTTCTCGACAGGACGAAGGAACCCGGTTCCCTCGGCGAACCGCTCTACCTCGACGTTTGCACTTCTTTGCTCGAAAAAGGCTTGAAGAATATCGACGTCGTCGGCGGCAGATACGGTCTCGGGTCCAAAGAGTTCAACCCTTCCATGGTGCTCTCCGTTTATAAAAATCTCGAACAGGCTCAGCCGAAAAATCACTTCACCGTAGGTATTTATGAGGACGTCACCAACACCTCCCTCGATTTCTCGGAGAAGTTCGACGCGGCTCCCGCAGGATCTACCTCCTGTAAATTCTACGGTCTCGGTTCCGACGGTACCGTGGGCGCAAACAAGAACTCCATTAAGATTATCGGCGACCACACCGATATGTATGCGCAGGCATATTTCTTCTACGATTCCAAGAAGTCGGGCGGCATCACCGTCTCCCATCTCCGTTTCGGGAAAACGCCCATTCAAAGCGAATATCTCATCGACGCGGCGGACTTCATCGCCTGCCACAACCCCTCCTATATCATTCGTTACGACATGACGAGCGACCTCAAAGAAGGGGGCTCCTTCCTTTTGAACGCGCCTTGGACGACGGTGGAAGAGTTGAACGTAAACCTTCCCGCGAAAGTCAAGAACGCGCTTGCTAAGAAGAAGGCAAAGCTCTATGTGATCGACGCTATCTCCATTGCGGCGAAACTCGGACTGCGCGGCAGAACGAACACTATTTTGCAATCGGCATTCTTCCTTATCAACGAACAGATCATGCCTTATGCGGAAGCTGTCGATCTCATGAAGAAGATGGCGTATAAGTCCTTTGCGAGAAAGGGCGACGCAATCGTTCAGATGAACTATAACGCGATCGACTCCGCAAAAGAAAACCTCGTAAAAATCGATATCCCCGCAGACTGGGCGACAACGACGGAAGGCGCGGAGATGATCTCTCTTGCCGACAACGATTATTTCCGCAACGTGATCGCTCCCATTCTCGCGCTCGAAGGAGACAAGCTTCCTTCCTCCGCGTTCAATG
>CAZFPP010000029.1:0-11607 GCA_964521125.1 uncultured Clostridia bacterium
ATTTTTTACGTTCGTTTTCACTCTGCCTGCGTTCAACGTCCGAATGCGCTTGCGGAAAGCTGTAACAGACGGTTGCTTTGTCCCGCTTTACGTATCGCGGCAGGCGTGATAATCTCTCCCGCGCGTATGAGCAGTATTCCTTTTTCATCAGTTATATTTTGTTTGGCGCGTTTTCCCAACAGATTTCCTTCATACAGCGTTTCTTCGGCAATCGATTCGGCGGCGGGCGCCGTATTTTCGGGTTTCGCAGGTGTAGCTGGGGTTTCCTCTTGCGAAGGACGCTGTTTTTCCGCAGGTTTTTTCATGCCTTCGGCATAGACGATGACCGCTTCTCCGATGACGAGCCGCTTCACGTTACACTCCGTCTTTATTTCTTCCTTTTCCACGGTGACAAACGCGTTGTTTTTTTCAATCGTCATCTCCCGCGCAATGCCGAGAAAATCTCCGTGAGCGGAATAGACGGCGCATCCTATGGGACTTTTGATCCCCGTCGGTAAAGTGAGTCTCGCATTTCCCGCGATCACGGCGTCGCCGTTGGAAAGGATAGCGCGTGCAGGCAGAAAAAATTCTTCCTCCTCGCCGTCTACGCAGGCAAGGGAGGAAAGCGCGTTGCGGTTTTTCCCAAGGTAGCAATCTTTAACATACCCGAGAGATTCTCCAGAAGGCGAGAGAACGGGTTTTCCGATAAGTGAAGAAAGTTGCATAGTTTCTCCTCCAAAAAGTTTATATCAAATGTTATGCGTCGCCGCTATCGTTCTCCCGAAATGATTTTGCGGAATCGGAGATAATTTTGTCAAAACTCGATTATCCATTGCCTTTTTTTGACGGTTGTGATATAATTTCAATATGAGATATTACGCATATTTGCTCAAATGTTCGGACGGAAGTTTTTACGCGGGTTTTACAATCAACTTAGAACGGCGCGTTCAAACGCACAATGCCGGAAAGGGCGCAAAGTACACGCGTAGCAGATTGCCCGCCGTACTTGCCTATTACGAAGAATTCGATTCCGAACATGCGGCTCGCAGCCGCGAATGGCAATTGAAACATATGACGAGGGCGGAGAAGCTCGCGCTTGCGGGAGGAGATTGATGATGAAAAAGACAAAAAAGGGAAAATGGATCGCGCTCGGGATCGTTCTGTTCCTCGTGCTTGCGCTGGGCGTGTTTTTGCTCGTTTGGTATTTCGGCGCAAGTTTTCCGGTCTACGATGCGGTGAAACGGGAGGAGGCTTCCATCCCCGGGCTGAAAGAGGGCATCTCGCCGCAGGGACTGTGCGCGCTACCTGAAAACGATGCGGGTTATGATTTCGCCATGAGCGGCTATATGACGGACGGAACGGCTTCGCGCGTGTATTTGATCGATAACGATGCGGGCGAAACGAAGTTTATCACCGTAACGAAAGAGGGCGCGGAGCTTACCACGCACTTCGGCGGTATCGCCTGTTCGGGGAATTATCTTATGATCGCAAGCGGAAAAAGCGTTGTGCGGCTTGCGTTAGACGAAGTTCTCGCGGCGGAAAACGGCGCGGGCGTGGAGATTACCGACAGCTTTCAAACGGATATAAACAACGCCTATTGTTACTATGCCGCAGACAGATTGTACGTGGGTGAATTTTACCGTGCGGGCAATTACGAAACGGCGGAAAGCCATCGTATTACCAAAGACGGTGAAACCAATTACGCGTTTATTTACGTCTATGAAGCAGACGAGGGCGCGGAAGGCGGGATATCCTCCGCCACGCCCTTACAAGTGATTTCCGTTCGCGGTCTTGTACAGGGAATCGCAGTCTGGGAGGATGGGATCGTACTTTCTACCTCGTACGGATTGCCGAGTTCTCATCTGTACGTTTACGAAAATATATTAAACGGCGCGGCGGAGGGTACGGCGGTGGTGAACGGAGAAGACGCTCCGTTATACCGCTTAGATAGCTCGAATTTGATAAATACGGTGACGGCGCCGTGCATGAGCGAAGAAATTTGCATTTCAAACGGCAGATTGTATGTATTGTACGAATCGCTGTGCAATAAATATAAATATTTCGTACGCACGCGTATCGACCGCATTCATTCGATTGCGCTTTCTGATCTCAAATAATAGGTGAGAAGATGTACTTACATCATGCCGAAAGCATTGAAAAGCTCAAATGGTGATTCGGAATGAATTATGATTTTGCCGCGCTACGGTTTACCGAGGATGAAAATATTGCAGATAGGGTATATTGGTATCTGTGCGAGTTTCCCGTGAGGGAAGGAGAGGGAGTGCTTGCGCCCGTGGGCGCGCACAACCGTTTGCAATTTGCGCGGGTAGAGCGTACGCTTTCTTGTGCAGAAGAGGACGCGCCTTACGATTTGCGGCTGATAAAACGCGTCGCGGCAAAATACGGCGCGCGTCGGCTTGCCCTTTCTTCCGCAAAGAACTGCCGCGATCTCGGCGGCGTGCGCTGCGGCAGGAAGCGTTTTACCGGATACGGAGTCTTCTTACGTTCGGAATTTCGCGGGAATTTTTCGGAAAGCGATTACTCGCTTTTACGCGAGTACGGGGTGACTGCCCTCGTAGATTTACGCGAACAATGGGAAAAAGCGGAGAATGATTATGCGAACTTAAACGGATTTCAAATTTATTCCTGTCCCGTGACGGCGAGCGTGGACGCGTCCTATTCCGAGCTTGCAAAAAGCGAGGGAATGATTGCGGCATTGAAATTATGTGCGCAGGACAGGGGCTGCGTTCTTTTCGCTTGCAGTGCGGGAAAGGATAGAACGGGAACGCTTGCCGCGCTCCTTTTGCTGATTGCGGGCGTAAAGGAGGAGGACGTGCGCGCCGATTTTGGACTTTCCGCGCTTGCCGTAGGGGAAACCAAAGCGGAAATGCGCGAGAGCCGCCTTTCGGAACTGTTTGCCGAAATCCAAGCGCGCGGCGGGATAGAAGCTTATCTGCGCGGCATCGGGATTTTGCGCGAAGAAATTGAAATACTCAAAGAAAAATTACAATCGTCGCACATAAAGTAGGATAACGGAATGAAACGGATTTTAATGATTGCAACAGGCGGAACGATCGCCTCGAAAAACACGGGCGCGGGGTTCGCACCCGCGCTTTCCTCGCAGGAATTGCTTTCCTGCGTGCCCGAGATTGCGGAGATTTGCCGCGTTCAAACCATACAGCCGTTCAATCTCGACAGTACGAACGTTTATCACAAACACTGGCTGCAAATTGCCCGTATCATTGAGGACCGTTATGAAGAATTCGACGGTTTTGTTATCACGCACGGTACCGATACCATGGCGTATACTGCGGCGGCGCTTTCTTATCTCGTGCAAAGCAGTGCAAAACCCATCGTATTTACGGGTTCGCAGAAATCGGTCTATTTGCGCGATACGGATGCACGCAGGAACCTTTTAGATGCATTTACTTATTGTTGCGACGACAGCGCTTCGGGGGTACACGTCGTATTCGACGGCAACGTTATTTTAGGTACGCGTGCAAAAAAGACGCGTACGCACAGTTATAATGCCTTTTCCAGCGTCGATTTCCCCGAAGTGGCGATCTTGCGCGACGGAAAAGTCGTATATTATATCAAAGAGGACAAACCTGCGGGTGCGCCTCGGTTTTATCACAATCTTGACCCCGACGTATTCGTACTGAAAATGACCCCCGGGATGAGTCCCGCGATTTTTGATTATCTTTCTTTGCATTGCGACGGACTCATTCTCGAAACATTCGGATCGGGCGGGCTGCCTTCTTACGATAACGACGAATTTTTCGCCTATTTAAAACAGTTTCTCAAAAACGGCAAAACGGTCGTTGTCACCACACAGGTGGAACGGGAGGGGAGTTCGCTTGCCCGTTATGAAGTGGGACGAAAAGTGCTCGATTGCGGAAACGTACTGGAAGCGCGCTGTATGACGTTGGAAGCCGCGCTGTCTAAACTTATGTGGACGCTCGCGCAGTCCAAAGAGAACGACCGTGTGGAACAGCTGTTCCTCGCTCCCGTACAATCGGATATTCTGTAAAAAAACGCCCGTTGCCGTTCGGCAACGGGCGACTTCGCGCGAAGTCATCTCTTTGCTTTTTTCGAAATCAAAGAGACGTTAAATGCCGCTAAAAAGAAAGCGGCTAGCGTGGAAGCGATTAGAATAATAATGGGAAGCAGCTGATCGGTAAAGATCGCATAAGAATCCATCAAAGAGGTGGAAATAAGCGATATTACGGCGGCGGTTTGTAATCCGAAGCGCGCCAGATCGAATACATAAGTTTTTCCCGCGTTCAGACGAAAGACAGACAAAACGAGATTGAGTACGGTGAGGCTGAACATAAATCCGAGGGACACCGCAATCCCCGTTTCAAGGGCGCTCTTTCCCGTAAGCAGGTCGTTCAGATCGGAAGAAAGCGCCGTCGCGGGATAAATGAGCGAAAAAATGCTCAAAAGGGAAAGAAGATATAAGAAAAGGTTAGAGAACGCACGGCCTTTATTTTGCGCACAAGCGAGGAAAAACAACAGCAAAACGCACGCAACGCATACGACGGCCGAGGGAAGATCGAAAGACGTCGCCGCATAAACGCCTTCCCGATTGGCAAGATACAGAGCGGAAAGCGTAAACAGCGCGCCGTAGGCAATCAAAACGGTTTGTCCGTTCAGGAGACAGAATTTTTTGCTTTTGCGCGGGATTACGAGCGCAAGAATCGTGAATGTCAAAGAGAGCGCGATCGCCGCAATAAGGAAGAAAATCCAACAATAAAGGGCGAATGGCAGGGAGTTGAAACCTCCCTCTCCAATCGCGGGAGCGGCTATACTCCCTCTCAGAATTTCGACCATGAGACCGAAAAGGGAATCCGAGTAGATAGCATTCCTGTCCGCGATGACTCGCCCGATTGCCGTAAACTCGGTGAGATATCCCCCAAAAAGTCCGCCCAGTGCGATGAAAGAGAAGATCGCCGAGATAATGCCGTATGCCCATGCGGGAAAAACGGCGATTTTTGCAGTCCGCCCGGTATTATCCGAAAAAGGCATAGCTGTAATTTCTTCCTTCGTTTCAGCTTTGATATCGCATTCCATTACCGGTCCTCCGATCATTGTTGCCATTGAAAACCGCAAGCCTTCCTGCGCTTGCCGATAATTTTCTGTATTATAGCATTCGGACGGCTTACTGTCAATCGTCGTCTTAAGAAGATTGCGTCGAGTTTTGCCGTTTTCACGTTTGAAAGGAAAAGTATGCTTTTGAAAAATACGTGAAAAGGCGGGAAAATCCTTGAAAATGCGCACTCGGCATGATATAATAATATAGATAAAGCGTATAAATTACCGCGGGGAAGGGAAAGAGATATGAAAGGGGAGTTATTAGCGCAGCTCAAACGCCGGTTGAATGAGATTCATGAAATGACGGGCGTAGACGTTCGCCTTGCGCCTTCCGGCGGCGAGGAGACGAAATTCCTGCTTATCTATTGCGGAGAAGAAACGGAGGCGTTTATCGACGGCGTGGGCGCGCAGGCAGAAGGTTGCGCAAGGCTTATTTCTTATTTTGTTGCGAGCGATAATGCCGCGGTCACGTCCGATAGGGATGAATATCTTAAAAGTATTTTGCTCGGCGAAGGCAATAAAACATATGCTTTTCGTTTTTTGACCAAATACAATCTTTCCGATAAAGCTTGTTACGCTTTGGATATCGTTCCCGAACGCAGAATCGAGGAAGCGTATTCGCATATTGAAAGCTGTCTTGACGATTGCCCCGATCTCGTGGTTAGGATGGATTCGTCCCGTCTTGCCGTTGTGAAATTTTCAGATGACATTCAGTCTCCCGTCGAATTCGGGCAGTTTCTGAGCCAATCTCTTTATGAAGAACTTGGAATCAGGGCGAGCATCGGAATCGGTTGCGAAGGGAGCTCCTTTGCCGATATCTCCGCTTCTTATGCGCAGGCGATGACCGCCGTTCGCATGAGCGCGTTGTTCCGCTCCAGGGGAGAAGTCCATACTTACCGCGAATATCTGCTCGTAAAAATGCTTGAAGATATCCCCGAGAGCAGACTGAAAGAGTATATGGGTCAATTGCAGATCGATAGCGCGGAAGATATTTTGTTGGACGGGAATATGATGGAAACCGCCGAAGAATTTTTGGAAAACAGTCTCAACGTGTCCGAGACTTCGCGCAATCTGTTCCTGCACCGCAACACGCTCATGTACCGTCTGGACAAGATCGAGCGCACAACGGGACTGAATATCCGCAACTTTTCCGACGCGGTGACCTTCCGCGTCATCACGATTTTATATAAATTATCAAAGTCATAAAACAAAGGAGTTAAATTATGAGGTGGACTACAATCAGAGGAATCGAAGATGACGTCAATTTTGAGATCATAGGCAATATCGATCTGATTTGTGCGGTAAGAAAGATTTCGGAGAAGATAGACGGGCTAACGAGCGAAGCCCGTCTTTCGGGAGAAGATCTTTTGGTTCTTTTGCAAAACTGTAAAGCGGAAAAGATTGAAAGCTACAAAATTCAAAAAGACAATCATTACAAAGTAACCGCATATGATTGGTGATAACGTCGCGTTGACGATCGCAGATCGAATCCAAACAACGTGATAGGACAGAAACAGTATGTCGGAAAATCAGGAAAAAGACGAGTTTTTCGATCCCGTATATGATAACAGGCAGACCGGCGCGCAGCCGCCCGAACAAAGGAAAAAACCGACGGCGCGGCGCGTTCTTGCCGTTGTTTTGGCTCTCGTGTTATTGGGCGTGGGATTTCTTGTAGGATGGCTCGTACGCTATTATACCATCGACGAGGACGTTCGTACTTTTTTATGGGCGCTGGAAACGACGGAAAAATATTACTATATCGATATCGATAAAGAGAAGGTATACGCCGACGCCGAAAGTCAGGACGGAGAAGCGCTTATGGCGTCTCTTGTGAGCTAATTAGACAAATATTCCGCCTTTTACACCGCAGAAGAATTTGCGGCGGTGGAAGCAGCCGGCGCAGGACAGAACGAAGGGATCGGCGTCTCCGTTTACGACGAGGCGGTAAACGGAATTTCGATTCCGCGCGTATTGCTCGTTGTGGAAAACTCTCCCGCGCAGAAGGCGGGGATTGAAAAAGGGATGTATCTGCTCGGGTTCGGCGCGAGCGAAGATACAATACAAGCGGGTAATTCTAACGAGCTCATCGCATTTCTCTCTTCCCAAAAAAATTCGTTTTATCTGAAAGTCGGATATTCGGCGGACGGCTTCGACGCAAAAACCGTTTCTCTGAAACGCGCCGAGTATCAGGCGGCGTACTGCTATTACCGCGACAGCGAAACGTCTTATTCCTTCCGCGGAGAGAAAGAGGAGTCGTCGCTCGCTTTGACAGAAACGTTTTCTCCTATCGAAGGGTTAAACGATACAACGGCTTATATCCGCATCGATGAATTCAGCGGCAATGCGGCGGACGAGTTTGTTCAGTGCTTGTCTGTGATGAAAGAACGGGACAGAACCGACCTGATTCTCGATTTGCGCACCAACGGCGGCGGATATCTCTCCATATTACAATCGATTGCTTCCCATCTTTTAAAGAACGCGGAGGATAGTTATCCCGTTGTTGCAACCGCAACATATAAAAGCGGTAAGGTCTCTATTTATCGGACGTATACCGCGAGCGATTACTACAGTTATTTTACCGAAGATTCTCAAATTTGGCTGCTTGCCGACGAAAATACGGCGTCCGCATCCGAATGTCTGATCGGCGCGCTCATCGATTACGGCGCTCTTTCATATGACGATATCTATTTGCGGGCGGCAGACGATACGGGTTTTGCCGCAACGTACGGAAAGGGGATTATGCAGTCTTATTATAACGGGTTGTACGGCGTTATGAAGCTGACGGTAGCCAAAATTTTCTGGCCGAACGGGAATTGCATTCACGGCGTAGGCGTGACGACGGAAGACGGCGCGCACGGGGTGAGAGCCGATCTCGTTTGGGGAAAAGAGGACGTCATGTTAAACGCGCTTCTTGCGGCAATTTCATGACAAATTGGATTTCAAAAATTCCTCTAAAATTTTATCGTTGCCGACCGCTTGCGGTCGGCTTTTTTCTTGTTCCGTTTCTTTATCTTGTTTTGAGTATTCTTTCGGCGCATTTGCGCCCGCAAGCCGGGTGATCAGTTCGCGGTTTTCGCGGTAAAAGGCGAGCGCCGATTGAAGGGAGTCTTTCATTTGACCGTCTTTGCTCATGAGTGCAAGCAGTAAAATCAGGATCATCTGTTCCATGCTGTTATGATATGCCGATGACAAAAATCGCGTTCTCGTCATACAATGCAGTGTGAGGTGACTATGGACGATTTTGCAAGTTATTCGGGGAAGGGAGAGAGCGTCGATTGGGAAAAAGAGGCGAAAAAAATCGCCTCCCGTTATAACGGCAGAGGCGAAGGGGAAATTATGAAAGAGATTTTTGCCCGCGCCGCGGAGGGAAAACGCAACGGAACCCTTTCCAACGGGCAGATAGACGATTTTTACAACCGTATTTCTCCCATGCTCGACGGCGCGAAACGCAAAAAGCTACAAAAACTCGTTAATCAACTCAAAGAGATGTGATTCAGCTTATTGCTTTGAGCGCGCGGACGAGCGCATCCACCTCGTTCATGCTTTGTTCCGGAGAAAAGGAAGCCCGCACAAGCCCGTCGGGGAAGGTTCCGAGCGCTTTGTGAACGAGGGGCGCGCAATGCAGTCCTCCGCGTACGGCGATATCGAATTGTTCCGAGAGAAGCCCGGCAATCTCCTCTGAGGGAATGCTTTCGTGCGCAAACGAGGCGATTCCGCACGGATTGGGGGAGAAATACGACTTGTAACGGGGGAGAGACAGGAGCGCGGCGTGTAACGTTGCGGTAAGGCGGAAAAGTTGATTTGCGTATTCCTCCCGATGCGCTTTCACGAGTAACGCTCCCTCGAACAGGGAACAGACGGCGGGATAAGAGATTGTGCCGCTTTCCAGACGGTCGGGATAGAACGCGGGCATATCGGGGTTAAAGCTTTCGCTGCCCGTTCCGCCGAACAGGATAGGGCGGGGGGAGAACCGTTCGGAAAAGAGCAGCGCCCCCGCGCCCTGAACGGCGTGCATTCCCTTATGTCCCGCGATTGCGAGTGCGTCTATGCCGAGTTCTTGCATATGCAAAGGAATATGTCCCGCTCCCTGCGCGCCGTCCGTCACGAGGAACACGCGTTTTGGCAGCAACGCTCTCAGCGTTTTTAAGTCGGGCGCCTCTCCCGTTACGTTGGAGGCGGAAGTGACGGCGACGAGGCGCGTATTTTTTTGAACGAGCGAGGCGACCGTCTCCGCACGAAGCTTTCCGCCCGAAAGCGGCGCGACGGAATAATCGATTTTTCCCGCTTTTTTCAGCGCGTAAAGGGGTCTGAGAACGGAATTGTGTTCTAAACAGGTCGTCACAACGTGATCGCCCCCGTTTAATACGCCGAGAAGGGCGATGTTCAACGCTTCCGTACAGTTTTTGGTAAAGACGACGCGTTCCGCGCCGTACCCGCCGAACAGTTCGGAAAGCAGTTCGCGGCAAGCGAGCACGCGCTCGGCAAGCGCAATGGAAAGGCGGTGTCCGCTTCTTCCCGGGTTGGCGCAAAGGCGCAAAGAGGAAAGAACGGCGTTTTGTACGGCGGCGGGTTTCGAGCCGCCCGTCGCGGCATGATCGAGATATATCATAAGCAACTCCGAAAAAAGATAGATTATCATACGAAGGAAAGGAAAAATTTATGACAATGTTGGCGGTTTTTCGTTCGCGCGCCCAGACGCTCGAATTTATTTCCGTTTTAAAGGGAGGCGGAATTCCCGTGCAAGCGGTGAACACGCCCAAAGAGGCGAACGTAGGCTGCGGGATCTCGGCGAGGTTCGAGGAGCCGTTTCTTCCGCGCGTTCGTTTTTATCTCGGCAAAAAGCATTATTCTTCCTTTTCGGGAATCATGCAAAAGGGAAGCGGGGGATACCGCTATCTTTAAATCGCTTGCAAATCGGGCGGAAAGACGGTATAATGAAGATATGAACGAGGAAAAAATTCTTTCAGAGCTTGCGCGGCTGTATCCCGACGCGCGCCCCGCGCTGCATTATCGGTCGCCGTACGAGCTTCTCGTCGCCGTGATTCTCTCCGCGCAGTGCACAGACGAACGTGTGAATAAGGTGACGGAGAAGCTCTATAAAGAGCATAATACGCCCCGAACCATGTTGTTGCTCTCGCAGGAAGAACTCGAACGTTATATCTATTCGTGCGGATTTTACCGCAACAAAGCGCGGCACATTCTTGCCGCCTCGCGCGATATTCTCGAAAAGTTCGGCGGCGAAGTGCCGTCTACTTTGGAAGATCTTCAAACGCTTGCGGGCGTGGGAAGAAAGACGGCGAACGTCGTGTATGCCTTCGCCTTCGGCGGAGACGCCATCGCGGTGGATACGCATGTGTTTCGCGTGAGCAACCGTTTGGAGCTTGCCGTTGGGAAAACGCCCGAAAAAGTGGAGGAGGGATTGATGAAAATCATTCCCAAAAGCGATTGGAGCAAGGCGCACCATTGGCTGATTTACCACGGAAGAAGAGTGTGTCATTCGCAGCGTCCCGATTGTTTTAGCTGTACCTTGCGGGAGGATTGCCCCTATTTTGCGAAAACGCGGGGCGATAAAAAATGAAAATGCGGAAAGGCAGGTATAAAAGTGTATCCTCTTGTGAAGAATAGTCGCAGGAGGATTTTTTATGACCAACTTAACGGCAAAAGACTTGGACGTTTTAAGTCATGTGCTTACGGCAGAGGAAATGGCGTGTAAAAAGGCGCGCATTTACGCCAACACGCTCACGGACGCGGCGCTCGCGCAGGAAATGGAGCGGATCGCGTGCGATCACGCCGAGCGGTTTTCCGCGCTCTATGCGGTTTTGGGAGGCAAGCAATGAAACAATCAAAGATGGATACGACGCTCAGCGAAAAGGACGCGCTGCAAGATATGCTCGACGCGGAAAAACAGCTTATGAATTACTATTCGGCGGCGCTTACGGAAGGGAGTTGCAAATCCTTCCGCAAAGAAATACTCAAAAACTATTCGTCGTGCGCGGAGACGCAGTTTGCCGTGTTCGAACAAATGCTTGCGCGCGAATATTATCAGGTACAGCCCGCAGAAAAGATGCTTCTCGATCAGAAAACGGAGAATTTCTCTAAGGTGTTGAAACAAATATCCGCCTGTTGAGAGAAGATTTGAAAAAGCCGCTTGACAACGCCGCGGAGGAATGGTATACTCGGGGTAGAGGTGGCGGAATGGAAAAATCTGTAAACCGCGTCGACCGCGACGCGCAGGAAAATGAAGAAGAACGTAAACGCAGGGAGCGTGAAGCGATTGCAGAAATGGCAGGCGTGTCTGACGAAGATATGAAAGAGAACGAAAACAAAGAGGAGCAGAATAAATAAAAAGATTTCACGCATACTTTCTTCGGAGGGCATATGTCGGATACCAAGAAAGAGGACTTGAACGGAAAGAGAAACGATACGGACTATGCGCACAATCCGCGTTACTGTATGATTTTACCGGACGCCGCGGAAGCGGACGAAGGAAACGTCGTTTCTACGGGACAATCGTAAAAAAAAGAAGGGCTGTTT
>CAZFPP010000030.1:0-11572 GCA_964521125.1 uncultured Clostridia bacterium
TATTCGGTGCTTCGCGCGGTGGACGCGGTAAAACGCGCGGACGTCGTTCTTTTGGTGGTGGATTCAAGCGAAGGACTTACCGAACAGGACGTGAAGATCATCGGCATGGTGCATGAAGAGGGGAAGCCTTCCGTCGTCGTCATGAACAAGTGGGATCTCGTCGAAAAGGACACGCATACCATTCAGAAGTTCGAAGATGGACTGAAAGAGGACCTCAAATTCATGGACTATTTCAAGTCGGTATACGTTTCGGCGAAGTCGGGACAGCGCGTGGACAGGCTGTTAAAGCTTGCCGAAGAGGTCTATTCGCACGCGTCTTTCCGCGTTCCGACGGGCGCGCTCAACGATCTTCTCATCGAGGCGATGCGCATTTCCGAACCGCCGTCCTATCAGGGGCGCAGAATGAAGCTGTATTACGCCTCGCAGGTTGCCGTGAAACCGCCCGTTTTCGTGCTGATGGTGAACGATGAAAATCTGATGCACTTCTCGTATGCGCGGTATCTTGAAAACGTAATCAGAAACGCATACGATTTTACGGGAACGCCTATCAAAATCCAAGTGAGAAATAAACGGGAAGAAGTTTGAAAAACATACATCGCGGGATACTGCGTTGTGCTTGCGTTTTGCCTCGGTCACGTACGAGTGAATACGCTCCCTTCGCCAAAGCCGCGCACGCTTTGTCTGCCGCGCGTCTGTTTTCCAAAAAACTGTGTGACAGGAGTTGGTCATAATCATGAAGCAATTGGCATTATCCGAAAGTTGGTATTGGTTTGTTCTTATCGCAGTAGTTTGTTATTTCATCGGCTGTTTTAACTTTGCGGTTCTCATTGCGAAGATCAAACATAAAGACGTGCACAAAATCGGCAGCGGCAACCCCGGGACGATGAACATGAGCCGTGAATTCGGTTTGAAAGTGGGGCTTGTCAACTTTTTGCTTGACGCATGCAAGGGCGGAGTACCCGCGCTCGTTTCCTATTTTGTGTTCCGAAATTACGTTTTTGCGGGCACGGACGTGATCGTTTCCGATTTCACGCGCTATTTATGCGGCGTGTTCGTCATTATAGGGCATATTTATCCCGTTACCATGAAATTTCACGGCGGAAAGGGGATCGCTTCCACGCTGGGACTGTTCTGGTTCAGCATTTCGTGCGAAAACCCTTGGTATATCTTGATCACGTTTGCCTGTCTTTTGGGCGTCCTCGCGTATATCGCCTTCACCGAGTGGGGATCGATGGGTTCTCTCTTGGGCGTGACGGGGTTCAGTCTATGGCAGGGCGTGGAGTTTTGGCTGAAATATCAGAATAATTTGTTGAACGGCTATGTGATCGCGCTGTTTGCGCTTTTGCTTGCGCTCAATTTTTTAACTTGGTTTGCGCACAGAGCCAATTTGGTGCGTCTGTTTGCGGGCGAAGAGCACCGCACTTCGGTGAAAAAACTTTCCAAAGGGAAACGCGGTACGCAGAATATGTAATAGCCGTGCGGATAACGGCGGCGAGATCGCGCTTACAGCGCGGCAACTGTACAAAGAAAGGAGAATATCATGAATTACAGAGAAGAATCGTTAAAACTGCATGAAAAGTGGCGGGGAAAAATCGAGGTCGTTTCCCGCGTGGAAGTAGACAGCCGTGAGAAGCTTTCTCTTGCGTATACGCCCGGCGTTGCCGAACCTTGTCTTGCCATTCAGAAGGACATCGATAAGAGTTTCTCTTTAACGCGCCGTTGGAATACCGTTCCCGTCATTACGGACGGCACGGCGGTACTCGGTTTGGGAGATATCGGTCCCGAGGCGGGTATGCCCGTTATGGAAGGGAAATGCGCCCTTTTTAAGGCATTCGGCGACGTGGATGCGATTCCGCTTTGCATTCGCTCCAAGGATACCGAGGAGATTATTCGTACGATAGAACTGTTAGCGGGATCGTTTGGCGGCATCAACCTTGAAGATATCTCTGCGCCCCGCTGCTTCGAGATCGAGCGGCGGCTCATCGAAGATTTGGAGATTCCCGTATTTCACGACGATCAGCATGGTACGGCGGTTGTCACGGCGGCGGCGCTTTTAAACGCGTTGAAATTGGTTGATAAACGCATAGAAGATCTGTATGTCGTTATCAACGGAGCGGGTGCGGCAGGCATAGCGATTGCGAAATTTTTGCTTCGTTTTGGCGTGAAAGACGTTGTTTTGTGCGACAGCAAAGGAATTATCTGCCAAGGCGACGAAAGACTCAACCCTGTGAAAAAAGAGACGGCGAAAATTACCAACCGCCGTTTGTTGAAAGGAACGCTTGCCGAGGCGATGAAAGACGCCGACGTGTTTATCGGCGTTTCCGTTGCGAATTGCGTGACGAAAGACATGGTGCGTTCGATGGCGGAGCGCGCGATCGTATTCACCTGTGCCAATCCCACGCCCGAAATTGCGCGCGAGGACGCTTTGGAAGCGGGGGCTGCGGTCGTCGGGACAGGATCTTCCGAAAAACCCAATCAGATTAACAACGTGCTTGTGTTTCCGGGGCTTTTTCGCGGCGCGCTCGACGTGCGGGCAAAGAAGATCAATTTCGAAATGATGATGGCGGCAAGCAAGGCGATCGCAAGCTGTGTGAGCGACGATCGGCTCTCCCCCGATTACATTCTGCCCTACGCCTATGAACAGCGCGCGCATGACGCCGTTGCGAAAGCGGTTGCAGAAGCGGCAAGAGCCACGGGCGTAGCAAGGCTTTAACGTGAAACTTGAATTTGAACTCGTTCCCGACGGGTGTTGGTATTCCAATCTCCGTTCGGTGTTAAAAAGAGAACAATGGGACGTTATCAGGAAGGACGCTTATGCCCGTGCAAAGGGAAAGTGTATGATTTGCGGTACGCCCTGTTCGCATTTGGAAGCGCACGAGCGGTGGAGCTATGACGAAACGTTGGCGATCCAGAAGCTCGAAGACGTGATCGCCGTCTGTCCGCAGTGCCATGCCGTAATTCATATCGGAAGAACGCAGTTAAAAGGGGACGAAAAAGCCGCTTCGGAGCATTTTATGAAGGTGAACGGCGTGAATTACGCCGAATACCGTAAAGCGCTTGGAGACGCGAATACCGTTCATGCGCGTAGAAATAAAATTCCCGAATGGGCGCTCGACCTTTCGTGGTTGAAGAGATTTATCTAATAAATTTTTCAATATAAAGCGGATTTTTTGTACAAATGCGTTTAATTTTTTGTAAATGCGGTATAACATATATGAACAGAATCCAATCCGGATTTTGGAATTCGTTTGAAAGGGGAAAATATTATGAAAGCTTATTTGCAGAAAAAACCGTCGGGAGATATCTTCGACGCGTTCAACGACTTTTTCCGTCCCATGTTCTACGACGAAAAACTCGACAGCATGAAAACGGATATTAAAGAGACGGATACAAGCTACGAGCTTGCTATCGAAATGCCCGGGTACAAAAAAGAGGAGATCAAGGTTTCTCTCGAAAACGGATATCTTACCGTCGGCGCAGAAAAGACTAAACAAGAAGAAAACAAAGAAAACGGCGTGCGTTATATCCGCAAGGAATGCGGCGTTTCGTGCCAGCGCAGCTATTACGTCGGAGAGGACGTAGAGCAGGAAAACGTACGGGCAAAATATGAAAACGGCGTTCTAATGCTCGTTGTCCCCAAAGTACAGCCCAAAAAGAACGAAGCAAAAACCATCGCGATCGATTAAAAGAAAAACACCCCGCACGGGGTGTTTTTCTTACGGTAACGTCCGCAATTTTGCGTGAGATTTAACCTTTTTTGTTGAGTTTTTGCCGACGGAGAAAGACGTTCATGACGATTTTGTGCGGAAGCAGCTTTGTGAGCGCATGGGTAAACTTTGCAACCGTCCCCGGAACGACGTAATCTTTTTTCTTTTTCATCGCGCGGAAAATTTTATCGACGATAAAATTTGTTTCGTACATGCAGTCGAAACGGGTAATCACGGAATGTTTGTTGGAGCGGTCGAAGAACGCCGTTTTTGTCCAATAAGGGCAGACGGCAAGCACGCGTACGCCGCGCGGTTTCAGTTCGCGGTTGAGCGCGCGGGAAAAGGAGAGCACGTATGCCTTCGTCGCCGCATAAACGTTGATATAGGGGACGGGTTGGAATGCCGCTACGCTGGCGATATTCACTATAATACTCCCCACGGTAAGATATGGGAGGCTCAGATAGGCGAGTTGCGTTAAAGCGCGGCAGTTGAGATCGATCATGCCGAGGTTGTCCTCTTCCGAAATACGGTCGAACGAATCGAACATACCGTAACCGCTCGCATTGCACAAAACGTCGATCTCGGGGTTTTCCGCCGCAAGAAGTCGCGCGACAGTGCGACCGCTTTCGGCGTCGGTCAAATCCAACGCAAGCGCGCGCATGGGCACGGAGACTTCATTTTTCAGCAGTTCAAGCTTCTCTTTCCTTCTGGCAATCGCCCATATCTCGTCGATCTGCCTCTCCTTTGAAACACGCAGGGCGAACTCTCTCCCCATACCGGAGGAAGCGCCCGTTACGATTGCGATTTTTTTGTTCATCGAGATCTCCTTATTATATCAGCGTTTCATATTCATCATATAAAGCGTTGGATTGCGTATGAATTTCGCTCAGTCGCGAAGTGATTTCGCGTACTTTTTTGTAATCGGAGGCACACTCGGCAAGCGCGGCGTTCAGTTCCGTTTCTTCCGCTTCCAGCGCTTCCAGCCGTTGTTCTATCTCTTTCGTCCGCGCTTTTCTGCGCGCCTCTTTTGCGCGATCTTCCTTGCTGCGGTAGCCGTTTGTTTGCGCCTTTTCTTTTCGCTCGGGGGCGGGCTTTTGATCCTTTCTCGAATCGAGGAAGCTTTGATAACTGCCCGAAAATTCCGTGAGCGTGCCGCCTTCTGAAAGGACGATTTTATTGGCGACCGCCTCGATGAACCGCCTGTCGTGCGAGACGAACAAAATCGTTCCGTCAAACGCTTTGAGCGCGTCTTCGAGCGCCTCGCGCGCGGGAAGATCGAGATGGTTTGTCGGTTCGTCTAAAAAGAGGACGTTCCCGTGCCGAGCCTCTAACAGGGCAAGCTCGAGTTTCGCACGCAGCCCGCCCGAAAGCTCCTTCACTTTTTTGCCGATATCCTCGCTGTCCAGCCCGCTCTGCGCCAATAATTTGCGCGCTTCCGTTTGGGAAAGCAGAGAATTCTTTCCCCAAAATGCTTCGAGCACACGTTCTTCGGGGTCGAGATCGGCGTTTTCCTGATCGTAATAGGCAATGCGGACGAACTTTCCCAATTGCACGCGCGGATCTTCGGAGAGCAGAAATTTTAACAGCGTGGTCTTTCCCGTGCCGTTGTCGCCCGTTAAGGCGCATTTTTCGCCGCGTAAAAGGGTAAATTGAACGTCCGTCAACAGTTTTTTGTCCTCGGCGTACAAGTCGAATCGCGGAACGTCGATCACCTTTTCATACGGGGATTTCTCATAGGTAAAATTAAAACGCGGCGGCGCGGGAGGGGGAACGGGCTTTTCAAGCACGTTTATTCGGTTGAGTTTATTCACGCGCGAAAGCGCGCTCTTCGCCGTGGTTGCGCGCACGATATTTCTATCGACGTAATCCTGCAACCGTGCGATTTCTTCCTGTTGTTTTTCGTATTCGCGCTGCTTTCTCAGCCGTTCCTCTTCTTTCAGCTGTTTATATTTGGAATAATTCCCCTTATAGGAAGAAAGCCGTCCGCGTTCGAGTTCGATTGTCCGCTTTGTCAGCCGGTCGAGAAAATAGCGGTCGTGCGAGACGACAAGCAACGCGCCCTTGTAAGAGCTAAGATAATCTTCCAGCCAGAACAGCGTTTTGATGTCGAGGTGGTTGGTCGGCTCGTCTAAAATTAAGAGCTCGGGTTCTTCAAGGAGTAATCGGCAGAGTTTCAGCCGCGTCTTTTCCCCGCCCGACATCGTGGAGACAATTTGCCCGAATGTATCCGAAAACCCCATGCCGCCCAGCACCGTTTTAATGCGTACGTCGAAGTGGTAGCTGTCGCGCGCGGCAATGCGCTTGTTCAGGTTTTCCATTTCGCCCGAAAGCGTTTTTCTGCGTCCTTCGTCGGCAGAGGCGAATTCCTGTTCCGCCGCGCTCAGCTGCGAAAGGAGTCGTTTGTCCTCGGCAAAGACTTCCTCCATGGCGGAATAGACGCTTGCGTCCGATTCCAGCCCGCCGCTTTGTTCGAGATATCCTGTGTGCAACCCGTTTTTTTGATATACATTGCCCGAATCCGGCGTGAGTTCTCCCAAAATCAATTTCAGAAGGGTGGTTTTTCCTTCGCCGTTGCCGCCGATGAAGCCGACGCATTCGTTTTCGTGCAACGCAAAAGAGACGTCCTCTACGACGGGCACGCCGTTATAACCGAAGGTAACGTTTTCGAGTGAAAGCAGCATAAACTTTCTCCGTTGAAAGAAACTGTATGTATGAATGCTTGTAAACAGCTTTTGGCAATCCGTCTTTTAGAAGAGCGGCTCAAAGGCGCGTCTCCTTCCGAATGCGGAAAGCTTACCAAACGGCTTGTCAAATTAAAAGACGAATGGTTTGATTAGAAATCCCATTTCGGGATAAAATCCTGATTGGCGCTCTCTTTTCCCTGCGTATAAATGCTTTCGAATCCGAGGGAAACCGCATAATCGACGACGCGGCGGTATTCCCTTACGGTGAGTTTGCGGTTGAGTTCGGGAAAAGAGCCGACGTCTCCCATGGGCGTATATTGCCGCATGAGGGAGAGAGGCGCGTTTTCGGGCAAAATTTCTTTTAAAAATTCCAGCACGCGCAAAGAATCGGATGCGCACATGGGGAGCACAAGATGCCGCGTTAAGATTCCCGAAAGCAATTTCTTATCCGCACTCCATACAATAGGTTTTTTTGCCATGAATGCGACCGCCTCTTTGGCGCGTTCGGGATAATCTTCCCGCCCCGTATATCGTTTTGCGAGCGCGGGGTCGAAGAACTTAAAATCGGGCAGATAGACGTCGATGTAGTCGTCTATTTGTTTTAAGGCGGAAACGAGCGCATATCCGCTTGAATTATATACGACGGGAACGGTAGGTTTATATAGAGCAAGCGCTTCCGCAATCAGGTGAGAGACGTGGTCGGGCGTAACGAGGTTAATGTTATCCGCGCCCATATCTTCCAATTCTTTGAAGATGTCGCAAAGCTCCCGCGGCGTGATCTCTTTGCCCCGTTTCGCGCGGGAAAGTTCATAGTTCTGGCAAAAAACGCAGCGCAGCGAGCAACCGCCGAAAAAAACTGTGCCGCTACCGTTTTTGTGAGAAACAGGCGGTTCTTCGTAGGGATGTAAGTAATATTTTGCCACCGTCAGTCCTTTTACGCCGCACCTTCCGGCGGTTTGCGCTCTGTCAACCCCGCAACTTACGGGGCAAAGTCTACATTCCATATCATGATTATATCATGTGCGGGCGGGAAAAGCAACTGCATTTTTCAGGACGGGAAAACTTGACGAAACCGGGCGGGGCGTCCCGATTTTTTTACTTCTTTTGCGCCGTTCCGCATTATCGGTTGACTTTTTTTGCGGCGATGGTATAATACAGATAAATTAGTTTAAGGATTACTACATGAGAAGATTTTTTACAAGCGAAAGCGTGACGGAAGGACACCCCGACAAGGTGTGCGACCGCATTGCGGATACGATATTAGACGAACTTTTGAAGCAGGACGAAAATACGCGCTCGGCAGTGGAATGCTGTGCGGCTTACAATACGCTGTTTATCACGGGCGAGGTTTCCGGAAAAGGAAACGTTGATTATGAACAAATCGCGCGCGGCGTCATCCATGAAATCGGTTACGACAGCGGCGATTTTGCTTACGACAAGTGCCGTATCATCGAACTCGTGCACGGGCAGTCTGCGGATATCGCGCTCGGAGTCGATCGCTCCCTTGAAAACAAGACGGGAGGGGAGACGGATAATTCCCTCGGCGCGGGCGATCAGGGCATGATGTTCGGCTATGCCTGCCGCGAGACGGAGGAGCTGATGCCGCTTCCCGTTATGCTTGCCCATAAGCTTGCCGCGCGTCTTGCCGCCTTGCGGAAAAGCGGCGAAATCGCTTGGCTGCGTCCCGACGGAAAGACGCAGGTCACCGTGGAATACGAGGGAAAAACGCCCGTCAGAGTGGATACCGTCGTACTCTCTACCCAGCACGACAGGGGAGTTGCGCAAGAGGAGATCGCCTTGGAAATGAAGGAACGCGTCATCAAAGCGGTGATTCCCTCTAACCTTCTCGACGAGAAGACAAAATATCTCATCAATCCCACGGGACGGTTCGAAATCGGCGGTCCGGAAGGAGATTCGGGGCTTACGGGCAGAAAAATCGTCGTCGATACGTACGGCGGAAGATGTGCGCACGGCGGCGGCGCTTTCTCGGGCAAGGACCCCACGAAGGTAGACCGCAGCGCGGCTTATATGGCGCGTTATATCTGCAAAAATTGCGTTGCGGCGGGCATTGCAGACGAAATGGAATTGCAGGTCGCTTATGCCATTGGCGTAGCGCGCCCCGTTTCCGTATTTGTCGATACCTTCGGCACGGGAAAGCTTCCCGACGACGAGATTGCCGAAATCGTGAAAAAAGAATTCGATCTCCGTCCCGCGGCGATTATCGGCGCGCTCCGTTTGCGTCGTCCCATTTATGCGCAGACGGCAGCATACGGACATTTCGGCAGAAAGGGGTTCCCGTGGGAAGAGACGGACAGAGCCGAGAGTCTGAAAGGGTATCTCAAATAATATGACGGTAAAAGACGGCGTACTAAAAACGCTTGAACAGGCGCGGGGCGAATACGTTTCGGGCGAACGCGTTGCGAAAGCGCTCGGCGTCTCCCGCCAGTCTGTGTGTAAAGCGGTTCGCTCGCTTGCGGCGGAGGGCTACGAGATCGCCTCCTCTACGAAAAGAGGATATTCGCTCGCGCCGCAGTGCGATTTACTCTCGCCCGGCGTGATCGCCGCAGAAACGGGCGCGCGGGTGTTTTATTTTCCCGCTGTTTCCTCTACCAATTCCTCGGCGGCGGCAGAATATCTGACGGGGGGAGAATGCCTTGTGGTCGCGCTTTCGCAAACTGCGGGTCGCTGCAAGGACGGCGGAGAATTTCCCTCTCCCGAAAACGGCGGAATATATTGCTCGTTTGCTTTCCCCGTTCGGATTGCGGCGGAGGAGTTCGAAAGTTTTCGGGAAGAATGCGCTCTGGCGGCGGAGAGAGTGATACAAGCTGCGTCGGGGAAAGAAATTCGGCGTTTGCGGCTCGACGAGTTTTATATCGGCGAAAAAAAGACGGCGGGAATTCTGGTGGAATTTATGTTAAACGGCGCACAAAAGCGCACCGAGTTCGCCGTGGTAGGCGTTGGAATTTATACGGGCGAGGCGTTTTCATCCGAAATCGCGCCCGTATCGAATGCGGAATCCCGTAACCGCATGATTGTATCTTTGTATTGGGAATTGCAGGCGGTGAAACAAAAGTTTCAATGAAAACGACGGCTTATGCCGTCGTTTTCGTTTACTTAACAAACCGTTTTAAGCGATTAACCAGTATTGCCGCGATGATAATTTTAATGAGATCGGGCACAATGAAAGGGTACACGCAAAAGGTAAGCGCAGTTTGTAAATTTTCTGCCGAAACGCTTCCCTTATATACGGTCATAAACCAAAACGTGCCGAAAAAATAACACACCGCAACGCCGATTATCATAGCAATTACAAGCATAATCAGTTCTGTAATTTGACCGAGCGTTTTATTTTTTGCCTTATTGCCGATCTTGTGCAGGTTGTCCGTTGCAAAACCCGTTAAAAGCGCGGTGAAAAGAAAGCCGATTACATATCCCGCCGATGCGCCGCCGAGAAGTGCATAAAAGTTTTTAAATCCCGAAAAGACGGGGATTCCGCAGATCCCGAGCAGAATATAAATGACGACGCTCAGAACGCCGCGCTTCCAACCCAACAGCCCTGCCGCCGCGCATACGGCAAAAGTCTGCAACGTGACGGATATCTCGCCAATGGGAATCGCCAGATAGGAGCACACCGTGATAATTGCCGCAAACAGCGCGATATAGCATATATCGCGCAAAAATTTTTTTTTCGCGGGCGTAGCCTTTTGGTCGGTTTCGTTCTGTGCGTCGTTCGGTTTCACGTGTTCCGTAATAAGTTCTTCGTTCTGTTTCACAAAGCGCCCTCCGTTTTTCCGTAGAACAGTATATACCTCCGCAATTTAATTGTCAACCATTTTTAATAATGAAGTTTACAATATTCATAACGAAACTGCCTTTTCGTATTTTTTGCAACTTTGCAACAACATAAAAAAATGCCGTTCCGGGCGGAACGGCAATCGGCTTATTTATCGATAGCAGACGCCGCAAGATTACCCGCGGGTTGCTTTTCTGTCGTTGGGAGCGTCGAGCGCCTGTCTTTTCCCATGAAAAAGAGGGCGACCGTTCCGGGACCTACATGCGATCCCGTGCAAAGGTCGTAATAGCCGATGACGATGTCGCGCGCTCCGAGCTCTCGCAACATATCGGCAAGCGTGTTCGCGTCGTCCTCGCTGTCGGCATGCATGATCGCAATCTTTTGATTTTCGGGATCGATTACACGATCCTGAAATGCCTTTGCAAGCGCCGCAAGCGCTTTTTTCCGACCGTGCTCTTTCCCGAAGAAAGTGATTTTTGCGTTAGTGCCGCCGTCTGCGCGCAGAATGGGTTTGATGTTCAAAAGCGTTCCCGCGATGGCAAGCGTAGTGGAAATGCGTCCCGTTTTTTTCAAATATTTCAAATCGCCTACCGTGAGATAACTGTTCATTTTATAGACGTTTTCGGTCAGCCATTTCGCACAGGTTTCGGCGCTTTCGCCGAGATCGCGCAATCCCGCCGCTTTTATTGCCAAAAGCCCTTGCGCCATGGAAGCATTTGCGCTGTCGATTGCAAACACCTTGTTCCGGGGAAATTGCTTTGCAAGTTCATCTTGCGCCTCTTTTGCCTGTTGATAAGTGCCGCTGATACCGGACGAGATCGTCATCATGATGACGTCCCTTCCTGCTTTTAAAGAGGGGGTAACCGCTTCTATAAACGTATCTTTGGAAATGAGCGACGTCTTGACGTCCGCTCCCGCTCTCATATCGGCGTAAAATTGTTTTGCGATCTCATCGAAGGGGACGTCTTTTTCATAGCATTTGCGTTCCACGCCGTTTATCGTGCAGGAAAACGAGATAACGTTGATATCGTACTCATGCACAAGGGCGTTGGGGATGTTGGCTCCCGAATCCACATAAATATCGAAATTTCTCATGTCGAATCCTCCGTTCGAACCTTTGTTCATGGTTAGTTTATACTGCGAGCGGGGAAACTACAACCTATTTTCGGGAAGAAACGCTCTCATCTTCCGGCTTTGTTCTCCATGATCGGGCATTGTAACTCTACCGGTTGCAAATCCTCTCTACTCTCGGTAGAGTTTTATAACAGCACGACCGGGAAAGGGGTAAACAGAAAAAATATCAAGCTCCCGCCGAGAGTAAAATCTCTCGGCGGGAGTTGCTTTTTTACGCTTTATGATTGATCTTCATGATTCCTTCGCATTCGTCA
>CAZFPP010000031.1:0-10589 GCA_964521125.1 uncultured Clostridia bacterium
TATTCCTCGTCAAGCACGGCGACGAGCGGAACGAGCATTTTAAGCGACGAACTTACAAACGCTTCCACTGCCGCAACCTATCTTACCTATACTTATTGCGACTACTATTGGAAACGCAGCTAACGGCTTCGCCGACTTGTAAACCGTAACATCATACAAAAGAGGAGCTCCTATCGCTATGGGCTCCTTTTTTGATATCATGACTTTTTCCATGCAAAAAGCGCCTCCCAACGGAAGCGCTTTTTGATTGCGTCGCAATTACAGTTCTGCGAAGTATTTGATGGTGCGAACCATCTGGCTCGTATAGGAATTCTCGTTATCATACCAGGAAACGACTTTCACAAGCGTTGTGCCGTCGCCCATGGGCATGCACTTGGTCTGCGTTGCATCGAACAACGAACCGTAAGTGATTCCGATGATATCGGAAGAAACGAGTTGTTCTTCGGTATAGCCGAAAGATGCGGACGCCGCGTCTTTCATCGCCTTGTTGACGGCGGCGTTATCCACTTCGCCTTCGCATACCGCAATGAGCTGGGTAAGCGAACCGGTGGGAACGGGAACGCGCTGGGCGCAACCGTCTAAAACGCCGTTGAGTTCGGGAATAACCAAGCCGATCGCTTTCGCCGCGCCCGTGGAATTGGGAACAACGTTTACGGCAGCGGCGCGCGCACGGCGCAAATCGCCCTTGCGGTGAGGTCCGTCGAGAACCATCTGGTCGCCCGTGTATGCGTGAATCGTCGTCATATAGCCCTTCTTGATCTTGCAGAGCTTGTTGAGCGTATCCGCCATGGGCGCAAGGCAGTTCGTCGTGCAGGAAGCTGCGGAAATGATGGTATCCGTCTTTTTCAGCGACTTCTCGTTTACGCTGAATACAACGGTGGGAAGATCGTTGCCTGCGGGAGCGGAGATAACGACTTTCTTCGCGCCTGCGTCAATGTGCGCCTGGGATTTCGCTTTGGAGCAATAGAAGCCCGTGCATTCGAGCACGACGTCTACGCCAACCTGCGCCCAAGGAAGATCCGCCGCGTTCTTTTCCGCATAGATCTTGATGGTTTGTCCGCAAACGGTGATCGTACCTGCTTCGTCGTCGGCAGAGACTTCGTCGGCATGTTCGTATCTGCCCTGAGCGGAATCGTACTTCAAGAGATGAGCGAGCATAGAAGGGCTCGTCAAATCGTTGATTGCAACGATTTCATAACCTGCAGCGCCAAACATTTGGCGGAACGCGAGACGACCGATACGACCGAATCCGTTAATTGCTACTCTTACATTTGCCATGATAAATATTCCTCCGTTACGGCTGTCGCTTTCTGCAACGCCGCCACTTTTTCCCTTATAATTGTAACATACTTTCCCCCGTCAGTCAATACTTTTGGGAAATTTTTCACGATGTTACAAGACTTCTTATATTGCGACAAATTTCATCACTTCATCGAAAATTTTATCTGCGGATATCACTGTTTTAAAGCGAACGGGCTTATAACGGACAGCTCTCAAAGCATCCGGAACCTTCATCGCCGTGACCAGATTGATACGCTTGATTCCCTTAAAACTGTCTTTCACGTCGTTTCCCGTGAGCGCGTAATAAACCGCCTGCGGAAACTTATAGGGACTCGCCGTAGAAACGACGACCATAGGATGAAGCTCGGCGTCGTTCTCTTTTTGCTTCTTCTCCGCATATTGCAACGCAACGTGCATTGCAACGCCCGTATGCGTATCCATGGGATAACCGTATTCGGTAAAAAATTCGTAAATACAATCTACGGTGTCTTCTTCGGTCGCATAACCGGCATAAAATTGCTTGCGAATTTCCTTCATTTCCTCTGCGCGCACAGAATATTTCCCCGACGCAGAGAGCGCGTTCATGCGCTCGGCTGTGAGAGCGGCGTCTCTTTTCGAAATCTCAAACAGCAGCCGTTCGAGATTGGAAGAAACAAGGATATCCATGGAGGGCGACATCGTCTTAAAGAAGGGACGTTTGCTGTCGTAAATGCCCTTTGCAAAGAAATCGGTGAGCACGTTGTTGCGGTTGGACGCGCAGACGAGCGTCCCGACGGGAAGCCCCATCTGTTTTGCATAATACGCCGCAAGAATATTTCCGAAATTACCCGTGGGAACGGTAAAATCTACCCGATCTCCCTGTTTGATCTGCCCCGAAGAAACGAGATCGAGATATGCGGAAAAATAATAAGCGATTTGCGGTGCGAGCCTTCCGAAGTTAATGGAATTCGCCGAAGAAAGCCGAATCCCCTTTTCCTTCAATACGTCCTGACATTTCTTGGAATTGAAGATACGCTTGACCGCCGTCTGACAATCGTCGAAGTTGCCTCTCACCGCTACGACGTCCACGTTCTCCCCTTCCTGCGTGCACATTTGCAGTTTTTGCATTTTGGAAACGCCGTCGTCGGGATAAAAGACCATGACTTTCACGCCCGCCGCGTCTTTAAACCCTTCGAGAGCGGCTTTGCCCGTATCGCCGCTCGTCGCGACGAGAATGAGGATCTGCTCTTCGATTCCGAGAAGATCGCACCCCTTGCGCAAGAGATAAGGAAGCACGGTAAGCGCCATATCTTTAAAAGCGCAGGTGGGTCCGTGAAAGAGTTCGAGCATATACATGCCGTTCTCCACTTTGACAAGCGGCGCGGCGTCTCCTTCGTCGAAACGCGAATACGCGCTTTTGAGCGCTTTTAATAAATCTTCTCTGTCGTACTCGTCAAAATACTTCCCCAATACGAGCGCGGCGCGCTCGGGATAGTCCATTCCGAGCATAGTTTCAAATTCTTCCGCCGAAACTTTCGGGAACGCTTCGGGCACGAAAAGACCGCCGTCCTTTGCAATTCCTTGCACGACAGCCTGCGCTCCCGTTACACGTTCTCCTCCGCGCGTACTGATAAAATACATGACTTTCTCCCTAAATACAGCAAACCGCGCGAGCGGTCCCAATAAACCGCTCGCTTTTAGTTGCTATAAGAATATTTCGAAATTATCTTGAAAGGCAAAACTGCTTTGAACCCGTCAAAGATATTTTTTTGCAAACTCGGGAAGATCTTCTTCCGCACAGCTGCAAGTTATATAAACTTGAAGCGAACGCATATCCGAAACTTTTTCAAGCATAAAGAATATCTGCGCCATATCCTTTATGTTTTTACCCGCAATACGCGCAACGCCGTCCACAAAGACATACTCGTTATCGTAACTTCCTGCGATCGCGCCTTTAATAAAACCGCAAAGAGCTTCCTCTCCGGCAACCGCATAATCAGATACGTCGATAAATTTGACTTCGCGTCTCAAATCGTACATATACCGCTTGGTATCGGTAATGAAAATCAGATGCCCTTTGGCGGTCTCTACGGCTGCGTTTGCTACATCGATGATTTTTTTTGTTTTACCGCTCCCTTTGGGACCGCAAATGACTTTGATCATAAAATCCTCCTGATATCGCTTATACGCGACTGTTTCTATTTTTATTTTAACAACTTTCCGCCTATATTTCAAGGGGTTTTGTGAAAAAATATCCGAAATTTTTACTGTAAACTTCTTAAAAACGCGTCAATCCGCTCCAATCCTTCCAGCATATCGCGCATGGAAAGCGAGTAGGAAAGCCGAACGCAATCGTCCGCTCCGAACGCTTTCCCCGGCACGACGGCGACTTTCGCCGCGTCGAGAAGACAATCGGCAAAGGAAACGGAATCCTCGATTGTTCTGCTTCCGAACTTTTTCCCGTAAGCCCCGCTCACAACGAGCATTGTATAGAACGCACCGTCCGGAATGACGCAGTAAGCGCCTTCTATCTCCGAAATTCGTTCTATCATTGCAAGGCGGCGGCGTGAAAACCGCGCAACCATCTCTTCGACGGACGCCTCGGGCGAAGACAGCGCCTTGATCGTCGCATATTGCGCAATAGAATTGGGATTACTCGTCGCGTGACTCTGGAAGGAATCGATCGCTTTCGCGACGTCTTTGGGCGCGGCAAGATAACCGATGCGCCAGCCGGTCATGGCATATGTTTTGGAAACGCCGTTCACGGTAATCACGAGTTCGTCTTTCAGCTTGTCCGAGCATGCCGCCATAGAGAAGGGTTTCTCTTCCACATAGACGAGCTTTTCGTAGATCTCGTCGGAAAGTACGAAGATGTTCGCCTCTTCGCAGACTGCGGCGAGCGCGCGCACTTCCTCTTGCGTATACACCGCGCCCGTAGGATTGCAAGGCGAATTAAAGATAAACAGCTTCGTCTTAGGCGTAATCGCGGCGCGCAGCTGCTCGGGCGTAATCTTGAAGCCCGTTTTTTTGCTCGCTTTCACATAAACGGGCACGCCGCCGCACACTTTCACCACTTCGGGATAGGTAAGCCAATAGGGCGCGGGAATGACGACCTCGTCGCCTTCGTCTAAAAGGGCAAAACAAACATTAAAAATGGAATGTTTCGCGCCGTTGGAAACGATGATCTGCGAAGGCTCGTATTCCAACCCGTTGTCGCGCTGAAATTTTTCGCAGATAGCGCGGCGCAACTCGGGCAGTCCCGACGACGGCGTGTATTTGGTATAACCACGCTCCAAAGCGTCCTCCGCCGCCG
Organism: uncultured Clostridia bacterium; assembly: GCA_964521125.1. Taxonomy (GTDB): domain Bacteria; phylum Bacillota; class Clostridia; order Christensenellales; family Borkfalkiaceae; genus Gallimonas. The sequence goes on from CAZFPP010000031.1 coordinate 4,574, forward strand.
CGATGATGTGCTCGGGCGTATTAAAATCAGGCTCCCCGACGCCGAAATTAACGACGTCCTCCCCCGCCGCCTTCATCGCCTTCGCCTTTGCGCTGATCGCAAGCGTAAGCGAGGGAGAAATCGTGCGGATACGTTTTGCAAGTCTATTTTCCATAAAAGCACCTCCTGATATCGGAATTGATTTCGGCGTCGGAGCGCTTAATCCTCGCCCGTGAGTTGAGCCTCTCTGTCCGCCCGCGCCAAGGCGTCTATCATTTCGTCGAGATCGCCTGCAAGAAACCCCTCCATATCATATAAGCTGAAACCGATTCTATGGTCGGTAATGCGGCTCTGCGGATAATTGTAAGTGCGGATCCGCTCGCTTCTGTCCCCCGTTCCCACGAGGCTCTTGCGGTTTTCCGCCTCCGCCGAATTCTTTTGTCCGTTATAATAATCGTACAGGCGCGCGCGTAACACGCGGTAAGCCTTTTCCTTGTTTTTCAGTTGGGAACGCTCGTCCTGACAGGTGACGACAATCCCCGTTGGAAAATGCGTGAGACGGATCGCCGTCTCCGTTTTATTGACTTTCTGTCCGCCTGCGCCGGAGGAGCGAAACAAGTCGACCCGTACGTCCTTTTCGTCGATTTGCAGCTCCAATTCTTCCGCTTCGGGAAGCACGGCGACCGTCGCCGTGGACGTGTGTATTCTGCCCTGCGACTCCGTCTCGGGAACGCGTTGCACGCGATGCACGCCGCTCTCGTATTTCAAACGACCGTAAGCCCCCTTTCCGCTGATATTCACGATCGCCTCTTTCATGCCGCCGAGTTCCGTTTCGTTGGTATCGACGACTTCCCATTTCAACCGATGGGAATCGCAATACCCCATATACATGCGGTAGAGCACCGCGCCGAACAGAGCCGCTTCCTCGCCGCCCGCGCCCGCGCGAATCTCCAACGTACAGCCTCTGTCGTCGTTTTTATCTTTCGGCAAAAGAAGCAATTTCAGCTCCCCTTCCAGTTCTTCCTTTTTCGCTTTGAGCGCATATCCCTCGTCGAGAAGAAGCTGTTTCATCTCACCGCTTTCTAAATCCGCTTCCGCAAACGCGGCGTTCATCTCTTCTTCCGTTCGCACAAAATCGCGGTAAATATCCGCGATTTCTTCCAAAGACGCGCGCTCTTTGGAGAGCTCCGTCCAACGCTTTATATCCGCGACCACCTCGCCGTCGGACAACAATTTTGTAAGTTCGTCAAACCGATTGACGATTTCCTTTACCTTATCAAGCATAATCAGAATACAATCTTTACAACGCGCTCTTTCCCGCTGAGATCTTTTACTACCATCGCGTAATCGCAACGGGAGAAAATTTTCAGTACGTCCTGCGCCTGATCTTCTCCGCATTCGAGAATGAGCATTCCGCCGCGCGCAACGTAGCGGTTGATTTTTTCCGCGATCCTTCTGTAAAAATCCAACCCGTCCTCTCCTCCGTCGAGCGCAAGGTGCGGTTCAAAATCGCGAACCTCGCGCTGTAAAGTTGCGATTTCCCCGCTCCTCACATAAGGAGGATTGGCGGTGATGATATCGAATTTTCCTTTAATATTTTCAAACAGATCGGATTTAATCACGTTGACGTTTGCCCTATTCAGACGGACGTTATTACGCGCGACTTCGAGAGCGTCTTCCGAGATATCCGCCGCCGTCACGAAAATATTTTTATCTTTTGCCGCTTCGCATGCGATCGCGATCGCAACCGCGCCGCTTCCCGTACAGAGATCGAGCACTTTGTCTCCCTCCTGCACGGCGGCAATCGCCTGTTGCACGAGGATTTCCGTTTCGGGACGGGGAATGAGCACGCGCTCGTCCACCTCGATCGTATATCCGTAAAAATCGGTATTCCCGATGATATACCATAGCGGTTTACCAGTCAATCTCTCTTCAAACAGCCCGAGAATCATTCCGCATTCCTTGCGCGTGATAACCCGTTCCGTTTTCAGCTCGCTGCGCGGAATCTTTAAGGTGAGACTTAAAATCCATTCCGCGTCCGAAGCGTCGATGCCGTGTTTTTCGAACGTCTTAAACATCATCTCCGAAAGCTTGGTGAGTTTCGTCTCGGTGACGAACGTCTTTTCGGGAGAATCGGGATTTCGGTCCATATCGAGCACCTTTTCAAAAGCAAGAATGGCGCATTCGATCATCCCGTCGTCGGGTTCGCGCGTCGTGAGTTTCTGCAACAGATATCCCGGCGCTTTGAACGGAAGAACAAGCGGCGAATGCGTACGCGCGAGCAGCTTTAAAATCTCATAAGAAATACCCGCCACAAACGGCAAGAGAGCGAGTTTGATTAAAAAGCGCAATAAAAAGTTAACCGAACTCACGCCGGTATCGATTCTACCGCCGATGAGTCCTCCTACAAGCGCAAACAAAATAATGGAAATGAAAAGTACGATGAAGATAAACGTCGTTCCGCAACGATCGTGCAAACGGGAACAAGATCTCACATTGTCTACGGTCAGCGGTAAATTGTGTTCATAACAATTAATCGTTTTATGTTCGGCGCCGTGATAGCGATATGTTTCGCGTAAAGAACGGAACAGCAACGTAAAACAGATATACAGCACAAAAATGACGAGACGAAATCCGCCGTCGATAAGATTGTAATACAAACTCCCGGAGCCCCCTATGGCTTCGGGTGCGGCATTGTTGATGAGTTCGGCAAAATAAGAAGGTAAAAACAGGAACAAAACAAGTGCGATCGCAATTCCGAAAATCGTTGAAATCGTCGTAACGATCTCCGATATGCTGACTTTCCATTTATCCGCCACCCATTTATTGAGTTTGGGGCGGTCTTCGTCCTCGTCCTCGGCAATGGCGACTTCCGAACTGCGAAGCAGCGCCTGCATACCGGTAACGAGAGATAACACGAAATTCACGACTCCGCGAATGAAAACGACGCGCGTCCACTTCTTTCGCTGTTCAGGCGGAGTAATGCGCTTCGCTTCGATATGCAACTCACCGCCGTCGTCGCGCACAACCGTCGCCATGCCGCATTTCCCGCGCATCATGACGCCCTGTATTACCGCTTGCCCTCCGATGTAAGTAGGATTCGTCTTTTTCTTCATAAAACCCCGTCGGTGCGCTAAGCGCGCCGTAAATCGCGCCATATAGCAAAACAGCCCCTTTAAAATGAGGCTGGATGCTTTCAGATTCCGTATCTTTTCTTGAACTTATCCACCCGCCCGCCGGTATCCACGAGTTTCTGTCTGCCCGTGAAGAAAGGATGGCATTTGCTGCAAATATCCACTTTGAGAATATCCGTATCCTTCGTCGTGCCCGTTTTAAACGTCTCGCCGCAAGCGCAGACAACGGTCACTTCATGATACTTGGGATGAATATCGGCTTTCATGATACATTCACCTCGCTTAGGTTTATAATTTCGTTCGAAATCCCGAACTTTTCGCCAAGTACTGTTCGTATTTGGTCTTGCATATCTTATTATAGCCGTTTTTTTTACGCTCGTCAACTGTTTTTGAAATGCAAACGAAAAAACTTGAGATGAGGTAAAAATTTTTCACGATCTGCCGCAAATCGCTTTTTTATGCTTAATCGCTTGCAAATTGTGCGTTTCTGCGGTATAATATGAAAAAATAAAGCGGAAATTGCAGAATAAGGAGTCTCCGAATGAACGTATGGAAACTGACGGCGGCACGCACTCTTGTAAAAACGACGGAAGACGCTGTTTGGGAGGAAAATAAACGCAGAATACGCGTAACGAAGGTTTTCGTCAATAACGACGACGCCCTCATATTCAGCGGCGCGCGGCGGGTAAACTATCCCCGCATTCCGGGAAGATTTGCCGTGGGCGTAATCGCCGATGATAAAGAGGGACGTTACAAAAAAGGTACGCGCGTTCTTTTGCATACCATTCTGCCCGAAGAGAACAACGAAACGCAAAAGCTTGATTTTACGAAAACTTCCCGCCGCATCTGCGGACAGACAACAGACGGTTTTTTGCGTGATTTTGTGTTCGCAGACGAAAGCGACTTCACCGTTCTTCCGGACGCCGTAAACGACGATAAGGCGCTTTTGATCCAATACGTCGCGCTCGCCAAAGCGGCCGTGGAAAGCCTCAATCCCGAAAAGGGCGATCACGTCGCCGTAATCGGCGGCGATATGCTCGGACTCTTCATCTGTCAGCTGCTCATTTACCGTCAGGTTTCCCCCGTTCTCATCGATTCTCACGCCGAACGGCTGGAATTTGCGCGGACATGCGGAATATATTACACGTTTGAAATAGACGATCGTCTTATGGAAGAGATAGGAAACGTCACCGGCGGACGACTTTGCGACGGCGTCGTCGTATCGACGGGGGCAGAGTCAAACGGGATATCTCCGTTTGCCGCATGTGCGAGCGATAAAAACGTTGTATTTTGCGGACAAAACGGAAATAACTTGACGTTTGGACTCAACGAGATGCTTGAAAAGCAACTTTCCGTGCACGGCATTTCCGACGGAACGGATTATATCGAAACGGCGATCAACCTCATTGCAAATAAAGCGGTGGATCTGAACGCATTCCGTGCAAACACAATCGTTGCAGACCTTCTTCCCGCATTTTTCAAGCAATATGCGGGAGACGAAAAAATACCCGTCAATGAACTCAACGTGGTAAACATGTTATAACTTAGTCTGAGATAGCATGGTAAAATTTATTGCAACCGATTTAGACGGAACGCTTCTCAGTTCCGAAAAAATTCTGCCCGATGAGATTTTTTCACTCATCGAGCAACTTTATGCTTGCGGGATTCTCTTCGCTCCCGCAAGCGGACGGCAATATGCAAATTTAAAAAAATTATTTTTGCCCGTATGGGACAAGCTCGTTTTCATTTGCGAAAACGGTGCGCTCGTTAAATATAAGGGGGATACGATCTATCTCGATCCGATCCGAGATATTTATTTAAAAGACGCACTCGATGAAATCCGCGCGCTTCCCCACTTATATCCTATGCTGTGCGGAACGGATTTTGCTTACATTGAAAGCAACGAAATGCCCTTTTTCCGATACGCCATGCTTTCTTACACGAATTGCAAAAAAGTGGAAAATCTCGACGACGTCATCGGAAAAGAAGATATCTGCAAGATCGCGGTCTACGATGAGATCGCCGCTGCGGAAAACTGCATTAAAGTATTACCCCAGCGGCTTCCGCAACTGAGAACCATTCTTTCGGGATTCGACTGGTGCGACATCTCCGCTCCCACCGCAAATAAGGGCGAGGCGATCAAATTCATACGCAATGCTTTTTCGCTGAAAAAAGAGGAATGCGTCGCCTTCGGCGATCATATGAACGATTATGAAATGCTGCTCGAATGCGGCAGAGCCTACGTTACCGAAAACGCCTATCCGCCGCTGAAAAAGGTCATCCGCCGTACCGTGCCGTCCAACGAGGAGGGCGGCGTGATCGCCAAACTTAAAGAAATCTTACGCGAGACGCAAGGAGAGAACGCATGAAATATGTAATTGCATCGGATATTCACGGTTCGGCATACTATTGCCGCCTGTTAAAAGAACGCTACCTTTCGGAACATGCGGAAAAGCTGATTCTGCTCGGCGATCTGCTCTATCACGGCGCGCGCAACCCGCTTCCGAGAGAATATTCCACGCTCGGTTGCGCGGAGATCCTCAATTCGATCAAAGACGAGATCCTTTGCGTGCGCGGCAACTGCGACAGCGAAGTGGATACCCTGGTGCTTGAATTTCCCATCATGGCGGAATACTGCATTCTGCCTTGGAACGGACGCACGCTCATTCTCACCCACGGACACAAGACGCCCGCTTATCTGAAAAAAGGCGACGTGCTTTTCAACGGACATTTCCATGTGCCCGCTTTCGAGGAACGCGAAAATTGCACTTATGTGAACTGCGGTTCCGTTTCTATTCCCAAAGAAAACAGTCGGCATTCCTATCTTGTTTTAGAAAAAAACACGCTCGTTTGGAAAAATGTGGAAACGGGAGAGACGTTCCGCACGGAAATCCTGTAAAATC
>CAZFPP010000032.1:0-10089 GCA_964521125.1 uncultured Clostridia bacterium
CCTTTGCGCCCGCGTAAATGCATTGAGAGGCAAAGTTGGTGCAATCGCCGCCGATGTTTGAAAAATCATAAAATTCGGGATTCCTTCCGAACGCCCATTTTTTCGCGTAAGACAGGGCGGCGGTTCTGTCGTAAGAGACAATTTCAAGTTGCGATTCCGGCATACGACATGATATGACGGCGCGGGAAAAATCGTTCCCGCATATCGGAAAAATCAGGGGCATAAGATAAAGCGTGAAACGCTATCGCCCATTCAAAACGAGAAAACGGCGGCGCGTTGTGTTTGCGCTCGTCGCATTGTTTTTCATCGGTCTGATTGTTCTCGTTCATGTAAATATTACGAATATTCTCGTTTCCGTCGCCGAGGCCTCCATGCGGTCGATCACGACCGTTGCCGTCAACGACGCCATTTATTATACTCTCTCGGATAAAGTGCGTTATGAAGATCTCGTTTCGGTGGAACGCGACGGGGCGGGCAACATTCTCGCGATCGCTTCCAACGCCTTTCAGATCAACCGAATCGCCCGTGACGCGGCGTATATGTCGCAACAAAATTTAAGCAAGATGAGCGAAAGCGGCGTGGACGTGCCTCTCGGCGCATTTACGGGAATCGAGGCGTGGGCGGGATTCGGTCCTAAAATCAACATGAAGATATTACCCATTTCCAACGTGGCGTGCAGCTTTGCGTCTGTGTTCGAGGATGCGGGAATCAACCAGACGAAGCATTCCATTTATTTGGAGATCGTCGCCGACATCTCCATCATCATGCCTACCAGAACGCGCAATTTTGCCTCGCTCACCGAAGTACTCATCTGCGAGAGCGTGCTTGTGGGAAAGGTGCCGGACACTTATTTGCAAGCGGATATCTTCGGAGAGGGATATTCCCTCGTCCCGCAAAGTTAAATTGCGGCGGTTTCCTTGATGATTTCAAGAATGAGCGGCGTTCCGTTTTGGGTGTTGCCGTTTTGCAGGTTTTCGCGCAACGTCGCGTCGTCTCGGAGTGCGGAGAGCGCAGAGGGGAGTTCTTCAAAAGACCTTTCATGCAGAATACGGCACAAGCCTTTTTTTTGGAAATAGAGCGCGTTTTGCAGTTGGTCTCCGCGCGAACATTTTTCCAGCGGGACCAAAAGAGCGGGTTTTTTCAGAGCCATGATTTCGAATGCGGCGTTGCTTCCCGCGCGGCTCAAAACGCAGTCGCAGGCGGCATACGCGCTGCCCATGTCCGTTTCGTATTCGCGCGAAACATACCCTGCGGGCGGCTCTTTCGGGGCGTTTCCCTTGCCGCATAGGTGCAGTATCTGCCAGGATTTTAGCAGTTGCTTTAAATTTTGCCAAACCGCCTCGTTTAGGGCGCGGCTTCCGCTTCCTCCGCCCAGAACAAGCAGAACGGATTTCTCTTGCGTAAAGCCGTATTTGTGCAGTGCGCGTTCTCTGTCTCCGCGGAAGATATCCTTGCGCATAGGGGAGCCGACGTGGCGACCGTTCGGAAATAAATTCGCCGTTTCGGGGAAAGAGGTGAGCACATACCGGCATTTTCCGGCAATGAGTTTGGTAGCAAGCCCGGGAGATAAATCGCTCTCGTGCGTGAGCGCGGGAATGTTGAGTTTTGCCGCCGCCCAAACCGCGGGATAGCTTGCGAATCCGCCCTTGGAAAATACAAGGTCGGGTTTTTCTTTTCCCAAAACCGCAAGTGCGTTTTTCTGCGCTTTATGCAAAGCGAAGGGGATATTGAAATTTTTCAGAGTGAGAGAACGCGCAAGCTTGGGACAGTCTACTTGAAAAAAAGGATAGCCCGCTCCGCACACGAGTTGTTTTTCAATGCCGCCCGTTCCCATATAAGAGAGTCGATAAGAAAATTTAAGTTCGTTCATCACGGCAAGGTTGGGAACGACGTGACCGGCGCTCCCGCCGCCGCAAAATAGAATATGTTTCATGATATTGCCTTTTCGGTTTTCTCTCCGTAATGACAGTATATTCTTTTTGCGGTTTTTTATTGCTAACCGTAATAACAGGGTTATAGTTTATGTTCGTCGTCTGTTCTTCCCAATAAATAATCCGTCGAAATGTCAAACAGATCGGCTAAGCGCACAATATAGCTCGCTTTCGGTTCGTTAACAGAGCGCTCCCAATAATCAATCGCTTTTTGACTGACGCCGATCGCTTTTGCAAGTTCCGCTTGGGAAAAATTTTTTTCATTCCGTAATTCTTTGATTATTTTTCCGATTTCCATTGCTATTATTTTAGATGAAATCTTCTTAAAATTTTTAATAAAGAAGAAAACTTCTTGACAAAAATCGGTAAAATAATCGTTATCGTAAAAAAACTTAAAAAGAAACAAGAAGAAATCTTCTTAAAATGCTTGACATCCGTAAATTCTTATGTTATAGTCTTTAAGAAGAAAACTTCTTACTATGGAATGCGGTATATGAATATCGGATTGGTGCTATCGGGAGGAGTGGCCAAAGGAGCTTATCAAGCGGGTTTTTTAAAAGCGTTGGAAGAAGAAATGGGAAGCAATCGTATTACGTCGATCTCCTGCGCCTCTATCGGTTTGTTTAGCGGGTATGCGTTCTCCTCGAGGAAAACGGATTTATTATGCGATATTTGGAGACGGATTCATTTTGATTCTTCTGTCGATCTTGCATATGAAGTTTGGTTCAAACACTATTTTAAAGATTTGATCGGTGAGTTGGTCTGCAAAGACGACGTTTTGAAGATTCCCGTATACGCCCCGATTTGTTATGTTTTCCCGTTAATACGCATGGAATATTGTAAGCTTTACGGAAGACATATTAAAAATTGGGATAAATTTATGCTGGGTGCGGTATCTTATCCTTTTTTATCCGGAGGGATGCATTTGTTTCGCGGTCAAATTACGTTTGACGGCGGAGCAATGGATAATATTCCCGTTTTCCCGCTGATCAAATACGAAAATCCCGACGCGATTTTAATTTTACATTTTGAAGCGGGATACCGCCCGAGAAGAAAATACGTGCTTTCGGGAATTCCTATCGTAGATTACGATATTTCCCTCAACGATATATATCGCAGGCATTCCTTTGACTTTCACGGGGAAACGCTTTCGGCGCGCCTAGATCGCGGATATGAATACGGGAAAGAAATTTGTGAAAAGTTATTTCACGGCGGGGAAAATTGTTTGGAAGAATTTTGTCTCGCCGCAGAACGGCAGAAAAAGAAAGAACTCAAACAACGGTTGGATAATATTACGTTCGAAACTTGGGTACAGAGGTTGAACGAGCTGTTTTATCCTTATGTTTCGCATTTTCCGTTGAAATTGAGAGATCTCTCGGCAGGAGCAAAAAAAAGTTCCGTTAAAGAGGAAAAAAAGGAGAGCGAATTGATATGTCGATAAAGAAATGTCCGTATTGCGGGCTTCCGATTGCGAATTACAGCGTTTGCCCGATGTGCGGAAAACGGGTGGAAGATTACGAGGCACGATCGGCAGAGGAAAAAACGGTAAACTTTAAAAATTCGATTGATAAATGTATTTTGCGCATCGGGAACATTAAATTCGGCATATGGGATTTGTTGTTTATTCTGATATGCAACCTTTCCTTTATTCTTGTGTTAATCAACATTCTCATCGGGGGAAAAGGCTGGTGCCAATATCCCGTTTTCGGGTTGTTCGGCGGTTATTTTATTGCCTTTGCCTGTGTCGCGGGGAATATCCGTCGCTTTTTAACGAGATACAGAAACGCCGTGGTCTTTTTAAACTTTGTCGCAGGGATCTTTGATATCGTCTATCGTTTGTTTGACAGCACGGCGATGAGCTGGGCGTTTGATTACTTTATACCCGTCAACCTAATTTCTGCCTGTATTGTGATCTTATTTTTATTGCTTCATCCCAATATTTCAGTGCGGAGCGTATTATTTTCGTTAATCATTTTATTGGTTCAAAGCGTAATTCAGTTGATCCTCAGATTATGCGGCGTTACGGCGAACGGGAATATTCCGTACATTTTGACGATGATAGCGTTTGGCGTGAATTTGCTTTCTGTTATCAATCTTGTTTTTATTTACTTTATAAAATATCGTAATTGCGTGGAAGAAACATTTCACTTTTGGGAATAACGCGAACGGGCGTTATATATATAATAATTTTTTGGAGGTAACGAAATGGCAAAATTTTGCGGTAACTGCGGTAAGGAGTTGCCCGAAGGCGCGGTTGCTTGTCCCTCGTGCGGCGCAAAGACGGAGAACGCATCGGCAAAAACGGAGAACGCTGCTCCTCCGGTTATTGTAAACGTTGAGAATCACAACAATAACGTCAACGCGAACGCCAATGCGGGGACAATAAGCAACCTGAAAAACAAATGGATCGCCTTGGTTTTATGGTTTTTCTTTGGATGGTGCGGAGGACATAAATACTACGAAGGAAAAATCGGTATGGGTATTTTATATCTGTTTACCTGCGGTTTATTTGGGATAGGACTGATCGTCGACTTCTTCGCGCTTCTTTTCAAACCGACCCATTACAATCCTTAATCGTTATGTTTCAAAAACTGTCGGACGTATATCCGACAGTTTTTTTGTGCTTTGCCGTTCTCGGGCGTGCGCGGCGGGGAACTCCGCGGAACGTTTTGAAAGCGATATCTATCTATCGCGCGCCTCGTCGATCGGCGCGATTACATTTCGGAATAAGCGTTAACGATTTTTTGCGCTTCTTCTTGCACGCGGCGGGCAAGCGAGGCGGGGGAAAGGACTTTGAATCCCGCGCCCGCCGAAAGAATTTTTCCGATCAAAGATTCGTCGTCGGGCAGAGAGACCTCGGCGAAATATTTGTTGTTGCGCTTGATCACGTTATCGATTCCCAGCCATTCCTCGGCAAAGGGGAGCGCTTCGGGCGCGATTTCAAAGAGCGCAAATACGGCGTTTTCCGCGTCGTGCCAGAAGGCGAGGGGAATACTTTCCCGAGAAAAAGGCATCCGTTCGAATTGTTCTCCCGTTTTGAGAACGGTACGCATGCGTCCGAGTTTGAAAAGACGGAACGCATTCCGTACCGTGCAATACGCGTAAACGTACCAGATATTCTGTTTGTAGACGAGAAGGTGCGGCAAAATTTTGCGTTGCGTACGTTCGCCCGAACGGGAAATATAGTCGATTTCCAAGCTTTCCCGATCTTCGATTGCACGCTCTACGAGGGCGAGTTTATCCGAAAAACGGCGTTCGTCGCCCCAGGTTCCGCTATCGACTAAGATATTGCCCGAAAGCGTTAAATTCAGCTTTTCCGCTTTGACTTGCGCCGAAAGCTTTTCGATAGCCGAAGCAAGTGTGGGATCGGCGAACTGTTCGTCCATGACTTGCAAGGCGTTGATCGTCTTTTCATATTCCTCTTTCGTCATCAGCCCTTTCGGTAGCTTGAACGCGTCGGAAATATAAATGCCGCCGTTTGCCCCTCTTGCAACGTCGATGGGGATTCCCGAAACGGTCATTTCGTCGATATAGCGGTAAATGGAGCGTACCGAACAGCCGTATTTCTTTGCAAATTCGCTTGCGCTTACTTTACGCTTTGCAAGCAGCGTGAACAAAATTCCCGTCATAATTTGATATTTCATGTTTTTTCACCTCAATCATTTCTTTTTTTCAAAAAAAATTTTAACATATCTGACAATAGTTGTCAAGTATTTAGGATATAATAAAGGGCGAGAGGTGACAGAAATGAAGCTTGACATGGATATCGTATTGAACGGACTTCGCGCGCAAAAGGAAAAACGGGAGCAGGAGGAACGGGAGCGTCGGCTTGCGGGGACGAGCTATGAAGAATTGTTCCGCGAGTTTTGCGGCATGCAGGGGTTGAAAGAGGAAGGGCGTTTGCCTGTATTAAAAGTTTTTTATGAAAAACAAGTTTGTATTGGTTGACAAACGCCGATTGCGCGGATATAATAAAGAACATGAAACGTTTGTATTTTGCAATTTACGGCTATGCGTATTATCGAATCGGATAATACTGTTTTTTGCGCGTAAATCGCTTGATTCAATTCACTCGATACGGTTTGCGCAAACAAATTTTGCAGACCGTTTTTTTATTTCATAGGAGAACTTTATGAGTCAGAACGTTATGGATATCCTGCGGGCGCGGGGATTCGTCAAACAGACGGTGTATGAGGAGGAGCTTTACGAGCTTCTCGGGAAAGAGAGCGTTCCCTTTTATATCGGGTTTGATCCCACGGCGGATAGTCTTCATGTGGGGCATTTCATGCAACTCATCGCCATGCGCCATATGCAGGACGCGGGGCACAAGCCCATTATTCTTATCGGCGGCGGGACGGCGATGGTAGGCGACCCCTCGGGCAGGACGGATATGCGTTCTATGATGACGAAAGAGACCATTGCGCACCATGTGGAATGTTTCAAAAAACAGATGGCGCGTTTTATCCGCTTCGACGGCGAAAACGGCGCGATCGTCGTCAACAATGCCGATTGGCTGCTCGGATTGAACTACGTCGATTTTCTGCGCGATATCGGCGCGCTCTTTTCCGTGAACAGGATGCTCACGGCGGAGTGCTACAAGGCGCGCATGGAGAAGGGGCTTACCTTCCTCGAATTCAATTATATGCTCATGCAGGCGTACGATTTCCTTGTTCTGCATCAAAAATACGGTTGCTCGCTGGAACTCGGCGGAGACGACCAGTGGAGCAACATTCTCGCGGGAGCCGATCTCATTCGCAGAAAGGAGCATAAGCCCGCGTTTGCAATGACGTTTACCCTGCTCACCACGAGCGAGGGCAAAAAAATGGGTAAGACGCAGAAAGGCGCGGTCTGGCTGGACGAAAACAAGACGTCGCCCTATGAATTTTATCAGTATTGGCGCAATACCGCGGATTCCGACGTGGAGAAGTGTTTTAGGTTGCTCACCTTTTTGCCGCTTGAGGAGATCGAAGAACTCTGCCGTTACCGCGACGAGCGCATCAATGCGGCGAAAGAGCGGCTTGCCTATGAGCTGACAAAGCTCGTGCACGGGGAAGAAGCGGCGCGGCTTTCTCAGTCTCAGGCGCGGGCGGCTTTCGGCGGGAACGGCGAAATGCCCGTGAAAGAAATTCCCGCGGATACGCCCAATCTTCTCGGCGCGCTGATCGCAACGGGGCTTTGCAAGAGCAACGGCGAGGCGCGGCGGCTTGTGGAGCAGGGCGGCGTTTGCGTGGACGGCGAGAGAGCGGCGGATATCAATATGCCTCTGCCCGCGGGCGATTTCGTTCTGAGCAAGGGCAAGAAAGTACGGTTGAAGGTTGTGCGGAGCTGATGGGGTATACGAGCGTCGTCGGCGAAACGGAGACGGAGCAGACGATTGAAAAATCGCGCTTTCTCACCTATGTTTCGCATATTGCGGGCGAGGAGGAGGCGAAGGCGTTTCTTCTGCGCATTCGCGCCCTTCATCCGCTTGCAACGCACGTCTGTTACGGATATATCGCGGACAGCATAGGCAATCTGCAACGGTTTTCGGACGACGGAGAGCCGCAGGGAACGGCGGGGATGCCCATTCTGAACGTGATCAAGTCGAAAAAGCTTGCGGAAACGGCGGTCGCGGTTGTGCGGTACTTCGGCGGGATTAAGTTGGGCGCGGGCGGACTTACGCGCGCCTACGCGTCCTCTGCGGCGCAAGGATTGGAATGCGCAAAGACGCGGCGGTATGAACTGTGCTCGGAGCTTCTCATCTGCGTTGATTATTCCTTCGTCAACGCGCTTACGCGTTTTTTGAACGGGTACGAGGTGTTGGAACGGCGGTTTTTGCAGCGGGCGGAATTTGTCGTTGCGGTCAGGGCGGAGGAAAAACAGAGCTTTTGCGAAAAGCTCGCCGATTATTTAAACGGAAAAGCGGAAATCACCGAGCGGAAACAATACAGTCATGCGTTTGCGCTACGGCAGGAATAGAGAGGAAATTACCATGAAAATCATCGAGCGGAAACAATTAAAACAAAAACCCGCGGCAGGTACGGCGCTCGGGTTCGGTCACTATTTCACCGACTATATGTTCACCATGAAATATACGGCGGAAAAGGGCTGGCACGACGAGCAGATCGAACCGAACGAGCCGAAAGCGTTTGACCTTGCGACGAGCGTCTTGCACTATGCGCAGGGGATCTTCGAAGGGATGAAGGCGTTTATACAGCCGGACGGCAGTATCGCCGTTTTCCGTCCCGAAGAAAATTGGGCGCGCATGAACCGCTCGGCGGAAAGAATGTGTATTCCCCAATTTCCCGCAGACGTTGTGGAACACGGGCTGGAAGAACTTTTGAAACTGGAAAAAGATTGGATTCCGCGCGAAAAGGGAACGGCGCTCTATATCCGTCCTACCATTGTCGCAACGCGCGTCATGCTCGGCGTGCACGCCTCTACGGAGTATCTGTTTTTCATCATTTTATCTCCCGTCGGCAGTTATTACGCGCACGGTTTGGAACCCACGAAATTGCTTGTCGAGGACTTTTACGTTCGCTCGGCGATCGGCGGGACGGGCGAAGCGAAGTGCCTCGGCAATTACGCCGCTTCCATGAAAGCGGGTGAGCTCGCGGAAGAGAAGGGGTTCGATCAGGTGCTCTGGCTGGACGCGCGGGAAAAGAAATACGTCGAAGAAGTGGGCAGTATGAATATGTTCTTTGTCATCGGCGGGGAAGTCGTTACGCCCGCGCTCGTCGGTTCCATTCTTCCCGGGATCACGCGCAAGAGCTGCTTGCAGCTTCTGCGCGACAAGGGTTATCCTGTGAGCGAACGGAGAATTTCCATTGACGAAGTGATCGCGGCGGCGGAGAACGGCACGCTGAACGAGGCGTTCGGCACGGGTACGGCGGCGGTGATCTCCCCCGTGGGGCTGATTCGCTATAAAGATATCGATTATACGATCAACGGCGGAAAAATGGGCGAGATTACGAAAATGCTTTACGATACAATCACGGGGATTCAATACGGCGCGCTGGAAGATACGTACGGTTGGCGCAAACGTATTTAATATTTATTCGTATCTCTTACAAAAAGCTCGGCGCTGTCGGGCTTTTTGCTTATATTATGCTATGAAATTATTGACAGACAAAATGAAATATGATAAAATATACCCGTAGCGAAACGAAAGGGGACGGCGGCTGAAAAATGGGAAAATTGACGCGGAAGGAAGAATTTCTCGACGCGACGATGAGAGTTGTCGCGGAAAACGGACTTGATAATTTTTCCATGAAGAAGGTTACGAACAGGATAGGCGTATCCGAAGCGTTGATTTACAAATATTTTTCCTCGAAGGAAAATTTGCTTTATACCTGTTTCGAAAGCGTGCATAAACGCATTGCGGCGCTTTATAACGGCGTTAAGATACCCGCTATTTCCACGGCGGAGGAGATTTACAACTTTTCCCGCGCCCTTTGGACGACTTATTTCACTTTTTTGGTCGACAACGGATATAAAACGATTTACTACTTCGACTACCGCGATTCCCCGCATATCCGCAAAATAACCGAACGGGACGACGAGGCGAAACATACCTACTTCAAAGATTTTGCCGTGCTTTTGCACGCGCTCGCCGATCGTTTCCCGCTAAAACAAGAGATCGATTCCCCGTTTTTGTGGACTTACATTTTGGATACGTCGGGCGTGTTTGCTAAGCGCGTGATCCGCGGAGAACTGCCGTCGAACGAAGAAACTTTCGAACGGATTTGGCAGCTTTTGTCGGGTGGAATTTTGGGGCTTATCCGGGTTTGATTTCCGCCCGTTTCAAAATCAAAACGGGCGGAGAACAACGAACAGAGACGGTTTCAATCGTTTTACAAAGCCTTCGGGCTTTTAATTTAAACGTTTGCAATAAGTAAGCGCTTACCTACCGAATGAAAAAAACCTATTCGTTCGCTCCCAAATATTGTTTCTTAATAATCGAAAAGAACCGCGTTTGCGGTGAAAAATAAAAACGATCACAAACATAAAGAGGCGCATTATGAAAAAATCAGCCATCGCAAAATTAAAGACTTCATTACTCATCGTCTTCACCCTGTTGCTTGCGGTAACGGGATTTTTCGCCGTTCGTTCGCTCGGCGAAAAAGACGAGAACGTCCTCGTGGCGTCCGCCGAAGACGCTTCGCCGTCGGAAGCGCAG
>CAZFPP010000033.1:0-9807 GCA_964521125.1 uncultured Clostridia bacterium
CTTTGCGGCGCGCTATATGTTTCCCTTTCTTCTTTTTTTGCTCCGCTTCGAACAACGCTTTAAAATCGGGTACGGGTTCGTCGCGAGCAATTTTTTCCTCCACCTTCTCCGTAGCAACCATTCGAAGCCTCTTATCCGAAGCAATGATGCGTCCCTCCATCCAATGCGGCTTTTTCACGAGGACAAAGAAAGAAATAATGCACACTCCCAGCGCGCCCAAAATATTCACGAACATATCGCCCATGCTGTCTCTGAGTCCGCTACCGTAGGGTATGGAAACGATGGCATTACCGTCTTCGGTATAACCAACGACGGCGTCCTTCCAACGTTGCATATTTGCGCCGACTAATCTATCTACCGCATATTCGAACAGCTCCCAAACGTATTCGATGGCAAGCGCAAAGCAAAATGCGAACAACACGACGAAGAAAGGCGACAGTCGCACTTTCTTGTTCTTCATGTTGGACAGCGAAAAGACGACGGAAATACCGATGCAGGCAATGACGACGCCGCCCGTCGTATGCAGAATCTTATCGAAGACGATACTCGAATCGTACACGCGGTAGATTTCGCCTAAAATGAAGTGCGCGTAAATAAACAGGTAAATAATAATGAGCAGATAGGAAGGAATATAGATTTTAAATTTCCGTTGAAAGATAACGGGAATGAAATAGCAAAGCAGGGCAAGGACGGACATTAAAAGCTGATTGACCGTCGTTTCCAAGTCGGCAATATCGTTTCCTATCAGATACAAGATCACCGAAGCGATCGCAGAGAGCAAAACAAGCGCGGTCATCACAACGAGCGTCCACCAGAGCACTTTATTCGCTTTATTTCCTTTTTTAATGGTCTTGAGCTCCCATTCAATCCATTCTTCTTTCTGTTGTTCGTTGCATTGCGTCATTGCGTTACTCCGTATTATTGTACATACTATAATAACTTTTAAAAAATTTGTCAAGTAAAATCCGAATGATCGTCAAGCCAGCGCATCGCCGTATATGCAAAGACCGCGGCTCCGCAAACAATCGCGTTTTCATGAAACTTTGCCTTAGGATGGTGGAGAGGATATCGGTAACCTTCCTGCGGTTCTCCCGCGCCGAGCGCAAGCATCAAAGAAGGAATCTTTTGACTGACGTAAGCAAAATCCTCCGAACCCGCCGTTCCCGATAGTCCTATGGACGATCCGTTTAATTTCGCGGCAGATAACACACGGTCTTTCCCAAGCAGATCGCCAAGGTACGCTTCCGCACAAACAGAGAGATCGGGATCGTTGTAAAGAGCGGGGCAGCCGCCCGTGAACGACACAAACGCCTCTGCACGAAACGCCTGCGCGGTATATTCCGCTATCTCTTGCAAACGACGTTTTAAAAGTTCTCTCGTTTCATCTTCAAACGCACGCAAACTGCCGGTCAAAACCACCGTATCGGGAATGACGTTTGCGGCGTCACCGGTATGGAAACTGCCAATCGTGAGCGCGGCCCGTTCCCCCATAGATAGCTCGCGCGCATGAATTTCTTGCAGCGCCAGAACGATATGCGCCCCAACATTCACGGGATCGATTCCTGTGTTGGGCATCGCGCCATGACAGCCCTTTCCGCGTATCTCAACGGTAAAAAAATCAACAGCCGGCGCGCTTATCCCGGGCGCGCAAACAACAACCGTCCCAACGGGAAGCGGTACGCCCGTCATCACGTGGATCATGAGAGCCGCTTCGGGCACAGGATCTTCGAGTATGCCCGAAGCAATCATATTCTTCGCTCCTTCGAGCAGTTCTTCCGCAGGCTCGAACATGAGTTTAACCTTACCGCGTATCTCCCCTTCATGCGCCTTTAACAGTTTCGCCGCGCCAAGCAGCATAGCGGTGTGAAGATCATGACCGCATGCGTGCATATTACCGTTTTTCGCGGAGAACGGTTCTCCCGCCTCCTCTTTTACGGGCAGCGCGTCCATATCCGCCCGCAAAAGAAAAGTTTTTCCCGTTCCGTTCCCAACGAGCGCGACAACGCCGGCTTTTCCGCAATCGGACGGCTTTAATCCCGCTTCTTGCAACTCCTCCTTGACATATGCGCGCGTCCGCATTAAATCAAACCCCGTTTCCGCAAACCCGTGCAGCGTTCTCCGCGCCTTTATCATATCCTCCTCCATCGCGCGGGCTTCCCTCATCAGATTTTCAAAATTCATTTTTCACCTCGCTCTTATTATGCCCGCCCGTGCGCACTTCATAAAAAAATCATCTTTTTTTCTAAAAGTTATTGACAAAATGTTGCAATCGTGTTATATTGTCTTTGTATAATACAGTTAATACAGGATATGACATGAAACAGAGCGTTTATTTACAGATTGTGGAGGACATGAAGCGAAAAATCGAGTTAGGGTTGCTCAAAGAGGACGAGCGACTCCCTTCCTGCCGCGATCTTGCGTTAAAAATGGGAATCAACCCCAATACGGTGCAACGCGCTTACTCTACACTGGAAGAGGACGGCTGGATTTATACCATCGAAAAAAAGGGCGTTTACGTTTCGGCAAAAGATAAGCAAAACCGTATTCTGGAGATTGCCGAAGAAAAACTCTTGGAACTCAAAGAGGCGGGCGTGACGCGGGAAACGCTGGAAAGCATGATCGAAAAAATTTATGAGGAGAAATTATGATTCGCATCTTTAATCTAACCAAACGGTTCGGAGAAAAAACGGTCTATGAAAAGGCGGATATCACCGTAGAGGACAGGAGTATCTGCGGATTGGTTGGCATTAACGGCGCGGGAAAGAGCACGCTGCTGCGAATTGTCGGCGGCGTGATGCAGGCGGACGAGGGCGCCGTTCTCATAGACGGCGACCCCGTTTACGATAACGAGGCGGTGAAAAAGAAGCTGTTCTTTCTCCCCGACGACCCCTATTACGACACGAATATCACAGGCGAAAAGATCCGAAGACTGTACAAGACGTTCTACGACTTCGATTCGGATATCTTTTATCATTATGCCGATCAGTTCGCGCTCAACTTGAATAAGCCGATACGGAACTTTTCCAAGGGCATGAAACGCCAGCTCTTTATTGCGACGGCGCTTGCGTGTAAGCCGAAGTATCTGCTCCTCGACGAGGCGTTCGACGGACTTGATCCTCTTGCGCGGCTCGAATTCAAACGCGGGCTCATTCAACTCAACGAAGAGGGCGCAACCGTCGTGATCGCTTCGCACTCTCTGCGCGAATTAGAGGATATCTGCGACAGCTTTATCCTCGTCGATCACGCGAACGTAAAAGTGTGCGGCAAAATAGAGAACGCGCTAGGGAATATTTTTAAATTACAAATCGCATTCAAGGAGAATCTCGGGGCGGAAGCGCTTCCCTTCGATTACATCCGCGCCGAACAGATCGGACGGGTGATCACCGTCGTCGCCCACGGCGACGTAGAGGAAGCAAAGCAAAAGCTCGGCGAAATGAACCCGATCATCATGGAAGAAATCCCCATGGATTTCGAAGATCTGTTCATTGAGGAAGTGCAAAGCAGGGGGTATTTGGAATGAAAAAATATTTTTTATACGAACTCAAAAAATCCGCGTTCGTCATCGCCTGTCTCACGGTGATTGCGCTCGTCATCTATCTCGCGCCCCTTGCCGCCACCCGGGAAACAGATCTATTCAAATACGCAAACAGTAGTTATCTCGCGATCCCGTCTTCGATTGGCGGCGTGCTGGCGGCTTGCGTTCCCATGTGGATGTTTCATTATAAAATGAAAAAACGCAGCGTAGATATGTTCTTCTCCCTGCCCCTTTCTCATACCGGAGTGCTGACGGTAAAATTTTTATTGGGCATGATCGCGATCTTCTTGCCTTATACCGTTTCCTATTGGATGGGGGCGTTCCTCGTCATGGGAAGGGCGGCTTCCTCGACGTTGCGATTCGAAATATATCCCCTCTATTACCTTGCGCAATATTTCGCCTCGCTACTTCCCATCGGCTTTCTTTACGTTATCTCTTCCTTCGTCTTTACCCGCGCGAATACGTTTTTAGACGGAGTGATGTTCGTGATATTCTGGGCGTTTATCGCAGGGCTGATCGCGGAAGCGATCTATATGTCGGTGCAACGTCTTCAACCGATCGGGAGCGCTAAAATCATCTATCCATATTATTATTTCCCCTTTGCGCCGCTCGACTTCGTAACGTCTTATTTTCAGGAAAAAATCATTATTCCGGCGGAATACTCCGTCCTTTCCCAGAGTCCGTTGTTTTCCGATACGGAAAAGCTTGTCAACTGCGTAGCGGGATTTACGCTGACGACGCTGCTTGCAATCGGCGCGGCAATCGGGCTGTTTTTAGGAGAAAAACGCGTAAAAGCCGAGAATGCAGAACAGATTTCCGAAAGTCCGTTCGGTTATAAAAGTATGATCCCTCTCTATACCGTCTGTCTGATGGCATGGATGGACATGTCAACGGACGGTTCGATAATTTTTTATGTCATAATTGCAGTGAGTTCTTTTCTGATGACGGCGCTTTACAAGCGTTCCGTAAAGATCGGGAAAATTCAGGCGGTCGTCTACCTCTGTTCGCTTGCGTTGGGAGCGCTTCTTTCCTGTTTCAGTTTGATAAGCTGAGTAATTTTCCATTATTTGTAATGATCTAACAAAGCGGGCTTTGTCAAAAGCCCGCTTTGTTTCTATCAGTTATCGGTATAGAGCTGTTTGTAGGGATTTTGCGAATTGGGCGTGAGACGCAGAAAAGGTTCGGATAATATATCTTCCTCGTCAAGCCCGAACGTCTCCGCATATTCGTGAATGATTTGCAAAATTTCGGGATCTTCCACCCGTTCTACCCGTTCGGAACGAACCTGCGCGGGAAGCGGGTGCGGAATGCTCCCGCAACGCAAATACATGACGCCGCCGTGCATCCCCGTACCGCAGAAGTTGCCCACAATCCCGAGCGGATTTTTCCCAAGATCGAGCACGACGAGGATCCCGCCCGCCTGATATTCGCCCAAAAACGACCCGACGATCCCGCCCACTACGACGACGGGACGGTGCTCGCGGTAAGCTTTCATGTGAATTCCCACGCGGTAACCCGCGTCGCCCCGAATAAAGATCTTGCCGCCGCGCATGGCGTAGCCCACCGCGTCGCCCGCATTTCCGTGCACGACAATGGTTCCGGCATTCATAGTATCGCCGATGGCGTCTTGCGCGTTGCCGCGGACAACAATACGACAGCCGTCGAGATAGGCGCCCAAAGCGTTCCCGGGAGTGCCCGTAATAGTCATTGCGCGTCCCGAAAGCCCCGCGCCGATATAGCGCTGCCCCATGCAGCCATCTATTTCCACCTGCGTATCCGATGAAGAACGGATAATTTCGTTAAGTTCCCGATAGGAAAGGTGTTCCGCCTGAATTTTCATTTATACCCTCCTCGAAAGCTTGCGCTCCCTTGCTTCCCGCGTAAACGCAAGCAATGCGGGATTTTTCTTCATCAGCTCGAAATCAACGGTATCGAGAGGAACCATATCCCGGATAAGAGACGTATATATACCTGCCCGTTCGATATGATTTACGAGAATAAACCCTTTGAGCGCGTTATCCCGATAGAACAGTCGTTTATAGGAGTTTTCCCCGCGCTCGATATAGCTCTCTCCTTCGTACACGCCTGCCGTGGCGATATGAGAGCCAAAAAAACCGATGGCGTTTACGGGCGCGGCGTTTAAAAACGCCTCGTTCCCGCCCGCCATATTTTTTCCCGCGCACTCGCCTTGCAACGCCGCGTTGGGGAGAATGGCGAGAATGCGGCTCTGCTTCGAACAAATATCGAAGCTTTCACAGTTATCCCCCGCCGCATAGATATCTTCAAGGGAGGTCTGTTGCCGTTCGTTGACGACAATCCCGCGATGAACTTCTCCCCCCGCCTCTTTCACAAGTTCCACGTTGGGACGCACGCCCACCGCTACGACCAGAATATCGAACGCGATCTCTTTTCCGCTTTTGAGAATTGCCCGGCGTTCCGTAAACCTCGCCGCGCTGTCGCCGAGGACGAATTTCACACCCTTTTCTTCCAGCTGTCTCTGCACGAGACGCGCCGCTTCTTCGTCGAGAATGCTCGGCAGAATGCGCTCCGCCATATCGACGACGGTAACCGATTTCACGCGGTCTAAAATGCCTTCCATACATTTCAGCCCGATAAGTCCCGCCCCGACGACGAGCACATCCTTTTCGGGCGACAACGCATCTTCAAGCGCAAGCGCGTCGTCCATCGTCATAAAAGTGAATTTTTCCTTCACGCCGTCCAGCCCTTCTACGGGCGGCACGAACGGACGCGAACCCGTTGCGACGAGCAGTTTGTCGTATTCGACTTCCCCGCCGCCGAACAGCAACACTTTTTTTTCTTCGGGCAGGATTTTTACGACGCGCTCTCCGAGCATCAGGGCGACGTTGTTGTTTTCGTAAAATTCCGCAGGGCGATAACTGAGATTTTCTTTCGCAATCTTTCCGTACAGATAGTAGGAGATGAGCGGTCTGCCGTATGCGGGACGGTTTTCTTCCGAAATCACGGTGAGAGTCCCTTCGGGATCGACGGATCGGATCCCCTCGATCGCAAACGTTGCCGCCGTGGAATTGCCGATGATCACATAACGCTTCATATTCACTCCCTCTCTTCGAAGACGATCGCCTGATTGGGGCAATTCTTCACGCAATTCGGCTCGCCCACAAGATTATCGGTACAGAGCGCGCATTTTTGCGCCGCTTTCCCGTCTTGATCGGGCATGATCGCACCGAACGGGCACACCGTCACGCAGGTAAAACAGCCCACGCATTTGGTTTTATTGATGACGACCGCGCCGTTTTCGTCGCGCGAAAGCGCGCCCGCTATACAGCTCTTCACACAGATCGCATTTGTACAATGACGACAGTTGACGGCAAAATGCACGCCGTTGCCGTCCTCCACCCTGATACGCGGATGGATCTGTTTGCCTTTGAGCGCCTTGACGATATCGCTTAATCCCGAGTTTGCAAACGCGCACTCATATTCGCACAGATGGCACCCAAGGCACCATTTTTCGTTGACGTAGATCCGCTTCATGCTCTCCCCCCTTACTCGCCGGCGTGCTTAACGCCGAGTATTTGCAGCTCTTTTTCCGTAAGTCCGATTCCGCGGAGCATGAGACGGTTGCCGCGCAGAGCTTCGATAGAGTTGATTCCCATACCGCCCATCATCTCCTGCAATTCGTGGTTCCACGCCGTGACAAGCCCTACGAGCCGCTTGTATCCTACGTCGGGATTCAGCCGTTTGACGAGGTCCGGATTTTGCGTTGCGATTCCCCAATTACACTTGCCCGTATGGCAGGTACGGCAGAGATGACAGCCGAGCGCAAGCAGCGCGGCCGTACCGATATAACAGGCGTCCGCGCCGAGCGCAATCGCTTTCACGAGATCGCCGCTTGAACGAATGGAACCGCCGACAACGATACTCACATTGTCGCGAATCCCCTCTTCGCGCAGACGCTGATCGACCGCCGCCAACGCAAGTTCGATGGGAATGCCCACATTGTCGCGAATACGCGTGGGAGCCGCGCCCGTGCCGCCGCGATAGCCGTCGATAGAGATAATATCCGCTCCGCTTCTGGCGATTCCGCTCGCGATCGCCGCAACGTTATGAACGGCTGCGATCTTGACGATGACGGGCTTCTGATACCCCGTCGCCTCTTTTAAAGAGAAGATGAGCTGGCGCAGATCTTCAATGGAATAAATATCGTGATGCGGCGCGGGGGAAATTGCGTCTACTCCCTTGGGAATCATACGCGTATTGGAAACTTCGTCGCTGATCTTCGTCCCCGGAAGATGTCCGCCGATTCCCGGCTTTGCGCCCTGCCCCATCTTGATCTCGATCGCCGCCGCCGTTTCAAGATATTCTCTGTGCACGCCGAATCTCCCGCTTGCGACCTGTACGATGGTATTCTTGCCGTATTGATAGAAATCGCGGTGCAAGCCGCCCTCGCCCGTGTTATAGTAAATGCCAAGCTCCTCGGCGGCACGCGCCAAACTTTCATGCGCGTTGTAGGAAATGGAACCGTAGCTCATCGCGGAAAACATGACGGGCGCATTGAGCCTGAGCTGCGGCGACATGGTGTCTTTGAGCTTTCCGTTTTCGTCGCGTTCGATATTCGCCGTCTTTTTTCCGAGATAGACGGTGGTCTCCATGGGTTCGCGCAGAGGATCGATGGAAGGATTGGTCACCTGAGACGCATTGACGAGCAATTTATCCCAATAGACGGGATACGGCTTAGGATTCCCCATAGAAGAAAGCAGCACGCCGCCCGTACCCGCCTGACGGTAAATTTCATTGATAACCTGATTGTCCCAGTTGGCGTTAAGCTTATAAGTATCTTCCGACTTTTTGATTTTCAGCGCGTGCGTCGGACACAAGCACACGCAGCGGTGACAATTAACGCATTTCGTACTGTCCGCAAGCATTTTATTGAGATCGGGATCGAAACGGTGCACTTCGTTCGCGCATTGTCGCTCGCATACGCGGCAACCGATACAGAGATCGGAATCGCGCACGACTTCATATTCCGGATAGATGAACAGAGGATTCATTTTGCGCCTCCTTCCAGCTCGAAAATCACAGGCTCGCCGCCGCGCGGCGCGCGCACATAGTCAAGCTCGGGTTCGATAACGCGGATCGCGCACTCTTCGCTCGCGATATACGCCTTGTCGCCCCGTTCCGCAACGACCATGGAACGCAGTTTGAGACGGTCGTTGAGCGCCATAAGCCCGCCCGTATAGCCGAAAATGATGGAAAACGGTCCGTTGATGAGCAAGGACGGGAACATTTTTCGCAGCAAAGTTTCTTGTTCGCGCTCCTCTTCCGTTTTGCCCTCGATCGTCGTCCAGAAGGATGCGGAGATCACCTTGGAAACTTCCTGCAAGGTGAGTTTTTTCTTACGCAGCAGATAATCGACGATATACGTAATGACCTCCGTATCCGTTTGCAGCGTACATTTATAACCGAACATTTCGATATAACGGCGGTTGGCGTCGTAAGAGGAGATCTCCCCGTTATGTACGATAGAATAATCAAGTAACCCGAACGGGTGAGCGCCGCCCCACCAACCGGGGGTGTTCGTGGGATATCTGCCGTGGCACGTCCAGGAATAACCCTCGTATTCGTCTAAACGGTAAAATTTCCCCACGTCTTCGGGATAGCCTACCGCCTTGAAAATCCCCATGTTTTTCCCGCAGGAAAAAACGTACGCGCCCTTAATCTGCATATTGATGCGGTTGACGCATCGCACAACGTATTCTTCTTCGTCCAGCTTGCGCGTTTCCAATTTGCGCGCGTCGGGCAACACAAAATAACGGAAGATGATGGGGATATCCGTAATACCTTCCGTTTTACGCGTAGGAATCGCCGACTGAAACGCAATATCGAAATGTTGCTGTATAAAATCCTCCGCCTCTTTCTTGGCGATCACGTCGTCGTAAAAGAGATGGAAAGCATAAAAATCCTTAAATTCGGGATAGATTCCGTAGCCCGCGAAGCCGCCGCCGAGACCGTTGCTACGTTCGTGCATCGTGGCAATGGAACGGATCATGCATTCCCCGCTCATGCGCCTGCCGCTGCGGTCGATCACGCCAGAGATGGCGCATCCCGAAGGATTGCGAAATTCACCTTCCAACATAATGCTCTCTCCTTCTTCTGAAACCCGCATTTTCCGCGAGCATATTTTATTATACACTTATTCTTTCAACCCGTCAAATAAAATTTATAAACATGCATATTTTCATTTTTTATACGTGATATAAGTAAAACTTATAGTTTTTACGGCTATCTGATTT
>CAZFPP010000034.1:0-9723 GCA_964521125.1 uncultured Clostridia bacterium
CTAGAGGTTCATAAGTAAAAACTTCGTTCTTGCTATGCAGTTGTCAATCTCCGTTTCCTTACAACAGTAAGGCGCTGTCTCTTGCGAAAAAGCAAGCTGTCTCAAAAGACAGCTTAAACATATTAACACTTCCTTTTCGATTCGTCAAGCGTTTTTCGAAAGAAATTTTGATTTTTTTACGGAAATTATTGGATTTATTTTTTAGTATTAACCTTATATATCATTACGGCGAATTATTTTTGATTGAATTTTTTACGAACCATCCAATCGGTAACGCGTTCCGGAAGCATTTTATAAAGATAGCGCGAAAAACCGTTCTTCCCGCCCGCGACTGAAACGGGGGGCGGATTTTTCTTTTCCGCAAGTTTGATGATCGCCTCTGCGACAAGCGAAGGACTCATGCCGCCCTGTTCGATATTCGCAAGCGCCGCGGAAGCCTTTTTTACAGACGGAGAATAACTACCGCTTTCCTCTTCATTATAGACTTTACGGCTGTAAGTAAAATCCGTCGCCGTCCCTCCCGGGAGAAGCGCGCTCACCCGCACTCCGCGGGGACGCAGTTCCACGTCCGCCTCGCGTGCAAGCATAGCAAGCGCCGCCTTGGACGAGGAATAAAAACAATCGTAAGGAATGGGCATATCGCCGCCGATTGAGCCGACAAGCACCGCTCTGCCGCCCCGTTTTTTCAGATAGGGCGCGCACGCTTTGATCGCCTCGATTGCGCCGAAGTAGTTGACCTCGAAAAGGTAGCGGTAGTCTCCGCTCTTAGCGTGTTCCAGCGGCGCGACCATGGAAAAACCAGCCGAATAAATGAGGAGATCGATTGCGCCGACTTCTTCGCCGATGCTCTGAACGGCTTTCCCGATCTCTCCTTCTTGCGCGGCGTCCGCCGTGATCGTGCGGACGCGCTCTCCTTTAAAAGGCGTGCGCGAAATATTGAACACCCGCCAGCCCTTTGCGCCGAGTTTTAACGCAGTTTCTTTGCCGATCCCCGACGAGCCGCCGATAATCGCCGCCGTCTTCCGCGCCGTAACTTTTTCGCTTGTATTTTCTTTCACCTGCGCCTTTTCTTGTTCCTGTTCCATATCCGAAAGTTTGGTCAATACAAGGAACTTTTATGCACGATTGCCAAAAATTACTTTTTAGCCGAGCGCGACGTCTAAGATCATCATGAGGCAAAACCCCAATACAACGCCCGCGCCGGCAACCGTTTTGTTCCCTGCGAAACATTCGGGAATGAGCTCGGAACACACAACGGCAACCATCGCGCCCGCGGAAAAGGAGAGCGCCCAGGGCATAAGCCCTATGATAAACGTTGCCGCCACCGCGCCGAGCACACAAGCGGGTATTTCTACCGCCCCCGAACCTTGGGAGAAAAAAAAGCTCTTTGACGGGCTCATCCCTTGCGCGCGCAACGGAAAGGCGACGCATAGTCCTTCGGGAAAATTCTGTACGCCGATTCCGACGGCAAGAAGAAGCGCGGAAAGCACCGCCGCCGCCCCGCCGGCGCCTTGCGCAAACGCCACTCCTACCGCCATTCCCTCGGGAATATTATGTAACGTAACGGCGAAATACAAGAGCGCGTTTTTTTTGTCGCCGATCCCTTTAAAACGCAATTTTGTGTGAGAAAGAGCAAGATCGGAACAAACAATGAAAATACCGCCGAGCAAAAAGCCAAGCGTCACCGTAAGATAGGACGGCAACGCGGTTCCATATTCGATGGCGGGAAGAAGGAGAGAAAAAAAGCTTGCGGCGATCATGATTCCCGCCGCCGCGCCCGTGAGCGCAGTGATGACCGTTTCGTTGATTTTTTTGGAGAAGAACACGCAGGCCGCGCCAAACGACGTCATGGTATACATAAAAATAGAAGCAATCAAGGCCTGAACTGACGGATGTAACGCAAAAAACCACTGCATTTGTAAGTCCTCCGTAATTGCAACCGTCCGTGTTTTTGTGCGGATGCAGACACCATATCGTATGCAGCGGCTTTCTTAAACGGTGAATGCGCCCGAGGGGATCCCCTCGGGCGCGCTTTATGCTTTTATAAATCTTATTCCCAATCCAGCGTTTCGCCGCCGAGAAGATGAATGTGCAGATGAGATACCGTCTGCCCCGCGTTCTCGCCCTGATTGATCACAAGACGATATCCCTCCGAAAGTCCCAATCCGTCTTTCAGTCTCCCGATTTTTTCGAGCGTTCTCCCAAGGAGCGCGGCGCGCGCCGGATTCAACTCGTCTAAATGAGCGAAATGTTCCTTGGGTACGCAGAGAAGGTGAATTTTCGCTTTGGGCGCAACGTCCCGAAAAATGACGATTTCATCGTCTTCGTAGCTCTTTACCGAGGGAATCTCCCCGGCGATGATCTTGCAAAAAATACAGTTATCCATCGAAATCCTCCAAAATATCGGCAGATACGCCGTCTTTTATTCTTTCTCTCAGCCGCACGCGGCAAAATTCCCCTTCCCGTGCGCCGTCCGCATAGACGCGGATATAATTATCCGTATAGCCGCCGTCCGCCTCGAACAGAACGTTCTGTTCGCTTCCCCAAAACCGTGCGAGATGCTCCTCTTCCGCGCTACGGGCAACCTCTAAAATACGCGTCATGCGTTCTTTTTTGACGGAAACAGGCAGATCTTTTAGTTTTGCCGCAGCCGTGCCCTCCCGCCGTGAAAAAGGAAAACAATGCACGCGCGCAAACCCCGCCTCTTTTATGATGGAAAGCGAAAGCTGAAAATCTTCTTCCGTCTCCGTCGGAAAGCCGACAATAAGATCGGTCGTGATCGCCGCGTCGGGGAAAAACGAATAGACGAGCGCGCACTTTTGCAGATATTCTTCGCGCGTGTAATGCCGGTTCATCGCTTTCAGTACGTCCGTCGAACCGCTCTGCAACGAGAGATGAAAATGCGGCGCGACGTTTCCCGCTTCCTTCATGCGGGCAAGAAAATCTTCCGTGATGACACTCGCTTCCAGCGAACCCAGCCGCACGCGCGCGGGTACGCAGGACAATTTCGCGAGCAATCCGCCTAAATCGGTTGTTCCGTCACGATAGGACGAGATATCAATTCCCGTGAGTACGATCTCTTTCGCGCCGCTTTCCGTCGCTTCCGACAATATACTTTCCGCGCTCCGCGAACGCGTTCTGCCGCGGAGATAGGGAATGAGACAATAGGAACAAAAATGATTACAGCCGTCCTGAATGCGTAAAAAAGCGCGCGTTTTGGTACGTTTTGGCGCAGGAAGCTCGCAAAAAGCCGTCTCAGCCTCGCAAAAAATGCCCTTATTCTCTAAAATCGAAAGCAATTTTCCTTTGTTTTGCGCGCCCGTTACAAGCACGACGCCCTCTTTTTCCGCAAAGGCTTGGGCATTCTGTTCGGAAGCGCAGCCGCACACGATGACGGGAGCGGACGGATTGAATTTCCGCATACGCGCCACTGCCTGACGGCTCTTTTTTTCCGCTTCCGCAGTGACGGCACAGGTATTAAGCAGATAGAGATCGGCTTTGCAAAGCTCGTCCGTCACCTCATAACCGCGATCTTCCAATCCGCGCATTAGAGATTCGCTCTCCACCTCGTTCATTTTGCAACCGAGGGTAAATACGCATGCCTTCATTGCAGCTCTCCCAAACGGTACATGACAACGGAGAGAAGGGCGATTGCCGCCGTCTCCGCGCGCAAAATACGCTTGCCGAGCGAAATGCCCGTAAAACCGCACTGTTGCGCCAAAGAGAACTCCTCTTGCGTAAAGCCGCCCTCGCTGCCCACGACCATTGCGCAAGAGCCGTGCAGGTCCTCCAACCCCTTCTCGCTTTTATTAAGAAATTCGCATGCAAAAAGTTTGTTTTCGCTATACTCGGCCGCTTTTAACGCGTCCCCGAGCGCTTCATAATAGACCACTTCGGGCGCGCAAGCGCGCAGACATTGCTTTGCCGCCTCGCGCGAGACGCGGTTGAGCCGTTCGAGCTTGTTGTCGTTCATATACGCAGAACAGTAGCGGGAAGAGAACACGCCGATTTTGCTCACGCCGAGTTCCACCGCCTTTTGCACGACAAGCTCCGTTTTGTCCCCTTTCAGCGCGCCGATAAGGAGCAGAACTTCCGTATTCGGCTCACGGTTGATTTCCGACTTTTTCACGACGTGCAAAATCATGGCGTCGCGTTCGATTTTCGAGATAATTGCGGAATATTCCGCGCCGCTCCCGTCGAGCAACATGACTTCGTCCCCTGCGTTTAAACGTAGCACGTTTTTGGCATGACGGAATTCGTCGCCCGAAAGCGCGACTTCCTCGCCGATGCATTGTACGAAAAAGCGTTTGGGAGCCGCCATGTCACGCCCTCCGTTTGAAAACGAGCGCAAACCACTCGCCTTTTCTGCATTCTTCTTTGAGTTCCAGTCCGAGCGCCGAATACGTATCCTTTACGAGAGCAAGGCGGCTTTCGATAATGCCGCTTAAAATGAGCGTGCCGTTTTCTTTGAGATTTTTGGGAATGGACGGCGCAAGCAAAACGAGCGCTTCCGCCGTAATATTCGCCAGCATGAGTTCGGCTTTTACGGATGAATCTTCCAAAAGGTTGGAATGCGCTACGATGACTTTTCCCGAAACGCCGTTATTCAAACTGTTATGCTTTGCGCTTTCCACCGCGACTTCATCGATATCGGTAAGATAGGCAAGACTCGCCCCCAATTTGACGGCGGAAATGCCCAAAATACCGCTTCCGCAGCCCACGTCGATACATACGTCTCCCTCGTTGAGATAAGATTGCATGAGTTCGACGCACATTGAGGTCGTCTCATGTTCCCCCGTGCCGAACGCCATATTCGAATCGAGCAAAACAATTTCTTCGCCGTCCGCTTTGGCATAATCGATCCACTCCGGAACGACGACGATCCTGCCCAAATGGATGGGACGGAAGTGTTGTTTCCAGACGTTAATCCAATCGTCGCCGTCAACCTCGCGTTTGGTCTCCTCTAACGTGCCGAAGGAGAACGCGCCGCCGCTCAACTCCCTGCGTTCATCAATTTCCCGCATGATATTCGCCGCGTCTTTTTCCGCCGTCTCCCTTTCGAGATAACATTTTACAAGCACGTCCCCTCTTTTTTGGGTTAAACCGTCGTCTATATAGTCCCAATAGACGGTTTTATCCTTTTGCAGGGCAATGATATCGTTCACGTCGCAGATTGTCACGCCGCCCGCGGAATAATTCCACATGACGTCGGCGACAAGTTCGCTTGCCTCGGTCGTGGTGTGTACGGTAAGTTCCAAATATTTCATGTTTTTATTATAGTGATTTCCTTCGGGAATGTCAAGGCTTGCCGCCGCGAAAAAGCGGCGCATATATTGCTTTCTTCGACAAACAAAGACGAATGTTCCGTCGAGACGGCACGGTCCTTTTTTTATAATTGTGAAAAAATACATGAGGTAATATTATGAAAAAGTTTCACGTCCGCCTGCCGAAATTTACTTGGAAAACGGCGGGAAAATATTGCGCGCTGTTGTTCGGCTTTGTACTTCTGAATTTTGCCTTGCCCTGCCGCGAAACGCTCTCTCTTTCGCTCTTTTACGCCTCTTTATTCTGCGGCTTCCATCCATTGATCGCAGGCGCGGAATATCTTGCGGCGTCGTCTGTGTCGCTCTCTTGGGAAGCGACGCTCTCTGCGGCAATTCAAGCCGCCTTTCTTCTTTCGGTGTTTTACTTATACCGTAGGGGACGGCGCGACATGGGAATCGAACGTCTGATCTATCTCGCCGCCGCGCAAATCCCCTTCGTGTTTCTGTTCCCGCTCGACGGCTATGCGATCTTCCCTTTCTCCGCTATCTGGCAAAAAGTCGTCATCGCCGCGCTTTCGTTTTTGCTCTCCGTTTTCTTTGAAGGCGGGCTTAACGCGCTTTTGTTCCGCGCGTTCCGCTGTCGGCTCTCTGCCGTGCAGTTTACCGAGATCTCCCTGATGTGGCTGTTTCTCGGCGCGGGAATCTGCGGCGCGATCGGCGTTCCCGCGTTTTACGCCGTCTCTCTCACCCTCCTGCTCTTTGCCGTCGCTCTGTTGAAGAATGCAACGGCAGTCCCCTTCTCCATCGTGCTCTCTCTACCTTTGTGCCTCGCGCAAGGCAGCGCGTTCCCCATTGCCGTATACGCCGCCTGCGCCTGTTTTGCCCTGCTTCTTTGCCCGTACGGAAGAATCGCCTCCTCGCTTGCGCTGTTGCTTTGTTTCTTCCCGGCGCAATACTTCGAAGGGTTATATGACGGCTCGGTGTCCAATATCGTCTTTACGCTGCTTGCCTGCGCCCTGCCCGTGCTTCTCGTCTCCCTCCTGCCCGAAAAATTCTTTACCCGCGCGCAGAGCAGTCTGCTCTTTTACCGCGAACATGCCCTACCGCGCATTGCCATCAACCGCAACCGCCGCGCCGTGGGAGAAAGACTTTATGAGGTCTCCTCGCTCTTCCGCGAAATCGAGGGCGCGTTTACCGAGCCGCAGCAATCGCAGGACGGAACGGCGCAGCTCACGCAGAAGCTTATGGATACTTTCTGCGCCGACTGCCCCGGCAGAAGACGGTGCGAAAACGCAGGCGCCTTTGCAAGTATGGAACGTCTCGTCGCTATCGGGCGCGCAAAGGGACAGGTAAGCCTTGTCGATCTTTCCGCCGATTTATGCGCTTCCTGCGGGAACGCCGCAGGTCTGCTGTTCGCTTGCAATAAATTACTTGCGGGCTACCGCAACAGCGTACGGGAGCTGGAAACGGCGCGGGAGAGTCGCAAGCTCCTTGCCGAGCAAGCGCACGGCGTCAGCGAAATTTTGCGCGATATCGCCCTTGAACAGAGCGAGGAATTTTCATTCTCGGACGGTGAAAACGTCCTTTCTCACGCGCTTTCGGAAGCGGGAATTTTAAGCTCGGAAATCTTTGTTTACGGAGAAGGAACTTATCTCACCGTCAGTATGACGCTCGCGCCCAACGTGAACGGAAGGCGGCTATGCGCGGTAGCAGGCGCGGCGTTGGGAATCCCCCTCGCTCTTTCCGAAAAAATCCCCCTCTCCGCAACGCGCTCTTGTTACGTTTTAAAGCGCAAACCCGAATACGATGCGGCGTTCGGTATCGCCTGCCGCTGTAAAGAAGGCGAACAGGCGTGCGGCGACACCTATTCCGTCCTCAAAATCGACGAGCGACGTTTCCTCGTTGCGCTTTCAGACGGGATGGGCAGCGGAGAGGCGGCGCGCGAAATATCCGACAGAACGCTCTCCCTTCTCGAAAGTTTTTATAAAGCAAGGATGCCCTCGGAGACCGTTCTCAACACCGTAAATCGCCTCATTGCCTACTCCTCGGACGAAATGTTCTCCTGCCTCGATCTCGCTTCCGTCGATCTCGACACGGGAGAAGCGGATATCGTTAAGATCGGATCCCCTGTAGGGTTTATCCTTTCCGAAGAGGAATTGCGCGTTTTAGAAGGAGAATCCCTGCCCATCGGAATGCTCGACAACATTCACCCCGCCACTCTGCGCGCGCAAGTGGGCGAAAACGACTTTATGCTGTTTATGAGCGACGGCGTAACGTCGGCATTCGGTTCATCTTCCGAGCTTTTCTCCTATCTGAGCGGATTAAAACCCATCAACCCGCAATCGCTTGCCGAGGAAATTTTAGGCAGCGCTTTGGAACGTTACCACGGAAAAGCGGAAGACGACATGACCGTTCTTGCCGTAAAACTTTTAAAATCCGCTTAACCCCCCCCCTGCAAAAATCAAACGGTGCAGCTCCGAGTATTTTGGAGCCGCACTGTTATTCTATGATGATCTGACAGCTTCGCATGGTGGAAAGAGCCGCCTCATGATTGGCTCGGGACGTCCCCGCGCAAGCTTCCGCTTTCACCCGCACCGTCGTTTCCGGACAAAATGCCTTTATCAACAGCGCGTTACTTACAACGCAGATATCCGTACAGACGCCGCAAAGCATAACGTCGTCAAAGCCGCCTTCTTTCACGTATTCCGCCAAACGGACGCTGCCGAACGCGCCTTTTTCAAATATTTTTGTACCGCGCGCCGACGATGCAAGCTCCGGAACAATTTCCCAGCCTTTTGTCCCTTTCACGCAATGCAAAACGGGCAACAATTTCCCTTCCTGCGTTTCAAAATAATCCTCTCCGTGCGTATCCTGCGTAAAGACGATCTCCCGACCGTTCTCGGAAAGCAAATCACGCACGGCGGGCAAAATCGCTTGCGCTTCCGGAGAGCCAAGCGCGCCGCTCACAAAATCATTTTGCATATCGACGGCGACGATCAATCCCTTCATAGAACGCTCTTGTTGAATTCTTTAATGAGGAAATCGGCAATATAGCGACAGCCGCGGTGCGTAGGGTGAACGCCGTCCGCCGAAAACTGCGAAGGACTGATATCAAGCGAAGCTCCCGTAAAAATCTCGTCCATCGGTACAACGGGAATTTTCTCTCGTTCCGCAATCTCCCGGATGATCGCGATAAACTCGTTGAGATAGGGACGGAACCGTTGTTTGTCGTCTATTTTCAACAAAAACGGCTGAATAATAACGAGCTTTGCCCCCGTCGCTTTGAGCGCATCTACAATTTGCTCATAATTGCTACGAAATTGTTCGGGCGTAACGATTTCGCCGACGGAAAACCGCCGCCATACATCGTTGATCCCGACTTGTAAAACCACGCAATCGGGTTGCTCTTCCACCACGTCCTCTTGAACGCGCGCCAATAAATCTGCCGTTGTGTTGCCGCCCACGCCGCAATTTAAGAAATGTAATTCGGTTTCGGGATACAGCAAGCGGAGTTTCCCCGCCACGATTTTTACATAACCCACACCGAGATCGCGTTTATCGAGCAGGTTTCGTCCCGCTTCGGTGATCGAATCTCCGAAAAATAAAATTTTCATCTTTTATTCCTTCCCTTCATACTTATCTCGATAAGTTTTAATGCATTTCTGAATGATCCCCACTGCCTCGTCACGATGCGCTATTTCCCGCACGGTCGTCTTTTTATGTTCAAGCGATTTATACACTTCGAAGAAGTGCATCATTTCGTCGAAGATATGTTTGGGCAATTCATGAATATCATAATAAGAATTATAGGTAGGATCTTTGAACGGAATTGCAATGATTTTTTCATCGAGCGCGCCGCTGTCGATCATTTTGATCACGCCGATTGGAAAGCAATTAACAAGCGTCATCGGATAGATGACCTCGTTGCAAAGGACAAGTACGTCTAAGGGATCTCCGTCGTCGGCAAGCGTGCGGGGAATGAACCCGTAGTTTGCGGGATACACCGTAGACGTGTAGAGTACGCGGTCGAGTTTTAAAAGCCCCGTTTGTTTATCAAGCTCATATTTTGCCTTACAGCCCTTGGGAATCTCTATGAGCGCTTCGAAATTGCTCGGTTTAATTCTGTCTCCGTCGATATCGTGCCAAATATTCATAATTTTCTCCTTAATATATTTATTTTAACACACTTTCCCCCTTTCCGCAAGGCATGGCAATAAATTTATCTGCAAAATTTTTTTATTTCAATGGAAATATACTTTGACAATCCCGAAGTTTTGTGTTATATTAGTATCGGTTTTCCTTTATAGATAAATTCGTTGAGCCATGCAGAAGTACCCAAGAGGCTCAAGGGGCTCCCCTGCTAAGGGAGTAGTACCTTTATCGGTAGCACGAGTTCGAATCTCGTCTTCTGCGCCAGTCGTGAATAATACGAACCTTTTGGGGTTCGTATTATTTTTTG
>CAZFPP010000035.1:0-9411 GCA_964521125.1 uncultured Clostridia bacterium
AAACGTCAAGATCCGTTACAAGCGTCGCGTTTTCTTCGATAAACTGACGGCGCAGAGCGGGACTTTCGCCCATTAAAATGGAGAACATTTTATCCGCCTCCACCGCGTCTTTCATACTCACCTTTACAAGCGTGCGCGTGGAGGGATCCATCGTCGTCGTCCAAAGCTGCTCGGTGCTCATTTCGCCCAAGCCTTTGTACCGCTGATACTCCACTTTATTGTTGTTTGCCGCGTCGCATGCCGTCTTTTCCTCTTCCGAATACAGATACACGTCCTCTTTGCCCTTTATGCTCGCTTTATACAGCGGCGGCATTGCGGAATAGACGTGCCCGTGCTCAATGAGCGGACGCATATAACGGAACAGAAACGTAAGCAGCAAAATACGGATATGCGCGCCGTCGACGTCGGCATCCGTCATAGATATGATTCTGTCGTAACGCAGTTTGCTCTCGTCGAAATCATCTAAAATACCGCAACCGAACGCCGTGATCATCGCCTTGATCTCTGCGTTTTCCAACACGCGGTTGAGCCGTACTTTTTCTACGTTTAAAATTTTCCCGCGCAACGGCAAAATCGCCTGAAAACGTCTGTCTCTGCCCTGTTTTGCCGTTCCGCCTGCCGAATCGCCCTCAACGATATAGATTTCACAAAGCTCGGGGCGTTTATCCGAGCAGTCGGCAAGCTTCCCGGGCAACGTCGTCGTTTCCAACACGCCCTTTCTACGGGTAAGTTCGCGCGCGTTGCGCGCCGCGTCGCGCGCCTTTTGCGCCGTAATACAGCGCAATACCAGCTCCCGCGCTTCCTGCGGGTGTTCCTCGATATATGTTCCGAACTTCTCCTGCACGCATTTCGACACAAACGAACGAATAAAACTGTTGTTGAGTTTATCCTTGGTCTGCGATTCGAACTGCGCGTCTTCCAGCTTAACGGAGACGACGGCGGTGATTCCTTCGCGCACGTCTTCGCCGGTAAGACGGTCGCTCTCTTTTAGAATATTCAGCTTCTTGCCTGCGTCGTTAATCACCTTCGTGAGCGCGAGCTTCAAGCCCTCCACGTGCGTACCGCCGTCGATTGTATTCACGTTGTTGGCATACGAATAAATCACTTCGTTATAGCTTTCGTTGTATTGCAGAGCGATTTCGCAAACCGTCGTACCGTCCTGCGCCTCGAAACAGAGCGGCTCGGGAAAAAGCGTTTCGTTCCCCTTGTTGATCTCTTCCACAAGTTCGCGAATTCCGCCTTCATAGAAGAATTTATCCGAACGCTCATGCCCTTCCCGCTTATCTGTGAGCGTGATCGTAAGTCCCTTGTTAAGGAAGGCGAGCTCCTTTAACCGCGCTTTCAACGTATCGTATTTGAAGACGGTCGTCTCGAATATCTCCGCATCGGGAAAAAACGTGACTTTGGTGCCCGTCTTTTGCGTATCGCCGACTACGGCGAGAGCGCGCTGCGGCACGCCGCGGTTGTAAACCTGTTTATAGATATGCCCGTTTTGGCAGATCTCCGCTTCCAGCCACTCGGAAAGCGCGTTGACGGCTTTTACGCCTACGCCGTGCAGTCCGCTGGAAACTTTGTAACCGGAATCTCCGCCGAATTTGCCGCCCGCATTGACCTTGGTGAATACTACTTCAACGGTGGAAACTCCCTCTTTGGGATGGATCTCGGTGGGAATGCCGCGCCCGTTATCCTCCACCGTGCAGGAGCCGTCTGCGTTTACCGTGACCTCGATATGCGTGCAATAGCCCGCGAGCGCCTCGTCGATCGAGTTATCGACGACTTCGCTCACAAGATGATGCAATCCCTTTTCGTCCGTCGAACTGATATACATTCCGGGACGTTTGCGGATATGCTCCATTCCGTCGAGCACCTGTATTTGTTCGGCGCCGTAAGCTCCTTCCACTTTTTCCGTCATAAGACCTCCGTTTTTACTGTGCACGCGTGCGCACGCGCGTGCGCGCGACAATATAATATGATATTCTCATTGTATCATATTTTAAGAAAAATGTACAGCATTTTATGTCTGTTTTTTGCGCATCTTCCCAAACAGGCGCAAAAAAAGGCGCGTAATTTGTCCTACACGCCCTTTTGAGCTTCGTTTCGTCCTTCTCCGTACGGCGCACATTCTTGCCCGCCATTATCCCGTTAAGCGCCCTCAGCGTTTTTCGGAAAGATATGCGTTCACGGAATGCGCCGCAACGTTTCCCTCTCCCACGGCTTTCGCATATTGATACGGCCTTCCCGTACAATCGCCCGCCGCAAAACAACCTTTAAGGTTGGTCGCGCATGCGCGGTCTACAACAATATGCCCCTCGGCAACGCCCAGACCGCCTACCAAAACGGCGGGGGAAACCGCGTCTTTGAGAAAAAATACGCCGTCCACAGGGAGTTCTTCTCCCTTCAAAACGAGCGTCTCCACTCTGTTTGCGCCCCGAATTTCCAACGGCATACCGGCTTTGCGCTCGATATTCGGCGCATGCAGCTCCGCGTTTTTATAAATCGGGAAAACATACGCCTTCTCCGCCAAGGAAGCAAGGTATTCCACTTCGTGTTCGAACGCTTTCCCCGTGCTCACGACGGCGATCGTCTTGCCCCGATATAAAAACCCGTCGCACGTCGCGCAGTAACTGACTCCCCGCCCGACGAAATCAAGCTCCCCCTTGACGGGTTTTACCGTCTCAACCCCCGTGGCGAGAATCACCGTCTTTGCTTCGAACCGTTCGCGGTCGCACAAAACGGTATAATACCCGTCCGTGAGATAGACGCCCGTAACGCGCTTTTCGGTAATTTCCAATCCGGCTTGCCTCGTTTGCTCTAAAAAAGCGTTACCCAACTCGGCGCCGCTCGTTTGAGCAAGTCCGGGATAATTATTTATCTTCTCGGCGGCACGAATCTTGGACGACAGGTCTTTGGGTCCGAACCATATCAAACTTCTGTTCAATAACTTTAACGTAAGCGCCGCGGAAACGCCCGCCGCACCCGTTCCGATGATTGCGCAATCGAACATAAATTCCTCCCGATATCCGGATTCCCAAAAAATTCCGTCTTCAAACGTCGAGCATGATGCGAATGATCTCCTTATCCGTTTCGCGCATTCCGTCGTGCGCCAAACGGGAGACGCTTCGAATGGTATCCTCCACGCCGTTTTTAACGATCCCGTCGCCCGCGAAAAATTGGTTTCCGTTATAATACATGGTAAGTCCCAACAATCCGCTCTCTACCGCCATGGCGATCTTCGCCGCACAGCTTGCCTTCGCGCCGTCGCAAATGATGCCCGAATCGATTGCGAGCGCGTTGACGAGCGTGTGCGAAATTTCGTTCACGCCGCCGCCAAGCAGATAAGCCACCCCGCATGCCGCGCCGGCGCCTGCCGAAACTGCGCCGCAATACGCCGAAAGCGTGCCGATCCCCGCCTTTAAATGCACGGTAACGAGGTTGGAAACGCACAATGCGCGATAAAGCGTTTCTTTGGGAAGATTGAGCGCGCGGGCATATACGACGACGGGGACGGACGCCGTAATCCCTTGATTTCCGCTTCCCGAATTGATGACGACGGGAAGCTCGCAACCGTTCATGCGCGCGTCGCTCCCCGCCGCAGCGTACGCCTTTGCGGTGAGCTTGATGTCCGGCTGATAGGACCGCAAAATGACTTTGCCGATATTCGCGCCGTAGTCCGCGCGCAATCCCTCTTCCGCGATTGCCATATTGTATTCCACTTGACGGGAAATCGTATCCTCCACCAATCCGAGATCGACCTCGCGCGCAAAGGCAACGATGTTTTCCACGGAGAGCAGGCTCCTGTCCTCGCGCACGGTTTTTTCTTCCTCTTTCATGAAAAGAATTTCATCGTCCTTCTGTATGAGAACGAGGTTCGTGTGCCTGTCTTGAATGCGCACGCGTGCGGAATGCCCTTCTCCGAATAAGGTAACCGTGATATCGAAAATATGCGCATCATCGGAAACCTGTACGGTAAGAGGAAAGTTTACCGCCGTTTCCGCAATCTTCGGATACTCGTTTTTGCATATCCCCGTAAGAACTTCCAGCTCTTTCTCCGCTTTTCCCGAAACCAGCCCCGCCGCGAACGCCGCGCGGATTCCCGTCTGTCCGCCCGTATGCGGCACGGTAACGCTTTTGGCGTTTTTCACAACGTTTCCGCTCACTTCCAACAAGGCGGATTCGGGATATGCGCCAAGCGTCTCCCTTGCCTTTGCCGCCGCAAAAGCGATCGCAATGGGCTCGGTACACCCAAGCGCGGGAACAAGTTCCTCTTTCAGAATGTTCGCATACCGCAAAAACAGCTCGTCTTTCTTCATGCTTCCTCCGTAAAAATTTCCGCCGCAAGCGTTAAAACCGCATCCGTCGTCTCCGCGCGAAACAGTCTGCGTTTGTATTCCGCCGCGTTTCTTTTTCCCTTGATATAAAACGCCGCCATCTTACGCATGAAAACGGCGGCAAACCGTTCGCCGTAAATCGCCTTCGTCTCCTCCAACTGCCGACGGAACAAAACCGACATCGGCTCGGGAGACGTTCCGAGAATATCGCAAAAGGTCTGCGGGCGATAGAGCGCGGCGCGCGCGATCATAACGCCGTCGGCTCCCGTGCGGGCGATTGTTTTTTCCATATCGTTTTTCGACCAAACGCCGCCGTTTGCAATCACGGGTATCTTCACCGCGTTTTTTGCCGCGGCGATCTCGGCGTAGTCGGACGGACCCGCATATATTTTTTCACGCGTCCTGCCGTGCACCGTAATCATGCACGCCCCCGCGCCCTCGCATAACTTCGCAAATTCCGCGGCGATCTTCTTCTCTTCCGTCACCCCGATACGGAACTTTACCGAAATGCGCTTTCCGCTCCTCGCGCATGCTGCGATCACCTTTTCCGCCAGCGGAAAATTTTCGAGCAACGCGCTGCCTTCGCCGTTTTTCACGATTTTAGGCATGGGACAGCCCATATTCAAATCGACCAGATCGAAGGGCGCAAGCTCCTCGCTTTCGCACGCCGCGCGCATGATATCCGGATCGCTCCCGAAGATCTGCACGGCTTTGGGGCTTTCGTCGCCGTGATACAGCAAAAGTTTCGTCTCCTCGCTGCCGTACATCAGCCCCTTTGCGCTCACCATTTCGGTAAACGTCAACCCCGCGCCGAGTCCGACGCACATTTTTCGAAACGGATAATTGGTATATCCCGCAAGCGGCGCCAACAGCACGTTGTTGGGAAGCGTAAGTCCTGCAATTTCAAGCGCGCGTATCATCTTTCGCCCGTTTGTAATATGCGCGCCATTCCTCGTTGGTGAGCTTGTTCACGTCCTTACCGTCTGCAAGGACGAGCGTTTCGAACGCCGTATACCGTTTTTGCACTTTTTTCACGGCGTCCAATAAAGCTTGCTCGCAATCCGCGCCGACCGTACGTCCCAACCAGGCAACGCACATCAGCACGTCGCCAAGTTCTTCGGAAATGTTCGCGCCCTTTTCGTAAGCGTTTTTCAGTTCGGCAAGCTCCTCGTTGAGCTTTTGCACGTTTTTTTCGAAATCGGTAAACGCCCAACCGCCCTTACTCATGCGCTTGCACACTTTTTGCGCGCGCAAAAGGGCGGGAAACCCCTCGGGGACGTCGTTGACCGCGTCCGAGAACGTCTCCTGGCGTTTCTCCGTCATTTTATTTTTATCCCACACGGAAAGCGCGCCGTCCGCGCCCGTCGCTTTGTCGTTTCCGAAAACGTGCGTATGCCGCGTAATGAGCTTCTCGCACACGCCGCTCAAAACGTCCGTCACCGTAAAATTGCCTTTTTCTTCCTCGATGAGCGCATGGAACGCCGCCTGCATTAAAACGTCGCCCGCTTCTTCGCACATTTTTTCGGGATCTTTTAAATCGATCGCGTCCACCAATTCGTACGCCTCTTCGATCGCGTTGATACGAATACTTTCATGCGTTTGCGCCCTGTCCCAAGGACAGCCGTCGGGAGCGCGAAGCCGTTTTAAAATCGCAATAAAATCCTCAAAATCAAACCGCGTTTTTTCAAGCAGCGGAACATCGTATACGACGAGCGCCGTCTGCGCCGAATACTCGGGTTGCATGTCCGTTTCGAACAGCGCGATTGTTTTTTGCGTATCGCCGCCGAGAAAGAGAGCGGGCGTTTCGTCTCCGAACGCTTCCGTTAAGCGGAGTTTAATGTCCCCCGCGAGCAATTTGTCGTCTAAATCGTAAACAATAAGCGGTAAAGCAAGTTTGCGCTCGCCTATCTCATACGCGGAACAAGCGGTGTATCTGCCGCAAAGACCCGCGCGCGCCGCCGCGGACGCGCTCTTCGAAACGCCCTCGATCACTTGAACGTCTCCCTTTTTTATGAGAAGCTGCGCCGCTCTGTCCTCGCTTACGCCGCCCTCTACGCAATAACAAAGACGTTTCCCTTCCGCCTGTTTTTTGACTTCGGCGGCGATATTTTTGGCAAGCGTATCGAAATTACGGCTCTTTTCGTAAATATAATCAAGCGTTTCGAACGCGATCCCCTGCGTTTTCAGCGTTTCCGTGACAGGCGACATGTTTCGTACCAACACTTTCTCCGCGCTTTTGAGCGCGTCGAGCGCACGTTGCGTCACGTCCCCTTTTTGCACGCCCAATCCGATGATCGTAATCATGTTTGAATCCCCGTTTTTTCTTTACAGTATAAAACAAATCAAGGAAAAATGCAACCAAATAGCAGGCGTTTGCCGCGATTGCCGCCCCGCCGACGGACAGCGCGGGATCGCGCACGAGCAGCCATTGCGCCGCCGATTTCACGAGCACGGCAATTAACATGGAAAACGCAGCGTATTTTGCTCTGCCCATACCCGTAAGACAAGCCGCCAGCGTATCTGCCCCGGAGAGCGAGACGGCGGAAACGGACAGGAGTTTCAGCAGAGAGACGAGCATGGCGTTATCGCTTGCCGAAAGAGAGGGATAGAGGAATGCGGCGATGGGCTTCGCGAGGAAGAACAACCCCACCGCGCAAGGAACGGCGAGCAGTAGCGTGAGCGCAAGCGCATAGAGGGCGCGCCGCCTCCCCTCCTCCTCTTGTCCCCGCGCAAAATAAGCCGAAACGGAGGGAACGGACGCCGTAGCAAGTCCGCAGCATACCGTAGCGGGCAGACTGACAAGCGAGATAGCCGCGCCCGCAAACAGTCCGTAGAGGGAAACCGCATTTTCGCTGTAACCGCTTAAAAGCCGTACGATGACGACGCTATCCGCCATCTGAGAAAGGGGAAGAAGGGACGCCGCCGCCATAACGGGCAGAGCGGAAATCAAAATTTCGCCGCCCGACTTCCGCCTCATATTCAGCGTTTTGCAAAATCGTTCGCCGCGGAAACGCGCCGAAAGATAAAGGAGCGCGGCAAATTCGGAAAGCGTGACCGCAAGCAGCGTATAGGAGACCGCTTTCACGGGTTCTGCCGCATACCGATAGGCAAAAAACAACCCCGCGCCCGCCTTAAAGATCTGTTCGACGATCTCCGAAAGCGCCGTGGGACGCATATCGTTTTTTCCCTGAAAATAACCGCGGAATACGGCGATGAGCGCAACGAGAAAGACCGACGGCGCAAGCATAAGATAACAGGGCAGCAGATTTTCTTCCCCCTGCAATGCGCTTATGACGGGAGCGAGCAGGCACATCAAAGCCGTTCCCGCAAGTCCCAAAAACGCAAAGAGGCGAAGCGCCGTTTTTACGGTAGAAAGACTGTCCTTCCCCCGTGCCGCCTCGGCGGAGACGATCCGCGAAAGAGCGGACGGAATTCCTGTGGACGAAAACGTAAGCAAAACGCAGAAAAGCGGATACGCCATTTGATAAAGTCCCGTGCCGTAGCCGCCCAAAAGTCCCGTGAGCGGAATGCGGTATCCCGCGCCGATCGTTTTGGCGACCAGCCCGCCAAGCGAGATGACCGCGACGTTTTTAAGAAAGGTTTTGCGTTTCATTATGTAGTTTCTCCCCCGAGCGGATAGGGGGAGACCGAAGCTTATTCGAACTGATTGGCGATGATGTCCGAAGTAAGCCGCGCGAGTTTGACCGCCTCGGAACGAATAATCGCGCCTTCGTCGGTAGAAAGCAATACGACCGCGCCAAGGCAATCTCCGTTCGAAACAACGGGCACGATCACTTGCGCCGTTACCGTTAAATCGGAATCCGCTGCAACGGGCAATATATCGCCGCCCTCCGCTTTGTTGGCAAGATAACTCCTGCGCGAAAACATAATTTCCGCCATTTTATCGGAAATCGTCTTGCCGGCAAGAGATTTCTTCCCCTGTCCGCTCGCCTGCAAAACGCCGTCTGTATCGCAAATGACCGTGAGATATCCGCTCTGTTCGCTGAGCGATTTCGCCGTCCCCCTTGCGAACTGCTCGATTGAAGCGATAGGCGAGTATTTTTTGAGCATGAGCTCGTCGCGGTCGGTAAAAAGCTCTAACGGATCGCCCTCGCGGATCCTGAGCGTTCTTCTTATTTCCTTGGGAATGACGACTCTGCCAAGTTCGTCGATTCTCCGCACAATTCCCGTAGCTTTCATAAAATGTTTTCCTCCTTGCGGAAACGACGCGGCTTTTTTGCCGTAATCTTCCGTTTCCCCCTTATACTGTCATTATGCGGAAATAGGAGATTTCTATACTGTTTCTAAAAAAACAGGTTTCCGAAATTCGGAAACCCGCAGTCATTTTTACCATTGCAATTCGTAAACCGGTAAGGCGTCTTGTATGATAACAAAAAAAAGTAATAAATACAAGCCCGCAGAGAGCAAAATAAAGCCAATATTCCCCCATAAACACACCCAAAAATGCTTTTTGAGTGCGGGAATCAAAACCGACGAAAGGGCGAATACGGTGTGGATCGTCCAGACCGCCGCCGAAACACAAAGCAACCCCATCGCTACTGCGTTGCTTGCGCCGTGATATGTAAAGCCGTGAATCACATACTCAAAAACCGAAATGGGCGGATAATACATGGAGATATTGATCCTCTCATGAAATTCCAGTAAAAAACCGAGCAAAACGTATATGATCACCGTCATAATTCCGAGTAACGCCACGATCAGAACTGTCGCCTGTCGTT
Source organism: uncultured Clostridia bacterium (assembly GCA_964521125.1). Classification (GTDB taxonomy): domain Bacteria; phylum Bacillota; class Clostridia; order Christensenellales; family Borkfalkiaceae; genus Gallimonas. Next base: position 9,068 of record CAZFPP010000035.1, read on the forward strand.
TGTCGAGCGTAATTTGTTTTTTCAAATCTTGTCTGTCCAAAAGCCAATCCTCTTCTACGCCGAAATAATCGCATAACGCTTGCAGATTGCCGTCGGAAGGGAGTCCCAATCCGTTCTCCCATTTGGCAACGGCGCTGCGGCTGACGTAAATCGCTTTGGCAAGCGCTTCTTGCGAAATCCCTTTTTTCTGTCTCAATTCTTTCAGTCTGTCCCGAAACTCCATTTTATCCCCCTACGTGTTATATCCAAAACGTTTTTTGTCTTGTTTCGTTAATTTTCCGCATTTTTGATCAACTGATTGACCTGTTCTTCCGTGACGGCTTGATATTCGCCGTTCACTTTGG
>CAZFPP010000036.1:0-8988 GCA_964521125.1 uncultured Clostridia bacterium
GTGCGTGTGTTTGTTGCCGCCGCAAGCGGAAAGTCCGAACGCGCAAGCGAACAGCGTTACAAACGTGAACGCAGACAATAGAAATTTACGTTTCATAAAATACTCCTTTTTTGCGAAACGGCGCTGTAAAAATGCACGTTTCGCCTGTTGCGACACAAGTCACATAATTTATATTCAAAGAAAGTATGTAACGCGAAAAGGGTACGCTTCTACCGAAGTATAGTTTTTCTTTTGCCGCGAAAATATTATAGCACAGTTTTACGTTTCTTTCAATCATTTGTAAAAAATTTTATATTCTTTTTCGCCTGTAAACGACAGTCCGCCGGGTTTATGCTTTATATTCGGCTTCATGCAGATGTTTCCGCGCTTGGAAAAATCGATTTGCAGAAACGGTTACAGTATCTCGCCCGTTAATAGACCTCTGCCGAAGTCGTCGCGTTCGAGCTGCCCGCCGCTTAAAGCGTCCATAAATAGTCCGCAAAGGCGCGCGCCTTCCCAAACGGCGTGTTCGAACAGTTCGTCGGCGTTTGCGCCTCGCCCGTTAGAAAGCGTTTTATAATTTTCTCCGTTCAAATAGGAAGGTTCGGGATCTTTGCGGGGATAAAGCGCGGAAAGAAATTTTTTTGTGTGGAACAGTTTTTCCGTCCGCGCCCAGCCGCGTTGACGGTTGTAACATTTTCCGTGGAAAAATTTAAGATACCGCGAAAAATTTTTAACGCCGTTATCGAAATTATGCTGTTTGACTTCCTCCCGTTCCAGATTTTGGGACAGGTAACGGTATAACCGTGCGGTTGTCTTGTGCGCTATCAGTTTTTCTGCGGAAAATGCAAAACGGAACTTTTCCGTCTCCCGCCCTCTTAACTCGCGCAAAAAATATACGTCCCAGTCGTTTTCTATCTGTTGGTGTTCGGTTTTCACCGCCCCCTTGGCTTGCAGATAGTTATAAACAAACGGGTGAAAGGTACTGTCCGCCGCGTAATGGGTAATAAATCCCAGAATATAGGAAAACGCTTGCGTACGCTCTTCTTCGGAAAAACGCGGCACGCGCCCGTCGCCGTCCTGCTGTAACGCGTGAAGAAAGAGTCCAAAGGTATCGAACACGCGGTAACGGTGCAAAAATTTCCCGAGATTATACTCCTTTCTGCTGCCGATGCGGTAGAAGAAGAATACGTCGGGTCCCTGACAGCCGAGAAAATACTCGTCCGGAGCGGAGTCAATCGCGGTTTGCGCTTCGGGCGGGAGAAGTTTTTTCGTCTCTTCGGCGACAAGTTGATGAGTGATACTTGAAGGCATAAAATATTCCTTTTATTTTTTATCATACCCGAATTTCGGGCGGTTCATTCGTTTCCGGAAATCAAAAGGGGCGGCTTACCCGTCCCTTCTTTCTCTTTTGTAAAAATCGTTATGCTTTTCCTTCGGAGCCGAGCACGTTGATGATTTTGTGTTTTACCATCTCTTTCATGTTCGTGCGCGCATCGCCGAGGTATTGGCGAGGATCGAAGTGCGAAGGATTTTCCGCAAGGTGTTTACGGATCGCAGCCGTGAACGCAACGCGCAGATCGGAGTCGATATTGATCTTGCAGACCGCGAGGCGCGCCGCTTTTCTGAGTTCGGATTCGGGAATTCCGATTGCGTTCGGCATGGAACCGCCGTATTGGTTGACAACGGCTACCTGCTCCTGCGGCACGGAAGACGCGCCGTGAAGCACGATGGGGAATCCGGGAAGGCGTTTTCCGACTTCTTCGAGAATGTCGATCCGCAGTTTGGGATCCTGTCCGGGTTTAAACTTATATGCGCCGTGCGAGGTCCCGATAGCGATCGCGAGCGAGTCGATTCCCGTGCGGGCGGTGAATTCTTCCACTTCGTCGGGCGAAGTGAACAACGCGTCATGCGCTTCGACTTTCACGTCGTCTTCGATTCCCGCAAGTTTTCCAAGTTCCGCCTCAACGACGACGCCGCGATCGTGCGCGTATTTCACAACCTCTTTAGTGATCGCGATATTTTCCTCCCAAGGCTTGGAAGAGGCGTCGATCATAACGGATGTGAACCCGCCGTCGATGGACGATTTGCAAATATCGAAATCCGCGCCGTGGTCGAGATGCATGGCGATGGGAATATCCGTCGTTTCAACGGCCGCTTCCACAAGATGACGCAGATAAACGGGATTGGCATATTTTCTTGCGCCGGCAGAGACCTGCAAGATCACGGGGGAACGGCATTCGTTCGCCGCTTCTACGATCGCTTGAATCATCTCCATATTGTTGACGTTGAACGCGCCTACGGCATAACCGCCTTCGTACGCTTTCTTAAACATTTCGGTAGTAGTTACTAAGGGCATAAATTTCCTCCGATTGGGATTTTTTACCATTATAACGCTTTTGAAAAGAAATTGCAAGGGGTTTGTAAAAAACGGAGAGGAATTTTTCAAAAAAAGAGACGGCTTCCCGCCGAACGTTTGGGGAAAGGGATAAAGATAGCGTTCATTCGCCATAATGCTTGAATTTCCGCGCGTCGGACGTGATAAAATACAGCTTACTTATTTCAGCTTGCGTTTGCCCGAATACGGAGCGCGCAAAAAGGGAGGGTGACTATGAAGATTTTACGCAAGACGTTTTTTACCGTATCTGTATCTCTTTTTTCAATCATGCTGTTTTGTTTCCTTACGGTGATCTTTGCCGCGGCGTGCAGCGACAAGGTGACCATGAGTTTCGAGACGTTCGGGGGAACGAAGATCGAAGCGATTTCGCTAAGTTCCGGCTCGGAGATCACCGCGCCCGAAAATCCCGAAAAGGAGGGTTACGTCTTTGTCGGGTGGTATTTAGACAAAAATTGCGAGGGCGAAAGCGCCCAACTTCCCGAAACGATGCCGTCGCAAAGCGTAACGTATTATGCAAAATTCGAACAGTATCCTACGCTCACGCTTGATTTAAACGGCGGGGCGCTGGATAAAACCGTTTACTATGTGAAAGAAGGAACAAATCTATGTGCGTTTTTGAGCGATATTGTTCCCGAGAAAGAGGGACTTGCGTTCCAAGAATGGCAGCTCGACGGCGAGGCGCTTGCCGACGATACCGTCATGCCCGAAACGGACGTCGCTTTAACGGCGCAATATCTTGCATCGTACCGCGTGGAGGTGTTGTTGCAATCTGCATCTTCCCGAGCGCAATTTGACGTCGCCGAATCCTACGACGGCGCTGAGCGGGAAGGCGCCGTCGTTTCGGTTCGGATCCCGTCATACGAGCATTTCTATTTTGATGAAACGCAGTCCACGGCGGCGGAAAGAACGCTTTCTGCGGGGGAAAACGTCATACGGTTTGTATTTATGAGGGAAACCGTTCTGTTACAATACATATCTTTGGACGGCTTATTGGAAGAAACGGCGTCGTCATATTACGGCGGTTCGGTGATTCTCAAAGAAGGAGCATGCTACGATGAAGGATATATCTTTTTCGGCTGGGCGAAAGATGACGGCGCGGCGGCTTATTTTGCAGGAGAAGAGTTCGTAATGGGCGCGGAAGATATTGCGTTGTACGCCGTTCGCGCTAAAACGTATCCGGATGGACGCGGTAGTTCCGCCATACTTGCGGTTGCAGAATGCGAGAACGGCGACGGAACGCAAAGCGCGCGTCTTTCGGACGGCGCAAAAGCAGAACTCGGACTCTTTTATGCTGCGGATGATACCTTTCTCTTAGGGGGAACAGACGGAAGATTGGATGGGCGCGGTAACTTTCTGTTGAGCGATTCGGGAAGTTATGCGGGATACAGTCTTGCGGCGAATAGAGCGGATGAAGAACTTTACGGCTCGCTTACGCTTGACTTTAAGACGGGCGCGGCTTCGCTGAATATAAACGGTGAAACAGTAGAAGGAAATTATACCTATCTTTACGACGAGGAGTTGCAACGGTATACGGGGAAATACTCCTTTCTGTCTCAATCTGAGGAAATATTGTTTCTCATTGACGGCAATCATTTTCTGAAAGAAGGGGAGGAGAAGGGCTTGTACTATTACTATGACTGTCTGGCGGGAGAGTATGACGCACAGACCGTCGTTATGCTCGACGGATTCGGGGGAGCCGTCTATGTCGGCGGCGGCGTGAGCGTCAGCGGCGCCTATTGCGGCGGCGGAACGGATGAGTGGCTGCTTACAAGCGAGAACGGCGTCATGCGGTTGATGACGGGCGTTTGCGGTCCCGCTTTCGGGGGAAACAGCAAATCGGTTGCAGTCTTTCTGATATACAGAGCAGATTGGGCGGGAAGTTTCGTTTCGGGAGCAGGAGAGACGCTTACTCTGGACGGTTACGGATTTTCGGCAATCTACCGTACGGCGGAAGGCGAAGACGACGGCGTGTTTACGGTGGAGGGGAATACCGTTTCCTTCAAAGGGACGAATGCGGCGTACACTTTTACCGTGAACCGCGGAACGGGAAGTTTTTCAATAGAAACGGCGCAGCCGCTTTCCGAAGGCTATCTTTACTGTTTGTGAAAGCCTTTTGCGGGAATTTTCACCAAAGCATAACCTTTCCCCGTTGATTTTTTCGAAAGTCTATGGTATAATGACAGCGTATTTGATTTTACGGAGAGAGATTATGGAAGATACGGTTTCCAAAATCATGTATTCGGCGGTTCAGCCGAGCGGCAACCTGACCATCGGAAACTATGTGGGTTCCATTCGCAACTGGGTGAATTTGCAAAAAGAATATGCGGGCGTGTTTGCGATTGCCAATATGCACGCGATCACCGTCCGTCAGGATTCCGCCGAGCTCAGGAAAAGAACGCTCGAGCTCGCCGCGCTGTACATTGCTTGCGGAATCGATCCCGAAAAATGTATTTTGTACGTGCAGTCGCAGGTGCCGCAGCATGCAGAGCTCGCTTGGGTGCTGAACACCGTGACGTACGTCGGCGAAATGGAGCGCATGACGCAGTTTAAAGACAAATCGGCAAAGCATGCCGACAATATCAACATGGGGCTTATGGACTATCCCGTGCTCATGGCGGCGGACATTTTGCTGTATCAGACGGACTTCGTGCCCGTCGGCGCCGATCAGAAACAGCACGTCGAAATCGCACGGGATATCGCCGTCCGCTTTAACAACCGTTACGGCGAAACGTTCCGCGTTCCGGAGCCGCTCATCATGAAGTCGGGCGCAAAGATCGCCTCTCTGCAAGACCCTACGAAAAAAATGAGCAAGTCAGACGAGAACTTGAACGCGTCCGTTTTTCTTTCCGACGATAAGGATACGATTCTTCGCAAGTTCAAGCGCGCCGTGACCGACAGCGATAACGAAGTGCGCTATTCGGAGAAGAAACCGGGAATTTCCAATCTGCTGACGATTTATGCGGCGTTTGCGGGCTGTTCTGCGGAAGAAGCGGAAAAAACATTTGCGGGCAAGGGCTACGGCGATTTAAAACTTGCCGTGGGGGAGACGGTTGCCGACGCGCTCGCACCCGTACAGGCGGAACAAAAGCGATTGCTTGATGACAAGGCGTATTTGGGCGGCGTTCTTGCTTCGGGGGCAGAGCGCGCATATAAAATCGCACGGAAAACATTGTCGAAAGTATACCGTAAAATCGGTTTTTACCAGGGAGACTGAAAAGTGTTCGGATACGTTCGTTACGATATGCCCAATTTATTTATTAAGGACTTCATGCTGTACAAGGCGATGTATTGCGGGCTGTGCAAGAGCATCGGCGAGGCGTGCGGTCAGATGGCGCGCGTAGGGCTTACGTACGACGTGACGTTTTTGTCCGTATTGCTTCATAACATGACGGGAACGGATATTAAAGTAGAAAAACAAAACTGTTTCGAGCATACGATCAAAAAGCGTCCGATCGCCGTCGTGGACGAATTGACGAAGGAGTTGGGCGCGTTGAATACCGTTCTTGCCTATTACAAACTTACGGACGATATCGAGGACGGCGACAAAGGACGCGGGCGGCGGATTTGGTTTCGAAAGGGATTTCATCGCGCGCAAAAACGATATCCCGATTTAATTTCAATCGTCGAACGCTATATGCGGGAACAGTCTGCGGCGGAAAAGAGCAAGACGGCGTCGCCCGATATGGCGGCGGATCCCACGGCAAATATGATGAAAGAGCTTTCCGATCATTTTTTAAAAGATCAGGCAAACGAGGCGACGAGGGGACTGTTTTACGGACTCGGGAAATGGGTTTATCTTATCGACGCGCTCGACGATTACGACAAAGACAAGAAAAAGGGTTCTTATAACCCGTTTGTATGCGCATACGGGCAGGAAGATAAAAAACGGTTGATGGAACAAAACGGAGAAGAAATCGCCTTTTTGTTTGACACGCTGTTTTATTCGATACGGGAAAATCTCGCGCAGGTATCCTTTTCGTTCAACCGCGATTTGACCGATAACGTTATTCTTCGCGGACTTCCCAACGAAACCATGCGCGTCATGCGGGGCGAAAAAGGTTCGAAAATGCAAAGCAAAATCCAATGAAACGGCAAAAGGGAAATTGATATGAGCTTAGAAAATTACGAAATTTTGCAGGTGAGCGAAAACGCGACGGACGAAGAGATTAAAGAGAGCTATCGCGCGCTCAAAAAGAAGTACAACGAAGAACGCTGGATGGACGGCGAGGCGGGCACGCAAGCCGCCAGAATGCTGGAAAAGCTGGATGCCGCCTACGAAGAAATCATGACGGAGCGCAGAGAACGGAGTAAGAATACGGAGGGCAACAGCGCATTCGATGAGGTTGCCGCGCTCATCCGCAAAGGGGATATTTCCGGCGCGCAGAAAAAGCTGGATTCTTTCAACGAGCGCAACGCCGAATGGCATTATTTGCAATCCGTCGTCTTTTATAAGAAAAATTGGATGAACGAGAGCAAAAAACAGCTTGAAATTGCCATTCAGATGGACGGAACCAATTCCAAATACCGCGACGCTTACGAAAAACTCAAAGCGCGTGCGGATTATAACAAACAGACGGGCGGTGCGCCGAATACCAATCCCAACCCCGTTTCGGGCGACGAGCAGATGGGCGGAAATTGGTGCGCGAATTGCGCAAGTTTCTGTTATACGTTTCTTTGCGTGAATTGTCTGTTCAATCTCTGTTGTAATTGCCGTTGATGAAAAAGCCTTCGAAATCCTTCGAAATTGCGCTTTCGGCGATCGCGTGCGCGTTTGCCGCGGCGTTTTTGATGCTCGGTTCGCTCAATCCGTTTTTGCTTGCGACAGGCTACCTCATTGCAACGTTTGCGCTCATGGTTCCGCTTTCCAAAGATTTCGTTTGGGGCGCGGCGCTTTGCTATTTGGCGGCGGGGCTGATCGCGCTTCCGCTTTGCCTGTGGAAGATCGTTCCTTATTTCGTTTTTTTCGGGCTACATCCCATCGTCAACTATCTGCAACGGCGGTTTGTAAAAAGAACGCCTCTGAAAGTCGTTTGTCTCGCTGTGAAAGCAGTATGGTTTGACTTTGCTATGTGGCTTTCTTATTACGTGCTCACGAACATGGCGGGCTTTACCTTTCCCGATTGGATCGCACAGTTTTTCTTTTATGCGATTTTTATCGGCGGAACGTTGTTTTTCTTTGTGTACGATATTATGATATTTTATTGCCAGCGGTCTGCGGATATCGCGATTCGCAGGATCCGGAGGTGAATATGGAAAAAAATCAAATGTTCGTTGGAACGGGAGAAGCGCTTGCCTCTGGTGGGGAGGGAATCGTGAAAAACGACGATACCGTTGTTTTTGTTCCCTATTTGCTGCCGGGAGAGAAAGCGCAAATCAAAATTCTGAAAAGCAAGGGTAATATCGCTTACGGAAAGATCAGCGAGCTTTATACGCCCGCAGAAGAGCGCGTCCGTCCGGTTTGTCCCGTTTTCACGCGCTGCGGGGGCTGCCAATTACAGCATATCCGTTACCGCGAACAGCTTAAATTTAAAACGAATCTCATTACGGAAGCTTTGCGGAAAATCGGCGGCATTTCCTATTCCGTTCCTCTTTGCGAAAAGAGCGAGAAAGAATACGCTTACCGCAACAAGTTGCAACTTCCCATCGGACGCGTGAACGGAGAGAACGCCGTGGGTTTTTATGCCGAGCGCTCTCACCGCATCGTGAAAACGGAAGAATGTCCCATTCATCCCGATTGGGCGCAAAAGCTCATTGCCGCAGTATATAAATTTATGGAAAAATGCGGGATCGACGGATATGACGGGGAGACAAAGACGGGGCAGTTGCGCCATATTGTTGTGCGGGAGCTGAAAGGACAGTTTCTCGTAACGCTTGTTTCCGCCGAACGCGAATTGAAAGGAATCGATTATTTTTTGTTTTTGCTCGACGAAATTTTCCCCGTGTATAGCTTTTATCTCAATTATCATCCGGAGGAAACGAACGTCGTGTTCGGCGAACAGTTTATTTTGCTCAAAGGCGCGGGCGTTTACGAGTGTGAGGAAAGCGGAATCGCTTACGAAGCGGGTCCCAATACGTTTGTGCAAGTCAACGACGGGGTGCGGTCGAATCTTTACGAAAGAGCGGTTTCCTTGGCGGGCGAGGACGAAACGGTGATCGATTGCTATTCGGGAGGCGGACTTCTCACCGCGTTGTTTGCGAAAAAATGCAAAAGGGCGTACGGGATCGAGATCGTGCCCGAGGCGAGCGGGTGCGCGGATCGATTAAAAGAGGTCAACGGACTGCAAGATAAGATGACGAATCTTTGCGGTTCGGTGGAGGAGGAGCTTCCCGCGCTCATAAAAAAGGAACCCGCGGCGACGATCGTGCTCGATCCTCCGCGTTCGGGCGTCGATCGGCGCGTTTTGCGGGAAATTCTTTCAAACGGCGTGGAAAAGGTGATCATGATTTCCTGCAATCCCGCAACGCTTGCGCGTGATCTCGGGATACTTACAGGCAGCTTGGTTGAGACGGCGTCGGGCGAGCTGGTAAAAGCGCAAACCCCCGGCGGCGCATATGAAATCGTCTATTTACAGCCGTTTGATATGTTCCCTCAAACCAAGCATGTCGAGACG
>CAZFPP010000037.1:0-8885 GCA_964521125.1 uncultured Clostridia bacterium
ATCTGTAAAAAAATCGCCTCGGCAGAGGCGATTTTTTTGTATAAAGAAAACTCCCGGATAGTCTGGGAGTTTAGAGAAGGCTTCTGCCGTTGCAGACGAGAAAAAAAGTCGCGCCGCACATAGTTATTGTATGGAACCGACTTTTTAATCAACTGCGTTTCCAATAATACCAACTATATGTATCTGTAAGATATTTCGCCGCGGTTGCGGGGTCGGCTAAATCCGCGCTTGAAATGCTCGCATTTCCAACTTTCCACCCACTTGTGTTTTCAAACGTCGCGCTCGTCAGCGAGGTGCAAAATCCGAACGCCTCATAGCCGATCGAGATAACGCTGTCGGGAATCACAATGCTCGTCAGCGAGTCACAACCATAGAACGCATAACCGCCGATTTCGGTCACGCTGTCGGGAATCACAATGCTCGTCAACTTGGTGCAACCATAGAACGCTTGATTATCGATATAGGTCACGCCGTTGCCGATCGTCACGTTTGTCAGCGAGGTACAACGATAGAACGCGCAACTACCGATAGAGGTCACGCCATTGCCGATCGTCACACTCGTCAGCGCGGTGCAATTTATGAACGCATACTCACCGATTTCGGTCACGCTGTCGGGGATTGTGATACTTGTCAGCGAGTAGCACTCTGCGAACGCCTCATAACCGATCGAGGTCACGCCGTTCCCAATCGTTACGCTCGTCAGCGAGGGGCACCAATAGAATGCCCCCTCACCGATTTCGGTCACGCCACTGCCGATTGTCACGCTCGTCAGCGCGGTGCAATTTATGAACGCATACTCACCGATTTCGGTCACGCTGTCGGGGATCGTAATGCTCGTCAGCGAGTCGCAACCCCCGAACGCATTAGAACCGATTTCGGTCACGCCGTTGCCGATTGTTACGCTCGTCAGCGAGTCGCAACCCAAAAACGCAGAATCACCGATTTCGGTCACGCCACTGCCGATTGTCACGCTCGTCAGCGAGGTGCAACCAGAGAACGCATACTCACCGATTTCGGTCACGCTGTCGGGGATATTGATGCTCGTAAGCGCGGTGCAACCCGAGAACGCTGTATAATAAATAATCTTAGTCTTTTCATTGATCGTACAACTTGTAATATCGGTACTCTTAGCTTTCACAAGAACGACGTAAGGATTACTCTCGTTGCCTAAATAATAGGCGTTGTCACATTCATTGTATGTCAGCGAGGCGCAATTACTGAACGCATCATCGCCGATAGAAGTCACGCTGTCGGGAATGACAATGCTCGTCAGCGTGGTGCACCAAGAGAACGCATACTCACCGATAGAAGTCACGCTGTCGGGAATGACAATGCTCGTCAGCGTGGTGCACCAAGAGAACGCATACTCACCGATAGAAGTAACGCTGTCGGGAATCGTGAAAGAGGCGTCCGTTTTTCCGATTGCATATTGAATTAAGGTTGTGCCGTCTTTACTGTATAAATTCCCGTCTATGGATTTGTAATAACTGTTGTTTTCGTCAACCGTAATGCTCGTCAGCGAGGTGCACCAAGAGAACGCAGAACTATAAATAAATTTAGTCTTTTCATTGATCGTACAACTTGTAATATTGGTACTCTTAGTGTCCACAAGAACGACGTAAGGATTACTCTCGTTGCCTAAATAATAGGCGTTGTCATCTTCATTGTACGTCAGTGAGGTGCAATTATAGAACGCAGCATCCTCTATGGTTATCACGCTGTCAGGGATCGTGATATTCGTCAGCGAGGTGCACTTATAGAACGCAGAATCACCAATAGAGGTCACACTGTCGGGAATCACAATGCTCGTCAGCGAAGTGCAACCACGGAACGCACTATCACCGATTTCGGTAACGGGCAAACCGTTGTATGTAGAGGGAATTACGATATCCGTATCTGTGCAAGTTCCTATGTCGCTTACGATATAGGAAGCTCCGTCGTCCGAAAGCGTATACGCAAGTCCTTCGCTGTGTCGTTCTGTTTCGTTGCCGTCTTTTCCTGTGCCGTTGTCATAACCGCAAATTGTGCAAACGTCGTTTTTAAACGTATGCGCCGCTTTCCCGCTTATCACGTCGGTGTGCTCGCACGTCGCGGCGTGCCAATGGTAGCCGTCGTCGCTTGTCCAGCTTTCGGAAAAAGTGTGCTCGTGCGGCTGCGTACCTTGTTCATAGCCGCATGCCGAACAAATTCCGTCTACAAAGCTATGCTCGCTCTTTTCGCTCACCTCGTCGGTATGTTCACAAGTTGAGGCGTGCCAATGATAGGTTTCGTCATACGTCCAGCTTTCCGCATACGTGTGCGTGTGTTTCTCGCCGCAAGCCGCCAAGCCGAAACAGAGACACGTTGCCGCACAGACGGCAAGGAACACAGTAAAAATTTTACGTTTCATAAAAAACCTCCGTTTTCTCTTTTGCAAAGATTTTCCCGAGAAAAATCGGGCGTACTCCAACCGGAGCACACCCTTTGCATCAGTATCTCCGATTGTTGTCACACAAATTACCCACGAGGATTAAGAGATACGAAATGCCGTTTTCGTACCCCGTGGGTTTATTAATTTGTGTGACGTGTTCAGTATACCACGGCGAACTGATTTAAGCAAGTAATTTGCAAAAAAAAGTGCGCCGACGAAGTCAGCGCACGAAAAACGCAAACTCCGACTGTCGCCAAACAAATCTTACGCAGTAGGGTTTATATGACCTCTCATTGCATAAAAGGAATTTGCATTTTTACCGAATACAAAATGCAATGAGAAAAAATTAAAATACAAAAATAAACCCCATACTCCTAATTTGGGTTGTAAGATTTGTTTGGCATAATCAATATAGCATATCCCCGAAATTTTTGCAAGCGTAATGCGAACGTATTTACAAATTGTCTTCAAAAAAACGGGCGTACCGTTCGGTACGCCCGTTGAAATATTTGGTTTCTATCCTCTATGAAAGACGCCCGCCCGGGCGGTTTTACCATAATTTATCGGGATCGAAGCCGTATACCTGCACGATTTCCAAATAGGGGGAATTTGCGATATCGCGGGAGGTGACAACGGGACCGCCGTCTGAGTCGATATCGTAGCCGAAGTGATAATACGCCTGCCAAACAAGGTGGCTGCAATGCGTCACTTGCGGATCGTCGCCCTGGTCTTTTTCATAAGAAATGCCTACCATAATAGAATATTCAACCTGATAGAGGTGAGCGCTCGCCCATTCGGCGATTTCGGCGCGTTCTTCCCGCGTTGCGTTTTTTAAACGCAAAACAATAAAATTTGCAGACTTCTGAAACCAATTTGCGGTTCCGTAGCTGCTTGGAATTCCCAAAGAGCGTGATTCCAGCACCCTCTTTTTCGTACCGTCCGTTACAAGCGCGGAGTGTCCGTTCCGCCAGCCGAACGTATGACAGGAAGAGGAAACGATAACGTCGCCTTCCTGCAAATCGACCATGGGCGCGGTAAAATCTTTCATCGCGTCGTGCGAAGTGGTGTAGGCAACCTGTTCCTGAACAATTTCTCCTTCATAAAAGAGCGCTGTTTGAAAAGAGAGGATACGTTCGGGGTCGTCTTTCATCTCATCGAGCGCGTTCTTGCCAACGCCCGTTTGATGATACAGCACGTCGTAATCTTGCTCCGTCCATTCCTCTTTTGCAAGGATTTCGGTAATATCTATTTGTTCATAAGAGGGGAGAATGCGCGCAAAGTGCACGGCGACGGCGTCGCAGATGAGAAAAAAAGTCGCGCCGCCGGCGACGAGGGAAAAAACGACGGCAAAAAAGCAGAGCAGGATTTTATAAATAATGCGCAGAGCCTTTTTCATTTGCATTCTCCTTTTATAACGTTACTTGCAGTATAACCGTTTTCCCGCCCGTTGTCAACCTTTGCGAGGTTATCCCGAGACTCGGCGCGCGAGTATTTCTCCCGTTTCGCTGTTTAAAAGTAAGGAGATCGTCTTTCCCGTCGTATCGGCAATTCCCACATAATAATATGTTTTATCGCGGCGCAGCAGACGCACGAAGATTTCGCCGCAGAAAGCGCCGTTGCGCGTAAGCGTGGAAACGGCGTCTTTTTCATAATCAAGCGCCGATTGAAGCGCCTCGTTCACCGTGAGCGTATTCTCGTTTTTTATACTTGTAACGGTGAGTTCCCTCGTTTCATCGTCCCATTGGATTCGCAGAGATACGTTCCCTTCGGGAAACGCGTCTGTTCCCCGAGAGTAATAATAATCGCCGCTTACATTGCGGAAAGCCATATCTCCGCCCCATACGGTATCTCCCAGAACGTAAATCTCATAATCTACGCCGCCCGTTCCGCCGTCGTTCAAAACGATTTCTACAAGATCGCTTCTTTCGGATGCGATTCCATCCGCAAGAAAGGGATGTTCCCGAGAAACGCAGGAAAGGGTCAGCGTGAATTCCTCCGTTTCCGCACGGAATACGTCGCTGCGCACGTCGGAAAGATATTCGGAATAATCGATTTTCCCGCACGCCGTGAGCGCGGGAAAGCACAGGCAGGAAAGCAACAGAATACATAATGTTTTTTTCATATTTTTATGAATATGAGCGCGGGAGATAATTCATTACTTTTTTATTGCTTTTTCAGTTGCATTTTTTGTCTTCATATGATAAAATAGATGGAAATAATCAAACAGGGCTTTGAAACTCAAATGAAAAAGCTAATAATAAAAACCGTTTTTATTACGCTTGGCGTTGCGCTGATCTTGGTCATATCCGTGTTCGGGATCGTTTCGTTTTGCGCTCCAAAGGCAATGATGACTCTTACCGCTTCTTTGGGGTTGGAAAGTATCAGCGGCGATTACGCTTATCAGGAATATCAGCAGTCTTCGGATATCGATTGTCTTGCCCGTTCTTTCGAGATCGCTGCAGAGAACAAAAACGATTTGGTCGCTTACGAAAGGTTTGAATGTCTGTACGCTCACGAACAGTTCGACGATTATTGCGAAGAACAGGGCGCGGTCACGATGACTCTTCCGTCCGGTACGCTGAGTATCGACTACCGTTGCTATGTGTGCGCAAGGGGAGCTTGCGTACAATACCGTGTGGCAAAGACGGACGAAGAGAAAGAAGAAGCTTATCGCTTTGCGGTGACAGAAACGAGCAAAGCGTTTACAGCGGAAAATCCCGTCTTTATGCTCGCTCTCGAAGCGGCGGAAGCGAATGACGGAACATTCTGCGCTTATTTGTTGAAAAATCTATCCAAAGAGCAATTTGAAGAAAATAATGATTATCTAAATATATTGACAATTTTGGAGCAGGTGGCAGAAAATGAGTAAAATAATCAAAGAAGGGCTGACGTTTGACGACGTTCTACTCGTTCCGCAAGCGTCCGACGTGCTTCCGAGCGACGTCGATTTACGCACAACGATTGCCGACGGAATCAATTTGAATATTCCCATCATTTCGGCGGCAATGGATACGGTTACGGAAAACCGTCTCGCCATTGCGATGGCGCGCGAAGGCGGCATGGGAATCATTCACAAAAATATGTCCATAGAGGAACAGGCGGCGCAGGTAGATAAAGTGAAGCGTAGCGAGCACGGCGTGATTACCGATCCGTTCTTCCTTGAACCGCAGAATCTTGTCAAAGACGCAATCGCGCTCATGGAACAGTACCGTATCAGCGGCGTTCCCATTACCAAAAACGGAAAACTCGTTGGCATCCTTACCAACCGCGACCTTCGGTTCGAGACCAATTACGACCAACCGATCGAGGACGTGATGACGAAGGACAACCTTATCACAGCGCCCGTTGGCACCTCTCTATTAGATGCGCAGAGAATCTTAGGCAAACACCGCATCGAAAAACTTCCCATCGTTGACGAAAACGGGTATCTCAAAGGGCTTATCACGATTAAGGATATCGAAAAGAGCATCCAGTATCCCAATTCGGCGCGCGATAAGAACGGACGCCTTTTGGTGGGCGCGACGGTGGGAACGGCGGCAAATACCATGGACCGCGTAGCGGCTCTTGTCGAGGCAAAGGTCGACGTTATCGCGATCGACACGGCGCACGGTCATTCCAAGTTCGTTCTCAATAAGGTGACGGAAATCAAAAAGGCGTATCCGAACGTGCCCCTCATCGCGGGTAACGTCGCAACGGCGGCGGCGACGAAGGCGCTCATCGAAGCGGGCGCGGACGTCGTTAAAGTGGGAATCGGTCCCGGTTCTATCTGTACGACGAGAATTGTTGCCGGAATCGGCGTCCCGCAGCTGACCGCAGTTATGGACTGTGCGGAAGAGGCGGATAAATACGGCAAGAGAGTTATCGCAGACGGCGGGATTAAATATTCGGGCGATATCGTAAAAGCGCTCGCGGCAGGCGGCAGCGCGGTCATGATCGGATCCATGCTCGCGGGGACGAAGGAAAGTCCTGGCGAAATCGAACTTTATCAAGGCAGAAGCTTTAAAGTTTACAGGGGAATGGGCTCTCTTTCTGCAATGGCGGCGGGTTCCAAAGACCGTTATTTTCAGGAAAATTCGACGAAATTCGTCCCCGAAGGCGTGGAAGGCAGAGTCCCTTACCGCGGCACAGTATCCGAGATCATCTATCAGATGAAGGGCGGATTGCGCTCCGGTATGGGATATTGCGGAAAAGCAAATATCGAAGATCTGCGCAAAAACTCGGAATTTATCCGCATTACCAACGCGGGACTTTTGGAGAGCCACCCGCACGACATTTCCATCAGCAAAGAAGCGCCCAACTATTCGGCGAGAAATTAGAGCGCGAACACACTCTGAAAAACGAAAACGCCCCGCACGGGCGTTTTTCGATAGCGAAAAAGGAGAGCATTATGCAACACGAAAGAGCGCTTGTCCTCGACTTCGGGGGACAGTATAATCAGCTCATTGCGCGCCGCGTGCGCGATCTGAAGATTTTCTGCGATTTAAAACCGTGCGATATGACGGTTGACGAGATCAAAGCGTACGACCCTATCGGAATTATTTTTACGGGCGGACCCAACAGCGTTTACGACGAAAATTCCCCGCATATTTCCAAGGAAATTTTGCAATTGGGAATTCCTGTGCTCGGTATCTGTTACGGCTGCCAACTCATCGCATATACGCTTGGCGGAAAAGTGGAGCATGCTCCCACAAGCGAATACGGCAAAAGGACGTTCTCTTTTACCAAGGAAAGTCCTCTCTCCAAAGGGATTCCTCTAACGAGCGTGTGCTGGATGAGCCATACCGACCGCGTGACCGAAGTGCCCGAAGGTTTTGACGTGCTTGCAAAAACGGAGACCTGTCCCGCCACCGTATACGGAAATACGCAAAAGAGAATTTACGGCGTTCAATTTCACCCCGAAGTCGTGCATTCCGAATACGGGAATCAAATTCTCAAAAACTTCCTCTATGAAGTGTGTGGTGCGAAGGGCGATTGGACGATGAAAAATTTCGTCGCCGAGCAGATACTTAAAATCAAGGAAAAGATCGGCGATAAAAAGGTGCTCTGCGCCATGTCGGGCGGGGTGGATTCGGCTGTCGCCGCAACGCTTATTCACCGCGCCGTCGGAAATCAGCTCACCTGCGTGTTTGTAGACCACGGTCTGCACCGCAAAAACGAACCCGAAGAAGTCATGTCCGTCTTTCGTGACGGGCTTGGAATGAACCTCGTAAAAGCGGACGCCGCCGATTTGTTTTTAAGCAAACTCGAAGGAGTTACCGATCCCGAGAAGAAACGGCATATTATCGGCGAGGAATTTATCCGCGTGTTTGAAAAAGAGGCGAAAAAAATAGGGAAAGTGGACTTTTTGGTGCAGGGCACGATCTATCCCGACGTGATTGAAAGCGGAAAGGGGAAGAGCGCCGTCATCAAGAGCCATCACAACGTGGGAGGACTCCCCGACGTCGTTGATTTCAAAGAAATTATTGAGCCGTTGCGCGATTTATTCAAAGACGAAGTGCGCCGCGTGGGGACGGAGCTGGGACTTCCCGATTCCGTCGTTTGGCGGCAACCCTGTCCCGGACCCGCGCTCGCCATCCGTATCATGGGCGCGGTGACCCGCGAAAAGCTGGAAACGCTGCGCGATGCAGACTGTATTTTTCGCGACGAGATCGCAAAAGCGGGCTTGGATAAGGAGATTTGGCAATATTTCGCCGTGATTACGGATAGCAAGACGGTGGGCGTGCAGGGCGATTTCAGAACGTATGAAAACGTGATTGCACTCCGCGCCGTGACCAGCGTAGACGCAATGACGGCGGATTGGGCGCGTATTCCGTTCGACGTGCTGGAAAAAGTTTCCAACCGTATCACGAACGAGGTGAAACACGCGAACAGAATTGTGTACGATATCACTTCCAAACCGCCCGCAACGATTGAATGGGAATAAGGAACAAAAATTGTGATCGGTGAGGCGGTAAAAAGTGATAATGTTTTTAAAATTAAGAAATATCTAAGCGCATAAGACTATGTTAAATAGTTTTATGCGGAATAAAAAACTTAAAACTATTTAACAGAGAAACCGACTAACATAAGTCGTAAAAAATCAATAAATGTTCATAACATAATAAGAGAATACTTGCAAACAAGGGGGGAAAGAGGCTATAATGGAAATATAGATTGAGGAAACCAATTTGTAATTTCGCTATATTATTTTATCGGGTGCAACGCGCCTCTTCCCCGAATCGGCGGAAGCGTTCTTGCGCATGATCATTTTCAAGGCGGCGGAGAGCGGCTTCCGCTTTTCAATGCGGGCGTTGCAATCAAGTGAAAGCGTGAGGTTATCCCGATGTAAAAATCAGCGTGCTTGATTGGTTCGGGACTCGTATCCGCGTGACGGGGCGCAACAGACAAAGCGTTGCGACGGTCTCCGAAATCATTCGTAAAGGCTTGGGTTTTATGATTGACATTTCGAAATATAATTATAAAGTATCTGCCGCGG
>CAZFPP010000038.1:0-8877 GCA_964521125.1 uncultured Clostridia bacterium
TCAATCTCATTTACGTTGTCGATTCCAAACGGACGCGCGAGCTGGTAGCGCACAGTCAGAGGTAATTGTAAAAGAGAAAGACGGCGCTTATTTTCTGCGCCGTCTGTTGTTATTTCGTCGGAAAGGGGTTGCAAATTTGCGCGCACTGTGGTATGATAAAGACAGTTCGCACAATGACGCAAAGAGGTTTGTTAAGAGATTTATGAAGGCAACTACCAAAGACGCTTATCGCAAAGTCGGCTCCTTGTTTCTTTCTGCAATCATTCCCATTCTTTTGTCGGGTTTCGTTCGGGCATTCGGCATCTATGTATTTGTTTCGCCGAATAACTTCGCTCCGGGCGGGATCAACGGCATTTCCGTGCTTCTTGAATATGTCACGGATTGGAGCTCGGGTTGGTTTTTGCTCATGCTCAACATACCGTTGTTTTTTGTGGCGTTCTTTTTCCTCGGAAAGCGCGAGGCGGTCATTTCCACGCTTTCCATGCTGCTTAGTTCGGGATTGTTGATTGTGTTCGATTATATCCCGTTCATGACGGATCTTAAATATCAGCCCCAATATTCGGGCTTGCTTGCCGCCGTCGCGGGCGGGATTTTTCTCGGCGCGGCGCTTGCAATCATGCTAAAATGTTGCGGAACTTCGGGAGGAACGACGGTGCTTGCTTCTCTCGTCAATAAAAAGTTTCGTTTTATCAGCGTCAGCTGGCTTACGTCCGCGTTCGACGCTTGCGTCGTATTCGCTTCCTTCTTTGTCTATAATCGCGGCGCAAGTTTTACGGAAAAACTCGATCCCGTTCTTTTGGCGCTCGTATCGCTGTATGTGACGAGTAAAGTTTGCGATCTCATTTTGCAGGGTTTCAAAGTCGCTTACAGATTCGAGATCGTGACCAACCACGCCGAAGAAATTTCCAAAGAAATCATGGAAAAGACGCATCACGGCGTAACGGAGCTTCCCGCTGTGGGAATGTATTCCCATAGCGATCACAGCGTGTTGGTTTGCATTGTCCGGAAACGCCAGATGTCGGACGTGCAGCGCATTATCCGTCAGTACCCGGATACGTTCGCTTCGTTTGCGCCCGCTTCGGAAGTGTACGGAAAATTCTTAAAATGAATTTTCGAAAGAGCTAACAATTACGGCGAAAACTCTTTACAGAAAAGACGGTTTGGTATATAATAAAAGCGGTGTGGAATAGGACGAAAAGCGTTTCATAAACGAAGAGGTAGCGATGCGGATTGTTTTCGAACATTGGAAATATATTTTTAAAAACGTGTGGTTTGTTTTGCCGTTTGCAATCATACCCGCGATTTTCCTTGCTCTCTCTCTTAATTTTTCTGCGATAAAATCTTTCCTACAAGCGTTTTTCGGCGGTGGGACGCTCAGCTTTTCCGCCGTCTTTCGCGCATGGAGCCTTTTTCGGTTCGATTCCGCGCTCGGCGCCGTTTACAGCGTTTGCGCGTTGATCTGTATCGTTTGTTTTCTTACCTTTCTGCTTGCGTTCGTGGAAAAACATATGCGAATCGGCAAGCGCACGTTGAGCGGCGTCTTCTCACAGTTCGGCGAGCAGATTTTTACCGTTACGGCGATTGTGTGTTTGTATCTTGCGCTGTACGAGATTTGGGCGCTGGTGCTTTCCGCTATGCTTTACACCGTTTCGGCGCTCGGCGCGCACGGGGTGACATATTTCCTGTTCGTCGTCATTGTTTTTGCGTTTTTTGCATTGCTGCTCTATTTGGTCGCCATGTTTTATCTTTGGCTGCCCTGTATGCAGATCACGGGAATGCGCGCTTATAATGCGTTTCTCTACTCTTACCGGCTCATGGTAGGGGTGAAAGGAGAACTTTTGCTTTCTCTTCTCATCTCGTTTTTTCCGTCCTTTTTCATCATTTGGGGAAGCGCGTTTTTGTCGACGTTCGTTTCCGTTTTAATCGCATTCGTGTTGATTGTAGCGCTCCTTTTGAGTTTTTCCATTCGCATGGAGACGTTTTATTTCGAAACGGATAAGATCGACAGAGAAGATATTCTCCGTAGTTACAGGGAGCTTTGATATGAAACTGAGAAATGCGTTGCGTATTTTAATGGATAATTTTTCCAATACGTACAAGTTTTTATTGTACCGCGTCGTGACGGGTGCGCTTTTTATCGGACTCATTTATGCAGTGCTGAATATCGGACTTCACATCATTTTTACGAGCGCGGAGATCAAGCAAATTGCCGGGTTGATCGGGGAGTTTTTCGAGGCGCTCGTTTCGGGGAACACGTCTTATCTCGAAACGTTCCGCGAAACGTTTATGCAGGCTTGCACGGCGTTCATTGCGCTTTTGGGAGAGAACGTCGGCTCCATTGTCGGTTCTATTCTTCTCATCTGCCTGCTCTATCTTGTTTCCCGTTTTCTCAACGGGCTTGCGCTGTTTGCATTCGGCAGTATCTTGAACGATAAGATGTCGCTTTACACAAAGACGAGCTTTTCGGCGGCTTACTTCAAAAATCTCGGGCGTGCGATGTTATATCATGTCATCTATGTGCCTGTTTCCTTTCTTTACGATCTGCTCGTCCTTGCGTTTTGTTGGTTTGTCTTCTTTTTTACGCCTTCGCTGTTGTTCGGTTGGAGTATTGTATCCGTGCTGGTTGGATTATCTATTTCAATCGCAGCGTTCCTTTGCTTGCAAACGCTGAAGATGACGATAGTTTCGGCATGGGTTCCCGCTACCATAGCGGAGAAGAACGGCGTGATCGGCGGATTAAAGACATGTCTGAAAGGGACGGGAAAAGATTTCGGCGGCAGATTTTCCAATTTTCTGCTCTCCATATATGTGATTTTTATTCTGAACATCGTGTGCGGGTTGTGTACTTTGGGGAGCGCATTGTTTATCTCTATTCCGGCAAGTTATCTGTTTTTGCTTTGTTTGCAATTTGTTTGTTATTATAACGATCAGAACAAGAAATATTATATCTCTTTCCGTACGATCGAGGGAGAAGATCTGCCCGACGGGTTGAGCGAATAAAATAGAATTTATGCGCCTGCGGCGCATGATAATAAAAGTATGGTAATAAAAGGGGAAAAAGATTATGACCTATCAGGAAAATTACGAAAAGTGGCTTCATGACAACCGTCTGTCCGAAGAATTCCGCAACGAGCTTGCGGCAATCGGGGAGAATGAAAAGGAAAAAGAATACCGTTTTGGCGGGGAATTGGAATTCGGGACGGCGGGCATGCGCGGGATCATCGGTTGCGGCATGAATATGATGAATATTTTCACCGTTATGCGCGCTACGCAAGGGCTTGCGGAATATATTAAGACGCTCTCCGAAGAAGATCGGACGCGCGGCGTCGTCATTTCGTACGATACGCGCAGAAACAGCCGACTGTTTGCCGAAAAAGCCGCGGCAGTGCTTGCAAAGAACGGAATTAAGGCGTATTTGTTCGACGACGTTCATCCTGTGCCCATGCTTTCTTATGCGGTGCGTTATCTGCATACCGTTGCGGGTATTATGATCACCGCGTCTCATAATCCCAAGGAATACAACGGCTATAAAGTATACGGCGAGGACGGCGCGCAAATGTCGCCCGAAGCGACGGCGATCGTCGTGAAATTCATCAACCGGATCACCGATTATCTTTCCGTCACGGGCGAGGAGAACAGCCCGCTTATCGTTTCCGTGCCCAAAGAAGTGGACGATACGTATATCGAAGCGCTTTCCCGTCTCACGCTTTCCAAAGAAGCGGTGGAAAAATGCGGGAAAGATTTAAAACTTGTCTATACGCCCGTTCACGGCTCGGGATATGTTCCCGTTATGCGTATTTTAAAACTGCTTGGGATCAACGTGACCGTTGTTGAAGAACAAACGACGAAGGATACCGAGTTTTCGACGGTGAAAGTGCCCAATCCCGAATTCAAAGAGACGCTCTCGATGGGCATTGCGTTGGCGAACGAGATCAATGCGGACGTGGTGTTTGGGACAGACCCCGATTCCGACCGTTTGGGCGTTGCCGTCAAGGACGACAAAGGGGAATTCACCGCGCTGTCGGGCAACCAAGTGGGAATTTTGTTGCTCGATTACATTCTCACCCGTCTCAAAGAGGAAAATGCGTTGCCTGCAAACGCTGCCGTTGTAAAATCGTTTGTTTCAACGGGTATGGCGAAGGCGATCTGCGAGGAATTCGGGGTTGCGCTCTTCGAAACGCCCGTCGGGTTTAAATTCATCGGCGAGAAGATCAAGGAATGGGAAGCGGACGGTTCGCATACGTATGTGTTCGGGTTTGAGGAATCCTGCGGATATCTGCGCGGCACGCACGCAAGGGATAAGGACGCGGTCGTTGCTTCTATGCTGTGCGCCGAGATGGTTTGCTATTATACGTATATCGGTAAGACCGTATATGGCAGATTGCAAGAAATTTACGCAAAATACGGTTATGTGCTCGATAAAAACATCTCGATCCAATATTCCGGACTCAACGCGATGAAGGAAATGAACGCCGTTGTCGATGCGTTAAAAACGGTGAAAGTAGAAAAATTCGGTTCGTTTGGCGTGATCGCGGTGCGCGATTATTCCGCAGACGTTCGGAGAAGCGCAGACGGCAAAGAGGAGCCGCTGAACATTCCCAAATGTAATTGCGTGTATTATGAGCTGGAAGGCGGGTCGTTCATATGCGTTCGTCCGTCGGGAACAGAACCTAAACTGAAAATTTACTATTCTATCCGCGCCAAAGACGAGACGCAGGCGGAAGCCGAGCTGGAAAAGGCAAAACAATCGGTTGCAGAACTTCTTGAAAGCGTGAAAAAGTAAAGCGAAATAGTTTTAATGCCGCGCCCGTTTGAAGGGCGCGTCGGCTTATAAGGGATTTTATGGAAGATATTGCGCGACTGTCTGCAAAGTTCGGCGTAAACGTCGAACAAATACAAAACGGAGAATTTCCCGTTTTTTTGCACAATACCAAAGAGATGCGCATACTGATTCTCACGGATGAGACAACGTTACCGTTCTCTGATGAAGTTTCGGAAATGTTGAAGCGGCATACTCGTTCGTTCGGCGTACTCACGCTTCCCGAAAGAGAACCTGTCGCCGATGAAAAAACGGTACGAATCGTCACCGATGCGGGGAAAGAGTATGACTATCTGCTTGCCGTCGGGGCGGGCACGCTTAACGATCTTGCAAAGCGCGCGGGGTTTCTTTTAGGGAAAAAGAGCGGCGTGTTTGCGACCGCGCCTTCTATGGATGGATATACTTCTGGGGTGACGCCTCTGATTGAGAACGGATTCAAAATCACACGGAATGCGCAGGTTGCCTCGGATATACTTCTCGATTACGATATATTAAAGAGCGCGCCGAAAATCATGATAGGCGCGGGCGTGGGGGATATTCTTGCCAAATATTGTTGTCTCACCGACTGGCGCATTTCCTCCTTTCTTACCGGAGAAACGTATGGAAAGGATGCGGCAACGCTCATGTATGAAGCGGTACGCGCTTGCGACGAGAGTATTCCCGCTCTGCTTAAAGGAGAGTCCGACGCGGTTCAAAAACTGATGAACGCGCTCATCATTTCGGGGTATGCGATGGTCATCGCGGGGAATTCCCGTCCCGCTTCGGGTGCGGAACATCATATGAGCCATTTCCTTGAAATGGATTTTTTGCGCCGCGGCGAACGTATTCCGTTGCACGGCGTGAAAGTAGGACTTGGAACGGCTGTCTCTTTATATCTGTATCATACGCTCAAAGACCGCGCGCCTTTCGAAAACTGCGAGAAAGTATATGAGGAAGCGGAAAAGTTACCGTCGTGCGAATATGTGTTGGACGTACTCGGAAAGCTTGGTTGTCCCGTGCGTTTTTCAGAGCTTGGCGTTTCCCGCGAGACGGTTCGAAGGATGTTTTTTGAGGCGTATAAGATTCGCGATCGCTATACTATTCTGACGCTCTATTGTACCAAAGGGTTCATGGAGCGCGCGGCGGACGAGCTGTTGGAGAAATTTTACTGATGAAAGCGGGAATTTCCACGGCGTCGCTCTTTTTGCGGGAAAATAATGAGGACGCTCTGCCGATTTTTGCTTCTTGGGGAGTGGAAACTGCGGAAGTTTTTTTGACGTCGTTCTGCGAATACGAGCCTTCTTTTTCGAAGCGGCTCGTTGCGCGGAAAGGAAACGTCAACGTACATTCCGTACACGTCTTGAATACGCAGTTTGAGCCGCAGCTTTACGCCGAACATCCGCGCGTGAAAGCGGATGCTTTCGACTGGCTTGCGAAAACCATGCAGTCTGCCTCTCTTTTGGGCGCAAAGTATTATACCTTTCACGGGATTGCGCGACTCAAGCGGACGTTCCAAGAAAACTTTGCGCGCACGGGCGAACGAACGGAAGAAATTTATCGATTTTGCGCCGAGCGCGGCGTGACGCTTGCTTACGAAAACGTGGAATGGGCGTTCTATAACCGTCCCGGCGTTTTTCGCGAATTGAAAACGCGCTGTCCTTCGCTTGCGGGCGTACTCGATTTGAAGCAGGCGCGCATTTCCGATTATGATTATCGGGATTATCTTGCCGAAATGGGCGGCGCAATTTCGCACGTTCATGTAAGCGACGTTACCGCAGAAGGAAAGATGAGTCTCCCGGGGAGAGGAATCTTTGACTTTGACGAGCTTTTTTCCCGTCTTTCCGACGTCGGATTCACGGGCGCTGTTCTCATCGAAAATTATAAGGACGATTATGAACAATTGGACGAATTGAGAGATTCTTACGAATTTCTCGCAGAAAAAGCGTTCAAATATTCCCGATAGAATATTTGATGATTTTAAGGATACTTTTTCTGAAATTTTAACGATATCAGCCGCAATGAGGTTCATCCGACTGTGAATAGGTAGCTTCAAAAAAAAGGGGGAGTAAATGTGTTACAAGTAAAAAATTTGGTCAAACGGTATACGACCAAGGGGGAGACGCTTGTCGCGCTCGATCACGTTTCGGTAGATTTTCCCGAAAAGGGAATGGTGTTCCTTTTGGGAAAATCGGGAAGCGGGAAATCGACGCTGCTTAATGTCTCGGGCGGATTGGATACGCCCGACGAGGGAGAGATCATCGTCAAAGGGAAATCCTCGAAAGATTTTTCCGGTAGCGATTTCGATTCCTATCGCAATACTTATGTCGGCTTCATTTTTCAGGAGTACAATATTCTAACGGAACTGACGGTTGCGGAAAACGTTGCTCTTGCGCTTGAATTGCAGGGTAAGCCGCGCGACATGGAGCACGTCAATCGATTGTTGGAGCAGGTAGACTTGCAAGGATACGGCGACCGCCATCCCAACACGTTGTCGGGCGGGCAGAAACAGCGCGTTGCGATTGCACGCGCGCTCGTTAAAAATCCCGAAATCATCATGGGGGACGAGCCTACCGGCGCGCTCGATTCCGCAACGGGGAAACAGGTGTTCGATACGCTGAAAAAACTCTCCGCGGACAAGCTTGTCGTCATCGTCTCGCACGATCGCGATTTTGCCGAGACGTATGCGGACAGGATCATCGAACTCAGAGACGGGAAGATCATCTCGGACGTGAGTCGCGGAGAGGGGGAAGGCGATCATACCAATCTTACCGAAATCACGGATAAAAAGCTTTCCGTGACTTGCGGCATGTCTCTCTCCGAAGAGGAAGAGAAGCGTATCCTTGATTTTTTACGCAGGACGAAAACGGGAATTGTGATTTCTTCCGAAAAAGAAGATGTGGAAGAGGTTGCCGGTCAAAGCGGATACGTTGGTTTTACCCGTACTCCGGCAACGGAGACCGTTCCCGAAAAGGATGAAAGTTCGTTTATCAAATCGACTTTTCCCATGCGTTATGCGTTTAAGATGGGGTTCGCGGGGCTGCGGCTCAAACCGCTGCGCCTTGTGTTTACGACTTTGCTTGCCACGATTGCATTTATCGTATTCGGCGTATTTTCTACGTTGCTCACGTATAATACGGCGTCGCTTGGCGCAACTACGCTTTCCGAATCTTCATTCAGCGCTGCGGTTTTGGAAAAATACGGTATAGTGCATATACAGAACGGAGACAAGGTATATACGAATTCGATTGCTACAGGGCGTTCATCTTCTCATTTTTCGGCTCAGGAGATTGCAGATCTACAAGCAAGCTATCCGAAAATGAATTTTATTCCCGCCTATACCCTTAATCTTAACGCCAATACAGCCGGTATTTCGTTTTCCGTCAATCAAAATCAAGGCGGCGCAAATCAGAGCGATTATTATAAAATGGTTTCTGCATTTACTGCTTTTACCGATTTTTCAAATGTGAAATCATATCTTGAAGCCGGAGATAGTAAAGTAATGAGCTTGGTTGCGGGAGACTATCCGTCCGGCGACAGCGAATGCCTTATTTCGACAGAGGTTTTCGAGACATTCAAATTCTACGGATATTATTCCCAGATTTCGGACAGTGAAGTTGAAATCAATACATATGACGACCTAATCGGGCGTCAGTTGAGTATTCTCGTTACTGTCGGTTCTTGGATTCATGTTACCGTTACGGGAATTGTTGATACAAACGAAGATTTTTCCGAATATGACATTTTGAAAGAAGGACAGAGCGGAACCGGCTATGAAACTACGGATTGGAGAAATCTTCAAAAGGACTTTCAGGAGAAATTCCGTTATTCAATGGCGTCGCTCTGTATCGTCGGAGACGGTTTTTATAACAAATATTCGGAATATGATCTGTATACTACCGGAAGTAACAGCTCCGAGATGCGGCTTTATCAGCAAATGAATTATTATCCGGAAGAGGAAGGGTATCAATTGACGAGCAATTACATTACGAAAGAGTCCGGGGAGTTTGGCAGAACCTTTTACTCGGTCAACGAAGAGGCGGAGGCAAATGGAAGTTATATTCAATATCTCTTTGCCGCGT
>CAZFPP010000039.1:0-8551 GCA_964521125.1 uncultured Clostridia bacterium
TGACGAGCGAGCAGGATGTGCTCACGGGTCTGGGGCATGGGACCGTCTGTTGCGGCAACAACGAGGATCGCGCCGTCCATCTGAGCAGCGCCGGTGATCATGTTTTTGACATAGTCCGCGTGTCCCGGGCAGTCAACGTGCGCATAGTGGCGGCTAGCCGTCTCGTACTCAACGTGTGCGGTGTTAATTGTGATACCGCGTGCTTTCTCTTCGGGCGCCTTATCGATTTCATCGTAGCGCATCTTCTGAGCTTGACCTTTGCATGCCATAACCATGGTGATAGCTGCGGTCAAAGTGGTCTTGCCGTGGTCAACGTGGCCAATCGTACCAATGTTGACGTGGGGCTTGCTTCTGTCAAATTTTGCCTTTGCCATTTTGGATTTCCTCCGAATTTTTTTTATTTTTTGATAACTTATTCCGGTCTTCGCCGAAATCGCAGCTATCTATCATTTCCTGATACAAAGCTGTATTGCCTTATCGGCATTATTATAACCGATAAAAAGAAAATTTGCAAATAATTTACAGATATTTTTTTCAAATTTTCCGATATTTCCTATATTCCGTAAGATCAATCTGACTTCTTTACGCGAGTGGAAATAATCTTCTCGGAAATGCTCTTAGGTACTTCGGAATAATGATCAAACTGCATCGTGAACTGTCCTCTGCCCTGCGTGCGGGAACGGAGATCGGTCGCATAGCCGAACATTTCGGAAAGCGGAACTTCTGCGTCGATGACTTTTGCACCGCCGCGATCGTCCGTGCCCAAAATGTTACCGCGGCGTCCGCTGATGTTCCCCATCAAATCGCCGAAGTAGTCTTCGGGCGTTATGATCTCTACTTTCATGATCGGCTCAAGCAGCACCGCGCCCGCCTTTTCCATTCCGTTCTTGAACGCCATAGAGCCTGCGATCTTGAACGCCATTTCAGACGAGTCCACCTCATGATAGCTACCGTCGTATACTTCCACTTTGAAATCTACAACTTCATAGCCAGCAAGGAAACCGTTCTTCGCCGCTTCCTGAATTCCTTTATCGATTGCGGGGATATATTCTTTGGGAATAGATCCGCCGACCGTCTGATCTTCAAAGGAATATCCTGCGCCCGCCTCGTTGGGAATGAGACGGATCTTGCAGTGACCGTACTGACCTTTACCGCCGGACTGACGCTTATACATACCTTCGGCTTCCACGGCCTTTTTAAAGGTTTCGCGGTAAGCAACCTGAGGCGCGCCGACGTTCGCTTCCACATGGAATTCGCGAAGAAGTCTGTCTACGATGATATCGAGGTGTAACTCGCCCATACCGGCGATGATCGTCTGTCCCGTCTCTTGGTCGGTGTACGTCTTGAACGTGGGATCTTCTTCCGCAAGTTTGATGAGCGCAAGCGTCATCTTTTCCTGTCCCGCTTTCGTCTTGGGCTCCAAGGAGAGCTGAATAACGGGATCGGGGAACTCCATCTTCTCGAGTACAATCGGGTGCTTTTCGTCGCAGAGCGTATCGCCCGTCGTCGTATTTTTCAAGCCTACGATCGCACAGATGTCGCCCGAATAGATCGTATCGATATCTTTCCGCTCGTTGGCATGCATCTGCACAAGACGTCCTACGCGCTCTTTCTTGTCTTTCGTGGAGTTGTAGACATAGGAACCCGCTTCGAGCACGCCCGAATAAACGCGAAAATAAGCGAGGGATCCGACAAAAGGATCGGTTGCGATCTTGAACGCAAGACCTGCGAACGGTTCTTCGTCGGAAGTCTTTCTTTCTTCTTCCTCTCCCGTATTCGGGTTTACGCCCTTAACGTGATCTACGTCTAAGGGGCTGGGGAGGAAATTGATGACCGCGTCGAGAAGGAACTGCACGCCCTTGTTCTTATAAGACGAACCGCAGAGCATGGGAATGGCTTCCGTTTTCAGACAACGTTCGCGAAGTCCCGCGATGATCTCTTCCTCGGTCAAATCTCCGTTTTCGAAGAACTTCTCCATAAGTTCGTCGTTTGCGGACGCAGCCTCTTCAACAAGCTTTGCACGGTATTCGTTTGCAAGCTCTACCATGTCGGCGGGAATGGGCTCTTTACGGAAATCCTTACCGAGATCGTCGTAGTAGATCTCCGCTTCCATTTTAATGAGATCGATAATCCCGCGGAACGTTGCTTCTTTGCCGATGGGAAGCTCGACGGGAACGGGGTTTGCGCCCAGACGTTCGCGAATCATCCTCTCCACGCGGAAGAAATCCGCGCCGTTGATATCCATTTTATTGACGTATGCGATACGGGGAACCTTATACTTGTCCGCCTGGCGCCATACCGTTTCGGACTGCGGCTCGACGCCGCCTTTCGCGCAAAAGGTTGCAACGGAGCCGTCTAAAACGCGCAGAGAACGCTCAACTTCGACCGTGAAATCAACGTGTCCCGGTGTATCGATGATGTTAAAACGGTGTCCTTTCCAAATGCAAGTCGTCGCTGCGGAAGTGATCGTAATCCCGCGCTCCTGTTCCTGCACCATCCAGTCCATCGCAGCGGCGCCCTCGTGCACTTCCCCGAGTTTATGCGTCTTGCCGGTATAGAACAAGATACGCTCGGTCGTCGTGGTTTTGCCCGCGTCGATGTGCGCCATGATTCCGAAATTTCTGGTGTGTTTTAAGTCGTATTCTCTTGGCATAAATACTTACTCCTCTCAGAATCTGAAATGTGCGAACGCCTTGTTGGCTTCCGCCATTCTATGCGTATCTTCTTTCTTCTTGACCGAACCGCCCGTATTGTTGTAAGCGTCCATGAGCTCCGCCGCAAGCTTGTTGCTCATCTCCCGCTCGCTTCTCTTTCTCGTATTGAGAACGATCCAACGGATCGCGAGCGTCTGACGGCGCTCCGGTCTGATTTCGACGGGAACCTGATAGTTCGCGCCGCCCACTCTTCTTGCTTTGACCTCGACCAAAGGCGTCACGTTTTGCAACGCCTGATTGAAGATCTCCATGGGTTCTTTCCCTAATTTTTCTCCCATCTGAGCAAACGCATCGTAAACGATCCGCTGAGCAACGCTCTTTTCGCCGTCAAGCATCACTTGGTTGATGAGCTTAGTAACGACTTTGCTGCCGTATACGGGATCGGGCAATACGTCTCTCTTGGGAACTTTCCCTCTTCTGGGCATTATGATATCCTCCTTTAATAATGTTTGCGGCTACGCCGCGGGGGCTTTTGTAAGCCGCCCTTTAAGTTTGGCTATTGTCCGCCTTAAATTCACGAATCTTCATTCGAACATACTTTGAGCGAATTTCAACGTGAACTTAGGCTGCAAACCTTCTCCCCTTGCGGGAATACTGCCTACTTATCGGGGCGATATTCCGAAATAAGTAGGTGAGTCGACTGCGGATTTTCATCCGCCATAAAATACAACGCTTGTCTTATTTAGGACGTTTTGCGCCGTACTTACTGCGCGCCTGTTTGCGCTTTGCAACGCCTGCCGTATCGAGTGCGCCGCGAATAATGTGGTACCGCACGCCGGGCAGATCCTTCACTCTCCCGCCGCGGATAAGCACGGAGCTATGCTCCTGCAAGTTGTGACCTTCACCGGGAATGTACACGGTACCTTCCTGCTTGTTGGTGAGTCTCACCCTCGCGATCTTTCTCAAAGCGGAGTTAGGCTTCTTGGGAGAAGTCGTCGTCACGGAAAGGCAAACGCCGCGTTTTTGCGGGCAGCTATCCAGAATAGGACATTTGGACTTAAACACTTCTCTCTCCCTGCCTTTCTTAATGAGCTGATTGATCGTAGGCATCTTTTTACCTCCTTTTTCTTATTTCGGAATATCCTCGCGATTGCAAGCAATCGGAAGAAACAAATATCACATACGCCGCCTTAATGATTCGTAAGGAGCGTAAAAATATCGCCTATTCCGGCGAACGAAGTAATTTTAACAAATATAATGGTGTTTGTCAAACGTTTGAAACGATTTTTTTGCATAAACGATCAATATTTTTCTTCGATATCAAAAAGAAACGGTATCTGCCTGCAAAAAAACGCGCCGGTCTTTCGAAGAACGCGGCGACGGTTTAGGTTTTTAATTGGACGATCGTGGGAGTCGCTTTTTTCTCATGCAATACCAAATAACAATAGCTTGGATCGGAATACGAACTTAACGCTCCCGGGTTAATACACAGAATTCCGTCTATTTCCTCCACAGCGGCACGGTGCGTGTGCCCGTAAAGGGCGATATCGCAATCCTCACCCTTTGCGCGCGCGGCAAGGCGGTCGAGACGGCCTTTTACACCGTATCTATGCCCATGACAGCAAAAGATTCTCAGTCCTTCCTCTTCAATGATAAACTCCTCTTCCCCGTAAGAGAAATCGCAGTTCCCTTTACAAAGAAACGTTTTCTCCGGAAATTCCGAAAAGGTATCCCGCATATCGGCGGAACCGTCTCCGAGATGGATAATGTAATCGTTCTCCGCGAACAACGGATACAACCTCTGCACGTTGGCGCGGCGACCGTGCGTATCGGATAATACAACAAACGTTTTCAAAGCAAACTCTCCAACTCCATTAACGCTCTGCTGCGGTGAGAGACGGAATTCTTTTCCGCTTCCCCGGCTTCGCCGAAACTTTTTTGCAGATCGTCGCTGAAAAACAGACTGTCGTACCCGAAACCGTTTAATCCGCATTCTTCACGCAAAATATGACCGTAAGTTCTTCCTTCGGCGCGCAACAACCTGCCATCGGGAAAAACAAGCGCAACCGCACAACAAAAATAGGCGCGGCGGTCGGAAACGTTTTGCATGTTTTTTAAAAGTTGCACGCGGTTATCCCTGTCTCCGCCGCCCGAATATCGCGCACTGTATACGCCGGGCGCGCCGCCGAGCGCCAATACGCATAATCCGCTGTCGTCTGCCAAAGCGGGCAATCCCGTTTTCTCACAGACGGCGCGCGCTTTTAGTTCGGCGTTCTCTGCAAACGTAGAACCCGTTTCTTCTACGTCTCCGAAAAAACCGGCGTCGTTTTCGGAAAGAACATTCCAATCTTTTAAAATAGCGCGGATCTCTTTGAGTTTATGTGCATTCCCCGTTGCGGCAACAATCGTTTTCATGATATTCCCCTTTTATGCAACAACGGCTAATTCAAGAATGAGCAGCCAAGCCAGTCCGTAATAGACCACAACGGCGACGAGATCGTTAATCGTCGTGATGAGCGGTCCCGATGCGACTGCCGGATCGATCTTTAACTTTTTAAAGAGAATGGGAATGACCGTTCCAAAGAATGAGGAACATGCCATTGCCGCAAGAAGCGCGATCCCGATGCAACCGGAGGTGAGAAACGCAGTGGCCGCCGCCGTACCCGTGACGCAAAGGAAAGCTCCCACAAGAGCGCAGGAAAGCGATCCGAGGATGAGTCCGTTCAAAAATCCGACCCGCACTTCCTTCCATATGAGTCTCGCGGTTTCTTTGCCCGATATCTGATCGCCCGTTAGAACGCGGATGGTAACAGCCAAAGACTGCGTACCCACATTTCCCGCCATGTCCAGCACAAGAGACTGGAACGAAACGATAAACGGCAGACTTGCAATCACGTTTTCGAAACTACCGACAACCGAAGATACGCCCAAGCCAAGGAAAAAGAGAATAAACAACCACGGAATTCGCTTTTTGATGGAGCGATGCAACGGCTCTTTCAAATCTTCTTCTTCGGTTAAACCTGCGAATTTCGCATAGTCCTCGCCGAATTCTTCTTCTGCCGCTTCTACGAGATCGGTAGACGTGATAACGCCCAAAACCTCTTTGCTGTTCTCATCTAAAACGGGGATGGAATCCTCCCCGTAATCTTTCAGCCGTTCGATACATTCCGAAACGCTTTCCGTTGCAAAGACGCTGGGATATGAAGCGATAATGATATCGTCGAGCGAAGTGCCCTCGCGGGCTACAATGAGATCGCGCAGATTGATTGCGCCGCAATATGCCCCGTCTTTGTCCTCTACATATATGGTTGAGACGTTGTCGTTCTCGGCTGCCTGATCGATCATCGTGCGCATTGCCTGTTTCACACTCATGTTTTCGCGAATGAGTATAAAATTGGTCGTCATGCGCGAACCGACAACGTCGTCGTCATACGAACGGATGAGGTTGATATCCTCAACCGCGTCCGCATCCATGAGCTTGATGATCTCGCTCTGCGTATCTTCGTTGAGTTCGTCGAGAATATCAACCGCGTCGTCCGCGTCCATCGATTCGATAATGTCCGCAGCGCGCTCGTTATCCATGACCTCGATATAATCTTCGGGATTCTCGAGGTAACTGAAAATATCGGAAAATTCCTCGACGGGAAGTATCCTCGCGAGGCGTTTTTTGGCAGGTTCGCTCAAATACGGATAGACGTCCGCAATATCGGCATTATGGTAATCGCTTAATCGTTCGGAAAGTTCCTCATCGCTGATATCGCTCTCCGCTATCTCATAAAGCCGGTTGAGAAATTCAGATAATTCTTCCATAGGCGCCTCCCCGCAATCGAATGCGTTTTTTCTATCCTTCTATTATATTATACCAATTTGCAACGGAAAGTGCAAATGCAATCGGAAATTTTCTCGCTTTTACTCCACTTCCGTCTCTACCACGGCGAACCGATCAACGTCAACGAGTCCCCTATCCGTAAGTCTCAGTTTGGGAATAACCGCAAGCGACAGAAATACCATGGTCATGAAGGGTTCCACCCCCTCTTTCACGCCAAGTTTCCGCGCTTTTTCGGCAATGGCGTTGGTATGGAAAATGACTTCTTCCGCAGGAGCGGAACTCATAAGCCCCGCAATATCAAGAGGGAATACGTCCTCTTCTCCTCCGCCCGCGATCGCCATGCCGCCGCCGGACTGTTGCAGTAACGCGGCAACGCGCGCCATATCGCGATTATTATCGCCCAAAACGACGAGATTATGACTATCGTGCGCAACGGTAATACCAATCGCGCCGCCCTTTAAGCCATACCCCTTTACAAGGCACTTGCCGATATTGCCCGTAGCAAAATGGCGTTCGATGACGGCAAGTTTGCACAAATCCCCGCCGAGTACAACGTCGCCGTCTTTGCTCGAAACCGCTACGATCTCCTCCTCGGTTACGATTCCGTAAGGATGAATGAGCATAGCGCGCGCCTTGCCCGTTTTGTTTTCTATGACGAAATCCTTTTCGGTCACATTCCCGATCCGCACGGTGCTGCCCACCGCGTTGGAAAAATAATGCAATTTATGATCGAAAAGCGCAACGCCGTTTTCCGCAACCAAAACGCCCCTTTTGAAAACCGCGCGCACGCGGAACTCTTTCACGTCTTCAACAAGCACGATATCCGCATCGTAAGAGGGAGCAAGCGCGCCTTTTCCCTTCATCGAGTAACATTCGGCGGTGTTGAGCGTTGCCGTGCAAATCGCACGGGCAACGGGGACCCCGCAGGCGACAAGACGGCGAAGCGCGTCGTCCATCTCCCCCTTAACCGAAAGGTCGTGCGCGTTACGATCGTCGGAACAGAGGATAAAGCGACGGTAATTATATTCGTCCATCGCTTTGCAGTTTTCCTCGATATTATGCGCCGAAGAACCGTTACGCAACTGAACGTACAGCCCGTGCGCAAGTTTATCGCGGCATTCCTCCGCGTTCAGACATTCATGGTCGGTCCCGATTCCCGCCGCCGCATATGCGTTGAGCGCGTCGCCCTTCACCCCGGGGGCATGACCGTCTACTATCTTATGAAACCGGTGCGCCGCCGCGATCTTGCGGAGCGTATCTTCATCCGCAGAAACGACCGCCGGAAAGCTCATCATTTCGCCCAAACCGTAAAAGAGATCGCGTTCTATCTCGCTTTCCGTTTCTCCTCCGTCGATCACCGCGCCGCTTGTTTCGAACGGCGTTGCGGGCACGCAGGAAGGAAGTTGCAGACAGACGTCGAGCGGATTTACTCCTCCGATCTTCAAACGGCGGAAAGCCTCCGACATATACTCCGCGCCCTCAATCCCGCAGACGTTTACGATCTCGTGCGGATCGGCGACAATCGTCGAGGTCCCGTGCGCGCAACTATGTACGGCAAACTCTTCGGGCGAGAGCATCGAGCTCTCCACATGGATATGCGAGTCGATGAATCCGGGAAGCGCAATAAGCCCTTCGCCGCGGTACACGGTTTCCGCTTCGTATCCCTCGCCGACTCCTACGATCTTCCCGTTTGCGACTGCGAGCTCGCCCTCGTCAAACAAACCGGTAAACACATTAAAAATCTTCGCGCCCTGAATCACAAGGTCGCATTTTTTCCGCCTCATAGCGCAATCGATTAAGTTCTTCATGTTTTTTAGTATAACACAAAAGCGGACTTGCCGCAAGCCGCTTTCAATATTTGTTTACACAGTTTTTAAATTTTTTCGCGGGAACGAAAATTTTCTCACGCAGAACAAACCCGTTTTACGCAAACGCGGCGTTTGCGCGGGAAAAGGCGCAGAAAAACGCTCCCGACGAACGGGAGCGTTGATAAATAGACGGTTTTAAAAATTTTCCGCCTTGCATAATTGACAAATCTACGGCAGAAATTTAACTGCGTTTCCAATTA
>CAZFPP010000040.1:0-8400 GCA_964521125.1 uncultured Clostridia bacterium
GTATATTGTGCCGTGAGAGAATAAAGCGCCAATATATGGGGTTTTGTTTTTTTATCGAAGAGAAAGAATGGGTTAAATTTGTTTGGAATTTACTTGTAGGAAAGTAGTCAAAGGCGCTTGGAATAACCGTAGTTTCTATAGAAATAAAAGCGAAGAATTTCTTCGCTTTTATGATTTGTGTTCTGTTTCTGTAGTGCAATTTCCTAAGAAATCTGCACGTAACCGTCAATTCTCTAATGAAGGAAAACCTATTTTATCACCCGTGCGCAGGCGCAGGCAAGCGCTCCGGGACCGATATGACAGGAAACGCTGAGCGATAGCGGGTCGATAAATGCAATGGGAACATTAGGAAAGGATTTTTGTAGCTCTTCCGCAAATATTTGCGCTTCGTCGTAATTTTCGGTATGCGCAACGGAGATCTGCATCTCGTTGTTTTCCGCAAGTTCCTTAAAACGAGTTTCGAAATCGTTCTTCAATGCCTCAATCATCACTTCTTTCGCTTTTTTCAGCGTTTGAACTTTTTTGAAAGCATCCAGTTTTTCGCCCTGAATTTGCAAAACCGGCTTGATTTTGAGAATGGAGCCGATGAGCGCCGCGGCGGGGGTGAGGCGTCCACCCTTTTTCAGATATTTCAGCGTGTCGAGAGAAATATAGATGCTGCTATCGAATTTTGTTTTCAGCAAGATTTCTTTGATTTCCGCCGCGCTTTTTCCCTGTTTTGCAAGCGTAAGCGCGTCGTAAACGCTCTGCCGTTGGGTAATAGAGATACGTTGATTGTCCACGACGTGCACTCTGCCGCCGTATTCTTTGGAAAGCGCCTCTGCCGTATGACAGGACTCGGATAGCCCGCTCGACATCGGGATATGCACGATCTCGTCATGATTTGTTAAAAGTTCGTCCCAGAATTCCGTCACATTGCCCACTGCGGGTTGTGAGGTAGAGACGGAAGCGTCCTGTTTCAAATGCTCGTAAAATTCTGCCTGCGTCAAGTTGACGTCCTCAAAAAATTCTTCACCGTCGATGAGGAAGGGCATCGGTAACACGAAGATTCCCA
Source organism: uncultured Clostridia bacterium (assembly GCA_964521125.1). Taxonomy (GTDB): domain Bacteria; phylum Bacillota; class Clostridia; order Christensenellales; family Borkfalkiaceae; genus Gallimonas. Next base: position 1,055 of record CAZFPP010000040.1, read on the forward strand.
GTTTCTCCGCATCCGCCTGAGTGATACCGCTGTTCGAGTCGGTGACGATTGCTATTTTCGCCATGATACTCTCCATATGTAATTTTGTTCACGTTGTGAATAATAGCATTATAACAAAGTCAACAAAAAAGGTCAAGGGAATTGGTTCAATTTTCTTTCGAAAGTTGAACGCAAACTAAGGTTGACAAATTGCGGCGGGATGATATAATATATCCGTTGAAAACAGCAAGGGCAGGAGATTGTTATGTATCGTATTCTCAAAAGGAAGAATCTAAATCCAACGGTGACGTTGATGGAAATCGAGGCGCCGTTTGTGGCAAGGAAAGCGCTCGCCGGGCAGTTTATCATTTTGCGCGCAGACGATCGCGGCGAGAGGATTCCCCTGACCGTTGCCGGTACCGACAAAGAGACCGGCGCGGTGACGATCATTTTTCAGGTTGTCGGCGGAGCAACGATGACGCTCAACGAAAAGCAGGAGGGGGACTATATCGCCGATTTCGTGGGGCCGCTCGGAACGCCTACGCATGTTGAAGGATTGAAGAAAGTTGCCGTTGTAGGCGGCGGCGTTGGGTGCGCGATTGCGCTTCCCGTAGCGCGTCGTCTGCATGAGTTGGGCTGCGAGGTCACCTCGATCGTCGGCTTCCGCAACAAAGATCTCGTTATTTTGGAGAACGAGTTCAAAGAGATCAGTAACCGTTTCTATATGATGACGGACGACGGCAGTTACGGGGAAAAGGGCAACGTCTGCGCGCCTTTGAACGCATTGCTCTCCTCGGGCGAAACGTTCGACGAAGTTATTACCATCGGACCGGTCGTCATGATGAAATTCGTGGCTCTTGCTACGAAACCGTACAACGTGAAAACGGTTGCGAGTATGAACCCGATAATGATCGATGGCACGGGCATGTGCGGCTGTTGCCGTCTCACCGTGGGCGGGGAGACGAAGTTCGCTTGCGTTGACGGACCCGATTTCGACGCGCATCTCATCGACTTCGACGAGACGATGAAGCGCGCGCGTACCTATGCGGAGTTCGAACGGCATGCGCGCGAGAAACACTGCAATCTTTACAAAAAGGAGGTCAAATAAGATGCCGAAATTGAATATGGACCCCAAGAAGAATCCAATGCCGTCGCAGGATCCGTTGGTAAGAAACAAGAATTTCAAAGAGGTTGCCCTCGGTTATTCCGCAGAGACCGCAATAGACGAAGCGAAGCGCTGTTTGAACTGTAAACATAAACCTTGTGTGAGCGGTTGTCCCGTCAACGTCATGATTCCCGACTTTATTTCGCTGGTTGCGGAAGGAAAGTTCGAAGAAGCGTATCGGGTAATCAACCGTACGTCCTCGCTTCCCGCAGTTTGCGGAAGGGTCTGTCCGCAGGAGACGCAGTGCGAAGGAAAATGTACGCGCGGAATCAAGGGCGAACCCGTCGGGATCGGTCGTTTGGAGCGGTTCGTTGCCGACTATCATAACGCCAACAGTACGGCAGCGCCCGTAAAGCCCGAAAGTAACGGACATAAGGTTGCGGTCGTCGGATCGGGTCCTTCGGGACTCGCCTGTGCGGGCGATCTTGCCAAACTCGGCTACGAGGTAACGGTGTTCGAGGCGCTCCATTTAGCGGGCGGCGTGCTCGTGTATGGGATTCCCGAATTCCGTCTGCCCAAGGCAATCGTGCAGAAAGAGGTGGAAAATCTCCGTGCGCTCGGCGTCAAGATAGAAACGAACATGGTCGTGGGCAGGGTGTTTACGATCGGAGAACTCAAACAGGAGTACGGCTTCGATGCGGTATTTCTCGGCACGGGCGCGGGACTTCCCAAATTCATGGGAATCCCGGGTGAAAACGCGAAAGGCGTATTCTCGGCAAACGAATATCTCACCCGCAGCAACTTGATGAAGGCGTACGAGGAGGACAGTGAAACGCCCATTTTTCATGCGAAGAAGGTTGCGGTTGTGGGCGGCGGAAACGTCGCTATGGACGCGGCGCGCACGGCAAAACGGTTGGGCGCGGAAGTATATATCATCTATCGCCGTTCGGAAGCGGAGCTGCCCGCGCGTCGCGAAGAAATCGAACACGCCAAGGAAGAGGAGATCGTCTTCAAGCTTCTCACCAATCCCGTGGCGATTCTGACGGACGGAGAGGACAACGTGACGGGGATCCGTTGCGTAGAGATGGAACTCGGCGAACCGGACGTTTCGGGCAGACGCCGTCCCGTAGAGAAAGCGGGGAGCGAATTCGATATTCCCGTCGATTGCGTGATTATGTCTTTGGGCACCTCGCCTAACCCGCTTTTAAAGCAGACGACGACGGGGCTTGAAACCAAGCCGCGCGGCGAGATCATTGCGGATGAAACCGGCAAAACGTCTCTCGACGGCGTATATGCGGGCGGCGACGCGGTGACGGGCGCGGCGACGGTCATTCTTGCGATGGGCGCGGGAAAAGCCGCGGCGAAAGCCATCGACGAGTATATTTCGGCAAAATAAAACGAGAAGATAGCGGAAACCGACCGAGCCGTTCCGTGATACCCGTTCTCTTGCTTGCAAGGCAAGCGGAAAAATCAAACGCCGTATGGATTATGCAAAGAGAGCCAATGTGAAACGTAAAGGCGCGGCTTTACGCCGCGCCTAATTCTCTTTTACCTGCGGCTTACCTAAAATTCTCTGCGGAAACTCAGGTTAAGCCGACGGGCGTTTTTTTTAGTACATACCGTCCATTCCGCCGGCGGGAGCGGGCGGAGCGGGAGGCGTAGGAATATCGGTTACGATAGATTCCGTTGTGAGGAGCGTAGACGCTACCGACGCCGCATTCTGCAATACCGAGCGCGTTACCTTCGTAGGATCGATGATCCCGCTCTTTACCATATCGGTATATTCGTCGGTGAGGGCATTGAATCCATAGGAGGCTTCTCCCTTGGTGAGGATCTTATCGACGATCACAGAACCGTCTACGCCCGCGTTCTTTGCGATTTGACGAACAGGTTCCTCGCAAGCTTTCAGAATGATTGCTGCGCCCGTTTTTTCGTCGCCCGAAAGGGTATCTACCAACTTTTGCAACACGGGTATGCAGGAAAGGAGCGCGGATCCGCCGCCGGGGACGTATCCTTCTTCCACAGCTGCGCGGGTTGCCGCCAAAGCGTCGTCGATGCGGAGTTTCTTCTCTTTCATCTCCACTTCCGTTGCCGCGCCGACGTTAATCACTGCTACGCCGCCCGCAAGCTTTGCAAGGCGTTCCTGCAATTTTTCTCTGTCGTAATCGGACGTTGTGATTTCGATTTGCGCCTTGATAGAGGCGACGCGCGCTTTGATGGCGTCTTTGTCGCCTGCGCCGTCGATAATCGTGGTGTTGTCTTTATCAACTTTGACCTGATTGGCTCTGCCGAGCATATCGAGCGTAACGTCTTTGAAGTCGTAACCGAGATCGGAGGTGATCACCGTGCCGCCCGTTAGAATTGCGATATCTTCAAGCATTTCCTTCCTTCTGTCGCCGAAGCCGGGCGCCTTCACGGCAACGCAGTTAAATACGCCTTTGAGTTTGTTGACGATGAGCGCTGCGAGCGCGTCTCCTTCGATATCCTCTGCAATGATGAGAAGGCGTGCGCCCTGTTGCGCGAGGGGTTCGACGATAGGAAGGATCTCCTGTAAGTTGGAAACCTTTTTATCGGTGATGAGAATGTAAGGATTGTCGAGTACTGCTTCCATCTTGTCGGTATTGGTAACCATATATGCGGAAGCGTAACCGCGGTCGAACTGCATCCCTTCCACGGTGGTAAGTTCCGTGGTCATGGACTTGCCTTCTTCCACGGTAATCACGCCGTCTTTCCCTACGATTTCCATTGCGTTTGCAATGAGTTCGCCGACGTTCTCGTCTCCCGCGGAAATAGAAGCGACTTGCGAAATTGCTTTCTTTCCGTCAACCGTCTTGGAAATGGATTTGATTTGTTCTACCGCAGTAGCGACCGCTTTATCGATTCCTTTTTTCAGGATAATGGGATTTGCGCCCGCGGCAAGATTTTTTAAACCTTCGCGGATGATCGCTTGCGCGAGAAGAACGGCTGTCGTCGTTCCGTCGCCTGCGACGTCGTTCGTCTTACTTGCGACTTCTTTTACGAGCTGAGCGCCCATATTTTCGAAGGGGTCGGGAAGTTCGATCTCTTTTGCGATTGTAACGCCGTCGTTTGTGATGAGGGGTGCGCCGAATTTTTTGTCGAGTACCACATTGCGTCCCTTAGGACCGAGCGTGATCTTTACGGTATCGGCAAGCGTGTTTACGCCTGCTTCCAAAGCTTTTCTTGCGTCGTCTCCGTATTTTAATTGTTTCGCCATAATGAGTTATCTCCTTAATTTATTCTACGATTGCTAAAATATCGCTCTGTTTGATGATGGTGAATTCTTTTCCGTCCACCTTAAAGTCGGTGCCGGCGTATTTGGAGCAAAGCACTTTGTCGCCGACTTTTACTTGCATGACGACGTCCTTCCCGTCTATCACTCCGCCGGGACCTACCGCCACGACGATGCACGTCTGGGGTTTTTCTTGTGCGGAAGAGGGAAGTAAGAATCCGCTCTTGGTCTTTTCTTCCACAGTAACCGCTTCCACGACTACTTTGTCGAATAAAGGTTTAATATTCATGAGATCCTCCTAAAAAATGCGGCGCTGTAATGTGCGCCTTTTAAATTCCTTTATATTATAAACACATTCTTTGCAAAGTCAAACACATACTATAAAATTTTTCCGTAATTTACAAAAAATGTTTTCTGCGTTTTTGCAAGAGTTGACACATTTTACCCGCTATGGTATAATAAAAAAAACGATCCCGAAGAGGTTTTATATGGATAAGTGGGATAAACGGTTCATGGAGCTTACGGAAGAAGTGGGCGGCTGGGCAAGCTGTTTTCGCCGTAAAGTGGGAGCGACGATCGTAAGAGATAAACGCGTGATGACGACCGGCTATAACGGCGCATCGGCGGGGATTTCTTCCTGTGTGGAACGCGGGGAATGTTTGCGGGAAAAACTGAATATTCCAAGCGGCACGCGCGCGGAGCTGTGTTACGGCGTTCATGCCGAACAGAACGCGATTATTCAGGCGGCGAAATACGGCGTTAATATCAACGGCGCAACCCTTTATTGCACTCATCAGCCTTGCGTAATATGCGCAAAAATGATCATTAACGCGGGGATCAAACGCGTGGTGTATAAAGAGGGGTATCCCGATGAGTTTTCCATGCGGCTTTTTAAAGAAGCGGATATTCAAGTAGAAAAATACGAGGAGTAAATTAAGATATGACAGAACAAAAAAACCCCGTCGTCGCGTTTGAGATGGCAGACGGAAAAACATTCAAAGCGGAGCTTTATCTGGAAATCGCGCCCAATACGGTGAACAACTTTCTGTCCCTTGTGAACAAGGGTTTTTACAACGGTATCGTTTTCCATCGCGTCATAAAAGGATTTATGATACAAGGCGGCGATCCCACGGGAACAGGTACGGGAGGTCCCGGGTATCGCATTAAAGGGGAGTTTTCGGGAAACGGTTTTAACAATTCTTTAAAACACGAAAGAGGGGTTCTCTCTATGGCGCGTGCGCAGCATCCCGATTCTGCGGGTTCGCAGTTTTTCGTTATGCACGGAAACGCGTTCTATCTCGACGGGCAATATGCCGCGTTCGGTAAAGTGATTGAGGGGATAGAGACGGTAGACGCGATCGCGACGACAAAAACAGATTACCGGGATAAACCGCTGCAAGAACAAAAAATTGTGAAAGTGACTGCAGAAACCTTCGGCGTCAGCTATCCGGAACCCGTAAAACTGTAATATCGATTAAATTTCGGCATTTAGGAGAGTACTATGTCTGACAGAATATATTACGAGAACCCCTTAAATTCGCGGTATGCGAGCAAGGAAATGCAACGTAACTTCGGCGACGAGAAGCGGTTTCGCCTTTGGAGAAAGCTGTGGATCGCATTGGCGGAATCGGAAATGGAGCTCGGGCTTCCCGTTACGAAAGAACAGGTGGAAGAACTGAAAGCGCATGCGGAAGATATCGATTACGAAAAAGCCGATGAATATGAACGCAAAGTGCGGCACGACGTGATGGCGCATGTGAAAACATACGGCGAAGCCGCTCCGGGCGCGGCGGCGATCATTCACCTTGGAGCGACGAGTTGCTTCGTCGATTGCAATTCCGAGCTGATCATCATGAAGGACGGGCTGGATATCCTGCTCAAAAAGCTTGTCAATGTGATGGACAAACTGAAAAAATTTGCGCTTACCTATAAAGATCTGCCCACTTTGGGCTTTACGCATATGCAGCCTGCCCAGCCGACGACGGTTGGAAAGCGCGCAACGCTTTGGTTGCAAGATCTCTTGCTCGATTACGAGAATTTGCAGAATTTGTACGCGCAGTTCCGTCTTCGCGGCGTAAAGGGAACGACGGGGACGCAGGCGAGTTTCTTGGAACTTTTTAACGGCGACGAAGAAAAGGTGAAGGAGCTGGAAAGGCGCGTGGTCAAAAAGCTCGGTTACGACAGAGTATTCGGAGTAACGGGGCAAACGTATCCCCGGAAATTCGATTATAATGTGCTTTGCGTTCTTTCGCAGATTGCGCAGAGCGCCTATAAATTTTCCAACGATATTCGTATTTTGCAGAGCAAAAAAGAGGTGGAAGAACCGTTTGAAAAGAGCCAGATCGGTTCGTCGGCGATGGCTTACAAACGAAATCCGATGCGGTGCGAACGCATGGGGTCTCTTGCGCGGTTTGTGCTTTCGCTTCCCGTAAACGCTGCGGTCACGGCTTCCACGCAATGGTTCGAGCGCACGCTCGACGATTCCGCAAACCGCCGTATCGTCATTGCGCAAGCGTTTCTTGCGACGGATGCAATCCTCAATATTTATATGAACGTTGCGGAAAACCTCGTTGTATACGATAAGGTAATCGCGAAACATTTGGATGAGGAATTGCCTTTCATGGCGACGGAAAATATTCTTATGGAATGCGTAAAGGCGGGCGGCGACCGTCAGGAATTGCATGAAAAGATTCGCGTGCTCTCGCAGGAAGCGGGCAGGCGCGTGAAACAGGAGGGGAAAGAGAATAATCTGCTTGAACTTATTTCTCGGGATGATTCCTTCCGTGCCGTACACGGCAAGCTCGGCGAGATTCTCGACGCAAAAAAATTTGTTGGAAGAGCGCCTTCTCAAACGCAAGAATTTATCGCGATTGAAATCGACCCCGTTCTAAAACGGCATCGGGATCTTCTTGGCGAATCCGGTGAAGTAAACGTATAAAATCCTCGGGCGAGTACTCGCCCGTCGCCATACTGTCGCGTAGATTATCATAATACGTTTTCTCCTCCGTTTTA
>CAZFPP010000041.1:0-8328 GCA_964521125.1 uncultured Clostridia bacterium
CGTAATGAGCGAAGAATCCACCACGTGATATTCGAAGTCGCTTTTCGGCGCAGCCGAGAGCGCCGCCGTCGAGGCGCCCGCAATCGCATTGCAAAGCGCAAGCGCAGGCGCGCCGTCGGGAGCGTAGACGCTGTAAGTTTTCGGCGTTTCGTTAATTTCTTTTTTCTCGCTTTCGCACGCCGCAGCGCCGAAAACCACCGCGCCGCAAAGCGAAAGACCCAATACTGTTGCAAAAATTTTTTTCATAGCAAAATACTCCTTTATGTTATATATCAAAATTCTCTTAATATTTGCTGAACAGCGTTTTCGCGCTCACGCCCGAAAGCTGTCCGATTTTTCCCGTTAAGGCGTTGATTGTAGCGGCGGGCGCGTCTAACACGACGCAGAGCACGGATACCTTCTTTTCGCGGTAAGGGATCCCCATTCTGCCCACAATATGTTCTCCGTATTCGGAGAGTAATGCGTTGAGTTTGGCTGTTTCCTCGCGATTTTCAACAATCACAGAGAGCACTGCAATGCGTTTTTCTTCCATAAAAAATCTCCCTTTGCCCAAGCGGGCAAAAGGAGAAGCGCGCAAATAGTGCGCGGTAAAATCTCATTCAGCCCTTTGCCGTCAGAAACGCTCTTTCCGCTCAGGTGAAACAAGTATAACACATTTTTTTTTAAATGGCAAGAGAATAAAGATAAAAAAATTCCGCAAACTGCGGATATGAAAAAGTTTACTAAACTAATGGCTATACTGTTGCTTTCAGGCTGCTGTCTGTTCGGTACGGCGGGGTGTGAAAAAACAATGTCAGACCCTCAAAGCGAACAGCGGCAACCGACTCAAAAAACGGCGCCTTGGGACGATTCGGATCCCGCAAATCCCGCAGATCCCGGAAAGCCCGCGCCGCCCGAACGCCCCGAACATCCGAAAAAACGGCACGGAAAACGCCGCAGACGCGAAGATCCTGCCCGCAGAGAACAACATGCCGAGGATGAGACGAAAAACGGGAACGATTCGGAAACGTCAGAACAGGACAAAGATGAAAACGGAGAAACGCCGAAAACGCCCATAGAGCCAATACCAAAGCATGAACCGCATAAGCGGCTCCCCCTCAACCCGATGCCCAAGCCCACTCCCGATCCTACGTCGTTCAACACAATCGAACAAATATAGGAAAATACGCCCGCATACGACGACTCGGAGTAGACGCTCACAACGTCAATATCGCCGCCCGCTGGCAGAATGATAGAAGTGAAAACCGCCGCGACGACGATTGCCGCTATGATTGCGGAAACGATGAATTCTCTATGCTTTTTCATGCGATTTCCCCTTCTTTTTTCCTTCGGGTTTGAAGCGTTTCAGCCGCAGCGCGTTTAGAAGAACGGACACCGAACTCAAACTCATCGCCGCCGCCGCGATCATGGGATTGAGAAGCACCTCCACTCCGAACGCGTATAAAATTCCGGCCGCGACGGGAATACCGATCGTATTATACCCGAACGCCCAAAACAGATTTTGTTTGATATTGCGAATGGTACGCTTGCTCAGTTGAATCGCCGTGGGAACGTCCATAAGATCTGAATGCATTAAAACGATATCCGCCGATTCCATGGCGACGTCCGTTCCCGAACCGATCGCGATCCCCACGTCGGCAAGCGCAAGCGCGGGCGCGTCGTTGATTCCGTCGCCTACCATGGCGACCTTTTTCCCCTCGTCCTGCAACTTTTTGACCTCGGCAGATTTATCCTGCGGAAGGACTTCGGCAAGCACGCTGTCGATTCCCACCTGTTTTGCGATCGCCTCTGCCGTCCTTTTGTTATCCCCCGTCAGCATAACGACTTTGATTCCCATCTCGTGCAAACGTTGTACCGCTTGGGCGCTCGTCGGTTTTACAACGTCCGCAACGGCAATGATCCCGGCAAATTCGCCGTCCACAGCCGCATACATGGGCGTTTTCCCCTCGCTCGCAAGCTCGTCGTAACGATTCACGACGGCGGCATATTCAACTCCCGCTTCCTCCATGAGTTTGCCGTTTCCCACAAGCGTCTCGCGCCCGTTTATTTGCGCGCGAATACCGCGCCCCGTCAACGATTGAAACGCGTCGCACTGTTCGCACTGCCGCCCGGACTGTTCGAAATACTGCACGATCGCCTGCGCCAAAGGGTGTTCCGACTGTTTTTCTGCCGAAGCAATATACAAAAGCAATTCGTCCTCTTGAAAAGAGCCGCAAGCGACGATGTCCGTCACCGTCGGCTTGCCTTGCGTGACGGTACCCGTTTTATCGAGCACGACCGTGTCGATCTTATGCGCCGTTTCGAGCGCCTCGCCGCTCTTGATAAGAATACCGTTTTCCGCGCCCTTTCCCGTTCCCACCATGATCGCCGTCGGCGTGGCAAGACCCAACGCACAGGGACAGGCGATGACGAGCACGGAAATGAAGATCGTTAAAGCGAACCCGAAATCGCCGCGGGTTGCAATCAGCCAGCTAATCCCCGCAATCAGCGCGATCAGGCAAACTGCCGGCACAAAGTAACCGGAAACGACGTCGGCAATCTTCGCAATGGGCGCTTTGGAGCCTTGCGCGTCCTCCACGAGTTTGATGATCTGCGAAAGAGCGGTTTCGCTTCCCACCTTCTCCGCGCGAAAACGGATACTCCCCGTTCCGTTGACGGAGGCGGCATACACGTTGTCGCCCGTTTTTTTCTCTACGGGTATGCTTTCTCCCGTCAGCATGCTTTCGTCGATCGCCGTTTCGCCCTCTAATACAGTACCGTCGACGGGAATTTTCCCGCCCGGCTTTACGACGATCACATCGCCGACGCACACTTCGTCGATACGAATCTCTTTTTCCGCGCCGTTATCGATGATCGTCGCCGTTTTGGGAGCAAGCCCCATGAGCTTCTTGATCGCCGCGCCCGTCTTTCCTTTGGAGACCGCTTCCAGCGACTTTCCTAACATGATGAGCGTAATGATGACCGCAGCAGATTCGTAGTACAGATGGTCTACGCCTGAAATATCGCCGAACGCGATCAGAAACGTATTGTAAAGACTGAATAATACCGCCGACGTCGTACCGACCGCAATCAACGAATCCATGTTCGGACTACGCTTGATCAGCGACTTAAACCCGACCGTATAAAACTTATACCCCACGCAGATAGGCGGAATGACGAGGGCAAGTTCGATCAACGCATAGACGAGCGGATAATCCATCATCAGCCTGTCCAGCCCCTTCGCTCCCGGCAAACTGATAAAGGAAATCATAGGCGCCATGGCGATATACAAGAGAGGAACGGCGAACACCGCGGAAACGATGAATTTGATCCACATGATCTTCATTTCCCGACGTTTTGCAGCAGCTCGCTTTTCCGCAGCGTCTGCTCCGCCCGATTGCAAAACGGAATAGCCCGCCTTTTCGACTGCGATGCGGATATCCGATAATCTGACTTTTTGCGGATCAAAAGTGACGGCGGCTTTTTCCGTAGCGATATTCACAAACGCTTTCTCTACGCCGTTTAACCCCGATATCGCTTTTTCCACTCTCTTCGCGCAAGCCGCACAGGTCATCCCGCCGATAGGCAACATGATATCCTGCAAGACAGCGGTTGCGTTCGTTGATTCGTCCATATCTAATTAAAACCCTTTCAGTTATTAAAATGCATCGGGAATAACAGCAGCGTCATCCTTAGCCTCAACAAGTATACCACAAATCAAACCGAAATCAACGCGTAAAATTTGCTTTCCTTATATGAATTTGCTATGAATGAAAGCCTCTTTTACCGATTAACCTATTTACTGACAGCATTCGGGAAGCGCCTTTTCCCCGCATATTTATTTTTTCCCGCTATTTTTCACGGAATAGACGGCTTTCACCGTTTTCACCGCTTTCACGGATTTCCCGCGCGAGGAGGTGACGTCGATAGGAACATCCTCGGTGGAAATTACGCACATTCCCTCCTCCGTTTGCACCGCGAGCTGATAGGGAACGGTGACGTAATCGGCGAACAACACGCTTTCTCCCTCTTTCAGGGCGGCAATGCGCACGCCTTTGCATGCACGTTTTAACGGATCGACCTGCCCTGTGATCACACGCTTAAATCTTCCGCCCGTGAACGCCGCTACGATCTCCCCTTCGCCGTCTATCTGCGAGGCAAAAATCACTCTGTCGTCTTCTTTCAGATTCATGCCCTTCACGCCGCCCGCAATCCTGCCCTGCACGGGGACCTCGTCTTTCTTTGCGTTCAGGCACATTCCGCCTTCCGAAACAAAGAAAATCGTTTCCGTCTCGTCGTCGATATCCGTCTGCACGGTAAGAACCTCGTCGCCCTCGTTCAAGCGGATCGCCTGAAAGAAAGGTTTTTCAAGCATATATTCGCTCCACGCAGACTTTTTGAGCATGCCCTTTGCCGTTACAAACAACACGTTTCCATCGGGAACTTTTGCGGGGAATACCGCAACGGGAAGCTCGCCCTTATGCGCATCCTCGAAGAGTTCGGAAAGTTCAAACCCTTTCTCCGTAAATTTCGAGGCGCATTCGTCCGCTTCCAGACGGAAACAATTTCCGAGATTGGTGAACACGAGCGCGACCTCGTCTGAAAGCATACGGCATTCCTGTTTGATAAACGCGCTCTTTTTCGTGCGTTCGCTCACCGTCCTGTTCGCCGCGGAAAAGTTCTTTTCGCTCACGCATTTGAGAGTACCCGCCGCCGTCGCGAAAAGCACGCTCGGAACTCCCGGCTCTTTGATATCCGCGCGTTCCGCGTCGGCGTCTGCCGCATTCTCCACGAAAACCGATTTTCTCGGCGTCTGATACTTTTTCTTGATTTCGAGGATCTCCTGTTTCACAACGTCGAGTTGCAATTTTTGGCTTCCTACGATCGCCGTCAGCTTTTTAATAAGTTCTTTTAATTGCTTTAATTCTTCTTCGAGTTTGAATACTTCCAGCTTGGTAAGACGGGCAAGCCGCAAATCGAGAATCGCCTGTGCTTGTCGTTCGGAAAGATCGAACCGTTTGCGGAGCTTCTCGCGCGCGTCCGCCGTGGAATCGGCGTTTTTGATGATCTTGATCACCTCGTCGATATTGCGCACGGCGATAATCAGTCCTTCAAGAATATGACAGCGTTCTTTCGCCTGGTTGAGATCGAATTTCGTACGGCGCAAAACGACTTCCCGCTGATAATTCACATAATAACGGATAATGTCTAAAAGTCCCATGAGCATGGGCTTTCCGCCCGCAATCGCAACCATATTCATGCCGAACGTCGTCTCTAAATCGGTATATTTATAGAGCTTTTTCAAAAGTTCGGGAATATCCGCATCCTCCCGCACTTCGACGACGGCGCGCATTCCCACGCGGTCGCTCTCGTCCGTCACGCGCGTGATCGCCGCAAACTCCTCCTTTTTCTCCTCCTTTAGCTCCGCGATGCGCCGCATGAGCGTGGCTTTGTTCACCTGATAGGGAAGCTCTGTAATAACGATATTCTTGCGTTCCCGCTCGCCAGCCTCTACGCGGATTTTGGCGCGGAGCGTGATTCTTCCCTTGCCCGACTGATAAGCCTCTTTCAGCTCTCCCGCAATGATATAGCCCCCCGTGGGGAAATCGGGCGCCGGAATGTACTTCATCATTTCGTCTAATTTGATGGTCGGTTTGTCGATATACGCCACTACGCCGTCGATGGCCTCGGCAAGATTATGCGGCGGGATATTGGTAGCAAGCCCTACCGCGATTCCCGATGCACCGTTGACGAGCAGATTGGGAAAGCGCCCGGGCAGCATATCCGGCTCTTTGAGCGAATCGTCGAAGTTGAGAGAAAAGGGAACGGTATTCTTATCGAGATCGCGCAGAAGTTCCAGCGCGAGAGGTTCCAGTCTCGCCTCGGTATACCGCATAGCCGCCGCAGGATCGCCGTCTACCGAGCCGAAGTTGCCGTGCCCGTTGACGAGCGTTCTGCCCATATTGAAATCCTGCGCCATGCGCACCATCGCGTCATATACGGAAGAGTCGCCGTGCGGATGATATTTACCCATGCAATCGCCGACGATTCTCGCCGACTTTTTATGCGGTTTATCGGGCGTTAGACCCATCTCGTTCATCGTATAGAGAATGCGCCGCTGTACGGGCTTCAAACCGTCCTCTACGCGGGGTAACGCGCGGTCCATGATAACAAATTCCGCATACGGAAGCATCGCGGAAGGAAGCACCTCTTCAAGCGGCGTAACATAGAGATTTCCCTGCGGTTCAACGGGCTTTGTTTTCTCATTCTTCTTCATAGCCACCCTCCTTCTTTATCTTTACCCTATCCATAAACGCGTCCGTTTTATTAAAGTTGGCGTTACGGCTCAAAAATTCCTTCCTACCCTCCACTCTGTCTCCCATGAGGGTCGTAATCATATTGTCCGCCGCCACCGCGTCCTCTATCGTCACTTGCGTGAGATTACGCCTTGCCGGATCCATCGTCGTCTGCCACAGCTGTTCGGTGCTCATCTCGCCCAGTCCCTTGTACCGCTGAATGAGATATCCTTTCCCCACCTTTTCTATTTTTTCCTGCAACTCCCTGTCGTCGTAGGCGTATTCCTCCGCGCTACCGTTTTGTTTATACACTTTGTAGAGGGGCGGCATGCCGATATAGACGTGCCCCGCATTGACGAGCGGACGCATATAGCGGAAGAAAAAAGTGAGGAGAATACAGCGGATATGGAATCCGTCCTGATCGGCATCGGAAAGGATGATGACCTTGTGATAGTTAATTTTTTCGAGATTAAAATCGTTTCCGATTCCTGCGCCAAGCGCGGAAATCAACGTGCGAATCTCCTCGTTGGCAAGCACCTGATCGAGCCGCTTTTTTTCAACGTTGAGCGGCTTGCCGCGCAACGGAAGAATGGATTGAAACTGCCTTACGCGCGCCTGTTTCGCCGTGCCGCCCGCCGAATCCCCCTCGACGATGAAAAGCTCGTTCATTTCGGGCTTTTTCCCCGAACAAGCGGCGAGCTTGCCTACCAGCATCAACGAATCGATGCTGTTTTTGGCGCGCGCCGTATCCTTTGCCTGACGCGCCGCAATGCGCACCCGCGCCGCGCCCTGCGCTTTTTTAACGATCTCCTCGAAAGTTTTCTTATATCCGTTCTGTCCCGAAAGCGTGCGCAATCCTTCCACCACCGCGCTTTCCACGGGGGGACGGACTTCGGGATTTCCCAGCTTGGTCTTGGTCTGTCCTTCGAACTGCACGTTCTTCATCTTGATGGAAAGCACTGCCGTGAGTCCTTCGCGGAAATCGTCGCCTAAGAAATTGGCGTCTTTGTCTTTGAGCAATTTGTTGTCCCGCGCGTAATCGTTCAGCATGCGCGTCAGTCCTCCGCGGAATCCCATCTCGTGAAAACCGCCCTCGGGCGTGGGAATGTTATTGACGAAGGAAAACAGATTTTCCGTATAATCGCCCGTGTGCTGAATGGCGAATTCGATAAGGATTCCCTCCTTTTCCGTCTGATAATAGAGCGGTTTCTGATAGAGCGCGTTCTTCCCATCGTTAAGCGTCTTCACAAAATCGGAAATACCGCCTTCATAGCGGAAGATTACGCTGTAAGGTTGCATTGCGCCCGCCAAATCGAGCTGGATTTCCTCTTCCGACTCCTCGCCGCTTTCCCGCAGATATTCGTTCTGCGTGATTCGCTCGTCGGTGAGCTTAATCGTCAGCCCCTTGTTTAAATATGCAAGTTCGTTCAAACGGTTGGAGACGGTGGAGAGCACAAAATCCGTCGTAGAGAATACGGTATCGTCGGGCAGAAAGCTCACGCGCGTGCCGTGCTTTTTCGTCTTGATTTTGCTGTCTTCCAGCGGCCCTAAGGGAATTCCCGACTCCGTTTTTTTCTTTTTGGGGTCGTAGTAGGAATGAAATCCCATTTTATAAGTCGTGCCGTTCTGATAAACTTCTACGTTCAGCCATTTGGAAAGCGCGTTGGTAACCGACGCGCCGACGCCGTGAAGCCCGCCCGAAAAAGCATAGTTATGCTCGTCGAACTTGCCTCCTGCATGAAGTTGGGTAAAGACAACCTGCACGCCCGAAACTTTCATTTTGGGATGGATATCGGTGGGAATTCCCCGCCCGTTGTCCTCTACCGAAGCGCTGCCGTCCTTATGAAGAACGACTTCGATTTGATCGGCATAGCCGTTTGCCGCCTCGTCGATTGCGTTATCGACGATCTCCCATAAAATGTGATGAAGTCCCTTCTGCCCCGTGGAACCGATATACATTCCGGGACGCAGACGGACGGCATCCAATCCTTCGAGAACGGTAATATCGCCCGCATCGTATTTCTTTTCTGTCATAGTTTCCTCGCAAAGTGTT
>CAZFPP010000042.1:0-8215 GCA_964521125.1 uncultured Clostridia bacterium
AAGGGTTTTTTTATTTAATGAAACAACTCGCAGCGGCGGAGTTTCGTTTGCATATAAAAAGAGAGGAAATCCTCTCTTTTCCTTTTACTTTTTATACGGTTCTTTCCCGTACAATGCGGAAACGCTATCGGAAAAACCCTTGGATTTATCGTACTGCTTCACGTCCAGCATTGCGGATACTTCCTCTATCTTGCGTCTTTGCTCTTTGGACAGCTTCGTGGGAATCTCCACAAATGTGCGAAGATAAAGATTACCCGTTCCGTTCCGCGTTTTTAACCCTTTCCCGCGTATGGTAAACGTCGTGCCCGACTGCGTCCCCTCCGGAATCGTATAATCGAAAACGTCGTCGATATCGGGCACTTTAATCGTGCCGCCGAGAGCGGCAACCGTAAACGGGATAGGAAGATCAAGATACAAATCCATGTTTTTTCGCTGAAAAAGTTTATGCGGTTCTACGCGAAAAACCACTATTAAATCGCCCGCCGCACCGCCGTCCGTGCCGGCTTGCCCGTATCCGCGTTTTTTAATATATGAACCCGTATCAACTCCCGCCGGAATATCGAGCGTGATTTTTGTTTCCTTACGTATGGAACCCTTCCCCTTGCAAACCGGACATTTATCGGTAATGATCCTGCCCCTTCCGCCGCAATCGGGACATGCGCCAACCCGTACTGTTCTGCCGAACATGGTATCCTGCGTGAAGCGCACCTGTCCCTTCCCG
Organism: uncultured Clostridia bacterium; assembly: GCA_964521125.1. Classification (GTDB taxonomy): domain Bacteria; phylum Bacillota; class Clostridia; order Christensenellales; family Borkfalkiaceae; genus Gallimonas. The sequence continues at coordinate 722 of CAZFPP010000042.1, forward strand.
CCGCATTTCTGGCAAGTTTTATATGACGTACCATTTTTCGTACCCGTTCCGCGACAATCGGGACACGGTTCGTTGCGCGTATAGGAAATTTCCCGTTTACAGCCCTTCGCCGCGTCCATAAAGGAAAGCCTGAGTTCGAGCTGGATATCCTCGCCCGAAGTATCTCTCTGAACGGAAGCGCTGCCGCCGAATCCTTGAAAGATGCTATCGAAAATGTCGCCGAAACCGCCGAAGCCGGAAAATCCGCCCGCCCCGCCGAAGCCGCCGCCCGCCCCGCCCATACCGGGATGAGCTTGCTCGTAATCGTACGCGGCGCGTTTCTGCTGATCGGAAAGCACCTCGTTCGCCTCGTTGATTTCCTTGAACTTTTCCGCGGCAAGATTATCGTTAGGGTGAAGATCGGGGTGGTATTGCTTGACTAACTTTTTATACGCCGCCTTGATCTCCTCGTCCGAAGCGTCTTTACTCACGCCGAGAATTTCATAGTAATTTTTCTTTTCCGATGCCATTTATCGTCACGGGCTGCGCTTTCGCACAGCCTCCGTCGCCTCCTTTTATTCCAAAATCTTTCGATTTCTTGGAAACTTACTTATGTTTTAAGCAAGATTTTCCGCCGCACCCTTCGGGCAGCGACGGAAAAGAATTTACTTGTGAAACCTGCTTACTGATGGAACTCCTCGTCGCCCGCGCCGCCGTCGGAATCGCCCTGCGCGCCCGCCGTCTGCGCGTTCTGATACATCTTCTGGAAAACGGGTTGAACGGCGTTCGTCAGTTTTTCATAACCCGATTTAAAAGCCTCTTCATCGTCCGATTCCAAGTCTTTCTTTGCTTCGTCCACAGCCGATTGCAAAGTCGCTTTGTCCTCCTCGGAGAGTTTATCGCCGCCTTCTTTCATCGTCTGCTCCACCGAGAAAATGAGTCCGTCAAGCTTGTTGCGGCTGTCCACTTTCGCCTTACGCTTTTTATCCTCTTCGGCATACTGCTCCGCGTCTTTGACCGCCTTGTTGATCTCGTCCTCGGAAAGGTTGGTTGAACTTGTGATCGTAATATCCGTACTCTTGCCGGTGCCTAAATCCTTCGCCTCAACGTGCACGATTCCGTTTGCGTCTACGTCGAAAGTGACTTCGATCTGCGGAATGCCGCGGGGCGCGGGCGCAATGCCCGTGAGCATAAATCTGCCCATCGTCTTGTTGTCGCGGCAGAACTCGCGCTCGCCCTGCAAAATATGAATTTCTACGCTCGTCTGATTATCCGCCGCAGTGGAGAAAACTTGACTCTTTTTTACGGGGATGGTCGTGTTGCGGTCGATCAAACGGGTAAACACGCCGCCGAGCGTCTCGATTCCGAGAGAAAGAGGCATTACGTCGAGAAGAAGCACGTCTTTTACTTCGCCTGTTAAAACGCCGCCCTGAATCGCCGCGCCGACCGCGACGCATTCGTCGGGGTTGATACCCTTGAAGGGTTCCTTCCCCGTAATCTGTTTAACTTTTTCCACAACTGCGGGCACACGCGTAGAGCCGCCCACAAGGATGACTTTCTCAATATCGTTGTAAGAAAGTCCTGCATCCTTCATGGCAAGGCGCATAGGCTCCGCCGTCTTTTCAATGAGGTCTGCGATGAGCGCCTCGAATTTCTGACGGGTAATTTCCAATTCGAGGTGCGCGGGTCCCGCGTCCGTCATGGAAATGAAGGGCAGAGATACGGAAGTGGAGTTCATGCCGGAAAGCTCTATCTTCGCCTTTTCCGCCGCTTCTTTGAGCCGTTGCATTGCCATTTTATCTTTGGAAAGATCAACGCCGTGGCTCTTTTTGAACTCTTCCACCATGTAATCCATAATGCGTTTATCAAAGTCGTCGCCGCCGAGCATATTGTTGCCGTTGGTTGCCAACACTTCGAACACGCCGTCGGAAATTTCGAGAATGGAGACGTCGAACGTGCCGCCGCCGAGATCGTAAATCATAACCTTGCTGTTTTCTTTCTCTTTATCCAGCCCGTAGGAAAGCGCGGCAGCCGTCGGCTCGTTGATGATACGAAGCACGTTTAACCCTGCGATCTTGCCCGCGTCTTTCGTCGCCTGACGCTGCGCGTCGGTGAAATATGCGGGACACGTGATGACTGCGTCCGTCACCTTGCCGCCGAGATACGCCTCTGCGTCTGCTTTCAATTTACTCAAAATCATTGCGGAAATTTCCTGAGGGGAATAAGACTTGTCGTCGATCTTCACCTTATAATCCGAGCCCATCTTTCTCTTGATGGAAATGACCGTCTTATCGGGATTGGCGACCGCCTGACGCTTCGCCACCTGTCCGACCACGCGCGAACCGTCCTTCTGGAACGCGACGACGGAAGGAGTCGTACGCGCGCCTTCCGCATTGGCGATCACAACAGGTTCTCCGCCCTCCATTACCGCCACGCAAGAGTTGGTTGTTCCCAAATCAATACCGATTACCTTTGCCATTTTATTTTACTCCTTATATCTTTCGATTTCTTTTATTTTGTTACCGAAACCTGCGCAAACCGCAGGACTTTGCCGTTTTGTTCGTATCCCTTTAAAAATACCTGCTTCACAAGCCCGCTCTCTTCCCCTTCTTCGGGCTCGACCGCCATGATCGCCTCGCTCTTTTCCGCGTTGAATTCCTCGCCCAAGGGATCAATGACTTCGATCTTCTCGTCCTCGAGTATTTTTTCGAAGCTGGCGATCACCATGGAAATCCCCTTTGCGGTTTTTTCGTCGCCGCAACTTAACAGCGCGCGGTCAAGGTTGTCTGCTATGGGAAAGAGTTTGGAAATCACGTCTGCTCTGCCCTCGGCATACGCCTGCGTGCGGGTAGCCGCCGTGCGTTTGCGGTAATTTTCGTATTCTGCGGTGACGGAATACCATTTCCGCTTAAATTCTTCCGCCGCGGCAAGCGCCTCTTCCGTCTCCTTTTTCGCCGTTTCAAGCTCGTTCGGCGCTTTTTCGGTTTCGGGTTCGTCCTTACAGACCTCGGCGTTTTCCGCAGTTTCTTCTGCGGACTGTTGCGTTTCTTTCTTCTTTTTTTCCAATGCTTTACCCCGCCGTGTATTTTTTTGTTCCACTCCTAATATAATATAAAATCGCGTTAGTTAAACGCTTTTCGCAAAAAAAATCGCCGTTTTTTGCAAAAAAATTCTTCTCCTTCCCTTTACAACAGCGTCGTTTTGTATTAAAATAAGAAAAAGTCTTAATTCGGGGGGACATCATGGAAGAAAGAAAAAAAGAACTGACGGCAAAGGGCAACCGCAATATCGTCATCGACGTGATTGAAGGACATTTCGTCACGCAGCATTCGCATGTCAACTATTGCATTGACATGACGCGCGCAAAATCAGAGTTGAACTGCGCAAAAGAAACCGCGAAAAAGTTTGCCGCAAGTTTTCAGGATACGCCTGTCGATACCGTTATTACGCTGGAACGCACCAAAATGATCGGCGCATTCCTCGGCGAAGATCTTTCTCACTCGGGAATCAATGTCAATCACAATATCGCGGTCATATCGCCCGAGGTCTCAAACGACCAAATCATCATGCGGGACAACCTTCTTCCCTATATCCGCAACAAGCGGGTCTTACTTCTCACCGCAACGGCAACTACGGGTTTAACGCTTACCAACGCGCTGGAAGGAATTTGGTACTACGGCGGATCTCCCGTGGGCGCAGCAACTGTTTTCGGGGGGAATTTCGGCGAGAGTATCAATATGCACGGCGTTTGCAATGTACCCGTCGTAAGACTTTTCCGTACGGAAGATATCTCCTCTTACAAATCATACACGGCGGCTGAATGTCCCCTCTGCCGGGCAGGCATCAAGATCGACGCGCTGATCAATTCATACGGTTACAGTAAAATTTAATTGAAATCCTGTTTATGATACCAAACAGACATAAACCGCCGCAGTCGTATTGACTGCGGCGGTTCCGTTCCCAACCGATTATTCCACGCTTTTCAAAGATTCCGTCATATTGATTCCCGAAATCAAAAATCCGAAAATCAGATTGATGATCATAGCCGTTCCCAACGAAATCGCCACGGCAAAGACATAAGAGATAGGCAGTAGCGTAATCACAAACGACATAATACTAATCTCATTGATCGTCATCACCAGCCATAAGAGCGGATATCCGAAAACGCAGCCGATCGCCGTGCCGAGAAAGGTTAAAACCATGATTTCGAGAATGAGCGAAAGCGCAATTTGAAAGTGCGTGTAACCGAGCACTTTGAGGGTTGCCATGTCGCGCATACGCTCTTTGAGATTGAGCAGCGATAAATTATACAGAACGACCACGGAAAGCAATACCGCAAACACCATGAGGGTGTATTTCATCATATTCGTGGAGGAGATCATACTCTCGATTTCCCCCAGCCGCTCCTGCATGGTTTGAACGGTAAGCGCGCCATCCATATCTTTCAGCGTTTCCGCAACCGCGTCGGGATCGTCTGCCCTGATCCACACATAGTCGGAGCTGTAACAGCTTTCATCAAACGGATTCTCCGTTGTAAAATAACCATTCCAGACGGATGTCTGTACAATATCGTCGATGCGGCAAGTCGCCCGATAAGCGCCGACGGTGAAAGAAATCTCGTCTCCAACGCTCAATCCGAACTCTTGCGCTTTATTTTGCGAAAGCGTATTGCCGTTCTCGATCACGGAAGTAACGGCGGAATTTTCTTCGAATACCCAGACGGATATGGTATCGCTCTCCTCCTGTTCCGTTACAACGTAAGCCTTTACGTTCTCATAGGAAGCAATCCTGCCCGACTGCCGCCATTCGTCAAGTACGGAGAAAATTTCTTCTTTCTGCGACGATGCATAAGAAAATGAAACGTCGTAATAAAACAAGCCGCCCAAATCGTTCTCCACGGAGGCATCCAGCGTATCGCCGATTCCGAAACTCGTTAAAAGCAATGCGCTGCAACCCAGAATACCGATTACCGTCATGACCGCGCGCCCCCAATTGATGCGAATATTGCGCATTGCCATGCGGCAAGAGAGCAACGCATGCGTAGCGCGCGCGCCTTTGCTCCCCGTTCCGCGCTTTACATGCGGGCGGTAATTCACCTGTTTGGGACGCATACACTCCGCGGGATTTTCCCTGATGACCGAACGGGATGCCCATACTCCGATGAGAGAAGAACATAAGCAGACGAGCGCTATCGTCAATCCCGTCCAGGGAATGCTCACGACAATGCCCGAAAGCATCGGCATGGAAAACATGAGCGTATATTTAATACCCATAACGTTCGGCACGATCAAAGGACCTAATACCGCCCCCGCTACGCTACCGATAAACGTTATAAACGCACTCAAAAAGGCATAGTGAAAGACAATACTCGCATTTTTTATCCCGAGCGCTTTCATTGTGCCGATATGAATCCGCTCGCGAAGAATAAGCCGGCTCGCGGTAGACAGAATCACGAGAAGAGCGACAAAGAAAAAGATAACCGGGAACACATAGAGCATGTTCAAAGACTGTTCCACTTCTTCGTCGATGGTAACAACCGCCTCCATGGTGCTGCGGTCATAAACGAAAATAAGGTTACTTTCCTCTTTTTGCGCAAAAAAACCGTCAAGTTCTTTTTTTATGGTCTGCGGATTTTCACACTGCATGACGGCCTGGTTTTCCAGCGTTGCAAGCAACGAGTCGAGATAGGCAGGCGGCACGCTCTCCGCCGCCGCGAATAAACTTTCTTGAAACAGCCCGGGATCGATAAACACCGGCGACGTGGAATAGATGTTCACGCGCTCGATGGAGTGCATGAAACCCGTAATCTCGAATTCAAACGACGTCTCCAGCCCAAACTGCGAAAACGCTTCCCGAAAAGACGTCAGTTCGACAATCACACGATCGCCGATATGATAATCTCCGAGTTCGGCAACCCGCGCGTCGATGAGAAATCCCGTTTTACCCTCGGTAAGATAGGGCTTGTTGATGATACCGTCCGAAATAAAAATCTCTGCGGTTTCGGGACTTTGCCCGCTCTTGCAATAACTTCCGTCCGAATAAACGCGGTATTCGGTCGTCGCATCGAGGGATTCAAGATATTCTTTATCTTCCGTTTGCAGTGTTGTCGTCTGCACAATGAGATCGGCGACGTTTGCTTCTTCGAGATACAATTCAGACCGCCTGTCGAGCGTAAGCGAATTGGACAAAAAACCCAAAAACAATGTAACGGCCAGTACGGTAATTACAAGCATGGATAGATATTGAAACCAGTTTTTTCTCAACTCGCGGAGCATGAGTTTGAACATCAATCTCTTTACCACTCTATCTCACCTGCCTTGGAAGGGTCGGGATTGAGTTTGTTCTCTACGATTTTTCCATCGGAAAGCGTGATGACACGGTCTGCAACCGCAGTAAGATTTACATTATGCGTAACGACGATAACGGTCGTCCCATACGTCTGCTTGAGCTGCTGCAAGAGCGCGACAATTTTCTTACCGGTTTTCGAGTCGAGCGCACCCGTCGGTTCGTCGCAAAGCAACAGCGGCGGATTTTTTACGATCGCCCGGGCAATTGCAACGCGCTGCTGCTCTCCGCCTGAAAGCTGGGAAGGAAAATTATTTTTTCTTTTGGTAAGTCCCACCGCCTCTAACGCCTCGTTTTCATCCATTCCGTTCGAAAGACGGGCGAGCGCAACGTTTTCGCGCGCGGTGAGATTGGGCATCAGGTTGTAAAATTGAAAGACAAACCCGATATCGTTTCTCCTGTACCCCACTAACTTGCGTTGAGAATAGTCTGTGATCACCTTTCCGAAAATCTCCGCCGAACCGGAATCCGCGCGGTCCATTCCCCCAAGGATATTTAAAAGCGTACTCTTCCCCGATCCGCTTGGTCCAAGCACAACGGCAAATTCCCCTTGCCGTATCTCGAAAGAAATTCCGTTTAGAGCGGAAACAATATTCTCACCGCTTCCGTAACTTTTCTTCAAATCAGTTATTTTTAATCCGTTCACGCATTCAACCCGCTTGATTATGATATTGTCATTATACCACGCGGGAAGTAAAAATACAACTGAATTTCGCAATATGAAAGAAGCCCGACCGTTACGATCAATGAATGATACTGTCAAGCGCAAACGTCCGGAAAAAATCCGGCGTTGATTAACGCCGGGCTAAAAGGTTTTGGAGTCAAAAGACCCGTAGATCGATTTGAACAATATCTACAGCGGAGCGCCCGTACTACACGCGGCAAAGGCAAACGACAGACATACGCTTAACAGCGCTCTCAACAAAACAATCAAACTTTTTCGTTTCATAGCCGCCTTCGTATCATCATAGTCATAATGCGATTGTGCCCCCGAGAAACGACAGGCGTTTCGCATAAAGTTTTTTAAAAAAATAGGGCGTCAAGAAAAAAGTTAAAAAAATAAAAGAAAAACGCTTGATTTCTTCCGCAGAATGTGGTACTATAATCAAGCGTTTGGAAGCTTAGCTCAGCCGGGAGAGCACCTGCCTTACAAGCAGGGGGTCATAGGTT
>CAZFPP010000043.1:0-7855 GCA_964521125.1 uncultured Clostridia bacterium
GAAAAAGTGTTGAAAGGCGAAAAGCGCATTACCTACCGTCCTGCGGACGATCTCGAACCCGAATATGAGAAACTCAAAGCGGAAGTCGTTGAAAAGGGGTATTACACGCAGGAAGAGGACGTTCTTTCGTATGCTTCCTTCCCCGAAGTTGCAGAGAACTTCTTCAAATGGAGAAAAGCACAACGCGAAGGCGTGGATTCCGATCTTGCCAAAACGGGCGTTTATCCCGTATAACGATCGGGGAAAACAAGGAAAGCGAGGGCAATTCAGCCCTCGCTTCCGTATAAAATGAGGCGGAAAAGTGAAAAAAGTAATCGTTGTCGGCGGAGGCGCTTCCGGACTGATGGCGGCATATGCCGCGGCAAAAGGGGGCGCGGAAACGCTTCTGATTGAGAAAAACGAAAAGCTCGGGAAAAAGATCTATATCACAGGAAAGGGCAGGTGCAACCTCACCAACGACTGTCCGCCCGACGAGTTTTTAAACCACGTTGTGCGCGGCGGGAAATTCTTGACGGGCGTGATTTGGGCTTTTTCGCCGCAGGATACGATGGAACTTTTACAGTCATACGGGCTTTCGCTGAAAACAGAGCGCGGAAACAGAGTGTTTCCCGTTAGCGATCACGCAAGCGACGTGACAAAAACGTTGGAGAAAGCCTGTAAAGAGGCGGGCGTCACCGTAAAACTCAATGAGAATGTTGAAGAAATAGAGGTTTTGCATAGTACTATGCGTAAAGTAATTACCTCCAAAGAGGTCTATCCATGCGACGCTGCGATTATAGCGACGGGCGGGCTTTCTTATCCTTCCACGGGATCTACGGGCGACGGATTCCGTTTTGCCAAGGAGTGCGGGCATACCGTCGTCGATTGCGTTCCGTCGCTTGTCGGGCTGGATTTAAAGGGCGATTTTGCTTCCGTGCAGGGAATTTCGTTGAAAAACGTCGTGCTTACGGCGAAGCGGAACGGGAAAATTATTTTCTCCCGCATGGGCGAGCTTTTGTTCACGCATTATGGGATAAGCGGTCCGCTTGTGCTTGCGCTTTCGGCAGAGATTAACCGCCTTCCGCTGCGGGAAGTCGCGCTCACGCTCGATTTTAAGCCGGCGCTCGACGAAGGGAAACTGGATTCGCGCCTTTTACGTGATTTTTCCGAGCGAAAAAACGAACAGATAAAAAACGTCATGCGCGGACTGCTTCCTTTTTCTCCGGGATTGCTCGTCCTCAAGGCGGCGGAAATTCCCTTGGAAAAACAGGCAAACGCCGTGACGAAAGAGGAGCGCGCGCGGCTTGTCGCTTATCTGAAAAATTTTCCGCTGGTTCCCGTATGTCTGCGCGGCTTCGAAGAGGCGGTTGTCACCTCGGGCGGAGTGTCTCTGAAAGAGATCTCTTCCAAGACGATGGAAAGCAAACTCGTTCGCGGATTATATTTCTGCGGGGAAGCGCTCGATGTCGACGCCTATACCGGAGGGTTCAATCTGCAGATCGCATTTTCAACGGGATATGCGGCGGGGAACGCCGCGGCGCAATCGAATTGAATGAAAGCGTTGACTTTTTGAAAATTACCGATTATAATATTGATGAGAGATACAAACGAACAAGAGGAGAATAACGTATGACGGTAATACGCGGCGCAACGACCATCGATCACGACGTAAAGGAAGAAATACAAAAGGCGGTTCAGTCTCTTTTAGAACAGATTGTAATTCGCAACAATCTGAAACGGGACGAGATTGTAAGCATCGTGTTTTCAAGCACTTCGGATATTCATTCTTATTATCCGGCAAAGGCTGCGCGGGAAGCGGGGTTTGAATGCTGTTCGCTTTTTTCGGCTCAGGAGCCGGAGATCGACGGAGCGTTAGCGCTCTGTATACGCGTTATGCTGTTCGTTGAAAAAAACGTGACGCCTGCGCATGTCTATTTACGCGGTGCGAAGGTGTTAAGAAAGGATATTGTCTCCAAAATAAATATTGCCATCGACGGACCTTCCGGCAGCGGAAAATCGACGGTCGCGAAGGCGCTTGCACGCGACTATAAGATCTTATATCTCGATACGGGCGCCATGTATCGTGCGTGCGCGTTAAAAGCGCTAAACGAAGGGATTTCGGTAGACGATGAGACGCAGATTTGCGATCTCATGCGTGATCTGTCGCTGGATATCGAATATGAAAACGGAACGCAAAAGACGATTCTCGACGGAAAAGACGTCTCCGAAGAGATTCGCAGCCCGCAGGTTTCCATGGCGGCAAGCGCCGTTTCCAAGTATCCTGCCGTACGAATTAAGATGACGGAAAAACAGCGTGAGATTGCAGAAAAAATGTCTTGCGTGCTGGACGGGCGGGATATCGGGACATATGTTTTGCCCGAGGCGGATTTTAAATTCTTTTTAACGGCAAATCCCGACGTGCGTGCCCTTCGCCGGTTTAACGAGCTGAGAGTAAAGGGATACGAAGTCAATTTTGACGTGTTAAAAGAGGAGATCGTCAAACGGGACGAACAGGATTCGACGCGCGCAATCGCTCCGTTAAAAAAGGCGGACGACGCGGTGGAGATCGATACGTCGGATATGACGATCGAGGAAGTATTGTCAACCCTCAAACGCAATATGCAGGAGAAAATATAAATGGCGGAACAAACCGTACAATCCGCGAGGTCGTCTGCGCCCGAACCGAAAAAAGAAGAAAAGAAAAAAGAAACGCGTCTGCTTTTCCCCGCCGATAAAAAAGGACGGCATAAATCTCGTCTTATGAACGTGCTTCGCGCGCTGTTTTATCCCGTGCATGCGCTGATTTATCCGTTTAAATTATACGGGCATAAGAGAGTAGGAACGGGCGCGTATATTTACGTAGGAAATCACTATTGCCTCTGGGATATCTTTTATCCTGCCCATACTACGCGGGAAGTCGTTCACTTTATGGCGAAAGAATCCATTCTTCACGCGCCTGTTATAGGATATTGGGCGCGTCACGTGGGCGTAATCGGAGCGATGCGTGACGGTTCCGACGTTCGCACGCTCATGGATTCTATCCGGGTGCTTAAAAACGGTGAAAAAATCTCTGTTTTCCCGGAAGGAACGCGCAATAAAGTATCTGACGAGGAATTCCTTCCCTTTCACGGAGGAGCGGCTCTGCTTGCAATAAAAACAAAGACGCCGGTGATACCGTTTGTTATCTGCAGCCGACCGAAGGTATTCCGCCGTACCCACGTCGTTTTTGGCGAGCCGATGGAACTCTTCGAATACTACGGCAGGAAACTGACGCAGGCAGATTACGACGAGGCGGACGAAAAGCTCAAAGCAAAATTATATTCGCTTCGAGAAGAACACCGTGCCGCACTGAAAGCGAAAAAGGAAAAAAAGAAAAGGAAATAAATGCAAGTCATTATTGCCGAAAATAGCGGATTTTGCAAAGGCGTGAAGCGTGCGGTGGACGCTGCGCTTTCCGTTCCCGTTGCAAACACGTTCGCGCTCGGGGAGATCGTTCATAATCCCGAGGTGATCAAGCGTGTTGCCGCGCGCGGGATTCCTACGGTGGAAAATATTTCGGAAGTGCCCGACGGCGCGTCTTTACTGATTCGTTCGCATGGCGCGGGGAAAGCGCTTTTTGAAGAATGCAAACGGCGCGGGATCAACGTGATCGACTGTACCTGTCCGTTCGTAAGGCGTACGCAGAGAATCATTGCGGAAAAGAGCGCCGAAGGGAAGACGATCGTTATCGCAGGACACCCCGATCATCCGGAAACGCAAGGGTTGCTCGGTTGGGCTTCGGGGGAAAGCGTCGTAGTTTCGTCGGAAACAGACGATTTCGACAAATTGTGTAAAAAAGAGATCGTGCTGGTTGCTCAAACGACCTTTTCCGAACAAAGATTTTCGCAAATTGCGGAAAATCTTCAAAAAGTATGTCAAAAAACAGTTGAGATTTTTAAGACAATTTGTTATACTACTGTACAGAGGCAAAGAGAAGCACGGGAAATTTCCCGTCTCAGCGATGCCGTCCTTGTGCTTGGCGGACTGAAAAGCAGCAACACGGGCAGGCTCTATGAAATCGCGTCGGCGAATTGCAACCATGTATTTATGGTAGAAGACGCCGCGCGTTTGGAATATGAACAAATTAAATTTTTTAAAAGGGTAGGCGTCATCACGGGAGCAAGCACTCCCGATTGGCAGACGCAGGAGGTTCTTTTCAAGATGGAAGAAAACAACGCGGAAGTTCAGGCAACGACAATGCAGGACGTCGTTGAGGAGATGGGCAAAGAGGAGCGGTACAAGAAGGGGCAGATTTTCTCTGCGCGCATCGTGTCCGCAACCGACGAAGGGGTGTATGTATCCGCTTCGGGCAAACTCGAAATATTGCTTTCGAAAGAGGAGCTCGATTGCGAAGATTACAGCCGCGAAGCGTATTCGGAGAAGGTTGGCGAAGAGATTGAAGTAATGGTAACGGAAGTCTCCCCCAAAGTCGTTCTTTCCCAGAAACGTGTGAAAAAGTTACGTGAAGAAGAGAGTGTGCTGAAAGAGATCGAGCAGGGGAAGGAATTTTCCGTTATCTGCACCGGTTTCAATAAGGGCGGGCTTACCGCAGAACTCGGCACTTATTCCGTTTTTGTCCCTGCAAAGGAAATCCGCACGGGTTATGTAAAGGATCTCGAAAAATACACGGGTAAAAAACTGCGTTTGAGAGTGTTGGAAATCCGTAAAGAACGCAGAAAAGAAGTGATTGCTTCCCAGCGCGTAATCCTCGAAGAGGAGAAGCAGGCGCGCGAAGCGGCGAAAGCGGAAAAAGAAGAGGCGTTCCTTTCTTCCATTCAGGAGGGCGACGTTGTAGAGGGCAAGGTCGAGCGCGTAACGAATTTCGGGGCGTTTGTGTCTGTAAACGGTTTCGATTGCCTTGCTCATATATCCGATTTGTCTTGGTCGGGCGTAAAAACCGTGACCGACGTGTTGGAAATCGGCAAGCGTTACGAATTTAAAGTTTTGAAAGTGGACCGCGAGGCGAAGAAAGTTTCCATCGGATATAAACAGTTGCAGCCCCAGCCGTGGGATCTTGCCGCAGAGAAGTATGCGGAAGGGGATATCGTGCACGGTAAGGTTGTGCGTATTGTGCCTTTCGGCGCGTTTGTCGAATTGGAAAAGGGAATCGACGGTCTTGTGCACGTTTCTCAGATCTCCCACACCTGGCTCGACAATCCCACTTCCATTTTGAAGATCGGCGAAGAGGTCGATGCGAAGATCCTCGCTTTCAAACCTGCGGAAAAGAAGATCACGCTTTCCATCAAAGCATTGCAGCCCCGTCCCGAGCAGGAGCCCCGTCCCGAGCGTGAACCCAGGGAGAACAACCGCAAGAGCAAAAAGAACGGCAGAAGAAACAACTATGTTTCCGATGACGAGGAAGAATACAGAGAATGGAAGGACGACGGTTACAGCGGCGCTTCCATCGCGGAAATTCTCAATCTCGACGGCGACAAATAATCGAAAAATAAAGACGGAAAAGGAGCGATAATCATCGCTCCTTTATTTTTTTATGAGTAAAAGGCGTTTAACGGTAGAAGATCGGGTTTATATATATTCGGAAAAAGTCAGATAAACGTTAAGGAGATTTTTGTTATGGAAAAACAGGGCAATATCCGTATTGCAAGCGAAAACATGATGCCGATTATTAAAAAGTGGCTATATTCCGAAAAGGATATTTTTCTTCGGGAAATCGTTTCGAACGCGTCGGATGCGATTACAAAGTATAAAAAGCTTGTCGATTTGGGCGAAGCCGAAGACGGCGGAAACTACCGAATCACCGTTGTAACGGACGAGAAGGCGGGTACGCTCACTGTTGAAGATAACGGGATCGGCATGACCGAGGAAGAAGTGGAAAAATACATCACGCAAATCGCTTTTTCGGGGGCGGCGGATTTTGTCGAAAAATACGAAAAAGCGGGCGGCGACGGCATTATCGGACATTTCGGATTGGGCTTTTATTCCGCCTATATGGTATCGGAAGATATCGAAATCTTCACCAAGAGCTATCGCAGCGACGCGCCCGCCGTTCATTGGGAATCGGACGGCAACAGTACCTATACGATCGGAGATTGCGACAAGCAGACGCGCGGCACGAAGATCGTCATGCATCTTGCAAAGGAAGAGAAAGAATTCTTAAAAGAATTCGAGATCCGAAAACTGCTGAATAAATACTGTTCGTTCATGCCGTATGAGATCTATCTCAATCCCAAGAGCGAGGAAGAACTCAACAAGGATACAAAAGAGGGTGAGGAGCCTAAAAAGAACGTGCCCGTCAATAAGACGGAACCGCTCTATTTAAAACAGCCCAAGGAATGTACGGAAGAAGAATATAAAACTTTCTACCGTGAGACGTTTTCCGATTTCAACGAACCGTTGTTCTGGATTCATCTGAATATGGAATATCCTTTCCGTCTCAAAGGCATTCTCTATTTCCCCAAGGTAAGAAAGCAGGTGGAGTTAGAGCGCGGACAGGTCAAGCTGTATTGCAATCAGGTGTACATCGCCGACAATATCAAAGAGGTTATTCCCGAGTTTTTAATGCTCTTGAACGGCGTAATCGACTGTCCCGATATTCCGCTCAACGTCTCCCGCTCCTTCCTGCAAAACGACGCGCAGGTGCAGAAGATCGCAAAGCATATCACGAAGAAGGTTGCCGATAAGCTCACCGAGCTTTATAAAAAGGACAAGGAGAAATACGAGAGCTGCTGGAAAGATCTTGCAACGTTCGTCAAATTCGGCTGTATTAAGGACGACAGCTTCTATCAGAAGGTCAAGGATATTATTATCTTCAAGAATCTGACGGGGGAATATCGCCCGATCGAGAGCTTCTTCGGCGAGGAAGTCAGCGATGAGGACGCCAAAGAGGGAAAAGAACCCAAGGCGGTTTATTACGTTTCGGACGAAAATAAGCAGGCGCAATATATTAAAATGTTCAAAGACGCGGGCTTAGACGCCATCGTCTGCGACACGTATATCGACCCGCATTTTATCAGCTATCTCGAATATAAGAACCCCAAGAAAGTGCGCTTTTTGCGCATCGACGCCGACGTTGCGGGCGAGCTCAAAGAGGAGAGCGGCGAGGATAAAGAAATTGAGGAAATCTTCAAAAAACATCTCGGCGAGCGGAAAATCACCGTAAAGACGGAAAAACTCAAAGGCAATGTGCCTGCGATTGTCAACGTGTCCGAATTCATGCGGAGAATGTCCGAGATGAACTCGTTCTATCAGATGGGCGACGCGGCGGCGGACATAACGCTCGTCGTTAATACGGGCAGCTCGGTTGTGCAGGCGGTCAAAGAAGCGGACGAGTCGGCGCAGAAAAACGCGGTGATGCAGATTTACTATTTGGCGTTGTTGGCATACAAACAGCTGTCTCCCGAAGAACTGGACGAGTTTACGGAGAATCAGGCGGCGCTTCTCGAAAAATATCTGCGCAACTGATAAATTTTTCCGATTTTGCTATTGACAATTACGAACGGGATTGTTATAATAAATAAGGCACTGGGAATTCATCATTCAGTTTGAGGAGATGTGTAAATTTTACTGAACATTTCCCGAATGTTTTGCATACGGCGCCACAGGAGGTTTAATTGTGAACGGAACTGTTAAATGGTTCAATGACGGAAAAGGATATGGATTTATATCCAACGACGACGGTGGCGACGACATTTTTGTGCATTTCTCCGCCATTCAAACAGAGGGATTCCGCACGTTGAAAGAAGGACAAAAAGTTACTTTCGAAGCGGAGCCCGATCCTAAGGACAGCGGAAAGTTGCGCGCAGTCAACGTAGTACCTGTATCGTAAGAACTAAAAAAAGATACCCGCCGGCTAAGCCGGCGGTTCTTCGTTTTTAAA
>CAZFPP010000044.1:0-7361 GCA_964521125.1 uncultured Clostridia bacterium
AAAAATTCAATCCGTTTTGAACGAGTTCGATTTTTTCCTGCGGCATATCCAGCACATCGCCTGAAAGACAAATCCTGCCGAACATGGCGGCACAGAGCGAATAGATCGTACGGGAAAGCGTGTCATTTTCACGCAGAACCGCCCAAATTTGCATCTGACGGGCGGGAATCACGCGGCTGACATTCGCCGCCACAAGCGGAATCTCGGCGCATTCGTGGGCATCCGAAAAGGAGCACATGGAGACCTTGCTCATGCGAAGCGGCTCGATACGGCTGCCTCCCGAGGAACAATTTTCTATTACGATTCCGGAAACCGCGTCTTTGATTTTGTCCAACCATTCGAGACTTGCTTCGGCAATTTGACGACCGCCTTCACCCAAGGCCGCGCCGTCCTCGCTATCGCAACCCATGCCGAACGTGTCGTTATAATCGATTTTGAGATATTCAAATCCGTTTTTCTGTAACACGGAAAGAAAGTTTCGTGCAAGATATTCGTCCGCTTCCTCCGTTCGCAAATCGAGAAAACGGCGGTTTTTCGACGTAACGACGTGCCCGTCGCGCTTCAACAACATGTCTGTTCGGGAAAACAGCGCGCTGTCTCTGCCTGCGACTTCAAACTCGAACCAGATACCCGCTTTCATGCCGTGAGATCTGATTTTATCCGCGACCGCTTTGATTCCGGAAGGAAACAGCTCTTTGCTTTCGTTCCAATCTCCGATTGCGTTGCACCAGCCTTTGTCCTGCGGTTTATACCATCCTGCGTCAATGACAAAGATCCCGATCGGGAACGGTTTTAACGCCGATAAGATCCGGTCAATATTCTCTTCGGAAGGTACGCCCCAGGTCGTGCAATATTCGTTGAACAGCACGGGCATATCCTCCTCGCTTTCGGGCACGGCAAGGCGGCTGTCCGCTTCGCGCACGAATGCGTTGCAGACGTCATTCACGCCGCCCTTTTGGACGGTAAAAAACGCTTCATGCGTTTCAAAACGCTCGTTCGGCAAAATTTCCTTGCGCCAATGTCCGAACTCATAGTCGGCAAGACCGCCCGAGAGCGAACAAGTCTCTTTCTCTTTGTAAACTTCCAGTTGCCAAGAATAAGGCGCTTCCAGCGTAACACCCCAAATAATGCCGCTTCCCTTATCCTCTATTGCCGCAAACGGATAATAATTACGGTTCGACATACTGCCGACTTGTCCCCACTTTTCGCATTTCACGCCGTAACGCGCCCAACTCATATCCAATCCGAGCGAAGAAAAACTCTCGCTTTTCAGTCTGCATTCGCGCGACCAAGCGCTTGTCATGCGGTGCAACGTAAGACCGCGGGTAGAAAGATCTTTACAAGAAGGCGCGCATATCCCGCTCAAAGAAATACTTTCCAGCATTTCGAGCGTTCGAATGTTCTCCGTTTTGTTTTCATAAGCGACCTGTACCGAGAATACGTCCGTTTTTTTAAAATAGCGGAGCGTATGGAAAAACACGTTCCCCCTACCATCCGAAAGCCGCGTAAAAACTCCTTTCTCATCTGCAATCTGCTCGTCAATCTTTAAAACCGTTGACTCGCGGTTCCGCATAGTTAAACCGAAGGTATAGTCGATCAACCCTTCGTCGTTTGTAAATGCGGCTTGCACGAGACTGTCGAGCGGTAATTTTGCCGCGTCGAGAGCATAGTTCGCGGGATACGCTGCAAAACCTATTGTTGTCTTTCCTTCATGCCCTTCTATGGGAACTTCCGCATAATACAATGCGGTCTCTCCGAAGATATATTTTCGGTAAAACATCGTTATAGTTCCTTGTAATATAAATAAACTCTCCGATTATTCGAATCGACCGTTTCCCCTCTGCGGTGAAAGCCAAGCGTTTCGTGCAATGCGATGCTTGCCGTATTATCCGTTCTAACGTGTGCGATAGCGCAACGATATCCCTTTACCCTCGCGGTTTGTAACGCAGATAATACGGCTTCTTTGCCGAAACCTTTTCTCCTGTACCGCTCAAATATATCGGGACCGGCTTCGATTTGACCGTCCCCGATCTCATAGAGAGATACGCTGCCAACGATAAAATCATCGCATATAACGGCAAACATTTCAAAATAACGATCCCGATATTTCTTTTGCTCCCATTCGCGGACATAAGAGCCGATCTGCTCCGGAGAAAGCGACGGATACATCTCTTTTTTCAGAACGGAAACATCATTTACGGTAAACGGTCTTAATATCAACATAAATTATTCAATAAGATTTCCCGTAATTTTCAGAAAGAAAATTACGGGAACCTCAATTATCGTTAAAGTTTGCTCTTCCAAATTTGATCGGACCACATCAGCTGTTTCTTGAACTCGTTGATTTCCGTCTTTTCATCAATGACCACAACTTCCATACCCCACATATTGCCGAGATCTACCATATCCTGAACGGAGAGTTTAGAAGACACTACGGTATGGTGCGCGCCGCCCGCATAGATCCAAGCCGCAACGCCCTGTTTGAAATCGGGTTTATACTTCCACATCAGTCCGCCTACGGGAAGGTTAGGCATTGGATGAGGATATTTAACAAGCTCGATCTTCTGAACAATAAGACGCATTCTATCGCCCATATCGATCATGGAGACGGCAACCGCTTCGGGCGCCGCAATTCCTTCGAATACAAGGCGGGCGGGATCGGACTTTCCTCCGATTCCGAGCGGATGAACTTGAATTTCGGGTTTGGTCGCCGCGAACTGCGGAGACACTTCAAGCATATGCGCGCCAAGGCAAAGTCCGTCTTCCAGATCATAGGTATAGTCTTCCATGAGACCGGTTCCCTGCTGTCCCGCCATATACTGCATGACGGCGCCGAGAGCCGCAATTTTCCAGTCGCCTTCCGCGCCGAAGCCGTAACCTTTGCTTTGCAGATCCTGAATGGCAAGCCCGGGAAGTTGATTCATGCCGTGTAATGCGCCGAAATGATCGACAATGCCGATATAGCCGCCGTTCTGTTTGCAAAAACGATCGATCGCGATCTCATATTTTGCTTGCTCGCGCACAACGTCGATACGATCGGTCCCCATCGTATATTTCTCCGCATACTCCGCCATGAGCGCATCTACTTCATCTTCCGTCACTTGATTGATGACTTCGACAAGATCGCCGATGGGATAGTAATCTACTTCCCAGCCAAGATTGATATGCGCCTCTACCTTGTCGCCTTCGGTGACTGCTACGTTACGCATATTATCGGAAAAACGGCATACTTTCACGTTCTTGCTGAACGCAAGACCCGCCGCCGCTTTACACCAAGCGGCAAGTTCTTGAAGTGCGACTTCGTCTTTGTAATACCCGACGATTACTTTATTATCCATTCTCAAACGGGAAACGATATAGCCGAACTCTCTGTCGCCGTGAGCGGCCTGGTTCTCGTTCATGAAATCCATGTCGATGGTATCATAAGGTAATTTCTCGTTATACTGCGTTGCAAAGTGACACATGGGCTTTTGCAACTTAGACAGTCCCTTGATCCACATCTTTGCAGGCGAGAAAGTATGGCACCAAGTGATGATACCAATACAGTCGTCATCCTCATTGACCTGTTTGACAGCGGCAACAACCTCTTCCGAGCTTTTGCAAGTCGTAAGATACTTCACCGTAACGGGCATTCTTTCACTGACATAATTTGCCATTTCTTCGGAATGCTGCGCAACATGCGCAAGCACGTCGTCGCCGTATAAGGTCTGAGAACCGGTAAGCCAATAAATTACTTTTTCTTTCATCTTTTTTATACCCCTATTATTTTATTTTTATTTGATTTTTTTCTCAATCATTTTTCTTGTTCTGTCCGTAGTAAGCGTTTTTCCCGTGTTTACGGAGATAATGCTTATCCATCATGAACTGATCGGCGCGTTCCGTATGCGGATTGACGAACTCGGTAATCGTCGCCATTTTAGCAACTTCTTCGATTACCGTTGCGTTATAAACGGAACCGTCCGCGTCCTTGCCGAATGCGAACACGCCGTGACTCTTAATCAGAACGCCCGGAACTTCGAGGGGATTGAGGTTGGAGTGACGGAATTTTTCAATAATCGCAAGTCCCGTATTTTTTTCGTATTCCCCCTCTATCTCTTCTTGCGTTAAAGAACGCGCGCATGGAATGTCGCCGTAAAAATAATCCGCGTGGGTTGTTCCGTAGAACGGAATACTCCGCCCCGCCTGCGCCCATGCGGTGGCAAACGTAGAATGCGTATGCGTTACGCCGCCGACGTTCGGAAATGCTTTATAAAATTCGATATGCGTAGGCGTATCGGACGAAGGACGTAAATCTCCTTCTACAACCTTTCCGTTCAGATCTACGACAACCATATCGTTCGCTTTCATTTCGTCGTACGAAACGCCGGAAGGCTTAATGACGACAAGCCCGCTTTCTCTGTCGATCTCAGACACATTCCCCCAAGTGAAGAGCACCAATTTGTTCTTGACAAGATCGAGATTTGCTTTTAATACTTTTTCTTTTAATGCCTCTAACATAATATCTCCTTAATTTATGCGATTTATCGCAATTATCTCAAAGAATGGATTGCTTCGCGTACGATGGGAAGCCCCTGCACATAGCGTTTGATAAACGCGTCAAATCCTTGCACGTCGGCAGGATCGGGCGCAAGCGTAACACCCTCCTGACCCGCAAATACTTTCTCTTCGAGATAGTCTTCAAGCCTTTCGCCGCCTTTCTTCGTAATCAAATAATTTGCAAGGATCGCCATACCCCAAGCGCCGCCTTCTCCTGCCGTCTTCATCACGGTAACAGGCGCATTGATCGCAGCGGCAAGGAAGCTTTGTCCTACGCGCTCGGTCTTGAACAAACCGCCGTGACCCGTAATACGGTCGAGCTTGACGCCCTCTTCTTTCAGCATGATATCGCAACCCACTTTAAGCGCGCCGAACGCCGTATAAAGGTGCGTGCGCATGACATTCTGCAAATTGAACTTCCCCTCCGAAGTACGCACAAAGAGCGGTCTCCCTTCGTCCACGCGCGTGACGTGTTCGTTGGAAACGTAGTTATAAGCGAGCAAGCCGCCGCAGTCTTTATCGCCCTTTTCCGCTTCGAAATATAAAAGATCGTAAACCTTCCACTTGGGAATATCGACGCCCGCGATTTTTGCAAAATCACAGAACATATCCACCCAGGCGTTGATATCGGAAGTACAGTTATTGCAATGCACCATACCCACGAGATCTCCGACGGGCGTCGTTACAAGATCGATCTCGGGATAAGCTTTGGAAAGTTCTTTTTCAAGCACGATCATAGCGAACACGCTTGTTCCGGCAGATACGTTGCCCGTACGTTTTTTAATGGCGTTCGTCGCAACCATTCCCGTTCCCGCGTCGCCTTCGGGCGGACAGAAAGGTATCCCGTATTTTAAGTTTCCCGACGGATCGAGCAGTTTTGCGCCTTTTTCGGTAAGTCTGCCGGCTTCTTCGCCCGCCAAAAGAATCTCGGGAAGAATCTCCTCCACCTTAAAAGGAACCTTTCCCGCTACAAGATTATTGAACTGCGTCAGCATCTTTGCATTGTACTGTTTGGTGACGGGATCAACGGGGAACATTCCCGAGCCTTCTCCGATCCCGATGACCTTTTTTCCGGTAAGCATCCAATGCACATATCCTTCGAGCGTCGTCTGGAATGTAATTTTGCCAATGTGATCTTCCCCGTTCAGGATTGCCTGATACAGATGAGCAATCGACCAGCGCGCAGGAATGTGATAGCCGAAAATTTCCGTCAACCTGTCGGCGGCATATTGCGCGTTGTTATTTCTCCAGGTACGGAACGGAACGAGCAGATTGTCGTCTTTATCAAACACCATATAGCCGTGCATCATAGCGGAAAAACCGATTGCGCCGATCGTAGTCAGCGTAACGCCGTATTTTTCCTTGACGTCCTTTGCCATGTTTGCATAACAATCCTGTACGCCCGTCCAAATGTCTTCAAGCGTATACGTCCACAAACCGCCCTCGAAGCGGTTTTCCCAAGTATGACTGCCCGAGGCTATGGGACGGTTATTCTCGTCCACGAGGATGGCTTTAATCCTTGTGGAACCGAATTCAATGCCGAGTGCGGTTTTTCCGCATTCGATGAGATGCCTTGTATTATCTTCCATAATACTTCCCCCTTGCTTTATCGCATACTTCTATGCAGAATAATTATAAAATAAAACGACCGAAATTTCAATAGGTAAACGGAAAATATTTCCGAAAATTTTCCGAAACTCCGATATGCTTTGCCCATTCATATCCGAATTCTTCCGTTTTGACGGAAAGAAAAAAGAAAAACCCGCCCAAGCGGATTTTTCCGTCAACTTTTTCGGCTTTGGCACTCCCCAATGTGCGGCAACCGTTTTTTCGTATTGATTTAGAGCGGTCGCTCCGTTTTCTGTTATTATACACAAAAATTTCCGTTATGTCAATACACTTTTTTAATTTCTGTGTAAAAACTCTATATTGTTTTAAAAAAGAGTACAAAAAATAGTCGATGAACTTTTAACGTTTCACCGACTTTAACCGTATTTAACAGCTTTAAACTGTTCTATGGCGGTTACCCATTCTGTTCAGTTTTAGATTCCCCCCCCCTCGGGCGGGCGAGGAGTTATTCGGTTTCGGTTTCGGTTTCCGTTGGAGTTATTCGGTTTCCGTTTCCGTTTCGGTTAGACCTTGGTTCCCCAAGTAACCTCGCCGATTTTATCCTCATCGACTACAATCGCCGTGTAGTCTATGCTTTGAATATCGAATTTCAAGCTCGTTCCGCCGGAAAGAGAAGACGTAAACACGATATATTCGCCTTTCGACAGCGTTACGCTCAGCGAGCCGTAGGCGCTTCCCGTCACGCTGCCGCTTTCTTTTTCATCGCCGGCGGCATCATACACCGTATAAGAAATCGTTGCGGAATTCGTTCCGCTGCTCACTGCGTCGTCCCACGTGCCGTAACTGCCGCTATAAACCAAACTATCGGCATTTGCGTATACAATAACGGCAGCGCTCGTGTTATAACTGCTTGAAATTTTACTGTTTCCGCTCCAACTTGTATTGAAACTTGCATTATACATATAATATGTCAACGTGCCGTTCTCGCTTGTATATGTCGTGCAACCCGTGTAAGTCGTTTCGCCGACGGTGAAGTCGTCCGTGCTCTGCTTATATGAACTGTAATCCGTACTTCTTGTATACGTGTTTGAAGCGTTTTCCGTCGTAATATTGCTGATTTTGGCAAATTCGCCCGTTTTGCCCGAAGAAATAGCGGAATCATATTGAAACGTCAGCGGCGTTCCCGCCCTTATCAATATAATTGCGCCCGTATACGCCTCGCCCGAAGAAATCGTTTGCGTCTGCGCTGTACCGGA
>CAZFPP010000045.1:0-5506 GCA_964521125.1 uncultured Clostridia bacterium
TCGTACATTTCCGTCTTGGTACTGCGGGAAAAAAGTTTCGCAATCGCTTCGCGGCAACGCGCGCCGTCGTCCCCCGCTTTTTCGGCATAGCACACGCTGTAAACCGCCTTTGTGATGGGAAGATCTACGCCGTACTTTTCTCCCAAAAACATCATGGCTTTGGACGTCGCCACGCCCTCGGCAAGTTTTTCAAACCGCTGACCGCGCGCGAGCATTTCGCCGTACATACGGTTATGGGAATATTGGGAAAACAGCGTCGTCTCGTAATCGCCCAAATGCGCAAGTCCGTAGGCGGAGAGTTCGTCTCCTCCCATTGCTTTAATGAGCCGCGCTACTTCGCGCGCGCCGCGCGACATCAGCGGCCCTTTGAGCGGAACGCACACGACGTCTAAGACGCCCGCTGCAATCCCCATGACGTTTTTCGCCGCCGCGCCGATCTCGGTGCCGATAAGATCGTTCCCGTAATAGAAGCGAATAAGATCGCTGCGGAATATATCAACCAGCGAGCGTTTGAGACTTTCGTTTTCGGAATCGATGACCATGCAGTTGGGAACGCCCTGAACAAAACTTTGAATGTGCCCGGGTCCCACCCAGACGGCAATTTTTTCGGGAGAGATCCCGCTCTCCGTCAATACTTCCGACAGGCGTTTGCCCGTCTCCACTTCGATCCCCTTCATGCAGAGCACAAAGATTTTATCGGAAACGGGATATTGCATAATGCGTTTCATAAAACCGCGCAAGCCCTGCGAACTGATGGAGATGACGATGATCTCCGCGCGTTTGACGGCAAATTCCAGATCGCAGGAAAGCATAATCTTTTCATCGAGCGTGACGTATTCGTTCCGTCCCGTGTCCCTTAAAATCTGATAGGAGTAATCCTCCTCCGGTCCCCAGGATACAACCTCGTTGCCGCGACGGGAAAGATACCAGGCGATAAACGACCCCCATCTCCCGCACCCTAATACGGATATTTTCATAACGTCTCCTTTTATATTTGCGTACGTTCGATTAAAGCGCGGGAAAGCGTCACTTCGTCGGTGTATTCCAGCTCCGAGCCGATGGGAATTCCGCGCGACAGCCGCGTTACCGTCACACCGAGCGGCTTTAAAAGCTTCGCAATGTACATCGCCGTCGCCTCCCCCTCCACGTCGGGATTGGTCGCCATAATGACTTCTTTTACGCTTCCCGCCGATATGCGGGACAGCAATTCTTTGATATGAATATCGTTGGGCGAGACGCCGTTCATCGGGTCGATCACCCCGTGCAGGACATGATACACGCCCTTAAATTCGTGTAATTTTTCGAGCGCAATGACGTCTTTCGGCTCTTTTACCACGCATATGACCGATTTGTCGCGCGTTTTACAGATCTCGCAGACGTCGTCTTCGGTAAAATTTCCGCAGATCTTGCAAAAGTGCACGCGCTGTTTCACGCCGAGAATCGCCTCGGAAAAAGCGCGCGCCTCGCTGTCCGTCATATTGATCACGCGGTATGCATATCTCTGTGCCGTCTTTTTTCCCACGCCGGGCAATTTGGAAAATTCATTGATAAGCCGCCCGATGGGTTCGATAAATACTTCCACTTAGAGCAGTCCCCCCATGCCGCCGACGTTGAACTTTCCCATTTTTTCTTTATATACTTCGTCCGCCTTTTTATAGCCGTCGAGGATTGCCGCCATAACGAGATCTTCCAGCATTTCCTCGTCCTCGGGGTCGATCACCGATTTGTCGATTTCGATTCCGTCGATGATCTTTTTCGCATTCATATACACAACAACCGCTTCGCCGCCGCTGGTTCCCACGATCTCCCATTCGTCAAGGAGCTTTTCCGTCTCCTGCATTTCTTCCTGCATTTTCTGCGCCTGCTTCATGAGATTCTGCATGCCGCCCATGCCGCTCATGCCGCCGCCCTTATAATTCGCCATATTTCCGCCTCCGTTGTTTATTTGATTTCAATGGGATAATTTTGAAACGTTTCTTTAAATTCTTTGAGCGCATCTTTTTCCTTGGGTTTTTCGCCCTTCATACGCACCTCGAAGTCTACAATACCGATTTGCGCAAATACGTCTTTCATGATTTTTTGATGTTCTTCGCGCATTAAAGAGCGGGATACCGTCGGACTTGTCGTCGTGAGCACGAGAAGGGAGCCTTCGTAGCTCGCCTCCAAGTCGGAACACATGGTAAACAGCACGCCGTTTCTGCTCGTCTTTCGCAAAATACGAATGAATTTCCCGAACGCAAGTTCCGCAGGCAGTTTCTCGGGCGTCTTTGCGTCGAACGGATTGGGTTCTGCGTCCTCTTTCTCCGTTACGCTTTGCGCGGCTACCTTTTTCTCCGGGACAGACGTCGGCTCGTCCGCAAAATACGCTTCCGCAAATATCGGCTCTTCCTCGGGCGGGATATAAGGCGGTTCTTCGCTCTCCTGCAGCGCAGACTCCGATGAATGTGAAACGCTCGCAACAGAGGGCTGCTCGCTTACAGCGGCTTCCGTGAAAGGCGTCGGCGTACGGGAGACTGCGTCTTCGAGCGCGTTGATCCGCACCATCAGCGCGTCGATGCTGTCGTCTGCGGCGGGAAGCGCCGTCTTCATGATTGCAGTTTCCAAACAAATTCTCGGCGAAGAAACAAACCGCAGTTCCGTCTCCGTCTTGGCAAGAATTTCCGTAGCGCGTAAGATCGCCCTGCCATCTGCTTTTTTTGCGATTTCCGCAATCCGCGCAAAATGCGTCTTGGGGAGAGAGAGCAATTTTTCGGCGCTCGCGCACGTCTTAGCGACCGCGATTTGATTGAGCTGCTGTAAAATATCTCTAAGAAGCACGCCCACGGCTTTTCCTTCCGAAAGAATACGCTCCGTCGTTTCAAGCGCAACGGGCATATCCCCGAGCAAAAGCGCTTCCGAAAGCGCGCAAATCTCGTTGAAGTCTGCCGCGCCAAGTACCGCGGTCACGCCCTCGTAGGTGAGTTTCTCTGAGTAGGAGATACACATTTCGGCGATAGAGAGCATATCTCTGTCGCTCCCCGCTCCGGCGCGCGCAATCGCAGCGACGGCTTCCCTTTCGTACGGTTTGCCGATCTCGTCGAGAATATGGCTTAGATGCGCCTCCAAATCCTCTTCGGGAATGAGCTTGAAATCCAGCCGCATACAGCGGGAGAGAATGGTCGCGGGAATTTTATGCGGTTCGGTCGTCGCCAATATAAAGATCGCGTGCGCGGGCGGTTCCTCCAACGTTTTGAGAAGCGCGTTGAACGCGCTGTCCGTGAGCATATGCACCTCGTCGATGATATACACTTTATACTTTCCCGTAACAGGAGGATATTGCACTTTTTCGCGCAAATCGCGCATTTCATTCACGCCGTTGTTGGATGCGGCGTCGATCTCGACGATATCAAGCTCCGAAAGCGCCCGGCAAGTTGCGCAAGTCCCGCACGGCGAACCGTCGGCAAGCGGATGTTCGCAGTTGACGGAGCGGGCAAATATGCGGGCAACGCTCGTTTTCCCCGTACCGCGAGGACCGCAAAAGAGATAGGCGTGCCCGATTGCACCGCTTTTTATTTGATTTTTCAGAACGGTGACAACGTGTTCCTGGCGCACCAATTTCCCAAACGTATCGGGACGGAATTTTCTATATAAGGAATACGACATAATCTTACCTGCCTATTGCTTGGAGAACAGCTTCAATAATTTCTTTTTGGAACGGGAGAGCGCGTTGTCGATGCTCTTCTCGTCTTTTCCCGCGATCTCGCAGATCTGCGCATAACTCATGCCTTCCAAATACATGGTCACAACGCGGAATTCGAAATCGGACAATTCCCGCATGAGTTTCATGCGAAATTCAACGTCCGCTTCGGAATCGAGAAGAAAATCCTCGGGCGTTTCTTCCTCGGCATACCCCGAAAGATGGGGATCGAACAGAGAAACCGAATTGTTTAAAGGATAATTCTTATGGCGTAAAGAACGCTTCACCGCGTCGAGAATATTCCGCGTCACGCAAAGATAGGCAAAATTTTTAAAGCTTTTGCCCGTTTTTTCCTCATAATCGCCGATCGCCGCATACAAACCGATCATACCTTCCTGAACCAGATCGTCCGTTTCTCCGCCGACAAGGAAAAATCCGCGTGCGCGCGCACGTACCATATTCATGTGACGGCGCAGAAGAATTTCCGTCGCCTCTTTATCGCCCTGCTGCGCGCGCTTTACGAGCGCTTCGTCGCATTCACTTTCCTTCTCTTGCACGCACCACCTCATAGACGGCGATCCCAAGCGCGACGGAAGCGTTCAACGAATTTACCTTGCCGCACAGCGGAAGGGAGAGCGTCTTATCGCACTTTTCGCGCGTGAGCCGTTTCACTCCGCTGTCCTCGCCGCCCACAACGAGGGCGACTTTGCCCGTAAGACGGTTATCGTAAATACTTTCGCCGCCCGCCTCCAACGCATAGATCCAATACCCGAGCTTTTTCAGCTCGTCGATCGCATAATTGACGGAAGGAACTTTCGAAACTTTGATATGCTCTGCCGCCCCCGCCGAAATACGGACGACCGCGCCCGTTACGCTTGCCCCCTTTGCCTTGGGAATGACGACGCCATCCGCCCCCGCGCACTCCGCAACGCGCAGAATGCTCCCGAGATTATGCACGTCCTCGATTCCGTCGCAAAGAATGATCAGGCTATCCTTCGCCCCGACTTTCGGCAGAGAAAAGAAGTCGGCATATTCATAGTCGGCAGTAAACGCGATCACGCCCTGATGGCGCTTTTCCGCACTCTCTCTGTCAAGCGCGGCGCGGTCGACAAATTGGACGCGCAACCCTTGTTTCCGCGCTTCGGCAAAGATTCTGCCGAGCGTCCCCTGCGCGTCCTTCTCCATGAGTATCTTTTCAACGGGTTTTTCTGTTTTTAACAATTCCAGAACGGCATTGCGCCCTTCAACCTTCATCGGATTCCTCCGTAAAAAACAATTCCTTGATTCTCTCCGTACGTCCCGTCAGGTAAAGATATCCGATCACCGCTTCCATTCCCGTGGAGCGAGTGTATTCCGCAGCGGTGGCGTGCTTGCTCCGCGTAAGTTTTTTGGCGTTCCTGCCGCGCCGAAAGATTTCCGCCTCTTCCTCGGTGAACAACGGCAGAACGCGCTCGGTCTGTTCGCTCTGTCCGTGCGCGGAGACGGTAAGGCTGGCTTTGCGGTTGAGTTCTCCCGTCTTACAGCCGCTCGCAAGCGCCAAGCTTTGCCGCACGTACAGCGTATAAACGGCGTCCCCCACGAATGCGAGTACAACGGGATTCATTTGTTTCGCCCGCTGCGCATCAACGGGAACTTCTTCCAATTTCATCTTATCCCATTATAGCACGAAACGCGCGGCTTGACAAGCGTTCTTGGGGGGGAATCGCGTTATGTAAGAGCGCACAAACTTCGCGAAAAAGACAAAAAATTCATATTATAAATTATGCATAGCCGCTTAACGGATTCCGTCTATCAAAATGAAATACAAAAGAATAACAAATAAGTTGCTTT
>CAZFPP010000045.1:5606-7020 GCA_964521125.1 uncultured Clostridia bacterium
ATGAAATACAAAAGAATAACAAATAAGTTGCTTTTTTTTAAAAAAAGAATATAATAATGTGGATTTTGAAAATTAACCTATGATTTTTAAGGATATTCACTATGGAAGCGTTTGAAATACTTTTACCGCTCGCGCTCATTCTCTGCCTCGGCAAGTTAATGGGTTTGGGCGCGCAGCGTATCGGGATGCCCGCCGTCATCGGTATGCTCGCCGCGGGAATTCTGATCGGTCTTATACAATATATTCCCTGGGAACCTTTACAAGAGGCTTTCTTCGGTGAGGACGTTTCGCTCGTTTTAAGCGCGCTCAGCAAGATCGCCGTCGTTCTCATCATGTTTTCGACGGGACTCGGAACCGATCTTACCAAACTCAAACAGACGGGCGTAGCCGCCGTTGTAATTACGGCCATGGGCGTAATCTTCCCCATGCTGTTCGGTTGGCTCGCCGCCTCTCTCTTCTTTGGGTTCGACAACGTACTTTCCAACCTATTTTACGGCGCGATCCTAACGGCGACCTCCGTCTCCGTTACCGTTGCAGTATTAAAGGAACTCGGAAAACTCGATAGTAAAGTCGGAACATCCATCGTCGCCGCAGCAGTCATCGACGACGTTATCGGAATCGTCGTTCTCTCCGTCTTAACGGGTTTTTCTTCGGGAGCGGAAGGCACAACGGGTTGGAGCTGGTTTTCTCCCAATTCTTTGATGGTCGTCATTAAGATCGTCGTTTTCTTTATCGTTGCGATTGCGCTCGGCGTCGGTTTGAGAAAATTATTCGACGTCATGGAACGCAAAGCGCCCCATAACCGTCGCGTCCCCATACTCATGCTCGCCGCTTGCTTCCTCTATGCTTATTGCGCGGAAAAGGTCTTCGGCGTCGCCGATATCACCGGCGCATATCTTGCGGGAATCCTGCTCGGCGGGACGCTTTCCGAAACGCCCTACGTCGAATCCAAAGTAGACACAATAGGATATCTCTTCTTCTCCCCCATCTTCTTTGCTTATATCGGCATGGCGAATCTCCGCTATTTTTCCGAAATCGATTCGACGTTCCTGATCTTCGGACTCGTATACGTCGTCGCGGCGCTTTTGGGAAAACTCCTTGGCTGCGGTCTCGGCGCAAAAATTTGCCGTTTTTCTTTCCACGATTCCCTGCGCGTGGGACTCGGTATGATGGTAAGAGCGGAAGTCATACTTATCTGCGCAGAAAAAGGCGTTGCAAGCGGTTTGGTAGAACCTGCCGTGTTTCCCTTCGTGATTCTTATCATTCTCATATCTTCCATTCTGACGCCGTTGATTTTAAAATGGTCTTACGGCAGAGAAGAAAAGAAACTGAAATCTATGTTACACAAAAATAACTGACAAAAATAAATACGACGCCTGCAATACAGACGGCGTATTTTTTAGAACTTCTATTT
>CAZFPP010000046.1:0-6808 GCA_964521125.1 uncultured Clostridia bacterium
GGAAAAACACGCCCACGGATAACGTTTTTATTGACAAAAGAGGCGAAAACGGTTAAGATAAAATCATTCTCGTTGTTTGAAGGAGAGCGTCGTCGGTTATGTCGGAAATGATTTTAGATTGTATACTCGATACGCTGAAATTATTACCGTTTTTATTCGTCCTTTATATTCTTATCGAATTATTGGAACACAAGACGAGCATTGGAAAACCCAACCGTGCGCTCACGGGGAAATTTGCGCCGCTCATCGGAGCTGCGGCGGGGCTAATTCCAATGTGCGGTTTTTCGGTGATGGCGGCAAAACTTTATGAGCGGAGATATTTAACGTTTGGAACGCTTTTTGCCGTCTTTATCGCCACTAGCGACGAGGCGCTTTTGACGCTTGCCGTTTCTTCTCTGCCTTGGGTTGAGAAACTCTCCGTGATCGCCTTGCTCTGCATTCTAAAATTTATCATCGCGCTTGCGGCGGGGTATTGCATGGATTTTGTCTTAAAGAAGCGTTCGCGCGGGGAACCTTTGCCGCCGCCCGATATCGCGCACGAACAATTTCACGGGCAAGCTCACGAACATGAGTACGGCGACGAGCCGCAAGCGTGCGAACACAGGCGCGAGAGCAATGTACAGCTCTATTTGTTATCACCGTTGTTGCATGCGCTGCAAATAGCCGCCGTTATATTGTTGTTTAACTTTGCGTTCGGATTACTCTTCTACTTTGTGGGCGAGGAGAACGTCATCGGTTTTTTACAGGGCGCGGGGCTTTGGTATCAGCCGCTTCTGACCTGTCTTGTGGGGCTTATCCCAAACTGCGCTTCCAGCGTGGCGATCGCAGAAACCTACGTTGTAGGCGGAATCGCATTCGGAAGTCTGCTCGGCGGACTTGTCACCAATGCGGGACTCGGCGTAGTTTTTCTCTTCCGAAACGGAAAGGAACTCAAACGAAATTTCTGCATACTTGCCGCAACGTTTCTCATCGGCGTCTGCACGGGATATCTTGCGAATGCAATTTGTTTGCTCGTCGGTTAAAGGAAAAGGAGAGAGTATTTCATGAAAGATTTTTTAAGCAAAAAGGCGCGGGAGAGCGTTCCGTATACGGCAGGCGAACAGCTTGCCCTGAAAACTTGCGTGAAATTGAACGCCAATGAAAATCCATATCCTCCTTCTCGGAGAGTGGAGGAGATTTTGCGGAACTTTCAAACGGAGAGATTGAAATTTTATCCCTCAATCGACAGTGCGCCTCTTAAAAAAGCGATCGCGGCGGCGGAAAGAGTTTCTCCCGACTGCGTATTTTGCGGAAACGGTTCCGACGAGGTGTTGGCGCTTTCCTTTGCGGCGTTTTTCGATCCCGACGGCAAGGGCGCGTGTTTTGCGGATATCACCTATTCTTTTTATCCCGTGTATGCGCAGCTCTTTTCCGTTCCCGTTGTCATTGTGCCGTTGAAAGAGGATTTTACAATGGATTTCGGGGGATTCCGAAAAGCCGACTGTCAGGGGTATTTCATCGCCAATCCCAATGCGCCGACGAGCATCGGCGTGCCGTTGGGGCAGATGGAGCGTTTTATTGCTTCCGTGCCTGAAAAGCTTGTGATTGCAGACGAGGCGTATATGGATTTTTACGGACAGTCCTGCGTTCCTCTCACGGAAAAATACGAGAATTTGCTTGTCGTCAAAACGTTTTCCAAAAGTTACTCTTTGGCGGGAATCCGCTGTGGATACGCAATCGGAAACCGTACGCTGATTGACGGGATTACCCGCATGAAGGATTGTTTCAATTCCTACCCTGTGGATGCGCTTTGCCAAAACGTGTGTTCGGCGGCGATTGCGGATAGAGAATACCATGATAGGACGGTCGCGCTCGTGAAAGAGGAGCGTGAACGCGTGCGGGAGAAACTTTTATCGCTCGGGTTTACCGTGCCGCACAGCGACGCTAACTTTTTATTCGCGGGAAGAGCGAAGGTTGCGGCAAAGGAAATATATCTGCGGCTGAAAGAGGAAGGCGTGCTTGTTCGCTTCTGGGATAAACCTGTACTGCGCGATTTTTGCCGGATTACGGTGGGCACGAAGGAAGAAAACGATATTTTATTGCAAAAGTTAAGACAAATTCTCGAATAAGGAGCCAAGCTCATGCAGCTCGCTTTATCCTTACCGACGAAAAACGCGCCTGCGGGCGACGGGATTTACGAAGGCGAGCCGATATTTTGCAAGACGGAAGATGGCGTTGCGGAGATCATGAAATCGACTGCGGGAAAGACGCTGTTAATTTCGGATGAGAACTCCTGCGCCGCGCTGTCCTCTGCGGCGTGTTCGCCGCACGCTGTTTCCGTGGTTTTCGACGGGGACAGTCTGCCGTTATTTTCCATGCCGGACGGGATAAGTTGCGTGATCGGCGCGGGAAAGCGGGAAACGTTGTACGCCGCGCGTTTTTTTGCGGAAGTGGAGCGGCTTCCCTGCGCGCTCTTTCCGGCGGCGGCAACGCTTGCGGGTGCGCTCGAAGCGCGAGGGGAAGTGTATATTGGAGGAGAAAGAAGAACGGTTGAGCTGAAAAGAGGGCGTATTTATTGCGACTGCGAACGCATGACGTCTTCGCTTTCCCGCGCTTACTCCCGTCTTTTGCTTGCGCGGCTTAGCGCGTTTGAGGCGCGGGCTTTGGCGGCGTTCGGAGTTCCGTGTGAACGCGGAGAGAGTTGCTCCCTTCCCGAGACTGCCGAAGAACTCGTTCGGGAAAATGCGCGGATAGGCGAACTCAACTGCGAGGGGCAAGCGCTTGCGGAGCGTTTGGAAAAAGACGGGGTAAGCGTTCCCGAATGGCGGGCGTATTTACAGCTTTCCGCGCTTTATGCGGCGTTTTTCGATAAGGGAAAGCCCCGTCGGTATTTTACGCCCGATTATAAGGCGCGGGTCAAGGCGGCGGGCGGGGGTGTAATGTATGTTCCCGATCCGGAGGAATATGCGCGAAGGGCAATCGTATT
The DNA here is from genome assembly GCA_964521125.1 of uncultured Clostridia bacterium. GTDB lineage: Bacteria > Bacillota > Clostridia > Christensenellales > Borkfalkiaceae > Gallimonas. The sequence goes on from CAZFPP010000046.1 coordinate 2,966, forward strand.
CGAACGTGTTCGCGCGCCGCTTGCCAGAGAAATCCTGGCGCTTTCCTCTAAGCGGGAGGATTATTTCAAGAAAGTACTCGCCCTCTCTACGGAGCGTTTGGAGGCGGGCGGGGGCGATCTGACGGGACTCAAATATTTGCCGGAAATTTGCGCGGGAGGATTGAGTTCGCTCATCCGCGACTTCGGACTTATGGAATGGGAATAGCTTGCTTTTGCGGCGAGGACGGAAAGAGGAATGACGAAGGAAGAAATTTTACAATGTACGCGGGCGTTTTTGCTCGACTTGGACGGAACGGTGTATCTTGACGATACGCCGATCGACGGCGCGGTCTGTTCGTTGCAAGCGCTACGTAACCGAGGGAAACGGCTTGTATTTCTAACCAATAATTCCTCTAAAACACAGGAAGAGTACCGCGAAAAGTTGCAGCGCATCGGACTGTGGGGCGAGGGCGATTTCGTGTATACTTCGGGTATGGCGGCGGTTTCCTTTCTAAAAGAAAACTTTCCCGATAAAAAGGTCTATTTGCTTGGCACGGATGCATTGAAAGAGGCGTTTGTGCGGGCAGGGGTCGCGCTTGTTGAAAACGATCCCGAAGTGTGTATGCTCGCCTACGACACTTCTCTTACATTTGATAAATTGAGGAAGTTTGACGCTTTTTTAAAGGGCGGCGCTCGCTATTTTGCTACCCACCCGGACAATGTGTGTCCCACCGGAGGATATCCCATGCCCGACGTCGGCTCCTTTATCTCCTTATTCAAAACGTCTTCGGGCAGGGCGCCCGAGTTGATTATCGGCAAGCCGTATCGCACGATGGGAGATTGCGTTTCTCGGGAGCTTGGCATTTCGCGGGAGTCGCTCTGCATGATTGGCGACAGAATGCATACCGATATCCGTTTTGCGAATAAAAACGGAATGAAAAGCGTGCTTGTTTTGAGTGGCGAAACGACTGCCGAATCAATGAAATCTTTTCCCGATCGTCCCGATCTCGTTTTGCCGTCTATTCGTGAACTAATTTAAATGAAACGCCTTTCATGGGCGTTTTCTGTTTTTTACGGGCAAAATGATGAAAAATTGTTTGAATTTGAAGGCAAACGTGTTACAATAATAAAAAGGGCCGCACAGGCGGCGGAGGATCATATGCGCGAACTTACTATAGTACAACGCGAACCCGAGCTTGTTTTCTCGCTTTCCGGAGAGATCGATTCGGGCAATGCGGATGAATTTTACGGAGAAGTATTCGCGGCTTATACAGCCGCGCCTTCGGACATTGTATTTGAATGCGCCGGGCTCGAATTTATCGATTCGACGACGCTCGGCACTTTCGTAAAAATTTTAAAGCACGTTAAAACGGACGGACACGGCATGAAGCTCAAAGGGCTTTCCGCCCGCTTGAAAAAGCTGTTCGTTATCTGCGCGCTCGACACGATCATGGAGATCGAGGACTGACAATCTTTTTGACGACAGGAGGAAATGATCATGGAAACGCTCATGACGCTGCAATTTCCGTTAAAGCGAGACATTATGACGACCGTACGGCTCGTGACGGGGGGAATTTGTTCTCTCGTCGGGCTGGGATTGGATGTAAGCGAGGACTGCAAAGTATGCGTAACAGAGAGTTTGTTGCTGCTTATCCGCCGCGGATACACAGAGGCAAAAGTCTCTTTTCGCCGCGACAAGACGTTAAAAATATGTTTGGAAGGGAGCGAAGAGACGGCGTCGGAAGAGCCTTCCACGGAAGAGGAAATTTCCGTCGCCATATTGCAGGCGCTCGTTGAAAATTTGCAGACCGTGAAAGAAAACGGGATATACCGCATTACGTTCGGTTTCGGTGCCTGATATGGACGAAAAGGAACTTTTTTCACAATACAGGGCGACGGGAGATCTTGCGTTGCGCAATCAGATTGTTGAACGATATCTCTGTATTGCCGCAATGATCGCGAAAAAATTTGTCGGTCGCGGCGTGGAATACGACGATCTGTATCAGGTCGCTTCGTTGGCGCTTCTGAAAGGCGTAGACCGTTTTGACGAAACGGTTGGAGTAAAATTTTCCACGTTCATTACGCCTACGATTACAGGTGAGATCAAAAATTATTTTCGCGACCGCTCCCGTCTCATTCATTTTCCCCGACGTGTGGCGGAGCTGAGAACGCAAGTCAGGCGTACGGCAGACGACATGCTTTCACAAACGGGCAGAAGTCCGACGGCGCGGGAAATAGCCGAGCGCCTTGGTATTTCCGAGGAAGAAGTCGTTTGCGCAATGGAAACGGGCGGAGTCGTGTCGCTCGATCGTCCCGTGGACGGAGAAGATGACGGCGGCAGTTTTTACGATATGTTGCCCGCGGATGACGGCGATTTTGAGCGAATTGAACAACGCGATTGCGTACAATCGGCGATGAAACATTTGAGCGATCAGGAAAGACAGCTTATTGCATATCGTTTCGGACAGGAGCTCTCGCAGGTGGAGACGGCGAAACGCATGAATGTATCGCAGATGTATGTTTCGCGTATGGAACGCAGGATTTTGGAAAAACTGAGAGAGACCCTGAAAAAGAGCATGGCGGAATAAATGGAGTTCGAAATAGACAATTACAATGCGTTGCATGCGGCGCTGGACGAAATGTGTCTCGATTTTGAGCAGGAACGTATACCCGATGATACGGTATTCGATTGCAAGCTTGTCGCCGCCGAGCTATTGAGCAATGTTTTACAGCACGGAGGGGGGAGGGCCTATTTTCGCGCGCTTATCAACGGCGACGAGATCGTTATCAGCGTGCGGAGCGAGCGGACGTACCGCCCGCCCGAAAAGAGCGAGTGCGCCGGCGTAACGCAGGAATGCGGAAGGGGACTCTTTCTGGTCGATTCCGTCTGTTCCCGGAGGGAATACAACGAATGCGAGGGGATACGTGTCGTTGTGAAAATCATGAATCAATAGCGGTGAAAGAAACTGTAATCGGTTTCTTTTTTTTGTGAAAAAAAAATCAAATTTTATTGCGGCGGAACAGCCGCTTGTGTTTGAGACTGCCAAAATATCGTTCCAATGTCTTACGAATTGCTTTTATTTTTGTTTTAACAATCACCCTTGTTCTTAGTGTTTCAATGGTCAATTTTTGCCCGGTAAGCGCGGGTGAGGTCACATATAAAAAGAAAATCGTTTCTGTTTTGTTCGACAATTTATATTAGCAAAATGATAACGCAAATCGCGGAAAAAGAAGCAATATTCAATTTCTATACCGATATTTTGACATATGATGAAAAAGACGCCGTAGAATATGAGAGCAAAGAAGTATATGCCAAGAAAGTCTCTACCTTTTTTGATGAAGTCCCGGGCGAGTGTACGCAAGCGGAACTTATTCGAGCCGTCTGGAATGCGTCAATCAGTGATGATATTCCCAAAGAGCAGCAGAACCCTACAATTGTTCTCGGCTATGTAAAGGCGGGAGGCAGAATTACGCTTTTTGAAGGGGATCAATCCAACAAAACGGTGAAGTTAGAGAAGAACGATAAAATTATTGTTTTTACGAACCACTAATCTGCTGATAAACGATAATCAAATATAAGTCTAAAAAATTCCCGGATGCCGGGAATTTTTTGATCGAACAAGGATTCGTGCAAAAAATACCGTAATTTGTGATAATTCCCGCTTTTTCGACATAGCATAAAATATCAGACGACAGGCGGTGGGCAAATGCATGATTATATTGATGAACGGGCGAGAAAAAACGGGGAATATATTGCAAAGACGGGCTGTACGGTTCGTGCGTGCGCAGCTCATTTTTTAATTAGCAAGTCTACCGTACATACGGTAGTAATATAACGGAACGGTTTATATGGGTAATTGAATA
>CAZFPP010000047.1:0-6795 GCA_964521125.1 uncultured Clostridia bacterium
TAATCCCACAAAAAATTTTGGGGAAATAAGGTAAAAATTCTTGACAAACGGGAGAAAAGATAGTAATATGAAACAGTCAAGCAGAGGTTAACCCTTCTCCCCGCGCGGCATTTGCGCCCTACGGGTCAAGAATTTTCAAACGGACACGGGATTGCCGTGTTTTGAAAGTGCTACGGGTCATGCTTTTGCGCGACCTGTTTATTTTTTGTGAGAGGTAAAAAAATATCAAGACGCAGAACCAATTGAATGGGGAAATTCGTGACCGCGAGATCCGCGTAATCTCGCAAACGGGGGAGATGTTGGGCGTGATGTCGCCGCGTGAGGCGTTGCGCCTTGCGGAAGAGGCGGATCTCGACCTTGTGAAAATTTCTCCCAACGCCGTTCCGCCCGTGTGCAAGATCATGGACTGGGGCAAGTTCAAATTCGAACAGGCGAAGAAGGAAAAGGAAAACCGCCGCAACCAGAAAGTCGTCGAACTCAAAGAAGTTCAACTTTCCATGACCATCGACGTGGGCGATCTCAACGTGAAAGCCAGACAAGCGACAAAATTTTTAGAGGCGGGCAACAAAGTGAAGGTATCCATTCGTTTGCGCGGCAGACAGATGGCGCACGCCAACCTTGGGAAAGACGTCATCAATCATTTCTGCGAGACGCTTAAAGAAGTGGGCGTAGTTGAAAAACCGCTCAACATGGAAGGGCGCAATCTCATTGTCGTTCTTGCGCCGAAAAAGTAAGATTTCACACCCGAACGGGAAGAAATAAAGCGTAAAAAACAATCATTGGAGGATAAAGGTATGCCGAAACAGAAATCGCATAGCGGTACGAAAAAGCGCTTCTGGCTCACGGGCAGCGGTAAGGTAAACAGACCTCACGGCGGCAAGAACCATAAAGCGGAAACCAAGAACAGAAAGAGAAAGAGAAATTTACGTCAAACGACGCTTGTCTCCCATACGCAGGAGAACACCGTCAAGAAGATGATTCCTTACAAGGATTAACGGGAGGGAGCTGAAATGAGAATTAAAAGAGGCGTAAACGCCGTTAAAAAGCGCAGAAAGATTTTTAAACTTTCCAAAGGCTATTTCGGAAATAAGAGCAAGAATTACCGTATCGCCCGTCAGGCGGTCATGAAGTCGCTCAACTATGCGTATATCGGAAGAAAGCATAGAAAGCGCGATATGCGTTCCTTGTGGATCGCGCGGATCAACGCGGGCGCAAGAATCAACGGACTTTCCTATTCCAAGTTCATGCACGGATTGAAAGTTGCGGGAATCGAACTGAACCGTAAAGTACTTGCCGATCTCGCCGTTTCCGATGCGAACGCATTTGCGGAGCTTTGCAATAAAGCAAAGGAAGCTATATAACGACTAAAAGCCTTTTTCGGAAGGCTTTTTTCACATCATGGTCATTGTATCCAAACACAATCAACTTGTAAAAGAGCTCGTCTCGCTCAAAGAGAAAAAGCTTCGCCGTGAAAGCGGAAAATTTTTGGTCGAGGGACTGAAAATGATACGGGAGTGCATGCAGAGCGAGGTAAAAATCGTCCGTCTTATCGTGCGCGAAGATTATGAAGAGGGAGTGGAGTTTTCAAAGCGTCACGCGATGGAGTATGTCGTTTTGGGAAAGGACGCGTTTGCGGCGGTCTGTGACGAAAAAACGCCGCAGCCTATCGCGGCTGAGGCGCAAATTCCGCAATACGACTTACGCGCTCCCGAAAAAAGCTGTCTGTTGTTAGACGGCGTTTCCGATCCGGCGAACGTGGGAGCCATTATAAGAACTGCGAACGCGGCGGGGTTTACGGAGATCTATTGTATCGATTGCGCCGACGCGTATTCTCCCAAGAGCGTACGGGCGAGCATGAGCGGGATTTTTTTCGTACGGCTCATGAAAGGAAGCGCGGAAGAAACGCTTTCCGCTTTGCAGGGAGTGCCCATGCTGGCGGCAGATATGGATGGGGAGAACGTGTTCACGTTTGCTTCGCCCGAAAAGTTCTGCCTCTGTATCGGCAGCGAAGGCAACGGGCTTACTTCTATCGTGCGAGGCAAATGCGACGTTGCCGTTCGTATCCCCATGGGGAAGCATACGGAAAGTTTAAACGCCGCCGTTTCTGCGGGTATCATGATGTATGAATTGAACAAAAAGAAATTTTGGGAATGATAGGAGAAGTAAAAAATGTCAGGTCATAGCAAATGGCACAATATTCAGGCGAAAAAAGGAAAGGCGGATGCGGCGCGCGGTAAAATTTTCACAAAAATCGGAAGGGAGCTTGCCGTAGCGGCAAAGGGTAATCCAAATCCCGCAACCAATTCCAAGCTTGCCGACGTCATCGCAAAAGCGAAGGCGGCGAATATGCCCAACGATAATATCGAGCGTTCCATTAAGCGCGCGGCGGGCGACTTCGGCGACAGGGATTATAAAGAGCTAACCTATGAAGGATACGGCGTTGCGGGGGCGGCGGTGATTATCACGACGCTGACCGACAACAACAACCGTACGGCGGGGGATATCCGCGCCATTATGACAAAGCACGGCGGGTCTCTCGGCACGACGGGCAGCGTTTCTTATATGTTCGAGACGAAAGGACTCGTCGTTGTGGAACGCACCCCCGATCTTGACGAGGACACCGTGACGGAATATGCCATCGAAGCGGGCGCGGACGACGTTGTAACGGAAGAAGACGCGTTTGAAATTTATACGAGCGTACCCGCGTTTTCGGAAGTCCGCAAATATCTCGAAGAAAAGGGTCTTTCCTTCTTGCAGGCGGAAATCACTATGATTCCGCAGAACAAGATCACGCTTCCCGAGGATAAGCTCGAAACGTTCTTAAAAATGCTCGATAAACTCGACGAGAACGACGACGTGCAAACCGTTTATCACAATGTAGAACTCCCCGAAGAAGAGGAAGAATAAAACGATTTTTAACGCCGATTATGACCATTTCAGAAACATGCCAAAAAGCAAAACTCAACGCGAATGCAATTGCGCTGTCTGCGGAGAAAGAAAAGAATCGGATGCTTTCCCTTGCCGCAGAAGCTTTGATTGCGCATGAGGGGAAGATCGTTGCCGCCAACGCGCGTGATTTGCAGCGTTTTTCGCGCGGTGAGAGCCTGCGCGACCGTCTTGTGCTCAACCAAAGCCGTATTGCGGGAATTGCCGAGGGATTGAAAAAGCTCATTTCTCTGCCCTGTCCCGTGGGCGAAATCATAGAAGAACACACGACGGAGACGGGGTTGAAAATCTCCCGTGTTCGCGTGCCGTTCGGCGTGGTTGGCATTATCTACGAGGCGCGTCCCAACGTGACGGCAGACGCAATCGGTCTGTGTCTGAAAAGCGGCAACGCCGTGGTTCTTCGCGGCAGTAAAGACGCGTATTTTTCCAACGAAGCGATTGTTTCCGTCATAAAAACCGCGTTAAAAGAAGGCGGTTTCAATCCGGAATTCATTCAGCTTTTGGAAGACTGTTCGCGCGAAGGCGCGATGGAATTTATGCGCCAGAAGGGATTTCTCGATGTGCTCATTCCCCGCGGCAGCGCGGCGCTCATTCAAAGCACGCTGGAAAATGCAACCGTTCCAATCATTGAAACGGGTACGGGGAACTGTCATATCTATTTGGAAAACTCTGCGGATATGCAAAAAGCCTTGCCCATTCTCATCAATGCCAAAACACAGCGCACGAGCGTTTGCAACGCCGCCGAAAGTTTGGTCGTAGACCGTGCGTTTGCGATCAAAAATCTGCCGACGATTGTCGCTGTGCTCAAAGATAAGGGCGTGGAGATCGTGGGGGACGAGGTTTCCCGCACCATATGTCCCGATATCTTGCCCGCAAGCGAGGAAGATTTTTATGCGGAATATCTTGCGTTGAAGATTTCCGTAAAAGTGGTAGAAAACATCGGTGAGGCGATACCGTTTATCAACGAACATTCCACGGGACACAGCGAGGCGATCGTCACGGAAAACAACGAATATGCCGAGCGGTTCTTGCGTGAAATCGATTCGGCGTGCGTATATGTAAACGCGTCCACTCGTTTTACCGACGGCTTTGAATTCGGTTTCGGGGCGGAAATGGGCATTTCGACGCAAAAGCTGCACGCCCGCGGTCCGATGGGACTGAGAGAGTTGACGTCTTATAAGTTTTTAATCAGGGGAAACGGACAAATCAGAACATAATTATCATGTACGAAAATGCCGTACCGGGTTTGGCGGTTCAACCCAAAAATCGGTACGGTATTTTTGATACGCTTTGTAAAGAGACGCTTGATCGGCGTTTCCGCTTAGTCTCTGCATCAGTGAAAAAACGTCCCGTGAAGGACGTTTTTTGCTATCATTTTCTTTTGCTTTTTCCGAGTTCGGAAATCGCGCCGTTTAAGAAATATTCCGCTGTCGAGTTTTTTTTGATAATCGTTTTCGCTTCCTCGGGCGTGCACCAACGCACTTCTTCAAGTTCCTCGTTGAGAACCGTTTCTCCCTCATCTGCCGTGACGATAAAGTTGAGCATGAGCAGATCTTTCGACTCGTGATACCGCGAGCCGTAATACCGCCATTTGACGGCATTGAGTTTGGTCTCCTCTTTCAGTTCGCGCGGAATGGCCTTTTCCGCACTTTCTCCCTTCTTGATATACCCCGCAAACAGTTTATAATCTTCATCGCCAACATGCTTGGCGAGTAAAATTTTATCTTCCGCACGGTTGACGACCGTCATCGATACCGCTACGGGAAAGAAGGGGAATTTGAATTTATCGCACTTCGGACAGTAGGGAACAAGTCCTTCGTTTTCTAAAAAGCGAAGCGTGAGTTTTTCACCGCAATCTCTGCAATACATATGCAACCTCCCCTTTAATTTTACCTATTTTAACGCGTTTCAAGCAAAAAGTCAAGGGTTTTATGTGAAATATTTGCAATAAAAATGTGAAATCATGAACAAATATTACAACCGATTGTAAACCGTTTGAACTTTTGGAGAGATTTTTAAAATACAGTATAAAATGCTCTTGACAACAAATACTATGTATTATATAATATTATGCAAAAGGAATGATTGTATGGATGTTCAGATGAAAAAAGGGCTATTAGACGTCTGCGTGCTTGCGCTTCTCGGGCGCGGAGAGTCGTATGGCTATCAACTGGTTTCCGAACTTTCCTCCGTCGTTAAAATTTCAGAATCTACGCTTTATCCAATCTTAAAACGCTTAGAGGGGGCGGGGCAGCTTGTAACTTATACCAAAGAATATAACGGACGGCTGCGGCGATATTATAAAATCACCCAAGCGGGGGAGAGGCGCGTGGCGGAATTCAAAGACGACTGGAAAGAAATGGAGCGGATCAATGCGTTCATACAAGAGAGAGTATAAAAAATGAAACACAGTGAGGAGGACATGTTAGAGTATGGCAAAAAAGAAATCGGGAAGATCCTCGGCTTCCGCAAAACGTTCGCACGGAGCGCTGATTGCCGTAATTGCGCTTTTACTGGTGTGCGCGCTTTTGGCGGGCGCATGCTTGTATTTCTTTGTTTATAAAGGTTATACCGTAGAAGGACTTTTGAACGAGCTTGGTTTTACTTCGCAACCGATCGGCAATCAAGACGGCGACCAAGACGATAACCAAAACGATAACCAAGACGATAACCAAAACGGCGACCAAGACGGAGAAAACGGTATGGGAACCGTGGAAACAGAAGAACTTTCTATACACTTTCTCGAACTCGGAAACAAATACGCGGGTGATTGCACGCTTATCAAGATCGGAGATACGGAAGCGCTTATTGACGCAGGTTCTCGACAAAATTCCGCAGCAACGATTGTGCCCTACATACGACAATATTGTACGGACGGCATTCTCGAATATGTTATCGTCACGCATGCCGACCAAGATCATATTGCGGCTTTTGTGGGAACGAATTCCGCGCCCGGAGTGTTTGACAGTTTCATATGCAATACGATCATAGACTTTCCGCGTACAGATAAATCGACGGCGATTCTCAAAAGCTATTACGCTAAACGGGATGCGGAAGTCGAAGCGGGGGCAGTGCATTATACTGCGTTGCAATGCTGGAATGAAACGGACGGCGCAAGCAAAAGCTATCAGCTTGCAGACGATGTGACGATGAATATTCTCTACAACTATTATTATGAGAATAAATCGAGCGACGAAAACAATTACTCCGTCTGTATGCTGCTGACGCAAGGGGAATACAATTATCTCTTTACGGGCGATTTAGAGGCGGAAGGGGAAGAATATCTCGTGCATTATAATGCTCTGCCGCAATGCAAGCTGTTCAAAGGCGGACACCACGGCAGCAAAACTTCGAGCACGGAGGCATTGCTTTCCGTCATTCAGCCCGAGATCGTCTGCGTGTGCTGCTGTGCGGGATCGCCCGAATATACGACGAATTACGAAAATATGTTCCCGACACAGGACTTTATCGACCGCGTGGCGCGTTATACCGATCAGATTTTCGTCACGACGCTCGCAACCGACGTGTCGATCGATCCCAAATCGTGGGAGTTTACCTCAATGAACGGCAATATCGTAATCACTTCCAACGGGGTGGAACTCTCCGTGTGGGGGAGCAACAATTCTAAGATTCTGAAAGAAACGGAATGGTTTCTTAAAAACCGTACTTGGCCGAGCTACGGCAAATGATTGTTCCGGACAAGATAAAAGCAACCGACCAAAAGAAAAAAATTTATATAATCCGCCGAAAAATAGCTTGATTTTTTATAAAAAAACAGTTACAATAAGGCGGTATGCAGAGATGGCGGAGCGGTTGAACGCGCACGATTCGAAATCGTGTTATGCAGGA
>CAZFPP010000048.1:0-6559 GCA_964521125.1 uncultured Clostridia bacterium
CAAAGCGGCGTCGTTACCATTTCAAAAGCCTCCTTGGGGCTTGCCTACCTTACTTCTCATCGGCAAATGCCGCTCGGTCGCGCAGTGGAGAACGGCGCAGATTTTAACGAGCTTGTAGATACTTCCTTTTATTATGTGCATGGGGATACCCTCAATGTTTGCGTGAACGGACCTACTTCCTCTGCGAATCCGTCAAATTCCGATTGCGATTGGTGCTTGCTTACAATGAACCAGGGCGACGAGGGGACATATCTCACGCAGTTTGCCGTCTCCCTGCGAAACGATTGCGCGATCAGGATACGCAATCGAACAAACTCCGACTGGACGGCATGGAAAACGGTTATATGAAAAAGCGGGCGTAAGCCCGTTTTTGTTTGCTTAATTTTTCATTTCGCGCGCAAGCTAAGACTGTGGAATATCAAAAAATTTGCGTAGAGGTAACAGTTCGATTTTTAAAGGAGGGGGGAATGCGTCCTGTTTGTTTGGTGTGGGAAGACGGCAGGAGATTCACGGTAGATCGGGTCAAACACGTGCAGCGTGCGCCTGCGCGGGTGAACGCCGTGCTTCCCGTGCGTTATACCTGTATTGTGGAAGGACGCGAGCGTATGCTTTACTTCGAAGAAGACGAACTGCGTTGGTTTGTGGAGAAAGCGGCAGATTAAACCAAAAAACAAACGTTTTGAATAGTACTATGTCAGACACAATTATCTAATTTTTTCCGATTCAGGCATGAAAAAGAGAAAGTAAACACTTGACACGAACGAATGTTTGCTTTATAATAGAGGAAATCGGGAGGGCAAAATGGAAGACCGTATCATATTGCACAGCGATGCGAACGCGTTTTATGCGTCCGTAGAGTGCGCGCTCGACCCTGCGCTCAAAGGAAAGGCGGTTGCGGTGTGCGGTTCGGCGGAGGACCGCCACGGAATCGTTCTTGCGAAATCGGAACCCGCCAAAAGAATGGGGGTAAAAACGGGGATGGCCAACTGGCAGGCAAAGCGCCTCTGTCCCGAGCTTATCACCGTACTTCCTCATCATGAAATTTACGCAAAGTTTTCCCGCTGTTTACATGAAATCTATCTGCGTTATACCGACCGCGTGGAACCGTATGGGCTGGATGAATGTTGGCTCGACGTAACGCGTCATTGGAAAACTCCCATGCAGATTGCGGAGGAGATTCGCGCGGCTGTAAAAGACGAGCTGGGAATCACGGTGAGCGTAGGCGTTTCGTTTAATAAAATATTCGCAAAACTCGGTTCGGATATGAAAAAACCCGACGCCGTTACGCAGATCACGCGGGAAAATTACCGCTCCAAGGTATGGAGACTGCCCTGTTCGGACCTGCTTTTTTGCGGCCGTGCGACAACGGAAAAACTGTTGAAAATGGGCATTACGACCATTGGCGAGCTTGCCGCTTATCCGTGCGAATATCTGCGCCGCCGTTTTGGGAAAAACGGCGAAACGCTTTGGCGTTATGCAAACGGGCTGGATTGTTCGCCCGTATCCCGTTACAACGAGACGGAACAGGCAAAGTCCGTAGGCCGCGGGATCACTTGCGTTTCCGATTTAACGGACTTCGGGGAGGCAAACGTGGTGATCGTCGCGCTTTGCCAAGAAGTCGGGCAAAGGTTGCGCCAAATGAATTTACAGGCAAAAGGGGTACAGATCACCGTGCGCGATAACGCTCTGGAATTTCAATCCTGGCAAAAGCGGCTTATGTCTCCCACGCAATGCGCGCATACGCTCGCAAAAGAGGGGTTCGATCTGTTAAAGGAGAGGTATATTTGGGCGCGCAATATCCGCGCGCTTACCGTGAGTGCAATCGACCTCGAATGCGCAGACAGACCCGAGCAGATGTCGTTTTTTACCGCGACGGACGAAAAACAGAGGAGGGCGGAATGCGCCTTCGACCGTATTAAAGAAAAATTTGGCGAAAGCGCCATTCAGCCCGCCGCGCTCCTCGGAGAAACCAAAATGCCCGAGCAACCGCGCGGCCGTGTTTCGTTGCCCGGGAAGATCTGACGAACGGTTTTAAGAGAAATTTGTAAAAATCGAAGAAAAATTCTTGACGAACGAAAAAGATTATTATATAATAAAACGCGTTCACAGGGGAGTGGCTCAACGGTAGAGTAGCGGTCTCCAAAACCGTAGGTTGCGTGTTCGAATCGCGTCTCCCCTGCCAAGCCGTCTCAAAGCAATTTGCCGAGACGGCTTTTTTAAAACGGAAAGAGGAAGCAATGAAAAAGAGATTTATCTTGGGAATCATCGGCGGCGGGTTCATGGCATGTGCGATTGCGGAGGGCGCGATCGGCAGCGGTTTTCTTGCTCCCGAGCGGATCGTCGTAAGCGAACCGAATGCGAAACGCGCGGAGATTTTACGCGCAAAGGGCGTTGTTTGCGTATGCGCAGATAATCGCGCGGTGGCGGAAAACTGCGAATATTTATTATTTGCGGTGAAGCCTCAGGTCTTTCCGGAAGTCGCAAGCGCGCTGTCCGGGTGCGATCTCCCCGTGTTGCTTACCATCATGGCGGGAAAGACAAAAGAGGGGATAAAAGCGGCGTTGGGTGCGCCCTCTGCAAAAATCGCCCGCGCCATGCCCAATTTGCCCTGCCGCGTGGGCGAGGGTATGACGGGAATCGATGTATCGGAGCTTTCGCCCAAGGAGCGCGCGTTCGTTGTCGGGCTTTTTTCTTCGGTGGGGAAAGTCGTCGAGACAACGCGTCTAAATGCCGTTACGGGTCTTTCGGGCAGCGGACCCGCATATGTTTATCTGTTTTTGCAATCGCTCGTTAAGGCGGGAGTAGAACAGGGGCTTGGAGAAGAACAGGCTCGTATTCTTGCTTTGCAGACGTTGAAGGGAAGCGTGCGAATGGTGGAAGAACAGCCCGAAAAGAGTCTTTCCGAACTGATTGCCGCTATTTCGTCCAAGGGCGGAACTACGGTTGCGGCGCTTGGGAGTTTTGAAAAAGACGGCTTCGAGAAGATCGTTTCCCGCGCTGTTTCGGCGGCGGTAAAGCGGGCGGAGGAGCTTTCCGAATGAATGAATTCAAACGCGTAACGCTGTATACCGACGGCGCCTGTTCGGGCAATCCGGGCGCGGGCGGATGGGGCGCGGTGCTTCTGTTTGGGGAGCACAGGCGCGAGATCTCGGGCGGGGAGCGCGAGACGACGAATAACCGCATGGAACTGACGGCGGTCATCGAAGGACTTAAACGGCTGAAATTTCCCTGTCATGTAGACGTGTACAGCGATTCCGCTTATACGGTGAACGCATTTTTGCAGGGCTGGGTTTACGGATGGGAGAAGGCAGGCTGGAAAAAGGCGGACGGAAAACCCGTTTTAAACGACGATCTTTGGAAAGAATTGCTTTTCCTTTCGCGGGAACACGAAATAGTCTTTCATAAAGTGAAGGGACATGCGGATAACGAACTCAATAATCGATGCGACTATTTAGCGCGCGCGGCGATAGACTCTCTGCGTTGAAAAGAAGCGGTCGGATTAACATGATTGTCGCATCATGATAATTCGGACGTTTTTTGTATATAATAAAAAAGGAAAAATATTACCGAGTAAAACGTTTTTGCCGATCGTTTTATGAAACAGAGAGGAATATGAGTTGAAAAACAGAACAAAACACATCTGGCATATTCTTGCTATCTCCTGGGCGGCGATCGCTTTCGAAGTGTTTTTGGTTTTGTGCCTGAACTTTCTCGGCGATGTGCAGCGGTGGCTGTATCTTTTCGCGTTGATCGGGGGATCTGCGGTCAACGCGGCTTTGCTCGCCGTAGAAATAGTTTTTTACTTTTTAAATAAAGAGATTGTCTATAAATCGTGCATCATCGCTTATTTTCTGCTCGTATTGGCGGCGGTGATTTGTTATTTGATGTTAAAAACGGGATTCTTCGAAATTGCGCGCGACGGGGAACGCTTGGAAGAATATCTTAAACGGGCGGGCGCCTGGATGAGCGTTGCCTTTATCGTCGTTCAATTTTTACAGGTTGTGATTCTCCCCATTCCCAGCACGGTGACGGTTGTGGCGGGCAGCGCGCTGTTCGGTCCGCTGATGGGTAGCATATACAGTTTAATCGGGATTGTGATCGGTTCGCTTGTCGCGTTTTTCATCGGGCGGTACGCGGGATATCGCGTTGTTGCTTGGCTTGTCGGGAAAGATACGCTTGATAAGTGGTTAAAAAAGGTGAAAGGCAAGGATAAGCTGTTGCTTTCCGCAATGTTTCTATTGCCGGTTTTCCCCGACGACGTGCTTTGTTTTGTGGCGGGTCTTTCGAGTATGTCTTTATGGCTGTTTTTTGCCGTTATTCTTATATCCCGCGTGCTTGCGATTTTTACGACAAGCTATTCCGTCTCTCTCATTCCTTTCAATACCTGGTGGGGAATCGTCATTTGGATCGCGCTCATTGCGGCGGTGATCGCACTGTTTATCTTTCTGTATAAGAAATCGGACGCGATACAAGATTGGATTTTAAAAAAATTTCACCGCGAGACGCGCATAGAACAGAAGGCGGAAAAGGACGAGTTTACGTTGGAAATTGTCGATCCCGACGGATCGATTGTGACAAAGGGCGTGAAAAAAGGGAGTAATTCTTCGGAGAAAAAAACAAACCGGGCAGATAAGTAATGCGGACGCTGTATTAGCATCCGCATTGTTATAATATTCTGTTGCCGGTTTTCGGATAGCGTTAGATAACCGTCGTATAGTACGAACAAGCAATTTATCCGAGTTTAGTGTATTATAAAATATTTATTAAGGAATAATTTTTATTGCACAAAAGATTCAACTTTTTAAAGAAAAAAGTTTTGCGGCAACTCTTGACATTCCGTGTGGCTTTGTGTAAAATGGTATGCGGTAGAGATTGGAATTTTTTTATCGAAGAGGTTTCTATGGATAAAATCAAACAATTACAGGAACGGAAAGCGGCTCTTGAACAGGCGGGAGCGGAAATCCGCGCGAATATCAGGGCGCTTTGCGACGAGGAGAGCTTTGTCGAACTCTCGGCGTTCAGCTTTTCCAAAGAACAGTTTTACAAAGAGGATGCCGCAGGCGAAGGCGTTATCACGGGTTTTGCCACGATTCAGGGGTATCCTTTTTATATTGTCGCGCAGAATTTCGCCGACGATTTCGGGGGGCTTACCAAGGCGAATTGTGAAAAGATCGCAAAAACGCTCAACGCCGCCGAAAAGAACGAGACGCCCGTTGTGTATCTGCTGCATTCGCAGGGAGTCAAGGTCGGCGAAGGCGTGGACGTGCTGGAAGGGATTGCGGAGCTGTTGCTCAAAGCGACGCAGCTCAAAGGAACGGTGCCGCAGTATGCGGTGATCGGCGGCGAGGTGTACGGCGCGGCTGCCGCGCTTGCGGCGGTGTGCGATTGCGTGTTCTTTTTGAAAGAGGGCGCGTTGGCGACGACAAGTCCGCTTGTGCTTTCCGCTAAGGCGGGGAAGAATCTCAAAAAAGAAGAAGTGGGCGGTTACGGTGCGTTGAAGAAAGCGGGTCTGCCTGCGATCGCCGTGAAAGACGTGGAAGATGCGTCCTCGTATATCGCGCGGATCACAGACCTTTTGTGCGTTCCCGTAACGGAGGCGGAACTCAACGAGCCTTCGCCCGCGCTCAACAAACAGGTAGACGCGGCGGGAGTTGCGGCTTTAATTGAAAACGGCGTGGAACTCGGAGCGAACAGCTATCCCGAAGTAAAAACCGTTCTCGGCAGAGTGGGCGGGATCGCCGTTGCGGCGGTCGTGTTCGACAACGCAAAACTGAACGCGGGCAACGTGAAAAAGATTCGTGATTTTGCGGAGCTTGCCTGCTGTTACGGATTGCCGTTCGTCACCTTCGTCGATTGCGTCGGGATAGAGCCTTGCCTTTGCGTAAACGACAGCGCCGTGCTCAAACAAATCGCAGAATATCTTTGCATTTTAGACGCGACGGATACGGCGAAGATCGCCGTCGTTACGGGCAAAGCCGTCGGACTCGGTTATTCGCTGTTTGCGGCGAAGTCCGCCGGTTTCGATTACACTTACGCCTTAGCGACCGCGCAGATTTCTCTGTTCGAAAGCGAGGCGGGCGCGCAAATCGAAAATAAGCAAAATGCACAGCTCTATGCGGAAGAAAACGCCGATCCCGTGAATGCGGCGAAGGGCGGATATCTCGATAACGTAATCGAACCGCAGTTCTTAAAGCAATATCTCATCGCGTCGCTGCAAATGCTGTTGAGGTGAGGCTATGTTGAATTTATTGGATGGTTGGTTCAAACTCGATTTGGGCGAGGGCGCGTTTTATGCGGTATTCGGCTTTCTCTTCGTCTTTTTCGGGATCGTCGTACTCATTCTCATCTTTACGCTGCTCGGCATGCTCATGAAGAGAATCAACGCGAGAAGCAAGCGTGAGAAGAAACCGAAAAATGTACAGACAGCGCCCGACGCCAAAGATGAGGTATCCGCCCAAGCGGAGGGTCTCTCGCCGGAAGTGATCGCGGCGATCGCGGCGGCGTTGGCGGCGTATTGCGAAGAAAGCGGCGGGAAATGTGATTTTGTCGTCAAACGGAT
>CAZFPP010000049.1:0-6425 GCA_964521125.1 uncultured Clostridia bacterium
CCGTTCGTGCCCGTGACCGCATACTGCGATATGATCTGCGCGATCACCGCGCCCGAGAGCATGAGTCCGTAGAGACGGGCGTAGCTCAAAATATCGGACGCATAATTGATTACGCTGTACAGCGCGCCGAACCCCTTGGTAAACTTGCCCAAAAACTTTTCTTTGCGCCCCGCCGTGAGTACGGCGACGGCAAGAGCCGCGCCCGCCATAATTCCGCCGACCGTCGCTAAAAACGAAAGAGCGAATTCCTCTACCAAACCGACGATCGCAAGCAACGCGCCGAGCGAAAATACCGCCCATACCAAGCCGTCGAACACGCCGTCGAGCGCTCTGCCCCAGCGTACGCACTGTACGAAACGGCAAACGTATCCCGCCATCAACTGCACGACGCCGATTAAAAGCGCAATAATAAGGACGCTTGGAATGGAAATTCCGATAAAAGACCACATCGCCGTTTGCGCGTTCGGCATCACCGTAAACGGCAATACTTCGATTCCGCAAAGCGAATTAAACAGAATTCCCCAAAAAATTGCGAAAATTCCGCCGATGGCGAACACGCCCGCAAGACTTTTCAGTCCGCTCTGTTTTTCGCGGTTTTTCCACCAAATAAGTCCGCCCCCGAGCATCATGATAAGACCGTATCCGATATCCGCCATAATGAAGCCCAAAAATACGCTGTAAAAGAACGCCATAACCGTATTGGGATCGAACTCTTTATGAGAGGGCGGAGAATACATATTCGTGATCGTCTCAAAATTGCTTACGACCGCGTTGTTTTTCAGCAACGTAGGCGGGACTTCGTCCTCCGCAGGTTTGGAAAATTCCAAATAGACCGCGCCGGAAACGGAAGCAAGCGCCTCTCGCACTTTTTCTTCCGAGCCCGAAGGAACATACGCTTCCAACAAGAAGGTGCGCTCCGTTCCGCGAAGTTTTTCCGTCAGCTCGGCTTTTTCCAATTCGATCCCGAGGTAGTCGCAATAAATTTTCAGCATGCGGATACGTCCGCTTAAATCATAAAACGCTTTTTCACAAGCGGAGATCTCCCCAAGGAGGCGCGCCTGTTCCTTTCGAAGCGACTCGTCGTGTTCCGCACCCGTCTCCTCTCCCGTGAAAGGACAAGGCGTAAACCCTGCGCCTTGCAAGACGGCGTCCAACTCGCCAATACTCTTATGCCAAACGACGCCGAGCACAACGGTATCGCCGACGGAAGAATATACATGATACGCGACGAGCGGCGTTTCGTCCAATCTCTCTTTCACGCCGTCCCATGACGAAGCGGGAAGCGTACCCAGCTTCGTTCTCGTATGCGCAGTGGCTTTAAACGCGTTGAACGGCGTATCCGCCGCCGCATAGACCGCCGAAGCTTTCAACGATCTTTGAAGTTTTTGAAGTTGCGCTTTATGCTCGTTCTTTTCGCCAACGAGTTCGTTTACGCGAGCGGCAAGACGTTCCGACTCCTCTCTGTCGTTCGGCGCAGACATAAATTCCGTATAGGAGACCTCAAACCCGTCCTTGGGAATTTCAGGTTTGAGCTTGTGCTCTTTCGCATAATTTTCCGCCTCGGCGGTAAGAACGGCAAGCGCGTTTTCAAGGGAAGAAAGATATTCTTTCAGCTCCGACCCTTCTGCGGGAAGCGGAACGCTCCCATCTTCTTCGGCGTGAAGCTTGACTTCGACGGCGTTCGTCTCCTGCAAGGCGTTCAAAATCGCGTCGCGGTCATACGACATCGCAACGAGATTGAGTTTTTGCATTTCAACGATCACCGCAAATTCTCCTTGTAATGGTATTAACAAACGAATCGGTATTTTTCAGCAGACCGTTCGCATAGGTTTCCGCTTCGCCGCGACGCACTTCAAGCGCGCGGAGATAATCTTCCTGCGCCTGTTTTTGAGCCGCCTTCAACGCCTGCTCGCGCAGGAGTTTGCACTCCGTTTCCGACTGCTTCTGAATTTCTGCGGCGTGCGCTTCGGCAGCCGCGGAAATCTCCGCCGCCCTTTTGAGCGCGGCTTCCTTGATTTGAGCCGCCTGCGCCTCCGCCTCTGCGACCGCCTTTAAAATCTCTTCCATATCTGTCTCCGATATAGCAATACTCGATTGAAATTGCCCTATTTTAGCATATTGAAATACGAAATTGCCAAAAATTCAAGATTTTATATATCAGAAATTGGAACCGTTCCAGCCCCAATCGGAAAGTCCGTGATAGGTAACATAGACCGCCGAGGCGGGAATCGCGATTTCTTCGCTTAAAATTTTACATATTTCGCCCGTCATCTTTTCATATTCGGCAGAGGAAGCGCTCCCGAACAGACTGACCGAGACATACGCCCCCTTTTCCAGCTTTTTACCGCCCAAATAGAGATCGTACCCGTCGTCAAAACCGACCATGAGGTAAGTTTCGCCCTTGTGCAACACGGAAACGGCTTTCCCGAGCCGCGCTTTTATCTTCGCCTTCTCCTCCTCCGTTAATTTGATTGTGATCTTACTGTCGATAAACGGCATACGTCCATCCTCCCGGTTTTTGTGATAATATATATTTTATACCCGTATCTTGATTTGTTCAACCAAATGCACGATACGTCAATTTGTATCTTTTGCCTCGTCTGTAAGAATGAATTTCGCTCTACCCGCAAGCGTATATCCTTCACCGCAAGGAATAAAATAACTGTCGCCTTGCGCAAAAGGCTTCCCGTTGATGCTTCCTTCTCCCTGCAATACGTTAAGAGCGACAAAGCAATCGTCGTTTTGTTCTGTAAACGTCCCGTTTAAAAGGAGTTCGCGGCATCTGAAATATTCGCACTGCGTTAAAAGTCTTATATCGCCGCCCGGGACGGAAACAAAGTTTCCGCTATCCGTCTCATTTTTGAATTTATGAAAATCGATCACTTCTTTCGCCTTGTCGATATGAAGGGCGCGCTCGTTTCCGTTTTCGGTCTTCCGCCCGTAGTCATAGATCCGGTAAGTGAGATTGCTGCTCTCCTGTACCTCGCATATCACGCACCCCGCGCAAATGGCGTGCACCGTACCTGCCTTGATAAGAATACAATCGCCCTCTTTCGCAGGAATATAATTAAGCAACTCCGCTATCGTACCGTCTTTGACTTTTTCAAGAAACTCCTCCCGGGTTGTATCGCGCCGAAAGCCGCAACAAATTTCCGCGCCCTCTTCCGCGCGTATGACATACCACATCTCCGTTTTCCCGTTTTCGTTCTCTTGCCTGAGTGCAAATTCATCGTTGGGATGTACTTGGACGGAAAGATTTTCCGATGCGTCGATATACTTGATAAGAACGGGGAAATCCTTCCCCTCCCGATCGACGGCGAAAGGATTCGCTTTCAGAAAATCCGCGAACGTACCTCCGCCTTCGCAGCCGCTGAGTCCATCTTTATGAACGGAAATCTCCCAGCTTTCGGCAATTTTCTTATCGCTTATCCTGCCGAACATTTTTTTCAGGCGATTGCCGCCCCATATATAATCTTTTAAAACAGGCGTTAATTTTATCACTTTCGTATCCACGTTCTCATAACTATCTTCGGCATCCCGAAGAAAAAAATGATACTTTTTCAAAGTTTCTCACATAAAAATACGCTTTAAGTTTTCCGTTTAACAAATACTGCCGTATTTTTTCCTGTTTATACTATACACTAAAATTTTAAAACGGGCAAGAATTTCAACTTAGTTTTACCAAACATTCGACTGAAAAAATAAACTTCTTTACTGTAAAACGGGATTCATATCGTCGTCATTCATAAAACAACCGACTCTTGAACTAACCGTCCAAGAGTCGGTTTACGTCGTTCTGATTATCGTACGCTTTTCGCTTGTTTTATCTTATCGGCGCAGCATCTGCTCCGCCTGCGATATGATTCTCCGAAACACCCCTTCGTTTTCCTCTGCGGACGACGCCGCCGTGATATAGAGCTTTATGAGCGGCTCCGTTCCGGAAGGACGCACAATCAGGCTGCTGCCGTTTTCCGCATAAAACGCGAGTACGTTCGATTTTGGAAGATCGTACTCCGTCTGCGTCAGATAATCTACGGTACGCACAATATTACTGCCGCCAAGATCTTCGGGCAGATTCCGCCTGAGACGTTCAAGAACGGCTTTCATTTCCACATTACCGTCCGCGCCGGGATATTCATATGTTTTCAGTTTATGTTCGTATGTCCCGAAACGGGCGTAGATCTCTTCCAGCCTGTCGATTAGCGTTTTCCCGTGCGAAAGATGATACGCCGTCATTTCCGCCACAAGCATACTCGCCAAAACGGCGTCTTTGTCGCGCACATAACTGCCCGTCAGATAGCCGTAACTCTCTTCGAACCCAAAAACAAACCGCTCCGCTTCGCCTTTCTGTTCCAGCTTCCCGATCAAGCCGCCGATATATTTGAACCCTGTGAGCACTTTATAAAAGGTAACGCCGTACTCCGCCGCGACTTTTTCCGCAAGAGAGGTGGAAACGATCGTCGTTGCAATCACCGGATTTTTCGGAAGCGTGCCGTTTTCTTTCCTTTTCATCAGAATGTAATCGGTGAGAAGGACTCCGATCTCGTTACCGCTTATCAGGCGGTATTCGCCATTATGACGAACAGCCGTTCCCACGCGATCGGCATCGGGATCGGTTGCGATAAGTATATCGCTACCGCATTTTTCGGCAAGCTCAATCCCGAGCCGCAGAGCCTCGGGCTTTTCGGGATTGGGATACCGGCAAGTGGAGAACGTGCCGTCGGGCGTCGCCTGTTCCGGTACAATATCGATTTCGGCAACGCCCGCGCGTTTTAATATCTCGGGCACAAGAAGATATCCCGTACCGTTGAGCGGCGTATAGGCTACTTTAAGTCCTTCTGCCGAACCGATCGATTGACTGTAAACGTTTTGCAGGAATGCTTCGGTAATCTCGTCGGAAGCATATTCGATGAGTCCCTTCCGCAGATAAGTTTCAAACGGTTCCGTTATCACGTTAAACGGATCGATTTCCCCGATATATTCCGCCAGCTCTTTTGCCGGTTCATCGGTAAGCTGACACCCGTCATGATCGTACACCTTATATCCGTTATATTTTGCGGGATTGTGGCTTGCCGTGATCATAACGCCGACGTCCGAATGCGTTTCCCGCGTGAGAAAAGACAAAAAAGGCGTGGGCATAAGCGTACGTGTGACGGTTACTTTGATTCCGTTCGCCGCCAAAACGCAGGCAACTTTTTCTTTAAATATATTTGAATTGATACGACTATCGCAGGACACCGCGGCTTTTTTTCGACCCGATTTTACCATGCAATCGGCAATACCTTGCGTTACTTTGGCGATCGTATAGACGTTGAGACAGTTCGTACCCACGCCGATCTCTCCGCGCAAGCCGCCCGTTCCAAATTCCAATTCCTTATAAAACGCGTTCTCAATCGCTCGATCGTCGTCTCTTATCGCATTTAATTGCGCAAGCAAAGTTTCCTCTTTCACGCGTCCGCACCATTCGCGGTATTTTTCTTTTGCGTTCAAAGTTTGTCCTCAAAATCTCTTTTCTTATATCATACCCTAAAATTAAATTTTTTACAATGATTATCGGCAA
This sequence comes from uncultured Clostridia bacterium, assembly GCA_964521125.1. Lineage (GTDB taxonomy): Bacteria > Bacillota > Clostridia > Christensenellales > Borkfalkiaceae > Gallimonas. The sequence goes on from CAZFPP010000049.1 coordinate 5,561, forward strand.
AATAAGTCAAAAAGTTTCTGTTTATCCGTCAGTTCTCATCCAAAGACTTCCGCCGCGGCAACTATTTTTAGTATTGACTCGTCCGCCTTGTCTCTTCCATATGCGTCAAGAAAGCGCCCGCGGTACTTATCTGTTTTCAAATTAAACCAAAGCGTCCAAATACCCCAAAAGATATCTATATGTCTGTCACCAACGCCACCGCAGCCAACGTCAATAAACCCAGATAATTCCCATTGATTCAGGATAATATTCGGCAAGCAATAGTCACCGTGTAGCAGAACCTTGCTTTGCAGTGCATCTTTCTCTGCCGTCAAAACGCCATAAGCTTCCTTAGCAGAACGGTATCCGAAGCCATCCTCAAACTGTGATTTATCGTAATTTCCCGTCAAATAATTCTTCTCGGCTTCGGCAAGATACTCCTCCGTCCTGTTTTGAACCGGACAGTCGCTATAATCCGTTTCGTGCAATTTTCTTAATTCCTGTGCAATGGTATCGCATAAGCGTTTAGGATTTTTAAGATATTCTTCATGTACGCAATCCTCACCGGCAACAGCGGTTGTTAAAAGCCAATCTTTCTCCTCCGAGATGTAATTCAATACTTCCGCACCGATCCCCTTAGAAAAAAAATACTCCGTCATTTTATATTCTTTTTCAAGCATTCCTTTGCCCGAACATTTTAAATAATATCCCTTTCCTTTATCAATAAAGTACACGTTTGCTACGGGCGAGCATGAACTGTCATAAAAATTTGCCGCAGAGACAAAACGGAGAATGTCCTGCGGTAAATCATGCGGAATCACATTTAACAAGGTTTTCTTCATTAGAGTTTCTCTCTCCTCAACGAAAGAACAACTAGCGTCTCGAC
>CAZFPP010000050.1:0-6347 GCA_964521125.1 uncultured Clostridia bacterium
TTCGCTCGCGGGTACGCCGCGGGCGCAGCCGTCGCAAAAAAAGGAGCCGCTCTCCATATCGAACCGCATTCTGCCCGAAAGCGGTTTCCCGCAAGCGGGACAGTCCCCCGCCCGTACGGGATAACCCGCCAGCCGCAGCGCGTTTAACAAAAAACGGACGAGCGCGAGAGACGCGTTCCCTTCGCACATTTCCCGTAACGATTTTACCGCCGAAAGGAACAGTTCTCCGTTTACAACGCCTTCGTAAAGCAATTTGTCGCACGTTTCGCACACCGCCGCCGCCGCATAAAACCTGCCTACGTCCTCGCGAAGCGCGTAAAATCCGTCGTAAAGCGAAGCGGAAATCACCGTGTTGCGCCCCGAACGCACGGCAAGAACGTATTCGGCGAAACAAAAAGGCTGAGCGGCGAACCCGAGTTTCGCGCCCGCCTTTTTCACGCCCTTAAAACATACGCCGATTTTGCCGCGGTCTACGGTGAACAGCGTCGCCATTTTATCGTTTTCGCCGTAATCCGCCGTTCGCAAAAGCAGCGCGTCCGTTTTATATTCCATTTTTGCGCCTCCCCGTCATTTTCCGTCGCGAAGCTGTTTATAAAGCATATAATAATTGACGTTTCCCGTCTTTTCGAACAGTTGCCAGACAAGCTCCCGCGCGCCGTCGTCTCCTTTTTTCACGTCTTCCCCCTCTCCGCCTTAGTATGAGCCGACGGAAAGAAGTTATGCGCGCATTTTTCGCTTCCGTCCCCGTTTTAAAACGGTCAATCTTCCCGCGTATAACCGAGTTCGCGCAGCGCGCCCTCTTTGTTGCGCCAATCTTCGCGCACTTTTACGTAGACGGTGAGAAATACTTTCGCGCCGAGGAATTTTTCCATATCGCGGCGGGCGAACGACGCCGTCTCTTTGAGCGCCTTCCCCTGCTTGCCGATGAGAATGGCTTTGTGAGACTGTTTTTCGCAGACGATATCGAGATTGATTTCATATACTCCGTCCTCGCGCCGCCCAAACGTGTTGACGACGATTGCCGCGCCGTGCGGAATCTCATGCTCGTATTCGAGCAGAATTTTTTCGCGCATGATCTCCGAAATCATGAATTTTTCGCTTTTATCCGAAACGATATCCTGCGCGAACGCTTTCTCCCCCTCCGGCAAGAGCGCGCAAAGAGCGTTTTCGAGCTGTTTCAGATTCTGCCCCTTCCGCGCCGAAACGGGATAAACGTCCGCCGTAATCCCCGCCTCGTACAGTTTTTTTACGTCTTCCGGAATTCTTTCTTTGGGCATGATGTCGATCTTCGTATAAGCGACGAGCATGGGTATCCCGAGAGAGAGATATTTGCGCATGAGCTCTAAATCGCTCTCCGAAACGCCCGCGTGCCCGTCGTGAACAAACAAAATCACGTCTACTCCGCCCGCGGTCGTCTCCGTCGTATGCATCATAATTTCCGTCAACGCGTTGCGCTGACGGTAAATCCCGGGCGTGTCGGCAAAGACAATCTGCCTGTCTTCCCGCGTCAAAACGCCCAAAATTCTGTCCCGCGTGGTCTGCGGCTTGGGAGAAACAATGGCAACCTTTTCTCCTACCAGCACGTTGATCAACGTGCTTTTCCCCGCGTTTGCCTTTCCGATGACGGCGACGTATCCGCTTCTCATTGCTCCCTCGCAAGTCCGAGCTTCTTCATGACGCTCTCCTCTTTTTCCCGCATTTCGCGTTTTTCTTCCTCCGTCCCGTGATCGTACCCGAGGCAATGCAATACCCCGTGCACGGCGAGATAGTTGAGTTCGCGCGCATAGGAATGTCCGTATTCCCGCGCCTGCTCCCGCGCGCGCTTTTCGCAGACGACGATACTGCCCAAATAGAGCCGCCCTTCTTCGTCAAGTTCTTCCGCGTGTTCTTCCGAAAGGACGGGCTTCCCCTTAATTCCTTCCATCGAGGGAAAACTGAGCACGTCCGTCACGCGGTCTATCCCTCTTTGTTCGCGGTTGAGCGCGCGAATCTCTTCCTCGTCTACGACGAGAAGTTCCAAATAAAGGGGAACGTCGCTTTCGGCGAGACCTTCAAGCGCGTCGCAGAGCGGCTGTACCCCCTCAAGCTCGGTATCCAAATAAAATTTACTCGTCATCTTTGCTGTCGTATTCCTCTTTGACCGCCTGCCGCGCGCGGTTGAAGCGAATGGCGGGATATTTTACTCTGCTGTGGTGTACGCCCGAAAGCGCGTCTACAAGCGTCTGTTTGATGACGGAAAGCTCCCGCATCGTGATATCGCAATCGGTAAACTGATCGAGATCCATGCGTTCTTCGATGATGGAACGGACAATACGTTCCACCGTCTCGGGCGAACGGTCGCGCACCGCGCGGGAAGCCGCCTCGGAAGCGTCGGCAATCATGATGATCGCCGCAATTTTGCTGCGCGGCGTAGGTCCCAAATAAGAATAATCCTTGATATTCGCGTCGCCGCCCGAAAGCCGGTTGGCTTTATCGTAGAAATATTTAATGGGCAACGTGCCGTGATGCTCTCTGGCGATATCTGCGATCTCATCGGGCAAATGCGCCGCAATGAGCACGTCGTAACCGTCTTTGGCGTGAGAACGAATGATGTCTGCCGAAAGCTCGGGCGTGAGTTCGTCGTGCACGTTATATCCCGTTTGGTTTTCGGTAAAACATTCTGGCTGTTTGAGTTTGCCCACGTCGTGATAATACGCCGCCGCGCGCGCAAGCTCCGCGTTTTCGCCGATGGCGATCGCGCAAGTTTCGGCAAGCTGGGCAACAATGAGCGAATGATTGAACGTACCGGGCGCCTCCTCGCGCAAACGCTTCAAAAGAGGCGCGTTCGCGCTCGTCAGCTCGCGCAAACGGAACACCGTAAGACGATTGAAAATCCCTTCAAACAAAGGAAGAAGCACAAGAGCAAACGCCGCGGAAAGGATACAGCCCAAAATACCATATCCCGAGGAAGAAACATACGGTATCCAATTGGAAAGTTGCGCCGAGGGCAATTCCAAAAGGAGCACGATAATCATAGTGGGCACCGCAAGAACAACGCCCGTTAAAAGTAGCCCGCCCCGCGTTTTTACGTTCGCCGCCGCAAATACGGCAAAAGTACCGCATACGAAACCAAGCATGAGCGAAATATAAACTTCGCTCGTAGATCCTACCGCCGCAAAGTTGTTGGTATAAGTATCGATGACGAAAATTAACAAGGAAAATACGAAATTGAGCATGACTGCCTGCCTGCGATTAAAAACAAACAGACAAAGCAACGCAAATAGCGCCATAGGACGCGCATAAACGCCGATATACCGCCCGCATAAATAACACAACGCGATGGAAACGACAAGAATGGAAAAAATAAGCAATACGTTCTTCGCCCGCGACAAAAACTCCTTATCCTCAAAATAATAGTAATAATAAATAATACTGCAAAGAAGCAACGTACATATACATAAGGAAAGAAACTCCGAATAATTTTCTTGAAAGTAACCCGTCCAATTGGAGGGATCGTTGATTACGATCATTAAAAATGCGCAAAGAATCAGCGCAACATAACACCCCGCAAATACCAGCGCGCTGCCAAGCAACCGCGTTTTTGTCACTATCTGCATATCTTTCGTCATTTTCTTTCTCCTTTCCCCTTTTTCACGGCGTCCCTTTCGTATGCGCGCACGATCCGCATGACCAGCGGATGCCGTACCACGTCTTTCTCCGTGAGCATGCAAACCGCAATGTCCTCCAAATCTTTCAGCAGAACAATCGCCTGTTTTAACCCGCTCGTCTTTCCGTCGGGAAGATCGGTCTGCGTTAAGTCCCCCGTAACGACCATCTTACTCCCCTCGCCGAGGCGGGTGAGGAACATTTTCATCTGTTCGCGGGTGGCGTTCTGCGCTTCGTCTAAAATGACGAACGCGTTCGACAGCGTTCTCCCGCGCATATAAGCGAGCGGCGCAACTTCGATGACGCCCTTTTCCATGAGCTTTGCATACGTCTCCGATCCGAACATTTCCTGCAATGCGTCGTACAACGGACGAAGATAGGGATCGACTTTCGTTTGTAAATCGCCGGGGAGAAATCCCAATTTTTCTCCCGCTTCCACTGCCGGTCGCGTTAAAATGATCTTCTCTACCTGTTTGCCTTTATAAGCCGCAACGGCAAGACAGACCGCAAGATAAGTCTTACCCGTTCCGGCAGGTCCTACCCCGAACGTGATGGTGTTGGCTTTCATGGCGGAAACATATTCTTTTTGCCCGATCGTCTTGCATTTAACAGGTTTCCCCTTTGCCGTAACGGCGACAACGCCCTGCATGATTCCCCCGATATCGGCAGAACGTCCTTCCCGCGCCAACTCAATACAATACAGCAGATTACTTTTATCGATATTCTCACCCGCCTCGGCAATGGCAAGCAAACTTTTCACGACTTCCGCGCCGATTTCGGCGTTATCGCCCTCTCCTTCAAGGCGGATGTGCGTTCCGTCGACATGCGCCAAAAGTTGCAATTCCCGCGCAATGACCGTTAGATTTTCGTCGAATACGCCGAGCACCCGTTGCAGCTTGTCCAGATTGCCCGCGTCCACCGTAACCGTATTAACCGTAAAAGATCCCCCTGTAAAATATTTATACCGTATCGCGCTAAGCGATATTTACCCTAAATTGACGGAAGACTCCGCAAATGCCGTGCCCGAAATCACATAACCGTTCTCCGTCTGTTTGATTGTCGCTTCGCCGATCTCACCGAATTCCAATAGCGCCTGCGCCGTTGCCTCTTCCCGACTGCAATTATATTCTTTTTCGACGGGAAACCGCACCTTCACCTGCGCAATCACAATCACAGAACGTTCTTCTTCCCCGTACAGCGCGCAATTCTTTACGACGACGTCACCCTCTCTCACTTCGTCTCCCGCCTGCGCGCATGCCGTTCCGCGAATCACAACGAGTTCTTCTATTGTCCCCGTGGCGGGCGCGAGCAGAGGACGGCTTTCAATCAGTGCGTTTTCGTCGCTTACCTGCACTTCCACCGTGAGAATGCCGCCCGAAGCGCGGAAAGAACAGAAATTTACGCGGGGAAGAGACATTATCTGCGCCGTGAGCAAGGAAGTATCGCGGGGAATTGCGCAAAACGCGCTTACGCCGCCGGCGTTTAAAAGATCTAAAACTTCCGCCTCGTAACAGGCTCCGCTTCCCACCACGTCGATTTTTAAAACGCGCGTCTGAACCAAAGGAACCGCCGCAACGAACAGCAACGCGCCGACGAGAAGTCCCGCCCGTTGCACGCATCTCTGCCGCAAACGGGAAAGTCCGCGCGACCTCGTTCTTTTTACATTATAACACGAACTGCGTAAAATTGCAAAAGCTTTTTCAAAGTCTTTGCTTCGCACTTCCAGCGTCACCTCATTTTTCTGCGTTTTTCGGGCGCAAAACACGGGAATGTCCGCTCTTTTTAGCTTTTCTATCGCCTGAAATGCATTCAAACCTTCTATGGTCAACTGCGTTTTCCCCAGAAAATCGCTCATGAAATCTGTTCCACCCTTTTGATTTTGCCGTGCACGAGCGCGTCTCCGCCGCAATATTTGCCGAGGACGAGATCTTCTCCCTCTATGCATACTCCGCTTTTTGTTCCGCAAAATACTATCTTCGTTTGCGAAAACTCGGAAATCCGCTTTACATTCTGAAAATATCCGCCCTGCCCGTCTACGACGGTATACCGGATCCGAATGCCCGCTTCCGAGGAAATCGAATTGAGAATTTCGGAAAGAAGTGTCATACTTCTAATATTTTATGCGCTCCCCGTTTTTTTAACACCCGACCGACCGAGAGAAAAAAGAAGGAAACGACGTTCCCCCTCTTTCTGATATCTTTTATAGACATTCATTTCAAAACCGTTTTTCCGCTACGTTTCTCCTTGTTAAATTAAATTTTTTTACCATGTTTTATAACTCTCCAATAAAATACATCTCCTCTCTGTATTGCGCCTTTCTTGGCTAAAACCCAAATAATTTGATTTTTTCGGTTCATACGATCCGTTTTATTATAATTTATAAAAGCTTGGTTGTCAGCGAAGCACGGTTAAGCCCATACGTCATTCAATATAGCAAAAGCTTGGTTCATGGTATCAAAGAGTTACGCCGGAAACCTTTGGACGATACAGAAAGGCATAGGGCATAGCGAACCCTGCATGACCTAAATTTAAAATTGCCGTAAAAAATTTTGGAAAACCATGCAAAATCACTTGATAAATTCTTTGCGGTTTGATAAAATATAGACCTGTTTGAAAGATTGTCGGGAACGGCTTTTCAAACGAAACAATTCGATTGGGGTGTCGCCAAGCGGTAAGGCAACGGACTCTGACTCCGTCATTCG
>CAZFPP010000051.1:0-6337 GCA_964521125.1 uncultured Clostridia bacterium
GCGGTTGCTTTTTGCTTTTTCAAGCTTATTTCTTCATCGCTTCGACCTGTTTTGCGACTTCCTCGCTCAGATCCTCGTTCTTCTTTTCCAGCCCTTGCCCCATAACATAGAAACAGAACTGTTTCAATGCAACGGGACCCGCTTTCTTCGCAGTCTCCGTAATGAGCTGGGCGATGGTCACTTTGTCGTCCTTTACAAACTTCTGATCCATCAAGCAATTTTCTTCATAGAATTTCTTGACTTTGCCCAGCACGATCTTTTCTGCGATCGCTTCGGGTTTGCCTTCGTTCATGACTTCTTTTTTGAGGATTTCTTTCTCTTTTTCGATGGTCTCTGCCGAAACCTCCGCCGCCGTCAGATACTGCGGTTTCGAGAAGGCGACGTGCAACGCGACGTTGTGCGCAAGCTCCTTGGTTTCCGCGCTCTCCTGCGCTTCAAAGTTGAGCATAACGCCCATCGTTCCGCCCATATGAATATATGTTTCGATGACGCCCGCGCTTTCGTACACAGTGAAACGGCGAACGGAAATCTTCTCGCCTATAATCGCGACCTGTTCCTGCACGAACGTTTCCACCGTCTTGCCGCCCATATCGAGCGCAAGCAATTCCTCTACCGTAGCGGGCTTTTTGCTTGCGACGACCTTTGCGATTTCTTCAACAAGCGTATGAAACTTTTCTCCCTTCGCAACAAAGTCGGATTCGCAGTTCACTTCGAGGAGCACGCCCGTGCTTCCCTCTACATAAGCGTAAACAATGCCTTCCGCCGCGATCTTGGAAGCGCGCTTTGCAGCTTTTGCGATTCCGCGCTCGCGAAGAAGTTCCGCGGCTTTTTCCATATCGCCGTTCGCGTCCACAAGGGCGCGCTTGCAATCCATCATTCCCGCGCCCGTCTGTTCACGGAGCGCCATAACGTCCTTTGCCGTAAATTCTGCCATTTTTATTTCTCCTTGCCTGAAAGTTTTATTCCTCTGCGGGAACTTCTGCGGGAACCGCTTCTACGGGAGCGTCTTCTGCGGGAGCCGCCTCTGTTTGAGGAGCTTCCTCCTCGTCCTTCGTCTCTTCTACGCGGAACTCTTCTCCTTGATTTGCCTCGATGACCGCGTTTGCAATGACGGACGAAATGAGCTTGATCGCGCGGATCGCGTCGTCGTTGCCGGGAATCACATAGTCGATCAGATCGGGATCGCAGTTGGTATCGGTGATTGCAACGATGGGAATGTGAAGCTTGCGCGCTTCGGAAACCGCAATATCCTCGTTATGGGGATCTACGACGAACAGAATGCCGGGAAGGGAACGCATATTCTTGATACCGCCCAAGTTCTCCTGCAATTTCGCCATCTCTTTTTTAAGCCCGAGCACTTCTTTTTTGGGAAGCAGATCGAATTCTCCGCTCTCCTCCATTCTTTCGAGCTTTTCAAGATAATCGATCCGCGAACGAATGGTCTTGAAGTTGGTGAGGCAGCCGCCCAACCAACGGGAATTGACGTAGAACTGTCCGCAACGCTCCGCTTCTTCTTTAATGGCTTCCTGCGCCTGCTTTTTGGTGCCGACGAACAAAACCGTCTTGCCCGCTTTCACCGATTCTACCACGAAAGAGTATGCCTCTTCCACAAGTTTTGCCGTTTTTTCAAGATCGATGATGTGGATGTCGTGGCGCGCCGCGAAGATGTACTTCTTCATCTTGGGGTTCCATTTTCTCGTTTGGTGCCCGAAGTGGACGCCTGCTTCGAGAAGCTGTTTCATAGTGATAACTGCCATAATTCCTCCGTTTACCTCCCCTCTTTGCCGTTACTTGCGCTCGTTATCCGCAGAAAAGATTTACGGACACGGAGAGCGCGGTTCCAAGGGTGCGTATTTACAGCGTTTGAAGTATAACATAAATCGCCTGCCCATTGCAAGCGATTTTCTGCCGATATTGAAAATTTTTGCCTTTTTCGGGCATAAAACGCCCCGTTTTGGAGTTATTCCCCGATTTTTAAGATTGCGTCGATCTTGTTTAAAAGCTCGTCTTTGCCCGCTCCCGAAAGCCCGGAGACTGCGATCACGTTTCCCTCTCCCAAACCGTAGCTGCGGGAAATGCTTCTCACGCGCTCTTTGATTTTCATACGGGAGAGCTTGTCGCTCTTGGTCGCAATTACGGTGAACGGGATAATATGATAGTTTAAAAAATCGATGAGCTGAAAGTCGTCTGCCGAGGGGTCGCGGCGGATATCGCCGAGCACAAAGACGTGCGCGATATCCTCTTTGCGCGCAAAAAAGGCGTCGAGAGTTTTCCCCCATTTTTCCTTTTCCGCTTTGGAGACGGCGGCGTAGCCGTAGCCGGGAAGATCGGCAAGCCAAAACGCGCCGAAATCAAAGTAATTGACAAGCCGCGTTCTTCCCGGAGAGGAGCTTGCTTTGGCGAGCTTGCTCTTTCCCGCAAGCAAATTGATGAGCGTGCTCTTGCCCGAATTGCTCTTTCCGCACACCGCGATCATAGGTTTTTCGGGGCGGAGAAACTGCGGCTCCCCCGCCGCCGACGTGATAAATTTCGCCTCTTTAACGACCATATGCAAGCCCCGTTACCGCCGTCCGGAACACCTGATCGACGTTGTTCACGTAAATAAAATTGAGATCCTTGCGAACATTCTCGGGAATCTCCTCCACGTCTTTTTTATTTTCTTCGGGAATGATGATATCGTGGATTCCGATGCGGTTCGCCGCAAGCGCTTTCTCTTTCAGCCCGCCGATGGGCAACACTTTGCCGCGTAGCGTGATCTCGCCCGTCATGGCAACGTCGCGGCGGACGGGCTGTCCCGTAAACGCAGAAAGAATCGCCGTCGCCATTGTAATTCCCGCGCTGGGTCCGTCCTTGGGCGTCGCGCCTTCGGGAATGTGAATGTGAATATCCCGTTTTTCGAATTCCTCTTCGTCGATCCCGTATTTTTCCGCATGAGCGCGGATATAACTGATCGCCGCATGCGCGGATTCTTTCATGACGTCGCCGAGTTTTCCCGTCAACAGGATATCTCCCTTGCCCTGCATTGCCGAAACCTCGATGGTGAGCGTCGCTCCGCCGACCGCTGTCCAGGCAAGTCCCGTCGCCGCGCCGACTTCGTCCTGTTCGCGCATGTCCCCGTCGTGCAGAAAACGTTTTGCGCCGAGATATTTTTCGAGGTTGTTTTTCCCGACGGTGATCTTTCCCCCCTCGTCGCCCTTTGCGATACGTACGGCGGCTTTACGGCACACCGTCCCGATAGTACGTTCCAAACTCCGAACGCCCGCTTCCATTGTATATCCGTCGATGATTTCCGAAAGCGCGCCGTCGGTGATTTTCAAATTTTCTTCCGTAAGACCGTTTTCTTTGCGCTTTTTGGGCAAGAGATAGCGCTTTGCGATTTCTTCTTTTTCCTGCGGCGTATAGCCGGAAAGTTCGATGATCTCCATCCTGTCGCGAAGGGGCGTGGGAATGGTGTCGAGCGTATTCGCCGTCGCAATAAACATGACTTTACTCAGATCGTAAGGCACTTCGAGATAGCGGTCGCGGAAGGTAGAGTTCTGTTCGGGATCGAGCACTTCCAAAAGCGCGCTGGCGGGGTCGCCGCGCAGATCGGAAGAAATTTTATCCACTTCGTCCAACAGAAATACGGGATTGACGGAACCGGCGTTCTTCATCTCGTATAAAATTCTGCCCGGCATCGCGCCGACATAAGTGCGGCGGTGTCCGCGAATCTCCGCTTCGTCTTTCAGTCCGCCGAGGCTCATGCGCACGAATTTACGTCCCAAAGCGCGCGCAATCGATTGCGCGACGCTCGTCTTGCCCACGCCGGGAGGTCCTACCAGACACAAAATGGGAGCTTTCAGTTCGCCCGTCAGTTTGAGCACGGCAAGATATTCCACCACGCGTTCCTTGATTTTTTCCAGTCCGTAATGATCGTCGCCGAGCACCTTCTCTACGTCCTTTAAAGAGGCGGTGTCCTCCGTCTCCTCATTCCAGGGAAGATCGATGAGCCAATCGGCATAATTGCGCAGAACGGTATATTCGGGCGAGGAAGGCGGCATTTTGTCCATACGGGCAAGCTCCGAAAGCGCCTTCTCCTCCACCGCGGCGGGGAGCTTTTTGGCAAGAATTTTTTCCCGCACCCTTTCGTTCTCCTCCACGTCGTCGCCAAGCTCCGCATGAATGGCTTTGAGCTGTTCGCGCAAGTAATATTCCTTTTGCGATTTATCGATATTTTTCCGCACGTCCTGCGCGATCTTGCGCTCTAAACGGGAAATTTCCAGCTCGTCGTTAAGGCAACGTTCGAACAATTTAAGTCTGGGCACGAGCCGCGCTTCTTCAAGAAGCTGCTGCTTGATTTCCTCGCGGATCCGCATATTATAAGCGCATATGTTGATATATTCGTCGATATCGCCGACCGTGGAAAGTTTGGAATCGAGGTCTTTGGAAATTTTTCCGTCGCTTGCCGCGATATCCCCGACCATCTCTTTCGCCGTGCGGAAATACGCCTCTTCCAACGTAGGATCGCCGTGAACGGTATGAATCTCATCGGAAACGGCAAATAAACAACCGTCCTCCGCATAAAAATTCCGCGCGCGGGCACGGTAAAGCGCCTCCACATAGACGCGAATCCGATCGCCTGGAAGGCGGGCCGCCTGACGGATTCGCGCAACCGTCCCTACTTCATAGAGATCGCCTGCTTCGGGAATCTCTTTCTGCGCGTCTTTCTGTTTCGTGAGGAAAACAAGGTTTTCGTTCGATTCCGCTCTTTCGATGGCGGCAAGAGAAAGTCCGCGTCCTGCGTCGAACGCGACGTTATTATCCGGGAAAATAACCTGCATCCGCATAGGGATTACAGATAGTATTTTCGTTTCATATGTATTTTCTGCCATACACCCTCCTTTGTAAAAGCATATTCGCCTTTTGTGGAGTTTCTTTATAGAATATATCACACCTTTTCAAGTTTTTCAAGCAACTGACCGATATAAATTTACCCAAAATCTCCAAAACCTGCAAATAGTTGAAGGAAAAACTTATTGCAGCTTGTCGAAAATTGTTTGACAAGACGAATGAATTTGTTTATTATTATAACAAGTCGCGCATGAATCATGTATATATTTATGTATATTATGCATAATTACTTGTTTCGTGCGACGTACGAATATCCAACCATTTTTTGAAAGGAGAAATCAACATGAAGAAGCTCAAGAGGATTTTGCTGTTCACGTCGCTCTCCGCTACGTTCGCTTTCGCTGTTTTGGGCGCAGTTGCCTGCGGTGAAGAAAAGCACACGGATCACACCTGGAACGAAGGCGAAGTTACAAAAGAAGCGACCTGTACGGAAGACGGCAAGATCACTTATACCTGTACCGTCTGCGGCACGACGAAGGAAGAAACCGTTAACGCTACGGGCAACCACACCTGGAACGAAGGCGAAGTCACAAAAAAAGCGACCTGTACGGAAGACGGCAAGATCACTTACACCTGTACCGTCTGCAACACGACGAAGGAAGAAACCGCAACCGCTACGGGACACGTTTGGGACGAAAACGGTTATTGTACGGTTTGTAATACATATAGCGGCAGAAACATTACCGTTCTGAATGCAGACGGCACCCCCGCCGAAGGCGTTATCGTAAAAGCCGCAAACGAAACGGACGGAATCCTATTCGAAACGGTAACCGATAAAGACGGTATTGCAAAGATTGTAGGAACGGAAGATAAGAGCTATCAGATTCAGCTTTATAATCTGCCCGACGGCGCTTCTTATGAAATCGTAAAAGACGAGAAAGCGACAGACGATGACAAAAACAATTTGTCCCTTACGCTAAAATCCGGCACAGTTAACTCTTTTGAGAGCGAAGGCGAGATTGAGACGGCGGGCGCTTATTCCGTAACAGTTCCTTTGGATCAGGATTATTTTGGAGATGCCACCACAGGGTATGTTCCCGTAACGCTTACCTGCGATTACATTGGCGGAGCGAAATACGTCATCTCCTGGGAAAAGGGTTCTTACCCTTACATTTATTATACAAGCGGCGATTTTTATTCCGATACGTATTCTACGGACGCCAATAGAGATTACGATTCCACTACCGAAACATACTCTTTCTCGCTACTGCTTTCTTACAACGCAACCGCAACGATCAATTTCGGCGGACATTTGGAAGATTGGTCTGGCGGCGGTTACGTAAAAGAAACAGCGTTCCCCTACACCTATTCGTTCAACGTCAATGTTCTGGAAGCGCCTCGCGAAGGCAGCAAAGAGCTTCCCGCTGCGATCAACGAGGGAGATAACACCGTAAAGGGAATTGCGCTCGAGAACGGCAGCGGTTACTATGCCTATGTGAATCTGACG
>CAZFPP010000052.1:0-6081 GCA_964521125.1 uncultured Clostridia bacterium
TTGCCAATCTCCTCATCTCCTATAAACTCGATAAATGGATCATCGCTATACCATAATGACATGGAAATCGTGGGAATATTTTGCCCACGGGGACTCACAAGCCCCTAAACCGAAACACACTAATAAGAGAATGAGTATTTAATTTTCCTCATAGCACACTCCATATTCGTTTAAAAGCGCAACGCGCTTTCTCTTATTTTTTGCGAACCGTATATTTCGCGCCGAGCCGATTTTTCAATAACGCGGAAAGTTCTTCCGCAGAGCCTTCCGTCATACCGTCCTTTCGTACGGGATAGACCGCGCCCTGATTGTAATACATCGACCACAGATCGGGATACTCCACGACCGACGAGAGCGCAGTATAAGCGCAATGGGTATGCGTGCGGACGTCCTCGCCGCGTACGGTCGCCGTCGCTTCGAAATAATCTTCCTCAAAAATGTAATCCGTCTCTGTCACCCGACTGTCGATCTTTTGGGTCTGTTTGCGCACCAATTTTGTAAAGATGCCGCAGTTGATGATGATGAGAAACACCGCCATCAGCACATACCACATTCCGAAAAATCCCCAATCGGAAGCCTCTCCCGAATCCAATGCATCGAACAGAGCCGATAAAGAGAATACCGCAAAGAGCAGCACTACAAAGACGTTCAGAAAAAGTTTTACTTTCCCGATCGCGCCGCGCGTTGCCTTCATGTTCGTATCCATATCGAGCGCCGAATGATTTTTAATCACGATTTTTCACCTCATTTCCTCCTGATATTTTACGGAATTATCCGTACGCTATTGTACAAACTTCTAAACGGAAATTCAAGCGCCTTACGGTATTTTTTGCAAATCTATTTCCCCGTATGGGCTTCAAGGAAATCGAGAACGCTTTCTCTTGCCGCTATCGCACCCGAAGAAGAAAAGCCATGCCCTTCGCCCGCAAGAACAATCTGTTTCACATTTTGATAGATTTTTGCCGCTTTATCCAAATAACTTCGCGGTACGATAGGGTCTGCATCTCCGTATATGAGGAGAACTTCCTTTTCAAAACCGCCAATGATTTCAAACGGATACAGGTCACGGATCGACGTAAAGAATATTTTCCCGAGTAAGAGCCCCCAATGAAAGGGCTCGTACGTTTCGGGAATATCCGCTTCCGCGGCAAACCTCGAGCGCCAATCGTCGGGGATATTTAGAGCGGGATAATAGAGAACGATCCCCGCAATCTCGTCTTTTATCCTCTCGGCTACAAGCGCCGTTACAAGTCCTCCCTGACTTGCGCCAAGCAGAAAAATCCGTGAAGGATCAACCGTTTCAAGCGACTTGACTTTCTTTACAACAGCAAGAAGATTCGCCATCTCCGTGTAAATCGTCATTTCCGTTGAGGTCTTTCCCCTACTTTGCGAGCGGGTAGAGCCACCGCAAAAATCGTAAGCATAAACGATAAATCCATGCTCTGCAAATAGCTGACATTCTACGGCAAAATCCGTATGCGTTCCGTTAAAACCATGACTTACTATGACCGCGGGATACCGCCCCTCTTTCTCGGGGGCATAAAGCTTTCCGTAGATTTCATCTTCTCCGTCCTTAATAAGAAGCGTTTCCGGTTTTACTGTGAAAACCGAATCTTTTACCATAAATACGATTCCCCCTTTTCATGATTTTCATCTTATTTCTTTCTGTATTTTACGGTATAACGATTGCCGAGCTTTACCGCAAGCAAAACGGACAGTTCCTCCGCCGTACCCCGCGTCATGCCCGCTTTTTCAAGGGGCAATACGACGGAACCGCGGTAAAGCAACCACATATCGGCATATTCGCCGCATTTCGTGATAATCGAATAGGGCGCGCCCGCCGCATTCTCCACTCCGAGCGACTCCTCCGCATGCACGGAAAGCCCGTCGTCTAAAAACGTACATACGATTTCGCCGCTTTTCCCGTTTAACAATTTGGCGATAAGCCGCCGCAATAAGATCGGATAAAAGGAAGCGGCAAAGATCGACGCCGCGGCAAATACGAATAAAAATATAGGGAAAAACAGATTGACTCCCTCTACAAACAACAACACGATTCCCAAAGCGACGAATAAGACGGGTAATACAACGATAAAACAAAACCGAACGGGTCTGCCCATATACATGCGCGCTTTCAATTCGGTTTCCACATTATAGTGCGATTGATTGACCAACATGGCGACACTCCTTCATGGCGACACTCCTTTTTTTCATGATATCCCGAAAAGAGAAATTTGTCAAGGAGAATGGAATATTATACGCCTGCAGAGGAACATTTTTTTCGTTTGAAAAGCGAATGCGGTTACCGCTCTACCCGCAACCTCAAAAACGCCGGAAGCATTGTGACGGCGCTTTTCCCGATTCCCTGCAACGTGTTACGGGAAATAAAAACAATCCCGAGCAGAAGATAACTAACGCTCTGGAAAAGCAAAAATTGTCTGCCGTAGGATAAAATATCTTGGGAATACTGCAATTTTATCTTCTAAAAAATTTTATAAAACCGATTCTTGACACAGCGTCCGTTTGATGGTACAATAATTGTGGTATAGTAAAATAAACCGAATAAAAATCAAGAGGTAAAATTATGATCCAATACTCCCTGAAAGGGCTTACTGCGGACGAACTCTCTTTCAAAGTCAACCCCGTGAAGGCGACGCCCGATACCAAATTCGAAATCAAACCGCTGTTTTCCCGCCAAATAAGACAGGCAAACGAAAATCCCAAAGTTAATATCGTCATATTAGAATGCAAAATCGAAAGCACGGAGGAGTCCCCCAAGCCGTTTAATCTGCACGCGCGTTTTGTGGGCGTATTCGAAGTAAACAACATGAATACGGACGAAGACAAACGCATTTTTGCCATAAACGCGACGGAAACGATGTTCCCGTATCTGCGCGCGGCGGTCACCAATCTCACGGCAGATGCGCTTATCAATCCGCTCACCCTTCCCGTCGTATCTGGAGCGACGCTGTTCCCCGACGATCGCGGTCCCAACCAATATACGCTGAATTTCGATCCGAAAGTGCTCAACTAAGACCTTGAAAATCTGCGTCCTGCATGCAATTTCCATATGGATCATAAAAGGCGAAGAATTTTGAAATTCTTCGCCTTTTATGATTTATCAATTCAAATCCGTAAAAGAATCTATTATTCGCAATTTTCCTCAAAGAATTTTAACAGCGTGTTCCACTTTTCTTCACGGTTTTCCTCTTCCTGTAAAAATTCATGGCGGGAATGATCGAACAACACGCATTCCACCTTTTTCATACCCGCCTTGTCGCGATAGAAAGTTTGCAACTTTTTCACGCCTTTCCCCATATTCCCAACGGGGTCGTCCGCGCCCGAAACAAGCAAAACGGGTAAATCCTGCCGTAGACCCGCAATATATTTTTTGGTGTAGAGGCTTTTCAGCCCTTTAAAAAAGTCGTAATAAAAACGATTGGAACAAGTGAACCCGCACAACGGATCGCAATGATACTCGCTGTTATTTACGGCATCTACGCTCAGCCATTCACGGTCTTCGAATTTTTTTTCATAAGCGCCAAAAGAAAGCTTTTCAATGAACTTGGCGGGGCGTTTCGCGCCGCCGAACAAAAGAGGCGCTCCGGAAACGAGAGATCCGAGATAAACTTCAAAATCTTTTTTGTAACTGCTTCCTCCTATTACCGCGCCGTCAAGCTTATCGCCGTATTTGGAAATATAGCTCTGCGTAAGAAAAGACCCGTAAGAAAATCCAAATATAAAATAGGGAAGTCCCGCATACCGCTTCTGATAATAGTCTGTAATCTCCGCCTCGTCGCGCACGGTATCGGCAAACATATTGCCGTCGCTGTATCCAAGCGTTTCGGGATCGGTCTTGCCGTGTCCCCGATGATCGTCCGCAACCGCAAAAAAACCGTGCTCGTTTAAAAACCGCGCAAATTTTTCATATCTTCCCGCATGCTCCGTCATGCCGTGCACAATCTGCACAATCGCCCTCGGATTTTCCGTCTGCCATTCATAAACATAAATCTGTTTATTATCAAAACTCTTTAAAATCATAGTCGTCTCCGCCCGAGTTCACACCCGTTTTCTTTATTATACCATTCTTTACGGAAAATTCAAGTTTTCTCGCAATAATTTTATTCCGTTGTAAATTAAAACTCCAAATGTTTCCTTGATTCCCGTTTTTTCACTGTAAAAAACGCTTGCCTATCGCGTTACGGGTACGTTACAATCAATCTATCCCCCTCAAAACGACAAAGGAAGAAACACATGAAAAAACTCCTCTTTAGAACGTGTTTATGTACGCTTGCGGCTTTGTTCTGTTCTTTATCCACGCTCGCCGCGTGCGCGAACGAAACGGGCTCCGAAACGTCATTGGAAAACGTCGGTTCGTCTGCGGAAACGGTACCCGACGACGCCGCAGAGCAGCCCGACGCGGAAGAGAAGCCGCCTCGGGTTCCCGCCGAAAACGAAGCGGACGCTTCAACCGATAACCGGGACGATAAAAGCCCGTCGGAAGATCCGGCTTCCGAAGAAACAAACGCTTCCCAAGAGACGGAAGAGATTGCCAAGCCCGCGCAAGCGCACTACATACTGATTATGACAAACGATCTTAACGTACGGGCGGGAGCAGGTACTTCCTATGCGATCCTCGGACAAGCCGAACGCAATACTCTTTTAAAATATGAAGGGGAAACTGCAGATTGGTATAAGACGTTCTTCCGTAACGAAACCGCATACGTGAGCGCGCGAACGGATTACACCTCGCTCGTAACGATGGAAACGGGTTCGGAAACGGTGGAAGCCGTTATCGGAGAAGGAGCAAAATTGCTTGGCACGGCCTATGTTTACGGCGCCGTACGCCTGCACGACGGCAACGGTACCTTTTACAAAGACTTTACCGCCTCCAAATTCGACTGCTCCTCACTCATGCAATATATTTTCTATTACGGAGCGGGCGTTTTTCTCGCCACTACAACCCGGACGCAGGTCTTACAGGGTACAACCGTTTCGAAAGACGAACTCAACAGAGGCGACTTACTGTTCTTCACCAATTCCTCGCGCGCCGATAAGACGGGAATAGAACGAATAGGACACGTTGCGCTCTATCTCGGCGATAATTATATACTGCACACCTCATCCGATTACGCCAAAATCGAACAGATTTCCGTACAACGTTGGAATTACTTTATCGCCGCAAGAAGAATGCTGTAAAACTTGCAATTTTGAAAAAATAGCGTTATAATATTCGCATGATTCTCACCGACGTTCATACCCATTCTGCTTTTTCCGGCGACGGGATTTCCCCTCTTGGCGACATGGTTGCCGCCGCACAGAAAAAAGGAATCTCTTACTATGGCGTTTCCGAACACTTCGACCGCGATTACGCCGTACTCGGACTGAAAATTCACGGCGAAATCATACCGTATACCGACGCGGAAGCATACTTTTCTGCGGCGCGCCGCCTGCAACGCGAATATGCGGAGAAAGGCTTGCGCCTTTTGGTAGGCGGAGAATACGGCTTTTGTCGGAACGAACAATGCTATGAAGAATACGAACAACTCAACCGCCGCTATCTCCCCGATTTCGTAGTCAACAGCGTGCACACCGTAGACGGCGCGGACTGCTATTTCCCCGATTATTTTACGGGAAAGAGCAAAGAATATGCCTATTCGCGCTATCTCGAAGCGATTGTTTTTAGCCTCGACGCGCCCTATTCTTACGATATCGTTGCGCATATCGGCTACGTTTCGCGTAACGCGCCCTATGCGGATAAAAAACTGCGCTACGAAGAGTTTCACGCGTTGATCGACGCGATCTTACAAAAAATCGTGGAAAAGGGGAAAATTTTGGAAGTCAATTCCTCTGCCCGCGGCGCGGGGAGCGACTTCCTGCCCGATACCGATATTTTAACGCGCTATTTCGAACTGGGCGGGCGGCTTGTTTCCTTTGCTTCCGACGCGCATGATACCTTGCGAATTGCGGAAAAACGCGAACTCGTTGTCGCCGCGCTCAAAAAAATCGGGTTTTCCTCGCTTACCGTTCCCGATTGCGGGAAATACATTCCGATCGGGCTGTAAACAAAACTCGGCTTGC
>CAZFPP010000053.1:0-5710 GCA_964521125.1 uncultured Clostridia bacterium
TTTTCAAGACCGCCGCATTCGACCGCTCTGCCATCTCTCCGTGGTAATTCGGGCTTACGCCCGAAGAAAATATTAACGATGTTTTCCCACAAAGAACAACGCGATCGTCCCCGCGCCGGAATGCGTTCCGATAACGTTCCCGATATAATTGACAAAAATCTTCCGATCGCCGAAATTCTCTTTTAAAAGCGCGATAAGATATTTCACATCTTCTTCGCAATCGCCGTGACTGATAAAAATAGGATCGTCTTCCCCTAGCGTCTGCAATGCAACCATATGCTCGACAAGCGATGAGATCGACTTCTTTCTCCCCATTGCCTTACCGATCGCAATCAAATGTCCCTCGTCGTCAACATGCAATACCGGCTTAATCTTCAACATGGAGCCGACAACCGCCGTAGTTGCGGAAACCCTTCCGCCACGTTTTAAATGGAAGAGATTTTCTACGGTGAAATAGTGACAGATGTGCAGCTTCAAATTTTCAATGTAATCGCGCGTCTCTTCGATCTCTGCTCCGGAATCCGCCTTTTTTACTGCATAATCGACAAGAAGTCCCTCTCCGAGAGACGCGCACAGCGTATCGACTACAATTATTTTGCGATCCGGATATCCTTCTAAAAGCTCACGAGCGGCAATACAGAAACTATTCGCCGTTCCGGAAAGACCCGAAGAAAACGCAAGCACAAGAACGTCCTTTCCCTCTTTCACTAATTTTTCCAAGTGCTTTTTCGCCTGTTCCGGCGTAATCTGGAAGGTGGAAGGTTTGGATCCGTCTCGCAATTCCCGATAGAATGTTTTAATATCCATATCGTCGGCGACGTCGCCGCCATAAATAACGCCGTCCAATTGGAATCCGAGCGGCACGTATTCAATCTCATGTTCCCGGTAATATTCCTCGGGCAAATCGGAAGCGGTATCGGTAACAAGAGCAAATTTTCTGTTCATAACCAAAATCCTTTTTCAACAAACAGTCTTTTATTTAAGAAGAGTATACAACAATTCGTGCACTTTGTCAACAATTTCCTCTACTTCAAAACAGTAAAATTTTTCACGCGGGAAGCTTGAAAGGTCACGGAAACTTCCATATGACTTTTTGCTCGTTTCATTTGGAAATCGATCCCGTCCGTTTCAAAATACTCTTTCGCAACGTGCGTAAAATCGGCAATCGCCGCCGCCTGCGTCGCCTCGTTCATTTCTTCTTTATCGGCGTTGATGATTTGATTTAATCTCATTTTTGTAGTTTCGCTTCTCATAATATCTCCTCTAAGACTAACGTTTTAAACCGCGTTTCAGCGTGTTCCACAATCCATATTTTTTTTGTTCGCCGCATTTATTTTGTTCACAGCCCGCCTGATTCGCGCCGGCGTAAAAGTCGGCAAGAAGGCGAAACGCCCGATATCTGTCGGCAACATTTTCCAAGAATATTTTATCCTCTTCCGGAACGATAGCGGTAAGCGGAACGCGTAATGCTTCGGAAATCTCTTCCGGCGTTAGGATTTCCCCTTTTTTTACCAATTCTTTTTTTACCATATTGACGACCAATCCGATTCGCGCAAGCCGATAACTTTTTAACATTCCCGCCACTCTATCGGCATCTCTCATTGCCGAGATATGCGGAGTCGTGACAAGCAGCGCTTCGTCTGCGCAAGCAACGGCTCGGTGAAACCCGTCGTCAATTCCCGCAGGAGAATCAAGCAAAATAAAATCAAACTGTGGGGATAAACTATCGAGAATCAGCCGTACCGCTTGCGGCGATACGTAACGATCGGAGATACGATTGCTCGCAAGGGAATAAAGCGTAGGATAGCGCGGATGCCGTACAAGCGCTTGTTTGGGACGGCACCGTCCTTCTACCGCATCCACAACGTCGAATGTAGATAAATTTTCAACACCGAGAACGACGTCAATATTGTTTAGCCCGAAATCGAGATCGCATACAACGACCCGATATCCGTTCTTTGCAAGCTGAACGCCGAGATTTGCCGTGACCGTCGTCTTTCCGACACCGCCCTTTCCCGACGTAATAACGATTTTCCTTGCCATATATTTGATACTCCCCGTGCCACAGGCACGCTTTTTTGCAATGATACTATAAATTCATCGTTATATTAGTAAAAGTTTTGTCGAAAGAATACGATTCAGGAAGAATAAAGCGCAGAAACATTCACAAACATAAAGGAATAGCCCGCCGTCTTTGATTACAAAGATAGCGGGCTTTGTGCAGATCAAAAATCCATTAGTAGCTAAATTTGAGAAAACTCCAGCTCATAGCGGGAAGCGAAAGCGCAAAGCGCGATCCATCCTTAGCGGCAGGCATATCTTTCCCGTGAGGAACGATATTATCCGGATTATCAAAAGAGTTGGCGGCAAATAGATCGTTCGAAGTCATTTCAACATATTCTTTGGGTTGCAAATTGCCGAACGAACGCAGTTCCAACTCGACTTCGCGCATGCTTTGACCGTAATTACAAAGAGAGACGCACACTTCCCGTTTCGTTTTGTTATGCGTAATCGCCTCGTTAACGGTTCGCGCTTTCCCAAACATATTGTCGAAGAAATCGGAATCGGAAATCGAACGCACCGTTTCCCCGGAAGCATTGTTAGCCAAATACTTAAACGGATAAAAGGACGTTTGTCTAAACGCGCCTCCCCCTTTCTTTGTCATGATAGGCGCGATTACATTAACGAGCTGCGCAAGACAGGCAAGTTTGACCACATCGCAATTGTTGAGAAGCGTATTCATAAGACCCGCAAAGACAATCGCGTCCTGGAAGGTATAAACGTCTTCCAATAAATGCGGAGCTTGCTTCCAAAGCGGTTCCCGGCGCGGCGCCGTAACCGTCCATATATTCCACTCGTCAAACGATATTTTTACCTGTTTTCTCGAACGCACCTTAGCGCGCACATATTCGATGGTCGCTTTCAGCGTCCCGATATATTCGTGCATATCGTCTGCACTGCCGAGAAAATCTTCCAGAGGATGATCCCTGTCCCCGTCATACATATAATAACGGTGCATAGAAAGATAATCTACCGCTCGATAAGTATTTTCCAAAACGATTCTGTCCCATTCGGGGAAGGTTTTTATTTCATGGTTAGACGAGCCGGAAACGATAAGTTTGATATGCCCGTTTTCTCCCGCTTTTCCGTCTATCTCTCCGTTTGCCCATCGCATAACTTTGGCGGCTTCCAACGCCTTTCTACCGTATTCTTCGGCAGATAAATGACCGATTTGCCAAGGACCGTCCATCTCATTTCCGATGCACCAGTATTTTACATTATAAGGCTGTTCCGCACCGTTTGCGCGACGCATATCCGAAATCGCCGTTCCGCCTTTATGATTGCAATACTCTACGAGGCGAGCGGCATCGAGAATGTTTCCCGTTCCCATATTCACAGCCATCATCGGTTCAATCCCCGCTTTTTTACACCACTTGATAAATTCATCCGTACCAAACTGATTTGTTTCGGTGGAAAACCAGGCAAGATCCAATCTTACGGGACGGCTTTCTTTGGGACCTATTCCGTCCCTCCAATCGTATCCCGAAAGAAAATTTCCGCCGGGATAACGGACCACGGGCACGTTGAGTTCTCTGATGAGCGAGATCACGTCGGTGCGGAATCCATCCTCATCCGAAGCGGGATGCCCCGGTTCGTAAATGCCTTCATAGACGGCTCTTCCCAAATGCTCGATAAACGAGCCGTACAAGTGCGGATCGATTTCCCCGATCACGAGATTTGCATCTGCAAAAATTTTCGTTTTCATGATACCTCCTATACCAACCCAAACATGGCGGCAATATTCACGACCGCCTCGTTGATATTGTGCAAAAATTTACCGACCGCCGACTGTGCGCCCTTGTCGATCTCCCCGTTTTCCGTCGTTTTCAAAACGGCAACGAGCATATCAAAATTTCCGTAAATGACTTTGCACTCCTCGTCAATCTCTTGTAATGTCTTGTTTTCGCTACCGTGTTGGATACGGTAAAGCTCTTTAATTGTACGGTTCATATTTGACAGCAAACCGATATTCCCCGATTTATATACCTCGCCGAGCTGTTTGCTCAGCTCCGTCAATTGACCGATGAAATCAATCACTTCCTGCGTAATTTCTTCCTGCATGATTTCTCCGTTGATTTTATAATTTGATCCCGTTTTTTTGAAGCAACAGCCGCGCGCTCTCCACGCTGTCCGCGCCCGTCAGATTTTTGATGGGCGCAAACTCCTTTTCCCGCTCGACCTCAAACGGCAGACAGCTCCCCATGAGTCTGATCATATCGAGAATGAGCGTCTCGTGTTTATAAGCGTTTTCCGTTGCGGGCACAATTAAGTTTCCCGTCTCGTCAAGATGAGCGACTTTTTTCTTTACTTTATGCACGGGAATGCGCCGCCGTGCGATTTCGCGCAATTTATCCGCGCGGAAAAGATAATTTAAGATAACGCCGTCGCCGTATAAAAGCTCTCCGTCCTCCCTTCTGGCGTTCGCCATCTCCGGCGTCAGCTCGTAGTATTCCACGATATCGGGCAAACCGCCGCGCAAACACAGCACCCCCACTTTTTCGTCCGGATTCGTCTTTTTTACCACCTTTGCCCCGCTCATGCAGCCGCTCGCGATCGTCGCGCCCAAAAAGACGGGATCGGCAATGCGCTGCAAAACGTTGTCCACCGCAAAGACGTTAAACCATTCTACGCCGCGTTTTTCCGCGTCCGCCAAGACGCCCGTCCGCTCCATTGAAGCGTACCATCCCCCGTTTCCGTTGGGGGAAAGCGCAATACCGCCTTTTTCCGCCAGCAGAATTTTACCATTCCCGTCGGTACACGGGGTCATCTCCTGCCTAAAAAAGGAAACGTATTCCGCAGGATAACCGAAATAAGAATGCTCGCTCAAAAATTGCCGCGTATCGAAATCGTTACCATCGCTCGTCATAACGTACAGCGGAACATATGCGCCGCAAGCGGCGCACGCTTCCTTTAAATTTTCGATCAGCCGTTCGAAGATGTAAACGGATTTGGTAAGCCCGATATCATACGCGCCCTTGGGCGCAGAACTGCCAAGCCGCGTACCCTGTCCTCCCGCAAGCAATACCGCCGCGACTTTGCCTTCCCGCACGGCGCGGCTTCCCACGCGAAAATATTCTTCCTTTCGGGATGCGATTTCTGCCTTTCCCAAACCGTAAATCGGTTGAACCTCACCTTCGGGGACCTCGCTGTTTTCCAGCGACTCCCAATCCAAACGCTCGATCTGCGCGAATAAAACGCGCTGTTCCTCTTCGCTCAATTCGCCGATAAAACGCAGCAACTGCTCCTGCCGGTGTTCGCGCAGCAGCAATTTTATCTCTTGAAGATTCATTTGTAACCTCTATTGTTTATTTTATTTTTGTAAGTAAAACGCGCCCGCGCGGAACGCTCCGCCGGATACGATCAACGCTTGATTGTCCTCCCGATAGTCCAAATCGGTATATGCGCTGCGAAGGCGATAACCGTCGAGCGGAATACTCACCGCGTTTTCGCTCTTTAAGAAATGTACGATCACAAGCCGCTGACCGTCATACTCTTTGACATAAATCTGCCGCCCGACCGGATCGCGGTAATATTCCACGTCGCAATCGATTGTCACAATATCCCCGTAGCGAACGATATGTTTCACCGTCTCGTAAAAATTCAATCCGTTTTGAACGAGTTCGATTTTTTCCTGCGGCATATCCAGCAC
>CAZFPP010000054.1:0-5484 GCA_964521125.1 uncultured Clostridia bacterium
AAAAATACAATTTGCGTGGGATAAAGACACTTCGTTTGGTTGCGCAATTCGAAGTTTTCTTCCGAGCCGCATAATGCGGTCTTGCTCTCGCCGCCGTGAACAACGTATAAGTTACGTCTCTCGCTCGGAATGAACAAAATCTGTCCCTCCTCCACTTCCTCTTTCAAACCGTTTTCCTGCGCCAGATAACGGGGAGGAAGGGAAAACGCCTTTGCAATCTCCACAAGGCGTTGCCCGCGTTTTACGCGATAATATGTTTGTTCGAAAAATACAAGTTCCATGCCGTTATTGTATGTTATAAACTCATAAAAGAGTACCTCGTCGGAATAAAATAGGACAATGCAAAATTTATACCGTACAGCCGCCGTCGTCACCGTTTTTTCCGCATTCGAACACGGACTCGGCTTTCTCTACCGCATCATCTTATCCCGGGTGCTCGGCTCGGAAGGATTGGGCGTCTATCAAGTGGCGCTCACCGTATTCGCCGTCTTTCTTACCGCAACTTCGAGCGGCTTGCCCATTACGCTCTCCCGCGTGATTACGGGACACCGCACGCGCGGAAACAAGCGCGGAGAACAGGCGGCGACTACCGCCGCCGCTCTCTTAACGTTGACGGCGAGTATCCCCGTTACCGTCTTACTCTTTGCGTTCCGCGTTCCCTTTTCTCACATATTCTCCGACGCGCGTTGCTCCGATCTCTTTTATATTCTCATTTTAGGATTGTCTTTTACCTCCTTTTATGCCATTATCCGCGGAAGTTTCTGGGGAAACAAACGCTTTTTCGCATACTCTCTCATTGAACTTGTGGAAGAGATCATTATGATCGTCACGGGCGTCATTTTGCTTATCGTGATCAGAACGAACGTAGCCGACGTCAATCTTGCCGCGGTCGCCGTGCTGATCTCCTACCTATGCTCTTTCACGATAGCTCTCATCTATTATTTCATGAGAGGAGGAAAATTTCGCTCGCCCAAAGGCGAGATTAAACCGCTTCTCACATCTTCTTTGCCCGTTACGGCAATGAGAACTTCCAATTCGCTCGTTAATTCGCTCATCTCCGTACTGTTTCCCGCGCGGCTGATGGCGACGGGCGTTTCCTCGGCAAAGGCAATGAGCGAATACGGAATCGTATACGGCATGGTGATGCCCGTATTGATGATTCCCTCTACGCTCATCGGCTCGATCGCGCTCGTCCTCGTTCCCGAATTTTCCGAATGCTTCTACCGCAAACAAAAAGAAAAGCTCTCCGCCCTCGTAGAAAAAGCCCTGAATGCGACGCTTCTCATTGCGGGATTGCTCATCCCCTTTTATCTCGTCTGCGGGAAGGACGTGGGAATCCTGCTGTATTCCAATGCGACGAGCGGAAAACTGATTGCATACTGTTCCTTTGTGCTTGTCCCCATGAGTATCACCATGATTTCAACGAGTCTTTTAAATTCCATGAACTGCGAACGCTATACGCTTGTATTCTTTCTTTGCAGTTCGGGCGCGATGTTGCTTTGCGTATGGCTATTGCCAAAATATCTCGGAAGCGGCGCGCTGCTCGTAGGCATGGCGTGCGATTTTACGATTTCTGCCGTATGCGCGCTCGCTCTTTTGCGGAAAAAAACGGGAAAACTGCGTTCCAAAACCTATTTTCTGCGCCTGATCCTTGCCTCTGCGCCCGTTTCGCTCATCGGCTATTTTGCACGGAAATTTTTCGTTATCTATCTAAGCTATATCCCTGCGCTTGCGCTTACTATGCTCGTTTTGGCGATTGCGGAAATCGTGCTTTTTTCCGCGTTGAAATTACTTGATCTGCGCACATTGCTCAATCGGTTTATCTCTAAAAAACATTCCGGATACGCCGCAAAGGAAAATAAACACGGCAAAATGAAGTCAGTCGCTTGACATTACGGTGAAAGTGTTTTACAATAATGATAAAGAATTTTCTGGTAACGGAGGATATTGTAACATGAGACTGACAGACGAGTTGCGCAAATCCCTGCGCGTCACCGTGGACTATACCAACATGACGGATAAGTACCTCGGCGACAAGGGCATTTCCCAAAAAACGCTGGAAGCGCACAAGAAACTTGCAAAAGAGGCGCACGCGTACGTGAGTGCAAACCGCGGCAAAGACGAGCTGTTTATGGGCTGGACGGAACTGCCCTATAATCAAGACGAGGTCGTAGCCGATATTCTTGCTACGGCAAAGGAAGTGCGGAGAAATTTCGAATACTTCGTCGTGCTAGGCATCGGCGGGAGCGCGCTCGGTCCCACCATGGCGTTCAATGCGCTCTGCCACCTGCACTACAACGACTTGTCGAGAAAACAGCGCAAAGGTCCCAAATTCTTTGTGGAAGACAACGTAGATCCCGTGAGAATGAAGGAACTGCTCGACGTGATCGACGTAAAAAAGACCTGCTTCAACGTCATTTCCAAATCGGGTGCGACAAGCGAGACAATGACGCAGTACCTTATTATTGCCGATCTCTTAATGAAGGCGGGCGAGAACGTGAAAGATCACGTTATCTTTACGACGGATGCAAGCCGCGGAAACCTCGTGAAAATCTCCAAAGAGCTGGGCGGCGTAAAGTCGTTTGTACTCGGCGACGGCGTCGGCGGACGGTTTTCCGAACTCTCTCCCGTAGGGCTTCTCCCTGCGGCAGTGCTTGGAATCGACATTAAGTTGCTTTTAAAGGGTGCGGCTTACATGGATAAACTCTGCAAATCGGCAGACCTTAAAAAGAATCCCGCGCTCATTTGCGCTACCTTGCAATATATCGCCATGAACAGCGGCAAAAATATCGGCGTGCTCATGCCCTATTCCGACAATCTGCGTTACGTCTCCGATTGGTACGCTCAGCTTTGGGCGGAATCGCTTGGAAAGAACCGGACGCTCGGCGGCGCGCCTTGCAACGTTGGTCAGACGCCCGTAAAAGCGCTTGGCGTAACCGATCAGCACTCGCAGGTTCAGCTTTA
Organism: uncultured Clostridia bacterium; assembly: GCA_964521125.1. GTDB lineage: Bacteria > Bacillota > Clostridia > Christensenellales > Borkfalkiaceae > Gallimonas. Next base: position 2,965 of record CAZFPP010000054.1, read on the forward strand.
TACAGAAGGTCCTTACGACAAAGTAGTTACTTTCCTCTCCGTCGGTTCTTATAAAGAGAAATCCCCCATTCCGCACGGCTGCGACGGCATTCCCGACGTATCCTTCCTCGGCGGACATACGATGGAAGAGCTTATTCAGGCGGAAAACAAAGCGACTGCTTACGCTTTGACGAAAGCGGGACGGCTGAATTACACGATCACCTTGCCCGAAGTCAATGAATTTACTTTGGGACAGCTGTTGTTCCTCTTCGAATTGCAGACGGCGTACACCGGCGCAATGTTCAATATCAACACGTTCAATCAGCCCGGTGTAGAGGCAGGCAAGAAAGCGACGTTCGCGCTCCTCGGCAAGCCCGGGTATGCGGAACAAAAGAAAGAGCTTGACAAAGCGGCAAGCGATTCCGCTTATGTGGTATAACTGTTAAAAAGCATTCGCGCGGAGATCCCTCTCCGCGCGATTTTTTATTTTCCTTACCGTTCAACTGTCCTTTTAGACGATCTCGCCGGCGTATTCTTAATAACGGGTAGATAGAAAGCAAAAAGCGCGTCATCTACAATAATTCTACTATGGGGATACGCGCAACCGTCATTACTCCGTTGAAAAAAGACGGCATATCTGCCGCCTTTCCCATATGTTTCCATGAGCGAATTATTCCGCGTCGCGCTCTTTGATTTCGACGTTATATTTCTTGCTGCCCTTAGGAGTAGCCGAACGCACAAGCGTGCGGAGCGCCTTCGCAATTTTACCTTGCTTACCGATGACTTTCCCCATATCGGAATCGGAAAGGAGAACAGTCACTTTGATTTCTTCGTCCGTCTCCTCTACACGATATTCGACGTGTTCTTTATCCTCGGCAAATTGTCCTACAATATACTTGATTAAATCCAACATAATAAATTCTCCTGTAATTTCGTTGTGTTTGGGAATAGGAGTCGTAAGAGGATCTACTTTTACAAACGCTTACTTCTTCTTTTTCTTGCCCTTGGTCTTTGCGGGAGAAAGCTTTTCGGATTTTTCCAACGCCCCCGTTTTTACCAGAAGAGACTTCACCGTTTCGGTAGGTTGAACGCCCTTGGAAATCCAATCTTTCGCCTTTTCCACGTCTACTTCGAGTGTAACGGGGTTGGACTTTGGATCGTAAAATCCGACTTTATCGATATACTCGCCCGTAGCCGCCTTTCTCGCGTCCACTACCACAATACGGTAAACGGGGGACTTTTTGTCGCCCATTCTCACCAGCCTCATTTTTACCATAGTTCTATTCCTCCAAATATTTTATGAAAATTCAAGGAGCATATTTGCCCCGCGTCTTTGCGCATTCAATCCGTCGAACCCTTTCGACCGACTGTAACTTTGTCAACGAAACAGTTTCGGCATCCTTCCGTTTTTCATCTGCTTCATAAGTTGTTTCGTCTGCTCGAACTGCTTTAACAGTTGGTTGATTTCCTGCACGCTTGTGCCCGAACCCTGCGCGATTCTGCGCTTGCGCGAAGAATTGATGATCTGCGGATTATCCCGTTCGCGCGGCGTCATGGAAAGGATAATCGCCTTGGTGCGTTCGATTCTTTTCTCGTCTACGTCGCCTTCTTTGATTTTGAGCTTTCCCGCCCCCGGAAGCATACTCATCAATGCGTTTGCGCCGCCCATTTTTTTCAACGCCTCGAACTGCGTCAAATAATCGGAGAGCGTAAACGACGATTCGCGCAGTTTGCGCTCCATCTCTTTCGCCTGCTGTTCGGTAACGGCCTCCTGCGCCTTCTCGATGAGTGAAAGCACGTCGCCCATGCCCAAAATACGGGAAGCCATACGATCGGGATAGAACGGCTCCAAATCGGTGATCTTTTCGCCGACGCCGATAAATTTGATGGGCTTGCCCGTGACCGCTTTAATGGAGAGGCACGCGCCGCCCCGCGTATCGCTGTCGAGCTTGGTTAAAATGACGCCCGTCACGTTTAGCCTTCGGTCGAACGTTTCGGCAACATTCACCGCTTCCTGTCCCGTCATCGCGTCTACGGTGAGCAAGATCTCGGTGACGGTCACCTCTTTTTTGATATCTTCCAGCTCCTGCATGAGCTTTTCGTCGATTTGCAACCGTCCCGCCGTATCGATCACAACGGTGTCGAATCCCATCTTTGCGGCGTACTCTACCGCCTGTTTCGCCGTCTTGGGAGGCGCTTGCGTCCCCTTTTCAAAGACTTCCGCTCCCGCTTTTTCGCCCATAACTTTAAGCTGATTGATTGCGGCGGGACGGTAAATATCGCACGCGACGAGCAACGGTTTTTTGCCCTGTTTTTTGAGCTGTACGGCGAGTTTTGCGCACATGGTCGTCTTGCCCGCACCCTGCAACCCGCACATCATGATGACCGTGGGCGGCTTGGGGGAAACTTCCAACTTGGCGTTTCCCGAACCCATGAGCGAGATGAGTTCGTCGTTGACGATTTTAATCACTTGCTGGGCGGGATTGAGCGATTGCAGCACCTCCTGCCCCACCGCTTTTTCCGAAACGTCCGCAATAAACT
>CAZFPP010000055.1:0-4868 GCA_964521125.1 uncultured Clostridia bacterium
TTATCAATAATAAACTTCATAGGGATCGGGTTTCCCTAAAATGGAAATTATATCTATTATCCAACCGATACAAAACAAGCCGGCCGTACATAAATAAACAATGCCAAGACCGATTTTCCCTTCATAAAATTTATGAAAGCCCAAATATCCCGCAAATAAACAAAGGAAAAAGGCAACCCATTTATTAACTAATTTTGTCCTTCTTCCGCCCGCCGCAGATGCAGAAGCCGACGATGAGGCGGATGATGAAGCCGAAGACACATTGTTTATAACAACGCTTTCTCTGTTTCCGTCTATTTTTTCTACTTGTCTGCCACATTTTGTACATATTACTGCATCGAAAGGAATTTTCTCTCCGCAATATTTGCAAAATTTAGTTTCTTCCATCTTCTTATCTCCCGTTTTATACTAATAGCGTAATCATTATACTCTAATTATAATTAGATGTCAAGAAAAATAGACTAATTATTGTTAGAATATTTTTATGCAGACTTTTAAGAGGCAAGTATTCGGTGAACGCTTAAAAGCTTTGCGCGCCGAAAAAAATATAGGGCAGAATCTGCTTGCGAAAGAACTTAAAATCAGTAACGCTTCCGTCAGTTATTGGGAAACGGGAAAACAGGAACCGACTGCGGAGGCAATTTTCAAGTTGGCGATTTATTTTAACGTATCCGCCGATTATTTATTGGGAATTACAAACGAATAAAACGGGGTGAAACGATTTATGTTTCACTCCGTTTTTATGATTTTACAATCAATGTCGGGGTTTCGGCTTCGGCATTTATTATTTTGTAAAAGATAAAAAAAGAGAAACATAGCGGAGAAGAGTCTGCTACAATGAAATCACCGCTAAATCACAAAGGAGATTCAAGCTAATCCTATAAAAACTGTTTGAGAAATAAAAGGACCCCTTGCTTTTTCCGTTGAAATTTGTTACAATAGTACTATCAATTTGATAAGGAGTAATGGTATGGCAAGAATTGTATTAAACGAAACAAGTTATCACGGCGCGGGCAGTATAGGGGAAATCGTAGGCGAAGTAACAAGACGCGGGCTTCATAAAGCGTTTGTCTGTTCCGATCCCGATCTTGTGAAATTCGGCGTAACGCAAAAGGTGCTCAACGTGTTGGAAGGGGAGAATCTTCCTTATGCGCTTTACAGCAATATCAAAGCAAATCCCACGATCGAGAACGTACAAACAGGCGTTGCCGCTTATAAGGCGAGCGGCGCAGACTACATTATTGCGATCGGCGGCGGTTCGAGTATGGATACGGCAAAAGCGATTGGAATCATCATCAACAATCCCGAATTCGGCGACGTGCGCTCGTTAGAAGGCGTAGCTCCCACGAAAAAACCGAGCGTGCCGATTATTGCCGTTCCAACCACGGCAGGTACGGCTGCGGAAGTCACCATCAATTATGTTATCACCGATGTGGAGAAAAGACGGAAATTTGTTTGTGTAGACGTTCACGATATACCCGTTGTTGCGATTGTAGACAGTGAAATGATGAGCACGATGCCCAAGGGGCTGACCGCCGCAACCGGCATGGATGCACTGACACACGCCATAGAGGGATACATTACAAAAGGAGCATGGGAAATGACGGATATGTTCCATTTGAAGGCGATCGAACTGATATCCGCGTCTTTGCGCGGTGCAGTAAAGAATGAAAAAGAGGGCAGAGAGGGCATGGCTCTCGGACAGTATATTGCGGGAATGGGTTTTTCTAACGTCGGGCTTGGCATTGTACACTCAATGGCGCACGCTCTGGGAGCGGTGTACGATACGCCTCACGGCGTTGCGAATGCAATACTTCTTCCCACCGTTATGCGCTATAATGCCGAGGCGACGGGAGAAAAATACCGCGATATCGCGAAAGCTATGGGGGTAATCGGTACTGAGAATATGTCTCAGGAAGAATACAGGGAGGCGGCTTGTAATGCAGTGGCGCAGCTTTCCAAGGACGTAGGAATCCCTCAGGATCTGAAAGATATCGTGAAAGAGGAAGATATCGACTTCTTGGCGCAGTCGGCAATGGACGATGCATGCCGCCCCGGGAATCCCAAAGATCCCACAAAAGAAGATATTATTGCGCTTTACAAAAGTTTACTGTAATTGTGATATGAAAGAAAGGTTTAAATCGAACCGATTGCCGATATAGAGAAAACGGCGAAAAATGGGCATGTCCTTGAATTTTACGAAGCGACATGCCCATTTTTTTTAGAGACTTATATGAAATATGCGTTAAATGTCTTAACGCCGGATATAAGCTTGAATTGCTGCGAACGTATTACGGGCAAAGCTTTCTGGACGGGACAATCGAAAGCTTTGAGTTTCCTGTTGAAAATTTTATCGAGAGATATTGCAAAATTACAGTCTAAAGCTATGTTTATACGTCAATGGGATGTTTTTTTGCAGTTGACCGGTCATTGCAAAAAACAGGATAGCCGTATAAAACATTTTCATGGGTGCGGCGAGCGCCCGCGCCTACACAACGAAAGGGAATGGCGTAACCGGAATCTTTTAACGGTTATATTGTTTTCCCCGTCGCATACTCATCGGAACGCGGCAGACCTATGCAAAAGTGTTTTGAGTTTTTTGAGGCGTGATATGTTTTACAGTCTACCGTCAAGTAAAATACTTTCAAACAGTTCTGCGCCGAAACGGAATTACGCAATATATGAATTCGAATTGTTTGGGTGCGCTTAACGGATGGTTTACGCTTTTTCGTAAATCTCCCGTTTGAGAACGCCTATGTAGGGGAGATTGCGGTATTGCTGTGCGTAATCGAGTCCGTATCCCACAATAAAATCGTTTCCTACTTCAAAACAGGAATAATCTGCCTTTACGGGGACCTGACGGCGCGACGGCTTATCGAGCAATGTTACGACGGTAAACGACTTTGCGCCTCTGCCTTCCAGCAGGCTGCGCATTTTTATAAGCGTATGCCCCGAATCGACGATATCTTCTACCAAAATCACGTCTCTTCCTGCTACGGGAGCGGCAAGATCCATCACGATTTTGGGTATTCCCGAACTTTCAGAAGAGTTTCCGTAAGACGTAACCGTCATGAAATCCATCTGTACGGGCGTTTTCATTGCGCGAACCAAATCGCAGAAAAAGATGACGCTTCCTTTGAGTACGCTTACCGCAAGCGGGACGCTGCCTTCAAACCGTTTATCCAGCCATGCCGCCGCTTCCTCCACTTTTTCACGGATTTCTTCTTCCGTGAATACGATCCGTTCGCAATTGGGATGCAATTCCCGAGACATTTTTGTTTCCTCCGTATATCAAATTTATTTTTTCTTTTGTTAAAATTCGACGCAGGGCGTCGTATAGAGATATCCTATGCGTTTTGTATTCGGGGTTATTTTTACCCGATCTGCAATTTCCACTCCGCAAACGGCAAGAATTTCGCTCCCGCACGCAATCAACGGTAAAAGCCGCCCCCGTCTTGCGGATATCTTTTTCTCGGTCAGAAATTTTTTCAGCGTCTTTGATTTCCCGCCGAAAGGGGTGAACAGATCTCCTTCGCGGCGCGTACGAATCACACAGTTTTCGGGGAGTGCGTCTAAATCGACCTTTAACGTCTTCCGTGTAGCGTTTTGTGCAACAGGAATATCGGAAAAATTCTCCGCCATTTCTCCGTTAAGATCTTCGGCGACAATCAGTTCGTTGCCGTTTAGAGAAAACGCGCCCTTTTTGAAGGAAATTTCGCCTTCGAACGGTGTTTGCGTCGGGCTGTGCGGAAAGTAAAAAACAATGTCTCCGTATTCGCGCACGGCGCAAAGTCCTTTGGGAAGACTGACCCGTTTGCCGCTCTGTAACGATTTGAGCGCGGCGATCTCTTGCAAATTCGCTTCGGTATAGTCTTTGGTGATGCCCCGCCGTTTTAGAATTTCCACGCATGCCCGCGTGAACAGCGGCTGGGGCAAATCGGCGGGAATACAGTATTCCCCCGCGACGAATCGAATGGATTTTTTCGCCATATCCTGCAAAAGGGCGTCGTCTTGCGAAGCGCGCAACGCGAATTCCGCCAAATGCTCTCCCGCCCCGTTTACCGACCGTTCGAGTGCGGGCAGGACCGTGCGTCGCAGATAGTTGCGGGTGAATGTTTCGTCGGAATTGCTCTCGTCGATAACGTAAGGCAGAGAGTTTTCCCGAACGTATTGCATGATCTGCGCGCGGGAGACGTTTAACAGCGGGCGTATGATTCCGTTTCGCTCGGGGAAAACGTTTAAACCGCCAAGCGACGTTCCGCGAATGAGGCGGAAAAGAACCGTTTCAATGAGGTCGTCCTTATGGTGCGCCGTTGCGATAAAATCCGTACCGTCTGCATCTTGAAGTATCGCGTCGAAACAGGCGTAACGAAAATTCCTTCCGGCCTCTTCCAGTCCGGTTTTAGCGGTTTTTGCCATGTTCGGCACGTCTGCGCGGAATATGCGCAAGGGGATTTCCCAATCTTTGCAGAGTTTTTCAACGAATACAAGATCTTTCAAAGAATTTTCTCCCCGAATGCCGTGTTCGCAGGTAACGGCGGAAAGCGTGATCGAATATTCCAAGGCGTGTGAATGAAAATAATGAAGCAGGCAAACGGAATCTGCGCCGCCGGAAAGAGCAACGCAAACGCGCGTACCGAAATATGGTTGCAAAGGGAACAACTCCATATTGGTTTCAGTATATCACGAATCGGCGCGATTTGCAACGATGAAATTAGAAAAATAAAAAATTTCCGATTTTTCTTCTAAAAAGGGTTGACAAATGTCATTACTTTCGCTAAAATAAATAAGCTGTTCGGTTAAGACTGGATATCAATATCGCGGGGTGGAGCAGCCAGGTAGCTCGTCGGGCTCATAACCCGAAGGTC
>CAZFPP010000056.1:0-4651 GCA_964521125.1 uncultured Clostridia bacterium
AAAAAGAGCGCTTACATTCCGTAAGCGCTCTTTCGTATCTGCCGATTATTCTTCTTTCTCGTCTTCGGAAGCCGTCGTGTCTTCCGTAGTTGCAACTGCGGCAGCCTTCCTTGCTTCCATCTTAGCGTCGCGTTTCGCCTGTTTCTTCATCTCTTTGGTGACGACTCTCGCCGCATCGATCTGAGCCTGCATCTCCTGAGGCGTAGGAGGAACAAACGCCGCGCCCTCTGCGTTCTCGGGAATGACGTCATAGTGCTCGTCGCGCTCCAACATGGTCGCTTCGGTATAACCGTCGAAAAGATGAATGTGCTTTGCGTCGAACGCAAGTTCCACAACGTCGTTGAGATTGACAACCGAACGAGACGAAATCTTTGCAATCATCTGCGAAGAACTGTCTACGATCGAGCTCTTATCGCTCTCATAGTCGATATCGCAATAAATTTGCGTTTCAGCGCCGAGTTTTTCGATGACCTCGATTTTCGCTTTCACGATGGTATCCGGCGAGTTGGAAATGAACAGATCGTCCTCATGGATATCTTCGGGACGGACGCCGAGCGTCACTTTCTTATCGGTATTGAGATATTCGTCCACGTTCTTGATCTTAGAAACGACCGTCTTAGGAAGCGCGATCTTGTTCCCGCCGATGATGTTGACGTAAACTTTTCCGTTTTCCTGCGTGAGGGTGGATTCTTTAAAGAAGTTCATTTGGGGCGTTCCGATGAAGCCCGCAACAAAGAGGTTGATAGGATAATCGTAAAGATTCTGCGGCGTATCCACCTGTTGCATGAAACCGTCTTTCATAACGACGATACGCGTACCCATCGTCATAGCCTCGATCTGGTCGTGCGTGACGTAGATGAACGTGGTAGCGAGGCGTGCGTGCAGTTTGGAGATCTCCGTTCTCATCTGGGCGCGCAGTTTCGCGTCGAGGTTGGAAAGAGGCTCGTCGAGAAGGAATACCTTAGGCTCACGGACAATCGTTCTGCCGAGCGCGACACGTTGGCGCTGACCGCCGGACAAAGCCTTCGGCTTACGGGAGAGATAATCGGTAATACCGAGAATCTCGGCTGCCGCCTTTACCTTTTCGTCGATAACTTCCTTGGGCACCTTTCTCAGTTTGAGACCGAATGCCATGTTGTCGTACACGGACATATGGGGATAGAGCGCGTAGTTCTGGAAAACCATGGCGATATCTCTGTCTTTGGGAACGACGTCGTTGACGAGTTTACCGTCGATATACAATTCGCCCGAAGAGATTTCTTCGAGACCTGCGATCATACGCAGCGTCGTCGACTTTCCGCAACCGGAAGGTCCGACGAATACGACGAATTCTTTATCCCTGATTTCGAGGCAGAAATCGAACACTGCCTGGTTGCCGCCGGGATAGATCTTGTTGATGCCTTTAAGTAAAAGACCTGACATAATTTCCTCCAAATAATATTATACTGTAATTTTACATGATCTTACTGAAAATTGCAATAGGCAAAATCAACAAATATTTTTCGTCGGATTATAAAAAATGCACAAAATCCCTCTTTGCCGATTGCTAAAACGTTTCGGTTATACAATGCCGTGCGCCATCATTGCGTTTGCGACTTTCAAAAAGCCCGCAATATTTGCGCTCGCCACATAGTCGCCCTCGCAGCCGTATTCCTTCGCCGCGTCGTCCATATTATGATAGATACTGATCATGATATTTTTGAGTTTTGCGTCCACTTCCCCGAACGTCCAGAACAGCCTTTGGCTCGATTGCGCCATTTCCAGCGCGCTTGTTGCAACGCCGCCCGCGTTCGCCGCCTTTGCGGGAAGGAACACTACGCCCGCTTTCCGGAACACCGCGATCCCTTCGAGCGTCGTGGGCATATTCGCGCCCTCTCCCACATATTTCACGCCGTTTTTCACAAGAGCCTGAGCCGACTCTTCGTCGATTTCGTTCTGCGTTGCGCAAGGAAGCGCGATATCGCAGGGAATCGTCCAAATTCCTTTGCACCCCTCGCGATATTCCGCGCCTTTCACGCGCGCGGCGTATTCCTTAATACGTCCTCTTTCCACCTCTTTAATCTGCTTCACAACGTCGAGTTTGATTCCCTCTTTGTCGTAAACATAGCCGTTGGAATCGTACAGAGCCACTACCTTTGCCCCAAGCTGCTGCGCTTTCTCGCAGGCGTAGATCGCCACGTTTCCCGAACCGGAAATGACGACCGTCTTGCCCTGCAAACTGTCGTTGCGGCACTTTAACGCTTCTTCCGTCATATACACAAGACCGTAACCCGTCGCCTCGGTACGCGCCAAACTTCCGCCGTAAGAAAGTCCCCTGCCCGTGAGCACGCCGACGTGCTCGTTTGCAATACGCTTATACTGACCGAATAGATAGCCGATCTCTCTGCCGCCCACGCCGATATCCCCTGCGGGAACGTCGGTATCCTGCCCGATATGGCGGTAAAGCTCCGTCATAAAACTCTGGCAGAAACGCATGACCTCGTTATCGCTCTTACCCTTGGGGTCGAAATCGCTGCCGCCCTTGCCGCCGCCGATGGGAAGCCCCGTGAGAGAGTTTTTCAAAATCTGTTCGAGACCCAAAAATTTGATGATGGAAAGATTGACGGACGGATGGAACCTGAGTCCTCCCTTGTATGGTCCGATCGCACTGTTGAACTGCACGCGGTAACCCTTGTTGACGTGAACTTTGCCGTTATCGTCCGTCCAGGGAACGCGGAACATAATCACGCGTTCGGGCTCCACAAAGCGTTCCAAAAGCGCCGCTTTCTCGTATTCGGGGTGTTTTTCCACAACGGGCTTCAACCCGCTTAGGATCTCGGTGGCAGCCTGATGAAATTCAGGCTCGTTGGGATTCTTGCGCTTGAGTTCCTCAAGCACGTTTTCTACATAACTCATTCGCTCTCCTTTTGCCGACTTATGCGGCTTACTCTACATAAATGCATAATTATTATAACAAAAACGGCGTTGCTTGACAAACGCTCAAACATAAAAAATTCTAATACTACTTATAATTTCAGCTTATATTTTAACAAATGCGCCGAGTCGCTTCCGCGCCGATTATCCCGATTTTGAATGTAAAATCTCTTGCCTTTTTCCCCGAAAAGGTGTATGATAGCGTCAAAGAGTTCTTGCGGTTACGGCTTTGCCGTTCCCTGAGGCTGAAAGGACGCTTCCGTAGTTAAATGGATATAACAGCCCCCTCCTAAGGGGCCGTTCCGGGTTCGATTCCCGGCGGGAGTACCAAAAAAGAGCGGTTATACCGCTCTTTTTGCAAACAAAAAGCGGAAATTTCTTTCCGCTTTTTTGTTACCGTTTCTTATACGCCGTCGCTTCTACCGTTACAGACAAATCGCCGTATGTATAGGTAATTTGAACGTTCGCCCCACCGTAAGATTTATTAGACGACGATGAAAATGTGCCTTCAAAGGCGCCACCTGATACATCCTTGTTCTCTGCTAAAGTGACTGCTTTGTTCTCGCCGTCGTCGGACAAATAGTAATTCGCAACGCTCTTTGCTCCGATATTCAAATCACCCACAATCTCTTGACTTTTTCCGTCGGCAAATCCGCCGCCCGAATAGCTCCCTTTTATCGTATAAGTTTTTGTAAAAAGATAATTTGTATACGATATGGAACTAATGGTAACCGTCACATTGTCTTGAATCCACACTGCCCAGATTTCAACGTCTTTGAGGCTGTCGCGATAGAGAAGGTCGGTCACGTCTGATACAAGCGTCCAGGAACCGTTTTCTTCCATCCACCAGCCGAACTGCGTATATCCCGCGGGATTATACGTTCCGTTTGCGGGGAGAACATAATTTTCACCCTGAGACGACCATTCCAAGCGCATAGAACCGTTGGAGAATGCGATATCGCTGTAAAGCGTAAGCGAAACGACCTTGGGAGAATACATTGCGGTAATTACGATATCCTCTGTAACCGTAAATTCCTTGATATTCCAACCTTCAAACGTATAACCGATTATCAAAGGAGGATCCGGATAATCTTCTTCGTTTACAACGGTATCATACTCTATTGTTCTCTCTTCACGGAGCGTACCGTCGCTTGAAACAAACGTCACCGTGTATTGCGTAGTTCCCCAATTTGCCGTGAGCGTTATATCTTCCGTAATTCCCGAGATCGCGCTGTATTCGTTACCGTCGCCGTCTGTAAACGACTTGATTTGATTTTTCACTTCGAAAACAGCTCCCACGGGCAACTGCACGGGATCTCCGTCGTAAACATATTCTTGATACCAAACGCCGCTGCTTTCGTCGTAAGCAAACCCAAACTCCGCTAAGGAATACTCGCTTTCTACTGCCACACGGTAAGTATTCGCCTGATATTTCGCATAAACCGTTACGCTTCCCGTTACGCTTGCGGGGTACTCCCAACCGATTACGGTATATCCCGTCTTTTCGGGGATTTCGGGATCTTCCAACGAGCCGTACATGGCGGAATTCTTCGTATCGATCAAAATTTCCTGCGTGGAAACCTCTATTCCGTCCGCTATAAACGTTGCGGTTGCCGATTTTCCTTCCAAATAGGTAACCGTCTTCCAATCTATTTCATCTGCGCCGAATAATTCGCCCGCATAGGAAATATCATCTGTAATATCTTCGGCACTCTCGTTCTGCGGATTGCGATATGTG
>CAZFPP010000057.1:0-4458 GCA_964521125.1 uncultured Clostridia bacterium
TGACATAAAGACGTTACAGAGCGTTTGCCATATCTTGATCCGGTGTTGTTCAAACGTGTGAAAAAAGTGCTCGGGATCAATCTCAGCGAACGTCATCTTCGCGGCGGCAATGCCACGAAATTAAAATATGAAAATCAACGCAAACGATTTGCAGGTAAGATGTTCCAAAAGCGGTAGTAAAGTTTTGTGTGAAGATTGGGTGAATGACTTGTCATTTTTTGTCGAACGTGATATAATACTCAAAAATTACTTTCGGAAATAGCAATGGCGAAACTATTGGGCATCGACGTAGGGTCTACTACGGTCAAGGTGTGTGTGATCGACGAGACGGGAGAAACGCTTTATTCTTCATATGTGCGGCATTTTTCCCGCGTAAAAGAGTGTGTATTAGGGGAACTTGAAAAAGTGCGCCCCTTTTCTTCGCGGTTCAAAGCCTGTATCACCGGATCTGCGGGTTTGGGGCTTGCGCAACGCGGAAAGCTTCATTTTGTGCAGGAAGTGCAGGCTGCGTTCGGCGCGATTAAAAAGTTTTATCCCGACGCGGACGCGGCGGTCGAACTCGGCGGAGAGGACGCAAAGATCATTTTCGTTACGGGAGGATGCGAACAGCGCATGAACGGCAGTTGCGCGGGTGGAACGGGCGCGTTTATCGACCAGATGGCGACGCTTCTCGATATTACCGTGAGCGAGATGGACGAGCTTGCGCTGTCGGCTCAGCGAGTCTATCCCATCGCGTCCCGTTGCGGCGTGTTTGCAAAGTCGGATATTCAGCCGCTTCTCAATCAGGGGGCAAGTAAAGCCGATATCTCCGCTTCCATCTTTCAGGCGGTTGTCGATCAGACGGTCTCCGGACTTGCACAGGGGCGGCGTATTAAGGGGAAAGTACTCTTCCTCGGCGGACCTCTGTACTTTTTAAAAGGGCTTAGAAAGGCGTTTCAAACGACGTTGAAGCTCGATGACGAACATGCGATTTTCCCCGAGAACGCGCCCTGTTTTATGTCGATCGGCGCGGCGTTGTATGCGCAAAATGTGGACGAAGAGGACCTTTCCGAAATAGAAAAGCGGATTGCCGTATTGTCCGATTCCGGAGAGATTACGGTGGGGGAACCGCTCTTTTCTTCGCAAGAAGAATATAGCGACTTTATTGCGCGGCACATGCGCAGCGATTTACAGTTCGAAGATATCCGCCGCTATAAGGGAGACGCATATCTCGGAATCGATTCCGGCTCGACAACGACGAAACTCATGTTGATCACGCCCGATTGCAAGATCTTGTATTCGCATTATCAATCCAACAACGGACAGCCGCTCGATATTGTGGTGAACAAGCTGCGCGAGATCTACGGATTGCTCGGGGATTCCATCGTCATTCGCGGCGCGTGCGTGACGGGTTACGGCGAGGATATGATGAAGGCGGCGCTCAAAATCGACTACGGCGTCGTCGAGACGATGGCGCATTTCAAAGCCGCCCTTTATTTCAATCCCGACGTCGATTTTATCATCGATATCGGCGGACAGGATATCAAATGCTTCAAAGTGAAGAACCGCGCAATCGACTCCATCATGCTCAACGAGGCGTGCTCCTCGGGTTGCGGTTCGTTTATTCAAACGTTTGCAAAGGCAATGGGAATGGAAATCGAGGAATTTTCCCGCCTCGGACTGTTTGCAAAGCATCCTGTGGAACTCGGTTCGCGCTGTACCGTGTTCATGAACAGCTCGGTCAAACAGGCGCAAAAAGAGGGCGCGAGCGTCGAAGATATTTCGGCGGGGCTTTCTTCCTCTATCGTGAAGAATGCGATCTATAAAGTAATCCGCGCGCGTACGCCCGAAGAACTCGGGGAACATATCGTCGTGCAGGGCGGCACTTTTCTCAACGACGCAGTGCTCCGTTCCTTTGAAAAGGAGACGGGGAAGCAAGTCGTCCGTCCCGCGATCGCGGGACTGATGGGCGCTTTCGGCGCGGCGCTCTACGCCAAAGAGAACACCCGTCCCGAAACGCTTATCAGCGCTCTTGCGACGGAAGCGGAACTGCGTTCGTTCTCCTATTCTTCGCAATCGGTGACGTGCAAAGGCTGCACGTCCCGCTGTAACGTCAATATTCTCACGTTTTCCGACGGGCGCCGGTTTATTTCGGGCAACAAGTGCGAACGGGGGGCAGGATTACAACCGCCGAAGGACGTTCCCGATATTTATTCCTATAAATATAAAAAATTGCTGGATTTGCCCGATAAAGAAATGACGGGCAAACGAGGAACGGTAGGGCTTCCGTTGCAACTTGTCATGTACGAGCAGCTTCCGCTCTGGACGGGCTTTTTCGAGACGTGCGGCTTCAACGTGGTGCTTTCGGAAAAAAGTTCGCGCGCGCTCTACTTCAAAGGACAGCACACCGTGGCGAGCGATACCGCTTGTTATCCCGCAAAGCTCATGCACGGACACATTGAATCGCTCCTTGACATGGGCGTGGACTTCATCTTCTACCCCTGCGAGAGTTACAATTTCGACGAGCACGATTCGATGAATCATTATAACTGTCCCGTCGTGGCGTATTATCCCGAGCTGTTGAAGGCGAATAACGAACGTTTGACAGAGAACAACTTTATTATGCCGTATATTGATCCTAATCGCGAAGCCGCAACGGTTAAAACGCTTTGCCGCGCATTGAAAAAATACAAGCTTTCTCCCTCTCTCGTGAGAAGGGGTTATAGGGAAGGAATCCGCCGCATGAAAGAGTTTCATGCGGATATTGTGGAAAAGGGCAGGGAGATCATAGCGAAAGCGGAACGAGAGGAAAAGCAAGTCGTCATTCTCGTAGGCAGACCCTACCATACCGATCCCGAAATCAATCACGGGATCAACAAATTACTCAATTCCCTCGGGATCGCCGTGCTGTCGGAGGACGCCGTATTCGAAGAGGCGAATCTTGTCAACGTAAACGTGCTCAACCAATGGACGTATCATGCGAGAATGTACCGCGCCGCAGAGCTTGCGACCCGCAGAAAGAATGTCAACGTCGTGCAGCTTGTCTCCTTCGGGTGCGGAATCGACGCGGTGACGACGGACGAAGTGCGGCATATCTTGGAAAGCAAGGGTAAGCTTTATACGCAGATCAAAATTGACGAAATCAACAATCTGGGCGTGGTAAAAATCAGGTTGCGTTCCATGCTTGCGGCGATCGAGGAACAGAGTCGGAAGGATTGATATGAAAGAGCAGAAAATACAAAAAGAGACGGTGAATTTCGCCGATGAATATCCCGTGTTTACCTCGGAAATGAAAAAAGATTATACGATTCTCATTCCCGATATGCTCCCGTGGCATTTCGAGTTGTTGGTATACGTCATGCGACAGGAGGGATATAACGTCGAAATTCTCAAAAACGAGGGCAGAGCAGTTATCGACGAGGGGTTGAAACATGTGCATAACGACGCGTGTTATCCCGCGCTCTGCGTCATCGGACAATATATCGACGCGCTAAAAAGCGGAAAATACGACGTGAACCGTACGGCGGTACTCATTACGCAATCGGGCGGCGGTTGCCGTGCAAGCAACTACATTCCGCTCATCCGGAAGGCGCTCAAGGCGGAGTTTCCGCAGGTTCCCGTGCTTTCGCTCAACTTTGCGGGGTTGGAGAAGGGAAACGGATTGCAACTCAATTTGAGATTTTTACTCAAGCTTGCCTATTCTATTTTTTACGGCGACCTCATCATGAGCTTTTATAACCAGACGAAGCCTTATGAGATCAACGAGGGAGACAGCGCGAAAGCGCGTGAGCAGTGCGTTGCGCAAATAAAGCGCGGGTTGGACGGCGGCGGGTATAAAAAACTCAAACGGAACGTCCGCTATTTGCTCGATACCTTTTCCGCAGTTCCCGTAAAGCGGGAAGAAAAGGTGAAGGTTGGGATCGTCGGGGAAATTTATGTCAAATATTCTCCGCTCGGGAATTCTCATCTCGAAGATTTTCTGTTGAGCGAGAATTGCGAACCTGTCGTGCCCGCGCTTATGGATTTTATTTTGTATTGCGTGATCAATAACGTGAACGATGCAACGTTTTACGGCAACCGTACCGCCGCGACGCCCATATTTGCCTTAGTATACCGTTGGTTATACGGCAAACAGAAGAAGATCATCAAATGGACGAAAGCGCACGGCAGATACGAACCGTTGCACGACTTTGAGCATTTGCGCCGCTGTGCCGACAAAGTGATCAATCAAGGAGTAAAGATGGGCGAGGGATGGCTGATCCCCGCGGAAATGGCGGCCCTTGCGGAAACAGGCACGGAAAATATCGTCTGCGCGCAGCCGTTCGGGTGCCTGCCCAACCACATTGCGGGAAAAGGCGCGGTGCGCGCGCTCAAAATGTTATATCAAAACGAAAATATCGTTCCCGTCGATTACGATCCTTCGGCAACGCGCGTCAATCAGGAAAACCGGATCAAGCTCATGCTTGCCACCGCGAGGGA
>CAZFPP010000058.1:0-4027 GCA_964521125.1 uncultured Clostridia bacterium
AAAGAAGTTCAAGCTATTAAGACTTGGTGCCGGTGATCGGGGTCGAACCGATACGGTATCACTACCACAGGATTTTGAGTCCAGCGCGTCTGCCAATTCCACCACACCGGCTTAGTAAAAAGGATTATACAATAATCTTCCGTAAAAAGCAAGCGATTTCTTGGAAGTTCTTGCAAAAAATTATTCGGCGTGGTACAATAATTTTATGGAAAAATTAGTCTTAATCGATGGAAACAGTCTTCTCAACCGGGCTTTTTATGCCATGCGAATTTTTACTACGAAAGACGGATTGCCTACCAACGGCGTTTTCGGATTCATTAAATTTCTTTTTAAGATTATCGAGGATGAACGTCCGGAACATATTGTCGTCGCGTTTGACCTTCATGCTCCCACGTTTCGTCATAAAATGTACTCCGGCTATAAAGCTACGCGAAAACCCATGCCGGAGGAGCTTGCCGTGCAAGTTCCCGTACTCAAAGAGTTGCTTCGAGCCATGGATATCTGCATCGTTGAGAAAGAGGGATACGAAGCCGACGATCTGATCGGCACGCTGTCCTGTGCGTACGAGGACGTTTCTGTGATTATTTATACGGGAGACCGCGACAGCTATCAGCTTGTGAAAGAAAACGTTTCGGTTTGTTTTACGAAGCGCGGCGTTACCGATATCGATTTTTTGACCGCTGAAAATTTTTATGAGAAAGTGGGTCTTACTCCTTTACAGATCATCGAGGAAAAATCTCTTATGGGCGACAGCGCCGATAATATTCCCGGAATAAAAGGAATCGGCCCCAAATCCGCTCTCGAGTTGTTGCAGAAATATCATGATTTAGACGGCGTTTATGAACATATGAACGAACTGTCTCCGTTACTTCAAAAAAAGTTGCGGGAGGGGAAAGAGACGGCTTATCTTTCGCGTGAGCTTGCTACGATTGATACGCATGTTCCTCTGGAAATATCGCTCAACGATTGTCGGCTGGTTCTCCCGTTTCCGGAGAAGGCGCGCGCTGCCTGTATGCGTCTGGAATTTCGTTCTTTAATCGCCGACGCGCGTTATTTTAACGGCGCCTTACAAAACGGCGTCGAAACGAGCGTTTGCCGCGACATCGAGGAGTTTTTCCGTGAGAGCGAACAGGCAGAGGAATTTGCGCTCAGTTTCGAACAGAACGGATTACACATAGCGTTTCCGGATAAGGAGTTCATTTTTCCCATACGGAATACGCTGCTTGGAACAGGATTTTATCTTGACGAGTTAAAGCCGTTGCTTGTTTCGCTTTTGTCGGGAACAAAGCGGGCGCTTGTTGCCGACTTAAAGTCGTTCTACCATCAGGTGGATGGACTTGGAATAGAAATTACCTGTCCCATTGAGGATGTTGCGCTGTTGCGCTATTTGAACGATTCCAACCGCCGCGCGGCAGATGCGAAAAGCATCGCAAAGGATTATGACTTTCCGGAGAACAACTGCGCGTATTCTCTCATTCCGGCTTTCCGCGAAGCCGAACGGCAGGCGGCGGGCACGGCGGAAGAAAAATTGTACCGGTCGTTGGAACTTCCGCTTACGGAAATCCTCTATGATATGGAGCGCACGGGCGTACGGGTAGATGAAAGCTTGTTTCCCGAATTTGCGGAAAAATACAAACAGGAATTAGAAACGGTGTCCGCGCGTATTTTTGAGCTTGCGGGAGAAAAGTCTTTTAATCTCAATTCTCCGTATCAACTTTCTAAAGTGTTGTTCGATAAGCTTGGGTACAGCCCGCGCGGAATCAAAAAAAATATCCGCGGCGGTTACTCCACCAGCGCCGAGGTGCTGGAACGTCTTGCCGAAGAACATGAAATTGCAAGACTTGTGTTACGGTATCGTGAGATTCAAAAACTGCAATCCACTTATATAGACGGGATCCGTCCGCTTGTATCAGACGGAATCGTGCACACGACGTACAATCAGACGATGACGACGACGGGACGTCTTTCGAGCGCGAATCCCAATCTGCAAAATATTCCCGTTCGCAGCGAGGAGGGGAGAGAGCTGCGCAAGCTGTTTATCCCACGCAGGGGCAACGTGCTTATTGACGCCGACTATTCACAGATAGAGTTGCGGCTGTTGGCGCATTTTTCGGGTTGCAAACCTTTGCAGCAGGCATATAAAGAGGGGAAGGACATTCATGCGACGACCGCTTCCCAAGTGTTCGGAGTACCCCTTCAAGAAGTAACGCCGCTCATGCGCAGAAAGGCGAAAGCGGTCAACTTTGGGATTATCTACGGAATCAGCGCATTCGGACTTTCCAAAGATCTTGGGATTACCAACGCCGAAGCGCAGGCTTATATCGAAAAATATTTTGAAACATACTCCGACGTAAAAGAGTATATGGAAGGCAATATACGCTTTGCAAAAGAAAACGGTTATGTGACCACCGTCTTGGGGCGTAGGCGGTATATCCCCGAAATAAAATCCTCCAACTACAGTCTGCGCTCGTTCGGCGAGCGTGCCGCCATGAATATGCCCTTGCAAGGCAGTTCCGCCGATATCATTAAACTTGCCATGATTGGAGTTTACCGTCGCTTGAAAACGGAAGGACTGCGCGCGAAGATGGTTTTGCAAGTACACGACGAACTTGTCCTCGACGCGCCGAAAGAGGAAGCGGAGCGGGCGGCGGCTATCTTGAAAGAGGAGATGGAGCGAGCGGTCGTACTCGAAGTTCCGCTCGTTGCGGAAGTCTCTATAGGGGAAAGCTGGTATGACGCAAAGTAAAAAAATTGCGATCACGGGCGGGATCGGAAGCGGAAAGAGCGCTTTTTCCGCCATTTTGAGGGAAAAAGGATTTTCCGTGTTTTCCTGCGACGAAATTTATGCCGAATTGCAACGGGAGCCGTATTATCTGCATGCGTTGAAAGGGGCGTTTCCCGATTGCGTGCAGAACGGCGCGATAGAGAGAGCAAGACTTTCGAAAATCGTTTTTTCAGATGAATCGCAGCTTGCGAAACTCAACGCGCTTTCTCATCCGTTGATTATGGAGCGTCTCATGCAAAAAATGACGGGACAAGGCGTTTGTTTCGCCGAAGTGCCATTGCTTTATGAAGGGGGATTCGAAGACCTTTTCGACGGCGTTATCGCGTTAAAACGGGAAAAATCGATGCGCGTTGCATCCGTGAAAAAGCGCGACGGACTTTCGGAAGAGGAAATTCTTGCACGTATTTCGCGCCAACAGAATGAGGACGAGCTTTATCTTAAAAACTGTATTGTAATTGAGAACAACGGAACGCTTTCCGAGCTTCGGGCGAAGGCAGACGAGGCATTGCGGATATTGAACGTTTCCTTATAGAATAACTGCGCGTAGAATTTTCGTGCCGTTCGGCGCATACTGTAAGTAGAATGAGCAAGAAAAATACCGCGGTTTCGGTTACGATATCCGTTTTCATCATATTGTTTGCGCTATGTTTCTTTTTGGCTTCATACCGTAGACCTTTTCGGCAAACTGTGGAAAAAAGCGGAGTATCTCCTTCTCTCGTTTATGCCGTAATGAAAGCGGAAAGCGGGTTTTGCGAAAATGCGTTATCGGGAGCAGGAGCGATAGGGCTCATGCAATTGCTGCCCTCTACGGCAGAATTTATATGCAGGAAAGAAGGAATCGTTTTCAAGGCGGAGCGCCTTTACGATGGGGAATATAACGTTACGCTCGGATGTAAGTATCTTGCCTATCTTCTAAACCGGTTTTCCGCAGAGGAGACTGCCCTGGCTGCGTATAATGCGGGGGAGGGTACGGTTTTCGATTGGTTATCCGATTCAAAATATTCAACAGACGGTGTCACGTTAAAAGAGATTCCTTATCCGGAAACGGCGCAATATGTAAAAAAAGTGGAAAAATTTCGGAAAATTTATGAGTTTTTATATCGTTAAAACTTGACATTTGCTTTTGAATGAGTTACAATAACTAAGCTTTCCGCGAACAGTAAAAATTACGGAATTGCTTTGCGGTTGTGGCGGAACTGGCAGACGCGCAAGACTAAGGATCTTGTGGGTAACACCATGCAG
>CAZFPP010000059.1:0-3745 GCA_964521125.1 uncultured Clostridia bacterium
TTGCTTGCTTGCTTGCTTGCTTGCTTGCTTGCTTGCTTGCTTTTAGATTGTACTCGACCTCATCCATTCCGTCAACCGTTTTTTGCAACTTTTTTCGACTTTTTTTGACTATTTTTTACTTTTTTTGCGGTTTTTCCCGTTCCCTTTCGGCGCGCGCCGTTCCCCCCTTCGCGGAGAGAAAAAGCAAGCTGAAGTGAGGAATTACTTACTGCACTTCTATCTTATGATATTGTAGTTTAACATATTTCCTTAAAAATTGTCAAATGAAAATAACTGTTTTCAAAAAATTTTTTCACAAAAATAAAAAGTCGGCGGAACTGCGTACTTTCCGTACCGCCTTGAATCGTATACTTAGACTGACTTTTTTCTTTTTTTCACAAGTTGAATTACAAGGGATACGGCGAGGCAGATAGCAATCATAGACATAAAGCCGACGGCGTCTATTCCCACGTCGCGAAAAGAAGACGTCCTGCCGTCGACAAAGGATTGGTGCCATTCGTCAAAGCACGCGTAAAGGAAGGATATTGCCGCCGCGCCGAGGGCGATCCACAGAGATTGGGCTTTTACGGGATTTTTATACAACCCAAACAAAGCCGACGCAAATAAAAAGCTTGTCAGACCGAGCAGTACGTACAGAAATATGTGCGCGCAATTGCGGATATTGAAATCTCCCAAGATCGGCACTTCCGAAGGAGATGTTCCCTCGGGAACTTCGATATGGAGAATGTCTAAAATGAATTGCCCGAAAGAATTGCTCGCCTTGGACGAGCTATCCCCCGTCTGCCCCGAAAATATAAATATGATTGCCATCACCCCCAACATTACGACAGCCGAGAGAAGGATTTTGATGAATTTGGTTTTATAGATATTTTGCGGTGAAAATTTTTTCATACTTTTTTGATCGTTTAGTCGCCCATATCTTCATTTTTTTGCTTTTCCTCTTTTCTGTTTTTTAAGAAACTTATCCACTTACTCCAAATAAACGTGATAATAATAGAAGAAAAAACTGAAAGTAATATTACGATTGTCGGTCTGAAACACAGAAAGATAAAATTCTCGCTTATCCCAATTTTAGGGGTCAACGTATCTAACGCTATTCCAATACTATAATGCAATATATAAATAAGCATTGAATACTTTTGCCCTATGATGGCGATAGGCTTAAGCACAAATCTTTGCGCATTCATTTGGGAAAATATTATCATATTCGCAGCTACAAGGATAGAACCGAGATACATTTGCTGTCTACCGCCAACTAATAACCATTCGCAAACAGATAGTACACCCCCAATAATCATGAAAACAAGCGCAGTGGCGCTATTTATCTTATCTAATACTTTCGTTTGGTATTCATGTATTATGTAGCCAATCATAAAAAGTGGTAAACCCATCAACCAGCAATTACGATAATAAGCGCCGTCTATTCGTTCTGCAAAAATTCGCAATCTAAATACAAAAAAACAAAATGTACGGAAACGAAAAATTAAACGCCGCCAACGCTAGCGTTTGCGGTGCTTCTCGATTGTGAAGAATGAATAGTTATAATGACTAAACGTATTTAAATAGCTTCCTTTTAATTGGTTTGGATGGGCGGACTTTAATGTTACCGTCATCAATTATTTCAGCCATGTTTTGCTGAATATCATCGACATATAGCGCACCAAAACACCTACGCAACCGCTCTACCGCCTGCGCGTACAGCGGCGGGCGGGAAGATAAGTTGTGTGTATCCGAACCGAGACAATGTATTTGCCCATGTGAAAGTAGCGCCCAAGCTAAATCCTTTTGCGTACTGCCGAGAACGGATTGGCAATTCATCTGCAATAGACATCCTCTATCGATAAGACTATGCGCATAGTCCGGATTTTTCTGCACTGCGGGGTATAATTCTATGTGCGCAATGACGGGAACGAGATTTGTCTCCCCCAACAGTTTATCGATTCGTTGCCACATAGTATTGTCCCAATCCTTAGAAAAAGCCATTTCTATGAGAATATAGCGCGTATTTTCCAAAGCCAACGGAGCAAGAGACGTAAAGTCGTTGTTAGCACAGGTGGAGAGGTTGCACTCGCTCCCTAACAGAAATTTTATTTCGCCCGCATACGCCTTTTCCAGCCGCTCATATGCGGCGTTTCGCTTTTCTAAAAATTGTTTCACTCCCTTATTAATGCCGTAATAATGCGGCGTAAACACAACTGTGTCAACGCCTTGCGATTTGAGCGAATCTAATAATTTGATAGATTCGTCTATATCTTTTGCCCCGTCATCAATACCCGGCAATATATGCGTATGGAAGTCTATCATTGTACTAATGCCTCCTTATTTTTAGATTTCAGATTTTCTCCCTCGGCACAGACGAGCAAAACGCCATACATTAGTCCCGGTCCGAAATTGAAGAAATGGCAATCGACAATGCTTGTCAAAATGAGCGACGCAATGCAAAATGCCATAAACAGTTTTTCTATCGAAAAACGGCGAAACAATAAAAGTAACGTCTGTAAACGATGAAACGCATAACAAATGAGAGCTACTATACCGCCCGACGCAAGAAGCTGTATGTATGTATCGTGATAGCGCGGCGGCAAGAACGAGCCTTCCGTAAAATTCCCGAATTGGTAGCCGTTGCACTGATAAAAACCAACGCCAAAGAAAGGATACGCCTTAAACTGCTCCCAACCTTCTTTGTAAGTTCCAATGCGGGCGTCTGAGGAAAAGAACCCCCCATGCGCTGTAAGTTCTGAAACAAGCCGCTCGATGAGACTTCTGCAAACCAACGCCACAATGAGAGCGATTGCCGCCGCTACGCCTAAAACGGCAAGATGCAAAAGCCGTTTCTTCCCTTTGCTTTTGACAAGCACAACAATTATGCAAGCCAAAAATACGATTCCGCCAAACAGGATCGCACCGCGGCTAAACGTCAGCGCCACGCCCAACATATAGGCAAGCCCGATCGTTGTAAAAATCCAGCCGCGTTTTTTTGTCGCTGCAAAATAGAAGGGCGCAGGCATACACATTGCCATGGCGCAACCGACGTTGTTGTACATTCCCCAGCCCGTAGCGAGCCCTTTTCGGGTAAATTCATCGTTGACGATTGTCCCCGCAAAATAATTCATGCAGATTATTTCAAGGAGAACCCCACCGCCGATCGCCATAAACAGCTTGGCAAAGTACTCTTTTTCTGAGTTTTCCCAATCAACACCGTAGAAGAATATAAAATATGTCGCACACAGGGAAATAATCTCCACAAATCCAAAGAACGCCGTACGGAGATCGTAATAGGGACTGAATAACCCGCCGAAAATATAGGCAAGTCCCAACGCGAAAAACCCGAACAAAAGCGCCGGTCTGCCGCGTTTTTGACGGCGCGTAGCAATGGTTATAAGACGGGCTATCAATATAGCAACGGCTAATCCTATCAAGACGCACAACTGCACTTGACCGACGGGTCGGCAGAAGATAGAGACAATTTCCCCGTCGGGTGAATTGAACAGCCCGGGACCGTTTTTATAGGAAACGGACATATAGCAACAGAGAAAAATCGGAATACATTCGCGCAAATCGTCGTCAAATAAAACAATGAGAATTCCGAATAGAAGATATATCCAATATACAAAGAACTCGCACGTAAAAAGATAGGCGCACACCATTAAGGCTACCACGAGGGCAAGATACCACCCAGAACGGAAAAATGAGCGCAGGGCTTTTACCCAACCGATCGTGCGTACCTTTTTAGAGAACTCATATA
>CAZFPP010000060.1:0-3369 GCA_964521125.1 uncultured Clostridia bacterium
GGAGAAAATTTGTAGGCGGTATTGAAAATTTGTACGGTTTGATATATAATAAGATTAGGAAACAGATTCGCGCGACAGCGTGAACGGAGGGAGTTATGGCTTTACGTTATCCGAAAAATCCGCATTTTAACCGATTGCAGATGCGTACGCCCGATTATGTAACGTGGCAAGAGGGTTGCGCGCACGATCCGTCTTTACTGGAATGGAACGGCGTTTATTATGCTTATTCCACCGATACTTTCGGCGCCCCGAGCGGTTATCAGATCCGCAAAAGTACGGATCTTTTGCATTGGGAATATCTCGGTTCGGCGCTTGGAACGAAGTGGACTTCCGAAATTTATAAAAACGGAAAGGGAGATTTGCAGACCGCTTTTGATTGGTGCGTTACGGCGCCGAACGAGGTCGGCTATGGGATTTGTACCAGACAAGACGGACATATGTCCTTCTGGGCGCCCCATTGCGTTCGCGGTACGGACGGAAAATTCTGGCTGTACTTTTGTCTGACGGGATACTTCGGCGGATCGCGCTCTTGCATCGGGCTTGCAAAATCGGATTCTCCCGAAGGCGGATTCAAGTTTCAATCCCTCATCGTACAGTCTCCCGCGGGGTGGCGCACGCCGAACGCCATCGATCCGCAGGTGTTTTTCGCGGAAGGGAAAATGTATCTTGTGTACGGTTCTTTTGGAATGGGACTGTTTTTGATCGAGCTCGATCCCGCCACAGGACTTCGCAAAGACGGCAGAGTTTATAACGATTTTGCCGGGAAAAAGTGTACGTTTGAAGAGTATTACGGTAAAAATCTTGCTTGCGGTTCCTTGGAAGGCGGCGTTATTCGCTACCATAAAGGGGTAGACGTGTTGGAGAACGGCGAGTGGAAGAAAAAAAATTACTACTATTTAATGTGTTCTTACGGTTCGCTTTCCTCCGTTTACAATATGCGTTGCGGCAGAAGCGAAACCCCCGACGGTCCCTATCTCGACGTCAACGGAAATCGCCTTGTTTGTTCTACCGATATCGGAACGGGGAATAAAATGCTCGGCTCTTTCCGTTGGGACGGATCCCCCGTGGATTTCTTCTGTCCCGGTCATAACGATATGTTTGTTACAAGCAACGGCGTCAACCTGATATCTTATCATTGCAGAACGAACTATTTCATCGAACGCGGAATGAGCCGTTCTAATAATTTTCATTACCTCTATCTCGGACAATATACGTTTAATTCCGCAGGCTGGCCCGTTATGAATGCAAACCGCTACGCGGGGGAAGAAATACAGGACGTATCGGAAGATCAGTTGCTCAATATTACGGCGGGCAAATTCGAGGCGGTGCTTTTCTCTCAGGGAACGGATACGGTAAAATCCAAACGGATTGTATTACACGCAGACGGTACGCTGGACGGCGCGTATAGCGGCTCTTGGAAAATGTACGGAACGCATTACATTGCGCTGACGCTTGGAGAGGAAGAGTATCTTGGAGTTGTCATGCCCGCTTGGTTGGACGATCAGAGTGCGGCGGGGCTTACCGTAACGGCAATGGGGACGGTAAGCGGCATGGCGCTTATGATGAACAGTACGAATAAAATTTAATGCTATCGGTCTTTATGCCGTCTGTCCGCGTTGCGGGCAGACGGCTATTTTGTATCAAGTTTATTCTCCCTGTGCGGAAGGAAAAGGAAGCGAAAACGTTGCAAACATTTTACAAAACGCAAAAATATTTAAAAACTCATGAAAATCGCGCGCCCGTTGCGCGTCGCAAACTGCGGAAAGAGAAATTACCAAACGGAAACTGTACGAAATGACCGTTAAAACTCATCTATCAAAAAGGTCCGGATAACCGGATCTTTTTGATTTTTATTCGCTTTGATTGTTATTGTTGTCGTTATCGTCGTGTTTGCCGAGATTTTTCAAACCTTCTACGTCTTCGGCCGAAAGCTCCCAAATCCGATTGCCAAGCGCAAGCATGATGATGTCGAGAATCCAACCGATGCAGGACCCGATAAAAATCCAAATTACGCCCAAAATAATTGCAGGCGTGTCGCCGCGGCAGATTCTGTAAATTCCGTAAATAATCCCGTCGATAAACGGAAGCGCGAGTATCATTTTCAGAATCAGCGGCAGCTTGTCGATTGCTTTGCGGTATTCTTCCATAGTTTCCTCCTCCTTTTTTATTTTTGATTTTACATTATAATATAATAAAGAACGCAGATTTGCAACTCAGTCCGTGCGGACGGTATTTTCTCGGTCATCGCTTTTATTCTGCGACGCGTTTTCGTTCGCATTCATAAAATCGTTTTTCGGCGGATCGGGTTTACGAAAGGGATTGCCATTTTTCATTAACAGCATGAGTATGGTAAAAACGGCTGCGCCAAGCACGGCAATCAGGCAATAAAGTAAACCGAGAAAGACTCCCAAAAAAACAGCTGCGATAACGCACGCGACGGCAAGTAAACAAAATATAATTTGAAAAGTTGTTCTCATATTGGTTTCCGGGTATAGAATTTTTATTATTGTACCATAATCATGCGGAAAGCGCAACATATTGCGCTTGTTTGGCAAGAAAAAAGATTATTGATTTTTTTCCCAAAAACGGCAGAAAAAATTGTGAAAAACAGTTGACAAACCGTTTTTGATATGATAAAATGTGCAAGCTGTTTTAAAGAGGGCGCGAAAGGGGTTTTTAAGAAGAGTAAAAATTTCCGAAAAAAATCTTAAAAAACGTCGAAAAATGCTTGACAAGCTATTCTTGATATGATAGAATGTGCAAGCTGTCCTCGTGAGAGGGATACGACAAAGGCGATTGAAAAGAAATTCGGAAAAATTTCGAAAAAATCTCAAAAAAGTGTCGAAAAACTCTTGACAAGGTAAAAGCGCTTGTGCTATAATAGACAAGCTCACCTCGTGAGAGGGACAGCGCCGAACTGTCGTTCGGTTTACGTAGATTAAAAATAGAATAAGAAAGAAACGATTTTTTGTAACACAAAAAGCAGTTTCTGTCAATTTTTTGAGCAAACATAGTACTCAAAACAAAGTCAGCAAAAAAGATAACGAGAAATTATTCAAGTTAGAGCCGCTGATATGTGTAGCGCATATCGGCTTTAAACAATTAAACTCAAGAGTTTGATTCTGGCTCAGGATGAACGCTGGCGGCGTGCTTAACACATGCAAGTCGAACGAACGTAGGGAGCTTGCTCCTTACGTTAGTGGCGGACGGGTGAGTAACACGTGAGCAATCTGCCCATATCAGGGGAATAACAGTTAGAAATGACTGCTAATACCGCATAAGACCACAGGGAGGCATCTCCCAGGGGTAAAAGATTTATCGGATATGGATGAGCTCGCGTCCCATTAGGCAGTTGGCGGGGTAACGGCC
>CAZFPP010000061.1:0-3367 GCA_964521125.1 uncultured Clostridia bacterium
GCGCGTCGGAGTGCATTCTGCCCATCGTATCCGTCATGCCGTAGGAAGAAGGACCTGCCGCCATATTGTCGGGGTGGAGCGTTCTGCCCGTACCGCCGCCGCTTGCAACCGAGAAGTACTTCACGCCGTTTTCTGTGCACCATTTCTTATAAGTGCCTGCGACGGGATGCTGGAAACGCGTAGGGTTCGTGGAGTTGCCCGTAATGGAAACGCCCACCTTTTCGAGTTTCATAATCGCGACGCCTTCGGGAACGTTATCCGCGCCGTAGCATTTGACTTTCGCGCGGGGACCGTCAGAATAGGCGACTTCCTTCGTCACGGTGACCGTCTCGGTATAGGGATCGAACACCGTTTCGCAATAGGTGAAGCCGTTGATACGGGAGATGATGAACGCCGCGTCCTTTCCGAGGCCGTTCAAAATGACGCGCAAGGGATTTTTTCTGACCTTATTCGCGTTCATCGCAATGGAGATCGCGCCCTCTGCCGCTGCGAACGATTCGTGTCCGGCAAGGAAGCAGAAGCAATCCGTCGATTCGGAGAGGAGCATTTCGCCCAGATTCCCGTGACCGAGACCGACTTTTCTGTTTTCCGCAACCGACCCGGGGATGCAGAACGACTGCAAGCCGATTCCGATTGCAGCGGCGGCGTCCGCGGCCTTCGTGCAGCCCTTCTTAATGGCGATTGCCGCGCCCACGGTGTATGCCCAGACTGCGTTTTCAAAGCAAATGGGTTGCGTGCCGCGCACGATCTTATCGCAATCCACGCCTTTGGAAAGCGCGATTTCTTTGCACTCTTCAACGGAAGAAATTCCGTACTCTTTCAGAACTCCGTTGATCTTGTCGATTCTTCTTTCATAACCTTCAAACAAAGCCATACCGCGCCTCCTTATTCCTTACGGGGGTCGATGAACTTCACCGCGCCCTGTTCTTCGCTGAATCTGCCGTAGTGTCCCTGCGCCTTTACCCAAGCCTCGTTGGGTTCCAGACCTTTCTTGATGAAATCGGTCATTTTGCCGAGAGAGACGAACTCGTAACCGATAACCTGATCGTCTTTATCGAGCGCGAGACGGGTTACATAACCTTCCGCCATTTCGAGATAGCGCACCCCCTTGAGCGCCGTCCCGTACATAGTGCCGACTTGCGAACGAAGTCCTTTTCCCAAGTCTTCCAAACCTGCGCCGACGGTAAGACCGTCGTCGGAGAACGCGGATTGCGTTCTGCCGTAAACGATTTGCAGGAACAGTTCGCGCATTGCCGTGTTAATCGCGTCGCACACAAGGTCGGTATTGAGCGCTTCGAGAATGGTCTTGTGGGGCAGAATTTCCGCCGCCATTGCCGCCGAATGCGTCATGCCCGAGCAGCCGATCGTCTCGATTAAAGCTTCCTGAATCACGCCCCCTTTGACGTTGAGCGAGAGTTTGCACGCGCCCTGCTGCGGCGCGCACCAGCCCACGCCGTGCGTGAAGCCGCTGATGTCCGCGATCTGTTTTGCGCACACCCATTTTCCTTCTTCGGGAATGGGCGCGGGATCGTGTTTCGGTCCCTTTGCAACGCAATACATTTCTTCTACTTCCCGTGAATATTGCATTTGATGTCCTCCATGATCTTTGATGTTTCCTCTCGGAACTCTTCCCGTTCATTTTAGCACATTTTTTTTGGAAATACAAGGGGTTGTCCCGAATTTTATCGGATATTTTCAGAATTCGATATGCTTAAAATCCTTCCGCGACGAGCGGCGGTAAAAAATCGCCTTTCTGCCGATCACCGCCACGACTTCCGCATGCAGAAGGTCGGCGACGTTAGCGGCAAGATTGTCTCCGTCCTCGCCCGAGGCGGGCAGCAAATTGACCTTGATGAGCTCCCGCGCTTCGAGCGCGTCCGAAAGCGAAACGATCAGATTCTCACTAATCCCCTCTTTTCCCACCTGCGCGATCGGTTTCACCGTCGCCGCCAAAGATTTTAAATTGCTTCTCTGTTTGCTTGTCATATTTTCTCCTTTTTCATTCGGCGGGCGAACCGTCTTTTTTACGCCGGCTTTCGCCCCTCGCGAAATGCGTGAAATAGAACTTTTACTTCACAAAATCAAATTCCGTTTCGCCGACGACGACGGTATCTCCCTCTTTGCAGCCCATCCGTTCCAGTTCTTCGAATACGCCGCGCAATTTGAGCACGCGCTGAAAGTACGCCATCGAATCGGGATTGTTCATGACGACGTTGCGGCACAGCATATCGGCAAGTCCGCCGACGATGACGAAAAAGCCGTTTTCGTCGCGGAAAATTTCAAACTGCGCGCCGTCCTCGCTTTCGAACTCGAATTCGTCTGCGGGAATGCGTTCCGCGGGGGGCAGCGTCTCCAATTTCGCGGCGATTGCGTCTAACAGCGCCGCCGCGCCCTCGCCCGTGAGCGCGGTAAGCGGATAGATATCGACTTGCCCGCCGTATTCGGCGCGGAACCTCGCCAAATTTTCCTCCGCGCCGTAACAGTCGCATTTATTGCAAACGGCGATTTGCGGCAAAGAGGCGAGTTTTTCGGAATACGCCCTAAGTTCCGCGTTGATTTTTCGATAGTCGTCCAGCGGGTCGCGCCCCTCCGACCCCGAAATATCGACGACGTGCGCAATCATGCGCGTGCGTTCGATATGGCGCAAAAAGTCGTGTCCCAGTCCCGCGCCCTGCGCCGCGCCTTCGATTAGCCCCGGGATATCGGCGACTACGAAATTTTTTTCGTAACGGCTTACTACGCCGAGATTGGGAGACAGCGTGGTAAAGCGATAATCGGCGATTTTCGGCTTTGCCGCAGAAATCTTGGAAAGCAGCGTGCTCTTGCCAACGTTGGGGAATCCCACAAGCCCTACGTCGGCAATCGTTTTCATTTCGAGAACGAGCGTATGCGGCTTCGTTTGGACGCCCTTTTGCGAAAAATTCGGCGCATGACGGCGCGCGGTAGTAAAGCGCGCGTTTCCCTTTCCCCCTCTGCCGCCTTGCAAGAGACAGACTTTTTCGCCGTCCTCATATACGTCGCAGATGATTTTCCCCGATTCGGAATCGCGAATCAGCGTGCCGCAGGGGACTTTAACGGTTACGTCGTCTCCCTTTTTGCCGGAACAGCGGTTGGAGCCGCCGCGCCCGCCGTCCCCCGCGTAATATTTGGAAGTAAAGCGGAACGCAAGAAGATCGGTTACGTTGCGGTCGGCAAGGAAACAGACGGAGCCGCCGTCGCCGCCGTCGCCGCCGTCGGGACCGCAGGCGGGTTTGCCTTTATAGGCTTTAAAAGAGTTCATGCCGTCGCCGCCGTTCCCCGCTTTTACGGTTATTTTTACTTTATCGGTAAAAGGTTTGCTGTCCATAGGGACAGTATAACAGAAAAC
>CAZFPP010000062.1:0-3305 GCA_964521125.1 uncultured Clostridia bacterium
GTTCCCGATTGCGGGAAATACATTCCGATCGGGCTGTAAACAAAACTCGGCTTGCAAGCCGAGTTTTTCATTCCGCGTACAAAAATCCTTCCACCAAAGCGCCGTCCGTTTGATACAGCTTCCCGTTCTCCGAATAGTAATGCGTATTTTCCGCCGCGCATTCAATCAATACGCGCGGATAATAGAGGGTCGCGTGCTCTCCGTCCTGATACACATAGACAGACTGCTCGACATAGGACACGTTTTTGACGTTTGCGCCGAGAATCAGACGGAACTCATAATTGACAACCGTATAACTTTCAAACCAGCCGAGCTCTACCATCTCATCGGGATCGTACTCGCCGTCCGTAGCGTATGTACTTTCAAACTCAGCGGGAAAACAAATTTCAAACGGACAGGGATACCCTCTGCCGATATAGCCCCCGACGGTGGTCACGGTATATTCACCCCGATAAGTTTCGGGTATGACGATCGTCATGTTTTCCTCGTCGCCGTCCCATTGATAGTGATATACCATTGCCTCTTTGCCCTGCGTTGCGAAACGGAACGCGCCCTCTTGCCCGTCGCCGCTCCAACAGCCGCTCAACGCGAACAGCATCGCCGCCGCCGCGCCGATCGCCAAAATTTTTTTCATAAGTTTCTCCTTCTTATGACGGAATTACTCCCTCCCGTGCCAGCAGATCGGATAAAACGCCGAGCGTTTCGGGCGAAAGCGTTTCTCCGCGCACGCCTTCTGCAATTCCCGCTTCCGCAAGCAATTCTTTCGCCCTCTCCCGCGGAATCCGGAATGCGTTCATCAAATTGTTTTCCAACGTTTTTCTGCGGTTCAAAAAGGCGCAACGCACCGTCTCGCGGTAGGCTTTTTCGCTTTTCACCGCAAACCCGCCCTCGGTAAAGCTAATTTTCACGATCGCGGAATCCACGTTGGGACGGGGCGTAAAGAGATTGCGCGAAACACTGCGCAACGTTTTGCAAGCGCCGCGCCGCGCGATTGCCGCCGTCACCGCGCCGTAATCCGACGTCCCCTCCCGAGCGCAAAATCGCCGCGCGACCTCTTCCTGCACCATGACGGTGAGCCCCTTGCACGACTGCGATTCCTCCACAAACCGCATGATCACGGGCGTCGTGACGTAGTAGGGCAAATTGGCGACGACGAGATATTCGTCCAATTCGCGTTCCAGCGCAGGAAAATCCGCCTTTGCAAAATCGCGAAAAACGACTTCAACGTTTTCACACCCCGCAAGCGTTTCCGCAAGCACGGGTTGTAAATCCCTGTCGATCTCAAACGACACGACTTTTTTTGCCTTTTCGGACAGCGCACGCGTGAGCGCGCCCGCGCCCGCGCCGATTTCCAAAACCGTCGTTTCCTTTGTCACGCCCGCGTCCGAGACGATCGCCCGCAACAAATTGACGTCCGTTAAAAAATTCTGTCCGAACTTTTTCTTAAAATAAAAGCCGTTGCGCCGTAAAACATCGTTTTCCATAAATTTCCTTTCATGCGGCGCGAGGCTTCGCGCATACTGCTATTGCAAAGACAACCGTCTTTGGTACGAAAGAATAAAGAGAGACGGACGAGGCGCAAAAGGCGTTTCCTTCGGCTCTCGAATTTTTTTATTTTCCGATCATTTCCCTTACGCGGAGAGGAATTCCAACCGACTTTGCTATCTCACGGCATTTTCCCACCTGCTCGTTGCCGATACAGTCTACCACGGAAAACCAACAGTTCACGCCGAATTTCTTACATGAGCGCGCAAAGGCGAGCATTTCTTCAAACGCGTTTGCAATCTGCGGGCGGCAAAGCGCTTGATACGCGGCATTTTCGGGCGCGTTCAGGGAAATATTCACCCCGTCGAGCAGACCTTTCAGCTCGGGCGCGATATCCCGTCCGTTGATGATACTCCCGTGCCCATTGGTATTCAGGCGCGTTTTTCCGCCTTTTTCACGTACATAAGCTGCGATTTTCAGCATGGTGTCCAAACGGTAAGTCGGCTCGCCGTACCCGCAAAAGACAATTTCACGATACGCTTTCGGGTCTTTAATTTGCGCTATCACTTCTTCCGCCGTCGGCTCCCCTTCTCGTAGCCAAAGGGAATATCCCTCGTACTGCGCGCTCTGATCGCGTACGCAAAACGTGCAACGGTTCGTGCAACGGTTGGTGAGATTGATATATAAATTGTCTCCGATTCGGTAAGTATAAACGTCTTTCATTTTAATTTCGGAAATAACTGTTTTGCGTTTTTGTCGATCGCCGCCGCCATCTCCTCCGTGCTCACGCCTTTGATTTCGGCAAGTTTTTGTACGATTACGGGAATATTTGCGGGAGAATTTTTCTCTCCGCGAAAGGGAGACAGATAGGGACTGTCCGTCTCGGACAAGATCCTCTCAATCGGACAAACGGCAACGCTTTCGACAACGCGGCGCGCATTTTTAAAACAGGTTACGCCGCCGAAAGAAAAATACGCGCCGAGCGACAAAAAATCGTCTGCCGTCTCGCACCCGTGAGAATAGCAATGCAACAAAAAACCGCGGGATAAATGCTCTTTCATTTCACGCAGAATGGAGAGCATATCGGCGCAGCAATCGCGCGAATGGATTTGCACGGGCAAGCCAAGTTCGTCCGCAAGCAAAATCTGAGCAATAAACGCCCTGCGCTGCGTCTGTTTATCTGGATCGGGATAGTGATAATCGAGTCCGATCTCCCCCACCGCCACACACTTTTCGTTTTGGCAGAGTACGCGCAATTCCTTCAAGTCGTTTTCTCCGAATCCCGCCGCCTCCGAAGGGTGAACGCCCGCGCAAAAATACGCGCCTTCGTGTCCTTCGGCAAATTCGCGGTGCATACGGCTGTGCGCAAGCGTGTCTCCCGCCAGCACGACGGTATTTACGCCCGCCGCCCGAATGCGTTCCCATTCCCCGGGAAAAACATATCCCTCCTCCGCGAAATGGGCGTGAATATCGATCATCTGATTTTCGCCCCGCTTACCATCGCCTTTTCGGGAGAAAGCAAGCTCAAATTTCCGTTTTCGTCCTCGGCGCAGAGGATCATGCCCTCGGAAAGCACGCCGCAGAGCTTGACGGGTTTGAGATTGGTAACGAGCACGACTTTTTTACCGATCATCTCTTCGGGCGTATAAAATTTCGCAATGCCCGAAACGACAGAACGCACTTCTTCGCCTACTTTGACCGTCTCGTGCAACAGCTTTTCCGATTTGGCGACTTTTTCGCACGCGATAATTTCGCCGACTTTGAGTTCTACCTTCGCAAAATCGTCGATTGTGATTTCGGGAAGTTCTTCTTTTCTCTCT
>CAZFPP010000063.1:0-2756 GCA_964521125.1 uncultured Clostridia bacterium
TGTTGACCTGTAACATATTTTTCCCTTTCCAACCGTTTTCTTAAAAATTATACCACAGAATAGTTTTGGAATCAAACAAAAAACGCCGCAATTCGAAAATTCGGCGTTTTATGGATTTGTCTTTCGTTTATTTTTTCTTGCGTATAAAACAAGCGATAAAGATAGCGCGACTCCCGCAACGAACAACAGCGCGGCGGAAACCCAATACCAGGGCGAGGCATAGAGCGACGCAAGCGCGGGATCCGCTCCGCGGATCGCGGAGACGTAAACCGCAGGCACGGACCCGATGATAAAGCCCAAAATAGCAAAATACGTGCCGTACGGAAATTTTTTCAGTAGAAATTTCATGAGCACGGAGATTCCGAAAAATCCGATGACGATCCCCACGGCAAGACAGGCAAGCACAAGAATGCAAATTCCTATCTGCTGTCCGTGCAGTAAATTTTTCGTCACAAGCGCGACAATGGGATTATAATAGCCGAAAATGAGCAACAACATAGAGCCGGATATTCCCGGTACGACGAGCGCGCACGAACCAACCGCGCCGATTATCACGAGAAGTAAGTATCCGCCGATATCGAGCGAAAACAGATCGACTTCCCCCGCAAGAGGGAAGAAACTCAAACTTGCCGCCGCCGCAATAGGAATCAAAAAGGCGAAAAAATATCCCGCAGTACGTTTTCCGCCTCTGCATTTTTCCGTTACGGAAGGAAGTCCGCCGAGCGCAAGCCCCACAAAAAGCGTAACCGTGGGAATGGGATAGTTGTTCAATCCCCATTGAATCGGGAAAATGAGCGCGGCGACGCCCAAAATCATGCCGAGCAGTATGGGAAGCAGAATTAAGACGTTTTTCTTGAAACTTTTAAACAAACCGGCTATTGCGCCAACAAGCTTTTCATAGATTCCGAGGATCGCCGCAACGGAGCCGCCGGAAAATCCGGGAATGATGAACGCTACGCCGATGGCTACGCCGCGCAACATATCGGAAAGAAACTCAACCGATTTGTTCTTTTTCCGTTCACCTTCGTTTTGTTGTCCGTATGCGTTCTCTCCCGCTTCGGCGGGAGTATGTTTGCTTTCCATAATTTTAGTATATCATAGGAGCGCACAAAAAACAACCCGAGCGTAATTTTTTTTATAAAAAAATTGTAATTTCAGACGGCAAAATTCAGTCTATTCTCTTCAAAAACGGAATAGAACACAAATTCTTGTACGAATAGTAATCACTCTAAACTACTATATTCGGTGGAAAAATAACCGCAATATGAGTTTTTACACAACTTATTACGGTTTTTCTTTTGCATACTATTTCTTGCGTAACGTCTCCCTCGCGGTGGCAAAAGATTAAAATGGACAGATTCATCTTTCGCCGTTTTCATATTATCTATGCCGCGTCCAAATTGATTTTGTAGTAAATTTCTATTTTTTGCGGTTTCCCGTCTTCATTCGGCACACCAACAACGATTTTATCGAGCAATTCTACGCATAGTTCCCTTGTAACCGAAACATCACGCAAATATTTTTTGATTCTTCCGATAAATTCGTCGGCGTCCACTTTTGCCCGTTGCACAGTGGATAAAGCCTGTTCAAGTTCGTTGATTTTCGTATCCAACTCCTGTCTTTCCGCCGAATACTTTTCAATCAACTTTACGCACAAATCTGCAGGAATTTTTCCTTCAAGCTTTTCTTCAAAAGCCGACTCAATTAAAGAATCTAACTTCTTTCGCCTTTCCTTACCGCTTACAAGCTCGTTTTGTTTTTCAAACAGCTCCCGCTGTACAAATTTCGCTTGTCTCGAAATAAAATTTTCTTTTACGTCGGCTTCGTTCGCAATAATCAGTTTCGCTCTTTTCTCTACGTCGTCGCAAATCAGCTTTTCAATATCTGCCGCCTTCACATGGTGACTGAAACAGAACGATTTCCCGTAACGCTTATGACCGCCGCAATTGAATGTATAGACAGTACCGCTTTTCTTGCCGTTCTTCTTTAAGAAATAATATTCCAATTTCATTTTAGAACCGCAATCCGCGCAGTACATAAACCCCGAAAGCGGATGAACAAAACCCGTTCTTGTCTTTTTGCCCTGACTCACGGATTTTTCTATTTCCTTTACTCTATCCCAAAGCTCTTTCGGGATAATTGCAGGATGTGCGTTTTCCGTAACGATCCAATCTTCTTCCGGACGCAAAACCGCTTTATGATTTTTGTACGATACGGTACTTCTGCGTTGCAGGGCAAGATTTCCTATATAGGCAGGATTTTGCAAAATTTTTCTTACGCAAAGTTGCGTCCACAAATGATGGCTTTTCGCTGAAAGATATTTGCCCGTCTGCTTTACCAAATAATCGTGTGGCGTAAGAATTTTTTCAGTATTAAACTGCTCAGCGATTTGTGCCGGAGAAATTCCCTTTGCCCGCATCTCAAATATGCGCTCAACGTTGCCGCTTACTTCTTCATCGATAATGAAAGTTCGCTTTTCGTCGTTACTGAACACATAACCGTAAGGCGCGTGCGACATATTGCTTTTTCCCATTTTCGCATTTGCCGTAAAGATAGCTCTGACTTTTCGGCTTGTATTAGCCGCATACCATTCATTAAAAACATTGGTAATCGGCATCATATCCATAGCGGGAGTGTCTTTGTTCTCCGTATCGATATTGTCCGATAACGCCACAAACCGTATTCCGAACGTGGGGAAAACGTAATCTGTGTACTTGATTTATGGACTTATATACACCCTTTCGGGCGGGGATTGG
>CAZFPP010000064.1:0-1680 GCA_964521125.1 uncultured Clostridia bacterium
AATGAAAACAGGAGAACAATTCTAAGGTCTGTTACCTTACAAATTGTTCTCCTTTGTGATTTGCAGTGATTTCATTTTAGCAGATTCTTCTCCGCTATGCTTCTCTTTTTTTATCTTTCCTCTAAATAATAAATGCCGAAGCCGAAACCCCAACATTTATTATAGAACCTAATAAAAAACGCCCTGAAAACGAATAGAAAAAGGTGTCCTTATTGCTTCAAATGGGGGTAAATGCAGTGAAAAAAGGGAAAAAACTCCTATTTTCACAAAAAGAAAAGGCCTGACACGATTGTATCAAACCTATCCTTCGTTTATGGTCGAGGCGACGGGATTCGAACACGCGACCTCTTGGTCCCGAACCAAGCGCGCTACCAAACTGCGCTACGCCTCGATTGCATTTTGTATTATAGCAAACGGTTTTTTATTTTGCAAGCGATTTTACACGGCTTTTCAAAATCGAATTCCCTGTTTACAAAACTTCAAAAAAGTGATATACTGCTTTTAAGGAGGGAGGCATGAAACGTATTTATCTGTTGGGAAGCCTCAATTGCGATCTCACGATCCGCGCGCCCTATCTGCCGGAGGTCGGAGAAACGTTAAAGGGGAGCGATTTTTTTATGACTGCGGGCGGGAAAGGCGCCAATCAAGCGTATGCATGCGCTAATCTGGGCGGCGAAGTGTACATGGCGGGCGTGGTAGGAGACGACCCGTTCGGCGATATGCTTTTAAAAAGTTTGCAAAAAGTCGGCGTCGATATTTCTCGGATCCGCCGCACAGAAAAGAAGGGAACAGGAGTTGCGCTTATTACGGTGATCGATGGCGATAACCGCATTATCCTCGATGAGGGCGCGAACGGCGAAGTTACGGAAGAGGATATCGGTCGGCTTTTGTCCGATGCGCGCGCGGACGATCTTTTTATGACCCAGTTGGAAAACCCTTTCCCCGTCGTGTTGTCCGCATTAAAGCGCGCGAAGGAGAAGGGGCTCTATACCGTATTCAATCCCGCTCCCGCCAAGGCGGAGGCGCGAGGGGCGGTTGTTTATGCCGATCTCATCACTCCCAATCGCAAAGAATTGCAGCTGCTGAGCGGGAAAGAGAACGTGGAAGACGGTTGCGAGGAACTGCTTCGCATGGGGGCGGGCGCGGTGCTTGTGACGCTCGGGACGAATGGTTCCCTTTATTATTCCCGTCAAGAGCGTATTCCGATTGCGTGTATCGACGTTGGCGCCGCGGTGGATACGACGGCGGCGGGAGATACCTATTGCGGAGCGTTATGCGTGAAAATGGCGGAGGGAGCGGATATGAAAGAGGCTGCGGAATTTGCCTCGCTCTGTTCGGGAATTGCCGTTACGCGCCGTGGCGCGCAGGTTTCCATTCCCACGCGGGAAGAAGCGGAGCGGCAAAAATACAGAGGCGTATGACGTTGCGTTTGGAAGAATACCTGAAAGATGCGTGCGGAACGCTGTGCATTCCCTATTGAAAGCGGGAAGCGTATGCTTTTTCGGATCAGATCGAAATCATTCACAAGGAAGAAAAGTCGGAGAGAACAACGCCGGCAAAGCCTTTTTCTGCTTGTTTCACATTGGTACAAAAAAGAACGGCTCCCGAAGGGAGACCGTTCTTTTTTAGGAGGAGAAAGAACTTAGCGATTATTCTTTTCCCGCCATTTTCTTATAACCG